>JABDKG010000040.1 GCA_013002305.1 Hellea sp.
ATTATTCTGTTGCACTGTGCGGGCGGTCAGCTAACATAGCCTGTCTGTCCGGGCAACTGGTCAATTCCACTTTCATACTCTATATTAGTGTTTAATCCGATAGGTTGATCTGAATGTCTGAAATAATCCTCTATGCCGCAATCGCGACCATTATTTGCGCCATGCTCTATTCTGTCTTGGGAAAGTCAGTTGGCCGGGGGCCTGAAAGTGCTGTCGACCCGACACAGTTTATGGCCAAAACCGATGTCGGCAATCCGGCAATTATAGATCCGCTTGAAGAATATGGTGATTTTCCCAACGTCGGCAATATCCGTAAATTTGATCCCGGCTTCTCCTTGACCCAGTTTCAGGATCAAGCGCAGGGCGCGTACGCGGTTATTCTCGACGCTTTTGCGGAGGCTGACCGCTCTCTTTTAAAAGAGCTTTTGACCAAGAAGGTTTACGCCCTCTATGAAGAGGCGATCACCAACCGCGAAGCTGATAATCTGACCCAAATAACCGATTTGGCGCGGATCATGGGGACCAATATTACCGGCGTCTCGGTTAAAAATAATATTGCCCGTATTTCTGTGGAGTTTGAAGCCGAGCTCGCCTCGGCGCTGACCGATGCCGACGGCAAAGTTCTCCAGGGTGACCCCAATCTACTGTCCCGCTCGACCGAAATTTGGTCATTTGAAAGAGATTTAAAATCATCCAATCCGAACTGGCTGCTCGCAGACGTCGCTGCATCTGAAGGTGATGAACAAGAAGTCGATCCGACACCCGATACGCTCCATTAGCGCGATGAAATTTAAAACGACGATTGGGTCCCTATCCGCAATGTTGCTGCTTGCGGCGTGCGAGACAACTTCCACACAGCCCGAAACCGGTCCGGAGATTATCACCGGCCCAGAAGTCGGCGTTCCGGCCGAGGGGACGGGCAGCGAAACAGGAACGGGCGAAACAGGAACGGGCGAAACGGGCGGCACAGTCATTGACAATAATCCCGTTGATAATAGCGGTCCCGTTTCTGGCGGCCCCATATCGGGCGGCCAGACCGGGACGATCAATATAAGCACCTATTATAATGATCTCACAGGCTGGCATAATTTCGACCACCGCGCCGCGCTGACCGCCCTTCAGCGCAGCTGCGTCAGCTTTGCCAATAAATCACCGGAGGATTTTCTCCTATCGACCAATGGCTATTACGGACAATATCAGGACTGGGCGGCGATTTGTGACCAAGCCCAGGCAACACCGGTCCATGACAATTTCATTGCCCGCGACTTTTTTGAAAACGCGTTTCTGCCTGTCAATCAAAGT
Source organism: Hellea sp. (assembly GCA_013002305.1). Lineage (GTDB taxonomy): Bacteria > Pseudomonadota > Alphaproteobacteria > Caulobacterales > Maricaulaceae > JACOMS01. The sequence goes on from JABDKG010000040.1 coordinate 1,303, forward strand.
AGTGATTTCACAGGAATGGTCACAGGCTATTATCAACCGGAAATTCAAGCCCGGCGGGTCAAAGACGCGGTCTATTCCGAACCGATCCTAAGCCCCCCTGATGATGAAGCGGTCCTAAGCTGGCCGCGCAGTAAAATTTCCGACAGCGTCGCAACGCCGATTGCTTACGGCAAACCCATGGAAGTGTTTTTCATGCAAATTCAGGGCTCGGGTGTTCTGAACCTCGGGAGCGGCGAAAAAGTCCGCGCCGCCTATGCCAAGAATAATGGATATGCTTACACGTCCATAGGCCGCCTCTTGGTTGAACGCGGCGAGATCCACAAAGATCAATCGTCCAAGCAGGATATTGAAAACTGGATGGACCAAGCGGGGCCGGATAAAGCGCGCGCATTAATGAATGAAAATAAGCGCTATATATTTTTCAGCGAAGAGACCTTGCAGGCCGGAGAGGGCCCGAAAGGCGCGCAGCGCGTGCCCTTGACCGATATGGCGTCCATTGCGGTGGATCCCAGTTTTTACCCTTACGGGCTCCCGGTTTGGCTCGAGACCCAGATCCCGTCCGGAAAGGGCGATTATAAAGGAACCGCGCAGCAATTATTAGTGATTGCCCAGGATACCGGCAAAGCTATTCGCGGAGAGCATAGAGCCGATCTATATTTTGGCTCAGGCGACGCGGCCGGAGACAAGGCCGGAACGATGAAACATCCGGCGCGCTGGACCATTTTACTACCGCTTCATCTGGCTTTGCAGTTGGCATCAATCTCATAAGCCTTTAGGGCGTCCGGGATGGCACAAGCGCAGACATATCACTGGACCGGCCCGCTTACTGTTTTGGCGGGCGGATTTTGTATCGGTTTTGCGCCGATCATGATGCGCTTTGCCGAAGCCGATCTGGGTCCGCAGGCGATCGCCATGTGGCGGTTCTTTTTTGCCGTTCCGATATTGTTTTTAATCGTTATCGCGACGATGAAAAGACTGCCGGTGCGGCCCAATAAATTCATTATATTGGGCGGCATATTTTTCGCCTCCGACATTGCGCTCTGGCACTGGTCGCTCTCATTAACCACGGTCGCAAACGCAACCTTTATTGTGAATCTGGGCAATATCGGCGTCGGCCTGCTGGCGTGGATTTTCTTGAAAGAACGGCTGACAATATTTTGGGTTATGGCGATCGCGATGGCCTTGACCGGAGCCGCGGCTTTGTCCCAGGGCGGGGTTGAGGCGGCGATACAGCCGGATGTCAAAGGGGATATATTGGCGCTGATCGCGGCGTGTTTTTTGTCGGCCTATATTTTATGCTCCAAAATAGCCCGGCGCACCATCAGCGCGGTTGAGGCCATGTTCTGGCTGACCCTGGTTGAGCTGTTCATGTCGATTATATTTGTCAAAATATCCGGAGAAGCCTTTTTCCCGAAAAGCAGCGCCGGATATTTCTGGCCCTTTATGCTCGCAATCGTGGTTCAAATTTTAGGCCAAGGCCTGATTGTGACGGGTCTTGGAAAGACACCGGCCTCAATCGCCGGCGTTATGATCTTGCTTCAGCCGGTCGTTGCCACGATCGCGGCCTGGGGGTTTTTCGGGGAACATCTTTCAAACTTCCAGATAGGCGGCGGCCTATTGATCCTGCTGGCGATTTGGCTCGCCCAGCAAGGCCGTGCTAAGCAGCCCTCATGACCAAGCGCGGCAAAAAAACACCGGATGACGAGGCGGTTTGGAAACGCGTGTCGCGAACGGTTTCGCCGCTCAAGAAAGGCAGCTCGCGTCCTGACAGCGCCGATATTTCGCACTTCATGCACGTTCCGGTGGCCCGGCCGGATACGCCGCGTAAATCCGGGGCTCTGCAACGACGGCAGGATAAGAAAACCCGGCGCGGCATGGTTGCGGTGGACAAAACCATAGACCTTCATGATCAGACCCTGTCGCAGGCCTTTGACAGTCTGCGCCGGTCTATCATTCGCGCCTATAACCATAATCACAAAACTATTCTTGTCATAACCGGCAAGGGCATGCGCGGGCAGGGCGCGCTGCGGCGGAGCCTTCCGCTCTGGCTTGAGCATGACGATATCCGGCCCATAATTGCGGAATATTCACCGGCCCATCAACGCCACGGCGGCGGCGGCGCGTGGTATATATTTTTGAAAAGCCGGTAATCCAGTCCTTGCATTGAGTTTCAGCCTTTTTATAACCCTATCACCCTACGATAAATCTCAGGACCACCATGACCGATAAACCCTTCCGAATTGGATTTCTGTGCGGCTCGCTAAGAACCGGATCCGTCAATCAAAAGCTCTCAAAGGCGCTGCAGAAAAAAGCTAAGGCAATGGGCCTTCGCACTGGCGAGATTGATCTGGCGAAATATGAACTGCCGCTTTATCACGGCGATTTTGAAACGCCCGCCAATGTCAAAAAACTCATCCGCAAAATGAAGGGCTTTGACGGCATCGTGATTGTCTCGCCGGAATATAATGGCGGCCTGCCGCCGCTGCTGAAAAACGCGATTGACTGGACCAGCACGGTTGAGACCGGTCATATCAAAAGCAAGCCTTACGGCATCGCCTCATGCACGCCCGGGCCGATGAGCGGGATCATGGTGATGCGGCAAATCCAGTTTATTCTGATGCGGCTCGGCGCAGATCTGGTGCCGTTTCAGGTCGGGTGCGGCAACGCAGAAAAAGCCTTTGACGCCAAAGGCAACTTAACCACTCAGCCTGCCCGTAATTTTGCCGATAATATGCTCTGCGAACTGAAGGCGCGGATTAAATCCCGCAGCTAATGGCGACTAAAAAGAAACTTCCCCGGCCCAAACTGACCAGCGCGAAAATTTCGGATATTTATGCCGAACTGGCCAAGCTTGATCCGGCGCCGCGCACCGAGCTGAACTATTCCAACCCGTTTACTTTGGTCGTGGCGGTTGCCCTGTCGGCACAAGCCACAGATGTCGGCGTCAACAAAGCCACCAAAGCATTGTTTAAGGCCGCCGATACGCCGGAGAAAATGGTCGCGCTCGGCGAAGACAAAATCCGCGACTATATCAAAACCATTGGCCTGTTTCGCACCAAGGCCGCCAATGTGTTTAAATTATCGCAAATGCTGATCGATGATTTCGGCAGCGAGGTTCCGCAGACCCGCGAAGAGCTCGAGCGTCTTCCGGGCGTTGGCCGAAAGACCGCCAATGTGGTTCTCAACGAAGCCTTTGGTCAGCCGACTATGGCGGTCGACACCCATATATTCCGGGTCTCCAACCGCACCGGCATGGCGCCCGGCAAAAACCCGCTCGAGGTCGAGCTTAATCTGTTAAAAGTGACGCCCGAAAATTACGCCCTCCACGCCCATCACTGGCTGATCCTGCACGGCCGCTATGTCTGCATCGCCCGAAAGCCCAGATGCTACAACTGCGCGGTGAGCGAGATATGCCGGTTCAAGGATAAAACCCCGGCGGTGGATTAGGGCGTCAACCGCTTCTTAAGCGTTTCCGCCAATTTAAGCGCGCCCTGATTATCGCCGCCTTCGCCTTCGGCGTGGGGCAGATATAGATAGGGTTCGAGCAGCTCGAGCTCGATCAGCTTTAACGCCCCGTCATCACCGCGCAGCAAGTCGACCCGGGCGTAGAGCGGTATTGTGTCAAGCTGCTTAAGGATCAGCTTTGCCGCTGCCTTTTCTTCATCCGTCGGGGTGTAAGTTTGTTCGGTGCCGCCATAGAGCGATTGGATGCGGTAATCTCCGGACTTGGCTTTTTTAAGGACGGCATGAGAAAACTCGCCGCCAAAATAGAGAAAGGAATATTCGCCTTCGTCTTGAACTGAACGCAAAAACGCCTGCACCATTGTGCCTTCGGGCGGAAGCTCGCTGTGATCCGGGAAAGGATCGCCCTGGGCGTAAAGCACCTGACGCCAGGCCCCGCCGCCGACGATGGGTTTGATCACCAGCCTATCGGTCTGCAATGTTTCAAAGGCCTGATTGATCCCGGCTTCCGTGACCTTATCCATATAAAGCGTGCGGATGACCGGCGCGCCTTTGGTCGCGAGCTCTTCGAGATAAGATTTCTCGGAATTCCATTTCAGCATCTCATAAGGATTAAAGATATGTGTTTTCCCGGCCGCTTGTTTCATCTGTTCCAGAAAGGCGTGTTGATTGCCTTCAAAATAATCCCAGACAAATAGCGGCAGGACCGCATCAAAATGATCGGCCATCTCTCCGGCGTCGCGCCAGCGTAAAATTTCGGCGGACATATCATGACGGGCGAAGGCCGGAACGATCTTGCCCATCTGCTCTTCAAGCTCGAAAATATCTTCCCGTGCCTCTTTGTGCCCCGGCATCATATTGTCCGAAACCAGAATCCCTACACGATAAGTCATAAGCCCTCATATTTTCGCATTGCAAAAAGACAGATAGTGTTTTAACCGCCCCGCACAAGATGAAAGGGTTCAACATGGCCGTAAAATATGATGTTCTGGGAATAGGCAACGCCATTATGGATGTTATCGCGCCGGTCTCCGATAGCTTTCTGACCGAGAACGACATTCAGAAAAGCGCCATGACCTTGATCGACGAAAATCGCGCCCTCGAACTTCACAAGAAACTGCAAGCCGCTTCGAACCCACAAGAGATTGCCGGCGGCTCGGCGGCCAATACGCTGGTCGGGATTGCCGGACTTGGGGTTCGCGGTGCCTATGTCGGCAAAGTCGCCAATGATCCACTTGGAACACGCTTCTCTACCGGCATGACATCGGCCGGTGTCGATTTCACAACCCAGCCCCTGCTCAATCAGGATGCGACGGCCCGCTGCCTGATCGCGGTGACCGAAGATGGTGAGCGCTCAATGAATACATTTCTGGGTGCATCGGTTCGCTTTAGCCCCAGAGATATTCTCAAATCCCAGATCCAGTCGGCCGGGATTATTTATCTCGAAGGCTATTTGTTTGATCAAGACGAAGCCAAAGCGGCCTTTGTCAAAGCATCTGAAATCGCTCAGGCCGCTGGCCGCAAAGTATCTCTGACCTTGTCCGATCTATTCTGTGTTGACCGTCACCGGCAAAGCTTCAAACATTTGATCAAACATCATGTCGACATTTTGTTTGCCAACGAATCCGAGCTCTTATCTCTTTATGAAACCGATGATTTTGACGCCGCCGTCACGGCTTTGCGTCAGGACTGTAAAATTGCCTGCGTCACCCGAAGCTCTAAAGGGTCGATCGTGATCGAGGAAGACCGGGTTCACCCGATCCCGGCAATCTGGGTGGATGATCTGATCGACACGACCGGCGCGGGTGACCAATATGCTGCCGGCGTTCTATCGGGCCATGTGATGGGTATGGATTGGGCTGAAGCGGGATATCTTGGCAGTGTCTGCGCCGCAGAAGTTATCGCCCATTATGGCGCGCGTCCGGAAACGTGCATTCATCAATTGATTGTTACGGGCTAAAAGTTTTTGAGGGTCAGTATCTGCACCCGATTGCTGAGCCGTTTGAGCTGCCGGAACAGGGAAGCCCATTCATCGGAATTGGGTTTTGAAATCGCCAACTCGTCAGACTCAAACAAATTCTGACAGCCTTCCAGGAACTGATCGGCCAGATCCCGCCCCGTATCCGTCAGGTTTAAAAACCGGCTGCGTGAGTCGCCGGCATTTTCTGTTGAGACCACGAAATTATCGGAAACGAGGTTTTTTACCGCCCGCGTAACCGTTGCCGGATCGAGTCCGGTGGCGCGAAACACCTCGCTGCTGGTACAGGGCCCGCCAGAATCCCGGATCGCGGCCAGGACCTGAACATCTCTGATCGTATAGGCTGACGGCATATCGAGCTTCGGTAGGACGGTTTTCTTGATCAGCCGGACATAATCACTGGCTAGGCCGGATAAAACGGCGTGAAATCGGGCCTCGACAGGTAAAGGGAATGATTCGGAATCCGATGATTTTTCTATACCTGACTTTACATCAAACAGCGACAAAGAGCCCTCCCATTATAAGCAGCTCCCCCGATCGGCTTTGAAGTCATGACACGCCCTAACAGAATTCATAACACAATTGGCGTAAATTTACAATTTCAAATATCCGTGATCATGAATGATGTTTAATGAAATATATCTTTTTGTTCAGCATGGATTAAAACGAATTCTGCTAGAGCCTTAAAAAAACAAAGGTAGATTATGAAAAAGTTGAAGCAAATTGTTGGTGTGACGGCCCTTATGTCCGCCCTTGCGATCAGCGCTGGCGCGCTTGGCCAGACCAGCCCTGCCTATTCCGGCGGGACGCCTGTCTATGCCGCTTTTACGGATCCGCAAAATGTTGAAAACGACCTTAACCGGATCGATGCGGCGCTAAATTCCATAACCGACTTTGAAGGCCGTTTCACACAATATAGTCCTGACGGACGGGTTGATACGGGTATTATATATTTGTCGCGTCCGGGACGAATGCGCTTTGAATATGATGACCCAAACCCGCTTTTGGTGGTTTCTGATGGGGTGACTCTGGTACAACATGACAAGGCGCTGGAAATGTCTGACCGTGTGCCTTTGTCCTCGACGCCGCTCAACTTTTTCCTCAAAGAAAATGTTCAGCTCGCGCGCGATACGGAAGTTGTCGGCTTGACCAAATCCGCTCAGGAAATTCGCGTTACCGCCCGCGATGGCAGCGGCGAAATGGACGGGGTGATCTCGATGATCTTTGATCCGGTGACATTGGCGTTTCAGGCTTGGATAATCGGCGATAGTTTTGGCGGAGAAACCCGCATTGTCTTGTCGGATTTAAGTTATAATGGCAATATTAACCCGCGCCTATTCATTCATGATGATGATAATCGCCGGGATCGTCGCCGCCGTTAAAACGCGATTTCATTAAAGGCTTGATTTGGCAGATAGGCTCTGCCAGCAAGCCGTCATGAAAGTCAAAATCACAACATGGAATATTAATTCGGTCCGGCTGCGGCAAGGCATGGTTTGTGATTTTCTCGAACAACATCAGCCGGATATTTTGGCGCTGCAAGAAATCAAATGTCAGAACGAGCAATTTCCAGCCAAAGGGTTCGAGGCGCTCGGCTATAAATATATCGAAATAGCCGGACAAAAAGCCTATCACGGGGCGGCGACGATTTCGAAACTGCCTATGGAGCGCCTCCCTACCAGTTTCTGCCCGCTCGATCATGCCCGCCATGTCAGCACGCGGGTGATTGCAGGCTCAGAAGATTTTGAACTTCACAATTTCTACATTCCCGCCGGCGGTGATGTGGCCGACCCAAAGATCAATGACAAGTTCCAGCACAAGCTCGATTTTCTCGCTGTGATGAATGATTATTTCACCGAGCGTTTCAGCCATGGCGACGCGCAACAGGTTTTGGTTGGCGACTTTAATATCGCGCCGGGCGAGCATGATGTCTGGTCCCATAAACAGCTTTTAAAAGTCATTAGCCACACGCCGATGGAAGTGGAAATTTTGGAAAAGCTTCGCGCCTGTCATGACTTTGTCGATACGGCGCGCCTATTTCGGGATGATGACGAAAAACTTTATAGCTGGTGGTCTTACCGCGCCAAAGATGTGTTCGCGTCAAATCGTGGCCGCCGCCTTGACCATATCTGGGTCTCGCAAGCGCTGAAAGCCCCGGCCGAAAAAGCGGGGCGCGAAGGGTTTGAAATTCACACGGATTGGCGGGTCAAAGAGAAGCCCTCCGACCATGTCCCGGTGACGCAAATTCTTGATATTTAAATCGCCGCCGAGAGCGCAAACAGGGCCTGCGCTCCGAAATAAAGCGGCGTAATCGCCAGCGCATTGAGACCCTCACCTTTGACGAACCGGTCGCGGGCGACAAACATATCAGAGAGCGCGAACATCGCCGCCGCGATCGGCACAATGATCAGGCTGACATTTAATGCTGTAATGACCATGGCGATAATGATCACGGAATAGATTGCGACGGGCACGACCATATCCTTGGGGAGATGGTGTCTAACCCAGATGAAAAAACCCAGTCCGGCGATAATCGCGGCAATGGCTAGAGCGTGAAAAGAGAAGCCGTCTGCGTAAACAATAAAAGCCCAAAAATATAGAACATGTCCGATCGCGAATGCGGCCATGCCGAGTTTGAACAAGAGCGGCTTTCCGCGCGGCAGTAAAAGCACATCGCCCGCGGCGCAAGCGATCAGGCCCCATAAAATATATTGTCCATAGGGCCAGTAAATCGCGCCGCCGAGAAGTGCGATCAGAATAAACCCGAGCGCGGCAAGCGGCTTTAGAAAATATTGCCAATTCCGGCGCCGGCCAAACTCGGCCCAAGTCAGCACCAGAACCAAAACAGCATAGATCCCGACAACCGCGTTCATAAAACTAGGCCATCACCAGCCGGTAACCGCCGGGCTCGGTCACGAGCAGCGTAGCGATGCCTTTTTCAGGCTCGATTTTTTGACGCAGGCGATAGACATGGGTCTCCAGCGTGTGAGTGGTGACGCCTGAATTATATCCCCAGACCTCATGGAGTAGCTCATCACGGCCGACCGGCTTGCCGCCGGCGCGGTAGAGGTATTTTAAAATATTGGTTTCTTTTTCGGTCAGGCGAATGTCGCGCGGCTGTTTGCCGTCATCATCCTCGGGCGAGACGAGGCGCTTATAGGCGGGCTTAAATTCATAAGGGCCGATTTTAAAAGTGGCTTCCTCACTTTGTTCGAAACTACGAAGATGGGCGCGCAGACGGGCCAGCAAAACCGCAAACCGAAACGGTTTGGTGACATAATCATTGGCCCCGGAGTTCAGGCCCAAAATTTCATTCATATCGTCATCATTGCCGGTCAGCATCACAATGGGCGCGGCAATGCCGTTTTTGCGCATAATATCGCAGGCCTCGGTTCCCAGCATATCCGGCAGATCGACATCGAGCAAAATCAGATCGAACGGACTGGCCTTGGCCATTTCAATACCGTCTGTTGCGGTCGCAGCGCCCGCCGTTTCAAATTCATCATAAAGGGCAAACTGCTCTTCTAGTTCTTCGCGTAAATCATCATCATCATCGATAAGAAGGAGTCGTTTTTTTACGGCCATTTTAGTCCTTTTATCATCGCGTGGTTTTAGGCTTGCTTATTGTCTTAGGCTAATGTCATTTGGCTCGCAAGTTTTCACAAATTCGTGAGCGGATATGAGCATCATTGTCAATTGCGCCGAAAAAACCATCTCTTTTAATGGCAAAACCTATTCGTGCCGGATCGGGCGCGGCGGCTATATTGATGGCTCAAAGGGCCGGGAAGGAGACGAGAAAACCCCGCTTGGCGATTATGTCATCCGTTTTGGGTTTTACCGGCCCGACCGGCTCTCTGCGCCTCTGCCTACCGCGCTTAACATGATCGCGCTTACTGCGGACGATGGTTGGTGTGACGGGGCGAATGATCCTGCCTACAACCGGTTTGTCAAAACGTCTAATCCCGGATCCCATGAAAAATTATGGCGTTCTGACGGGGCCTATGATGTGGTCTTGGTGATCAGCCATAATGACAGTCCGCCGGAGCCAAATTGTGGCTCAGCGGTGTTTATTCATATTGCGCAGCCGGATGACCGGGAGACGCTTGGATGCGTCGCGCTTACCCCGGATGTGATGGTAAAACTGCTGGCGGTCGTGTACCCGGAAATAATGATCAGAATAAAAGCCTGATTTATTTGCGTGCTGGCCCGATATTGGCCGGATACTTGCTTCATAGCCTTTATGAAGCGGAACCTCATATTAGCCGGGCTTTTTCTGGTCTTTACTCTATCCATGAGCGCGGTGCGTTATTTGGAGGATTACACGATCAGCTATGAAGGCTGCGCGGCAAAGTGGCTACAATCAGTACAGGACGCGAAAACCTCTCCGCAGCTCGCAGCCTATTTGATCGAAGATTTGCAGGATAATAGGATGAGCTATAATGGTTTTGCCTGCCCAAAATTGCGGGCAAACCACAAAACCCACATTCAAGACCAATTGACCGTAAGCTTAAGACCCGCACTGCGCGGGCTTAAAAACTAGCCTAAAATTCGGCGCCGACCGCGTGTAAAAATGCGCCGTTTTTCTTGAGCCAGTTTTTGGCCTTTTTATATTCCGGAAATATCCCCGCAACGACCGCCCAATAAGCGCGGCTGTGATTGGCTTCGATCATGTGGGCGCATTCATGGGCGGCGACATAATCGAGCACAAAGGGCGGGGCAGAGATTAGTCGCCACGAATAGGATATATGGCCTTTGCCGTTTCGGGTAATACAGGAGCCCCAGCGCGAGCTTGTGTCGCGCACGGAGATTTTCTCAATCGGGCGGGAAAGCTCCCCGGCGTAAAACCGGCTCGCTGTTTCAAGTCTCTCCCGCGCCTCGCGGATCAAAAGGCGTTTGACCCGGCCGTGAAATGTGCCTTCGGGCGCAGGCACTCTTATTTCGCGCAAATTCCGGTCCACTTTGGGGTGGCCACGGCCGGCAACGTGGCGCAGGCGGAAAATTTCGCCCTCGAATAATATAGGCGCGTTATCCTCAAAGGGCTGAGCCGGCGGCAGGGCTTCCAGCTGGACTTCAATCCAGTCTCGCTGCTCCCTGACAAAACACATCGCCTTGGGCAGGGAGCGAATGCCCGGAACAATGACTGAAACCTCTCTTTCACTGGGCTTAACCTTGACCGAAATCCGGCTCGCACGGTCGGAATTCTTGTAAATAATTCTCGGATCTTCAGGGTCGCGAATTGGCAGTTTTGCTTTTGTTTCCGAAAGTTTACTGCTATGAAGGCTTTTGAATTGAATTTTAGATAGGAAACCAGACATGATTACTTTGCGTCATACAGTGAGCGCTTTGGCTCTGTCCACCCTGCTTGTTATGGGGGCTTGCAAGAAAAACAGCGGCGACGCGCCGGATATTGATGTAAAAGTCAAATCTGCCGATGCCAATCTTATGAAAAAACTTCTCGAAGTTGATGACCGTACGGTTGCCGACGTCGAAGCAGATGAGGCCTTAACGGCCATGGGCCTTAAGTCAAAATCACCCAGACTGACATGGGATTCCATGAGCGGTAGCGGCGGCGATTATCAGTATAAAAACCTGACCCTGAAAACCGATGACGGTGAAGATGTAAAAATTGCCGGTCTAAACTTTGACGGCGTTCACATGTCCGGCGACCATGCAACCTTTGACAAAATGTCAATTTCCGGCGTGAGCATTAGTGATGACGACGTGACGGGCTCGATTGACAGCCTGACATTGTCGCGTCCACACCCACAAGTGGCTGCAGCTATATTGCAGGGCGTCGGCGATCTCGACTCTCTGGAAGGTTTGGATTTCGATCTGGATAATGGCGAAGCGTTTGGAGCCTTGTTGCTCGAAGGCATGAAGGTCAAAGCTGATGACGCCGATGTCACCATTGATACATTTGGCTGGGGCACAGATGTAGCCACAGGTAAAGGCACATTCCTGGCGAAAAATATTAGCGTGATTGCGGATGATGGCGGCGACAAAGTCAACATCTCACTCAAGACCATGTCAGCGACCGATGTCAGCGCCGAAATTATGAGCGCATTTAAGAGCGGCTTTAACGGTGAAGGCATGCCAAGCATTAACCCGTTTCAGTCCGGTTATGGCAATATGCTTTTAGAAGATCTCAATGTGTCTGTAGAAGGGTTCAACCTCAACCTTGAAGGCGTCGAGGCGTCGTCTAAAACCAAAGGCGACATTGTCACGGAGAAGTCGGTTATGAAGCCTCTGCGGATCAAGTTCGATGGCGGCGACATGCTGCCTTACGAGATGCGCGAAGCTAAAGAAGCGCTCGACAAGATGGGTTATGATGAGCTGGTTTTCACCGCGACATCAAAATCTGTTAAAAATAAGAGCAAAGACTCTTTGGTTGTTTCAGATTCCAACTTCACAATGGTCGACGGATTTAAGCTCAATTATGATCTTAAAGCGACCGGGCTTGAAGCCATTTCAAAAGCCCAGACCGGTATGGACGCCATGGACAATCCAATGGGCGGCATGGAAAACCTTGTCATTGAAAGCATGAATATCAGCTTCACTGACGATTCCATTCTGGACCGCGCTCTGACATTGGCAGCCGAGGAAAGCGGTCAAAGCCCGGCCTTGATGAAAACTCAGGCGCAAATGGGACTGATGATGTTGCCGGCTATGGCCGAAAACAAGGCGCAGGGTAAAATTATGTCGGATCTGGCCGACGCTCTGGGCAAATTTATTTCAGACGGCGGAACATTGACCATGTCGGTTAATCCGCCCACTCCGATCGCTGTCTCGACGCTCGAAAATATGGGCGATGGCCCCGAAGTTATTGAGAAGCTTGGACTTTCTTTCGGACATAAAAAATAAACCGAACTCAGTTTTAAAATCCGAAAACCCGCTCTTTCAGGGCGGGTTTTTGTTGTCTGGGCCTAAAATTTGCTTATGAAGACATCTCATTGTGGGGAATATCGGATTTCCTGTGTCTGTTTGCGGGAATATTATGTCCATCCAAAATTTATCAACGGCGCTATTGCTGTCATCTGCCATCGCCCTTTCGGCGTGCGGGAAAAAGAAACCGGCCTCTGTTGACCTTAGCGCGCTGACAATTGCGAGCCTTGAGGCGCAAACCGAAATCAAATCAGCATCCATTGACGAAAGCTCGGCCATGACGGCTTTGTCGGCTTTGCGATTATCGGAAGATGCCGGGCCGTTCGACTGGGCGGCAATGTCAGGCTCTTCCGGGACATATGAATATACGGATTTCGCGCCTGATAATGGCGGGTTCTCAGCTGATAAAATGATTGTTTCCGGCGTCACCCAAGGCGAGTCCCCGGAATTTGACCGGATTGAATTTCAGCGCCTGGAAATGGGCAGTACGCTAATTGAAAGCCTTGTGCTCGCCAATCCTGTCGACGGAAAATCCGTACCCTTCATTCAAGGCCTGCTCGGTGACAAACCTTCTGTTGCCCTAATGGGCGAGCATTTTGAGGCCGGTATCATTCAGACCTATAGTTTTGATATTCCGGAAGCCGACATGTCGGGCGGCGGCCAAACAATAGCCTTTGGGCCATCTGCCGACGGAAAAAACAGAGACATAATCATTGAGGGCATGAGCCTGTTTTTCGACATGACTGAGTTCGAAATGCAGATCGATATGGGCGCGCTTAAAGTGACGGGTGCTTCGCCAAAATATCTATCCATAATGGTGGATACCTATGCTGGCGTGATGCCCGAAGGCAACTCTATTTATATGCATAATTATGCTGACGAGTTTGAAGTTCTGGATTTGACGATGAAATTTGGCGAAGAAGTTAGTGTTGAAATGCCCCGATTTTATGGCACGGCGACCCAACTAAAAGGCGGCGGCTATAGTTCTGTGTCTTATTTCGAGAAGTCTAAAATCATCCTCCCGCCATCCGATGAATTGACCAAAATATTTGGCGGAAACGAACTTTCTTTTTTTGGCGAGACTGACCAAACGGTGGACGTTGCCAAGGACCGCATGACGGTTGACCGTTTTTATTTGGAGTTTCCGGAAAACTTTAACATCAACTTCGAAATTGACTTAAGCGGTATGATTGAACTCCAGAACAGCTATGCTGGAAAAACCATGGCAGAGATGATGATGGCGGATGAGATGGCTTTCGTGCCGGATATTGATCTAATCAGATTCTCCTTTGAGGATAGCGGTCTTATGGACCGTGTCTGGAAAATGGCCGCTGAAGAGCAGGAGCAAAAACCGGCTATGCTGAAGCAGCAGGCCAAGATGGGATTGATGATGCTGCCGGCCATGGCTGAGGACGATTCTGAGAAAAAACTCATGACCGAAATGGCTGAGGCTCTGGACGGTTTTATTGATGATGGCGGCACTCTGATATTTGAGATGAAGCCCGAAGGCGGGTTCGATTTTTCAAATCTGGAAAATATGGACACGCCTGAGATACGCGGCGAACTTCTTGACGGCATGGGCTTGAAATTCAAACATAAGAAATAAAGACATTATTGCGATCGGAGCAAGGTGATGAATAAGAAACAATTGGCCTTGGCCAGCATGGCAGCCATACTGATCAGTCTGACGGCGTGTGGTAACAAAGATAAAGCCGAAAAATCTGACGCGGCGGGCATTAGCGTTCCGGCCGCTGACTTTAGCCAGCTTCCTGATGTCAAACCGGACTGGATTAATTCCCAGATCATTAACGATTTTGACGGCAAAGGCCTAACGGATGACGATTTTGCCGCTGCCCTTGAGCGCCTGAAAGAAGATGGGATGAGCTGGGAAAGTGAAAGTGGCTCCGACGGAAATTATACGCTGAGAAATGTCGCATTTTTGGAAGAGAATATTACGGCCAGCGAAATCAAGGTTTCCGGTCTGCGTCTATTGGAGGACAATTCATTATTTGTCGACACATTGGAATTTATCGATCTACAACAGCCCGAAAGTGAGTTTGACCCGGCCGTGAAGATCGCCCGGTTCGCCATTGATTTGCCGACCAATGTGCAAATCGATCAAATGGTTCAGGCCTTCGAAAACCATCCCGAATTTTCAATGTTCTCAGATGGATTGTCAGAGCCATTGCCTAAAGGATTTCTGTCTTTCGGAAGCGGATATATGGAAGACATTACCTTCGCGGATAGCGACGTAAAAATGTCTTTGGACTTTTTGGGTTGGGCCGAAGAAGGGAAGCGCCGCGCCTCAATGTTGATGAGCAATCTCAAAATGGAATCTGTCAACTCTGATGATAATGTTGACATCCGCATTGATGAAATTTTTATCAATGGCATCGACATGGATTATTTAGAAGGCGAGCTGGTTGAGGATCCGTTTCGCTCTGACCTTTTCTCCCGTCAGGTCCGTAGTATGAAGATCGACACGATGGAGATTAAAGCGGCTGATGTGGACATGAAGCTCCCCGAGCTTCTGGTCTGGTATACTGAACCGGAAAATGGCCGCTATTACAGCTATTTTGAAATGCCGTCTCTGACGATAGACGCCATTAAAGGGGATGGACCGTCCGACTTCGTCGATACACTTGGAACGCTCGGATATGATAGACTTGAGTTTGCCGGGCGGACGACCGCTGTGATGGACGAGAAACTGGACCTCATGGAGATCGATCATTTTGACATTTCAATGAAAGACGGATTTTCGATCGGAATGGATTACAAGATCACGGGCGGCGATGCCATGATGACAGGGATCAAGAAATCTATCGCCCGGATCGAGGCTTGGGAAGAAGGCGAGGGTGACGATGATTTTGACGGCGAAACCGACATGGCCGAAGCTTTCAATCTATTGAATATCGAGCAGTTCGAGATCTCATTTAAAGACGATTCCATTCTTGACCGCGCTTTTAAACTCGCGGCTGCAGAGCAGGGCGGATCGGTCGCCATGGTCAGGCAACAGGCTAAAGCCGCTGTGATGATGTCCTCTCTGGCCGCCGAGAGTGAATATCAAATGAAGTTGACCAAATCATTTGCTGAGAGCCTTCAGGGCCTGATCGATGATGGCGGCACGTTTAAATTTTCAATGACCCAAGACAAGAATTATGATTTGGGATCGGCGTTGATGAATATTTTCAGTGAGGAATTAGGCGTCTTTGGAGAGGAAGTTGATTTAGATGAGACGCTGAAGGCTTTAAATATCAAGTTTGAACATCAGAAATAGGCCTTATCCATGCGTCCCACTAGATTTTTAATGACCGCCGCCCTTGTACCGGTTTTAATCCTGACGGGGTGCGGAAAAAAAGCCGTTGATGGCGAGATGATAATCGTCACAGAGGCCGAGATCGTGCAAATGGTCGACAAGGCCTATGACAAGACCAAGGCCGGCCAGAAAACCAGCGACGATATAATTGCGACCCTAGAAGAGACCGGTAGCGGATGGGGGTCTGTCAGCGAAAATAACGGACTGTTTGTTTTCTCCGACTTTGTCGGACCGGACGGCGATGTAAAGATCGAGCGATTGAGTTTGGCTGGGATGCGATACAAGGAAGAGGTTCCGTATTTTTCCAAATTGTCTTTTGAAAATCTAACGATCGATACGAACGATGATGATCAACTGACCATCAAATCTTTAAAAATGAATCTTCCGTCGGGTAAAAATCTGGATTCTCTGATGAGCGCGATTGAGGCAAGTGGCGGCGACTTTGAGGACCCTTCCGAATTCCCGTTTGAGGACCTCGGGAAATTGGTTCGCGACTATTCCGGCGGCTTTTACTTGCAGGATTTGGCATCAACGCAAGAAGATATATCCATAAATCTCAAATTCGCCGGCGCGGCCGTTGATCCAACAACTTCCGAACTTTCGCTCATGCTCACAGGGTTTGATTTTCTAGACAAATCCCCCTTAATTGACGAGCCGTCTACCATGTCGATGGCCGAGTTTTCGGTGACGGGGTTTAAATTTGACGCCCTTGCGGATTCGACTGAAGCAGGCCTTCCGGGATTGATCGGCTTTTATCTCGGCTTTTATAATCCTTTCACGCCCATGATTAGCACCGCGTCAATAACGGATTTCAGATTTGCCGTAGATGACGGGATGGAGATAAGAATTCCGTCTTATAAGGTTTGGCGCAGCCGGCAATCCAAAAGCGTCGATATGGTTCACACCCAAGTCAAAGATATCACCGCGATCGCCAACCGGGATCACATGATCGAAGCCGGCGCTTATGAGGATAGCCTGTTCGATCTACTGGGGACTGACGATATTAAGGCGAGCTATGAATCGCGGTCCCGCCTGGACAGTAAGAACGATGTTTTCGAATTGGAATATGCCGATATTCGGCTGATCGACAGTTTTGACTTTCGCGTTACCCATCAAACAACCGGGCTCAATAAGATGTTTGCGGACTTAGGCGATACAATTGAAAATTATGATCTCGGTCAATCAAATGATCTTGAAGCCATGGCCCAAGCAGTTGGATTTGCATTTATTGCCGCCTCGAACGATGTCTCAGTCGATCAATTGTCTTTCGAGTATACAGACCATTCCCTGATTGAAACCGTGATTAGCCGGGCATCGGAAAATGAGGGCGACAGCCCGGCAATTATTCGCCAGCAAGCCAAGAGCGAGTTGATGATGATGACGCTTTTTGCCGAGACCGAATATCAGCGAGAGCTTGCCAAAAATTTTGCCGAACAGGCGCAGGCCCTGATTGACAAAGGCGGCCGGTTAAAAATTTCAATGGAGCCGGAAGAGGGGCTAACAATAATGTCAATGATGCAAATGTCCCAAATGATGTCGTTCGGCAGCACGGAAATGCTCGACGAGGCCCTAAAAGACCTCAATTTTCAAATTTCCCATAGCGCCAAATAGGAGCGGACTTGACCTACGCTCGATTAACCGCAGCAGGCGTGATTATCGGCGCCGTTATATTCTGGCTGTTTCTGCGCTCGCCTTCCGAGCCGGCCGTTCAGCAGGCTCTGCCGGCGATGCCGGAGCAAATTCAAGAGCTGTCCATAGATAAACCTGAAGTCCGGACCGTCGACGATAATCAGGCCGAAAACGCGTTACGGCTGCTGGGGTTATGGGAGACGGATGAAGACACGCATTGGGACCGCCGCACCGGCGAGGCCGGACAATATGAGTTTTCCAACCTGTCGCTCGAAGGCGGCGATATTCGTATATCAAAACTTACCATAGGCGGCGTCAGGCTTATCAATCCGGACATTCCGTATTTCGATGTGATCGAGGGCGAGGCCGTCTCAGTATCCAATCCGCAAAAGGATTGGCGCGGCGATGCGGCCAATCTGATTTTAACTCTGCCGGACAAAGAGGGGACCGAAGATTTTCTGGCCGGCCAAATCTCTAAACCGGAAGATACGAGGCTCTATAATCTAATCGCATTATTTTTGGCTGAGGACTCCGGTCCGCCTGCGCTGCCGGAATTTAAAGCCGAGACGGTCCGCTATTTTGAAACAGGAGAAACCCGCCAATATAATCCGGTGCCCCAAAATAGTACTGATTCCGATGAAATCGTGGTTCCGGCCTTTGACTACGAAACGGTCGAAACATTTGAGACAATAACGGTCGAGACGGTGAGCCTATCGGCGCAGCCCGATACGGATTTGTATAATTTTCAGATCAAAAACTATAGGTTTGAATCCGGGACTGTCGGCGCGCTCGATACCGACAAATCAGCGATTTCCGGGCTGACTCTATTGGGACTGGGCGTGGAGTCTAAAGACATTTTAAGGCAGGGCGACCTGTTTGCTGATGAATTAATGATGAGTGAGGATGATCCTTATAACCCGATTTATCAGCTTTTATCCGTGACAGGATTTAACGGCGCTGACGGACCAAATCAATTTGAAATTCCGCAATTCTCAATGTCCTATTCGGCCAAGGCGGGCGGCCAGTTTTTCAAAAATGTTCAGGCGCCAATTATCAAAGTATCCACGGCCCCGCCGCCAGAACCGGCCGCAGATGTTGATGCGCCTGCCTATTCTTATCACAATCCGTTTTCGCCGGAAAAATTTATTGAAAACGGAACTTTTTCATATTCCAGCGAGTCTTTTTTCGACGAGACCACACAGACAATGGAACTTCGTCACCTGACCTTCATCAAAGAAAATAGTTTTAAAGTTTCAATGTCCCATAAGATTTCAGGCTGGAACGGGTTCAATAGCATGTTTCAAGGCACCTTTGATCACTATGTCGAAGAAGAGGACCCGTTGGCGGTGCCGGATCCAATTGAAGAACCCAAAGGGGTTCAAATACACCACGGCCAGATCAGTTTCTCGGACCGGGGCATTCGCGATGAGATCTTTGATTTGATGTTTTCCGAAAAAGGGCTCGATATTGAAGCCTCAAAAAATATAATGAAGGCGCCTTTTTTGCTGATGCCGACAGCTGCCAGAAGCGATTATCAAGAACGGCTGTCCAGCGATATTGCGGCGAGTTTTGAAAGCTTTATCGATGTGGGTGGGCGGCTGGAAATGACGGTCGCGCCGTCACAACCTGTTGTGTTTATGGATTTTATGGACAGCTTTGAATCTTATATTTTGGCTTCATCTTATGGCCTTGCAGCTGATGACACCTCAAATGATCAGCGCATTCGGGAAATGGATGAAGCGATGCGCAAAGTAAATTTGAGCATTACCCACAATTTTGCCGATTAATCAGTGCTCTGATTTATAAGCCTTCAAGGCCTTGATAATATCCGGCGTGCTTGTGTCGTGGGTGAAGACATCGACAAATTTCCCGTCCTTATCCATCACATAAATCAGGCTGGCATGATCGACCGTATAGCCGGCCTCGCTCTGCGGGTCCGGGACTTTCTGGGAATAAATCTTATAGGCCGCCTTGGCGGCGCTAACCTGTTCCGGCGTGCCGGTCAGGCCGATCAGACCTTTGGGGAAACCGTTATTGGTGACATAGACACTCAGGCTCTCCGGCGTGTCGCGCTCCGGGTCGACAGAAATAAAGACCGGACGAAAATAAGAGCCGTCCGGATCAATTTCAGACAAAGCCATCCCCATTTGCTGCAGGGCGAGCGGGCAGACATCCGGGCAAAAGGCAAAGCCGAAATAAATCAGTTGCGGCTTGCCGAGCAGGTCCTGATCTGTGAACGGCGCGCCGGTATGATCCACCAGCTCAAACGGTCCACCAATGTCGGCGACGCCGACGGCCGTGACTTTGCCCGAGCGGGCCGGTTTATCTTCGAGGGATGGCTCTCGGTCGCAGGCCGCTAAAAACAAAATAGCTGACAGGGACAGAACCGATATTAGGCGGCGCGGGATCTTCACGATTTTCACCTTGGGTTAGAGGCCGGTTTTAGGTTAGGAGACATCTCATGACTTATTGCGAAAGCCAAGTCCATGGCTGAGAAAAGCCGCGCGACAATTTTTCCTTTTGGAGCCTCCAAAGGCGGGCTGAGTTTTACCCGGCAAGTCTCCGGACGTTTGCGGCGCTCAACATTGGTGCTGCTGCGCTGGATGGCGATAGCGGGACAAAGCGGCGCTTTATTATTTGTTGCTTTTGGTCTCGGCTATGAGCTGCCGCTTCTGCCCTGTTTCATCTTTATCGGATTATCCGCGCTGCTAAATCTGGTGATCAGTCTGTCATTACCGCTGGATCGCCGGGTCAATGATTATGAAGCCATCGCCCAGCTCGGATTTGATCTGGTGCAGCTGGCTATATTGCTGTGGCTCACAGGCGGTATGAACAATCCGTTTGCGCTTTTATTTATCGCGCCCGTTGTAACCAGCGCGACTATGCTCAGCCGTCCTGTGCTGGCGATTTCGGGCCTGATCGCGGCCAGCCTGTCACTGGCGCTTGTTTATTTTTTCTGTCCGCTGCCCTGGAGCGAGGGCGGGTTCGAGCTGCCGCTGAAATTCCGGCAAGGCAGCTGGATCGCATTGATTATCGGGATGACATTTACCTCGCTCTATGCCTGGCGTTCGGCGCGGGAAAGCCGCCGCATGTCTCAGGCCCTGCGCGCAACCGAGGCGGTTCTGGCCCATGAACAAAAACTCTCGGCACTGGGCGGCCTCGCGGCTGCTGCGGCCCATGAACTTGGAACGCCCCTGGCGACAATCCGGCTGACCGCTAAGGAGATGACGCGAGAGGTCAAGTCTGGCTCGGCCCTGTCTGAAGATCTTGATCTTTTGCTCTCTCAAACCGAGCGCTGCCGGGACATTTTGAAACAGCTCAGCCAGCGCGGCGATGCGGGTGATCTGTTTCATGACAATCTGTCTTTTGATGTTTTGATGGAAGAAGTTTCTGCGCCCTATGACAATATTAATCCCAAAATCACAATTGATATTGAACTGGACGGAGAAGGCAATCCGCCAGTGATGAAGCGCCGCGCAGAACTGGTTTACGGGCTCAGAAACCTGATTGAAAACGCCGTCAGTTACGCCAGCTCGCACGTGGTTTTAACCGCCAGTTGGCGCGATGATCATATAGGGCTGACAATTGAAGATGATGGTCCGGGATTTGACTCAGCTGTGCGCGACCGGCTGGGTGAGCCCTATGTGTCCGGCAGAGCGGAGAAACGTAAAGCCGGCGGACTGGGTTTGGGCTTGTTTATCTCGAAGACATTGCTGGAGCGCACCGGCGCGACCATTAAATTTAACAATAAGGCTCGAAGCGGCGCGATCGTTCAAATCGCTTGGCCGCGTGACGGATCGATCGAAATGGAAACAGTCGAAGTTTAACGGCTGAGGCGGACCTGCGCCAATTCTTCGCCAATGGTTTCAAAAGCTGACTCCAGCATGACCGCATTTGACGCGTCGAAAAATTTAGCCGGCGCAGAGGCGCAGTTCTGCAGCATGCTCAAGGTCGTGCTGTCCGTGACCTCGAATGCGACCGTATAAATCTCAATGCCGCTAAGTTTGATGTCAGCACAGGCATCCGCGGTCTTATCATTGGCGTCTTCAATATCATGTTCCCAGTGAAATACGCCGGGAAACCCATTGCCTTTAACGCCGCCATAAGAGCGTGAATTTTCTCCGTCCGTCATCAGGATCAGAACGTTCCTGCGCTCGTCATAATCATCCGTATTGGCTTCGGTCAAAGGCGCTTCGGGGGTCAGAGTGCGCCATCCCCACATAAGGCCGCTTGGGATATAGGTTTCGTCATAAGTGTAAAGATTGTCGACAGCGTCGAGCACATCATCCAGATCGTCAGTCAGGGGTAGCAGCTCAGACGGGCATCCGCCGCCGCCGGCAAATCCATGAATGTTTTCAGAGCCGACATAAGAACGCGTATGCCAAGGATCGACGCGAGAGGCGACGCAGCCATCCCATTCCAAGACTTCGCAATGTTCGTAATAGACCGGGCTGGAACAGTCCCAATCTTCACCTTCTTCGTCAGAAGGCACACAAACGCCGGCCGCTTCCGAGGCGTCGAGATCCAGACGGTCCCAACAGTTTAAATTCGGGGCTTCAACACTTAACCACGGTTCTGCGGCCATGGTCATAGGCAGTTTTACGTAGCGCGCAAATGGCACGACACTCATATTGACCGGATTATCCGAACTTGCATCATCATCGTCAAATGTTGCGACCAAATTGGACGCTGCATCTTTAAGGGCCGTCAGCTTATCGCCTTCCATGGAATCGGTCACATCCAGAACCAATGCAATGTTTAACAGACTTTGGCCTTTGGGCGGCGCTTCGGCGACCGCTTTAATCTCGATGGGATTGTTAAAGGCGGACAGAAACCGGATTTCATGATCTTTGGTGATAAGCACCCGAAGCGTATTATCGGGCTGAATAATAAGCTGGACATCATACTCGGCATACTCTTCCGCGCTCATCATGCTTTTAACAGATTCGCGGGCGAGTTTTTCGAGATCATTTTTCTTGGTTTCACCTGATCCTGCCGCGGCTAATACCGCTGCATCTGCCAGAGCCTGATTGTGTGAGCGCACAGAGTGAAGCTGGTTTGCCTCAATCGAGACACCAACCGCAGCCAGCAACATGGTTGCGAACACAGCAAACATGATCGCAAACTGGCCTGACTCGTCTTTCAAATAGTTTTTTAACACATCGCACTCCCGCCAAGGTAATGTTTTCGCTCAAAATCCTGAAAAATCCTTCAAAATTTATACTTAAAAAAGCGTCAATGCCCTGTGAGGTTTACAATTCGATACAAGTTAATTGAACGAACAATGAAATTGCCGATTCGCGACAGGTTTTTACTGACTTTTTGAGAAATTCTTGTCATATAGTGCAGAATTCATTTTTTTATAGGTCAGGAAACGTGACAGACTATAATCTCCCCGACGACAATACGCTGATGATTCTCGACGATGACGGGCCGTTTCGCAACCGTCTTGGTCGGGCCATGGAGCATCGCGGATTTGATGTGACAACCGTTGAATCTGTTGCCGAAGCCATGGCCAAGGTTAAAGCCAGTCCGCCGGCTTTCGCGGTTATCGATATGCGTTTGGAAGACGGAAACGGATTAACCGTTGTCGATGCGCTGCATCAGGCGCGCGGCGATTGCAAAATGGTGATGCTGACCGGTTACGGAAATCTCGCCACGGCGGTCCATGCGGTCAAAGCCGGGGCCGTTGATTATCTGGCAAAACCCGCCGACGCCGATGATGTTTGCAAGGCGCTTTTGGCCGAAGAGGGCGAGCGCCCGGCGCCGCCGGAAAACCCGATGTCGGCCGACCGGGTGCGCTGGGAACATATTCAGCGCGTTTACGAACTCTGCGGCAAAAATGTTTCCGAGACCGCAAGACGGCTCAATATGCACCGCCGGACACTGCAGCGAATTTTGGCTAAAAGAGCTCCTCGTTAGTCTCGATGTCATCCCCGCGAAAGCGGGGACCTCTCCGTTGAGGCTTTGAATTTTTTAACCTGATTTCTTTCCGCATCGGCGAGGTCCCCGATCAAGTCGGGGATGACAGTTTTATTGTATTTCCAAGATTCCAATTGACAGAATGTCGCGGCCTCTTTAGGGCAGGCGTTGAATTTATCGAGAGAGCCCATGAACAATTTTGTTTCCATAGCCAATTCATCGTCGGATCGTATCCGGCTTTGCACGCGCTTTTAGGCTCTCGAGGACATTAATTTTGCCGCCTCCTGAGCGTAAGCTTTCGGAGGTTTTTTTATATCTTCGGTTCCCAACATTTAAAGTAATTCGAAGATAATTATGACTGACCTCACGCACATTCCCGAAACATATAAAATGCCGGAAACGCTTTCCGGTGAAGTTAAGGCGCTGCTGGTTTTGGGCATACCTATGGCTTTGGCGCAGCTCATTCAATTTTCAATCTATACGGTCGATACGATTATGCTGGGCCGTGTCGGGCCGGAAGTATTGGCCGCCGCCGCGCTCGGATCGGTTGTCTATTTCTTTTTATGGATGGTCGGCGCCGGGCCTGTCATGGCGGTCTCGCCCTTAGTGTCTCAGGCGCTCGGAGCGGATCAGGCCGATCGCAGAGATGCGCGAATGTCGGTGCGGATGGCACTGTGGGTCATCGCTTTCATGTTTCCGTTTTTATTGATTCTGGTAGTGTTCGTGGAGCGTATATTGCTCGCTGCAGGTCAAGATCCTGAACTCTCTCACGCGGCCGCGCAATATATGATGGCGCTGGCACCGGGCTGGCCATTTGCCGTCGGCATTTGGGCGTTGAGAAATTTTCTGGCAGCGATCGAGAAAACCCGGGTTCCATTATATTTGATCACCTTGACAGTATTGATCAATACCGGCCTAAACGCTCTTCTAATATTCGGCTATTGGGGATTTCCGAGACTTGAGCTTATAGGCGCCGGTATCGCCTCGTCCATATCCTATTTTTTATGTTTCGTTATGTTTGCGATTTATATTCAGTGGGACAAAGACGCGCGCGAATTTGATCTTTTTAAAAACTTTTTTCGGATACATTGGGACCGGCTTCGCGAAGTTGTACAGCTCGGTATTCCGATTTCTGTCACGACGGTTTTTGAAGGTATGCTGTTTAACGCCTGCGTTTTGCTGATGGGGTTGATCGGGAAGATGGAACTCGCGGCCTATCAGATTGCGCTCAACGTCGCGGCGCTCGCCTTTATGCTTCCCTTTGGCATGAGCATGGCCGGCGCGGTCCGTGTCGGTCTGGCCGCCGGCGCGAATAATGCAGCCGCTATCCGCAGAGCCGGTATCGCAACGATAGTGGTTTGCATTGCCCTGATCATGTTATTTGCTATCCCTATCGCCTTGTTCCCGAGCGGTATCGCAGGGATTTACCTCAATGTCACCGAGGCCGAAAATGGCGAGGTTTTGGCTTTGGTTGCGGCATTCCTGCCGATAGCTGCGGCCTTCATGTTTTTTGATGCAACTCAGGTCGCGGCCAATCAGCTCTTGCGCGGGCTTAAGGATGTCACTGTTCCGATGTGGCTCACGGGCATAAGTTATTGGGTCATCGGATTTCCGCTGGCTTGGTATTTGGGGCTACATACAGATATCGGAGCCGTCGGGGTCTGGATTGGTCTGCTCGCGGGGCTTGTCGTGGCGTCAATATTGCTGGGCAGCCGGTTTTACTGGATGGGATGGCGGCGTCACCGCTAGCCCAGCCGGGCCTCAATCGCGTCCCAGCATAGCGCCACCGCATCAACACCGGAGAAGCGTTTGAGCTCCTGAACGCCGGTCGGGGAGGTGTTGTTAATCTCGGTCATCTTATCGCCGATCACATCAATGCCGACCAATATCTGACCACGCGCTTTAAGCATCGGCCCGATCGCCCGGCAGATTTTCAGATCCGATAACGTCAACTCGGTCGGCACTGCGGTTCCGCCGACATGCATATTTGAGCGGGTTTCGCCATTTTGCGGTATCCTGTTAATCGCGCCAACCGGCTCGCCGTCAATGATGATAATCCGCTTATCGCCTTTGGTAACATCTTTAAGAAACGCCTGAGCGATGATCGGCTCGCGTGAGCTTTCGAAAAACATCTCGAGCAGAGACGAATAATTACTGTCACCTTCACGCAACAGAAACACGCCTATGCCGCCATTGCCAAAGAGCGGTTTTAAAATGATGTCTTTATGTTTGGCGCGAAAGGCATCGATGGCCGGAATATGCCGGGTGATGAGTGTTTCCGGCATCAAGTCCGGATAATCCAGCGGCAGAATTTTCTCAGGACAGGAGCGCACCCATTCAGGATCGTTGACAACCAGAGTCCGGCCCTTGAGCCGTTCGAGTAAATGGGCGGCGGTAATGTAGGCCATATCAAAAGGCGGATCCTGACGCATCCAGACCACGTCGACATCACTCTCAAGATCAATCAGCCGGCGCTCGCCGAAACTGACATGATTTCCGTGCTCGCGGCGAACCGACATTGGCCGGGCATAGGCCTCAATCCGGCCTTCATTATAGGCCAGATGCTCCGGGCCATATTCAAATAAAGTCATACCGCGCGCCATCGCCTCTTCGGCCAGCGCAAAAGTAGTATCGGCGTCAATATCCACCCCTTCCATCGGGTCCATTTGAAATGCGGCGCGTATAGACATGTTTGAGGATGTAGGGAAGATTATCGCCTGTATCAAGAAATTACTGGCGTCAAAAACAGGATAGTTCTAGGCTCGCCTAAAGATAAAGGAGCTCATTATGCAAGACCTGACGATGACAAATATAGAGTTGGTGCCCGGGCGCGACATTGTCCGTCATTTAGGTCTCGTACAGGGCAGTACGGTCCGCTCCAAACATTTGGGCCGTGATATTATGGCCGGGTTTAAAAATCTCGTGGGCGGTGAGCTCAAAGGCTATACGGAACTTCTTTCCGATGCTCGTGATGAAGCGACCCGCAGAATGGCTGAAGAGGCAAGATCACTGGGCGCAAATGCCATCGTCAATATTCGCTACTCGACGTCCTCAATCACCGCCGGGGCCTCCGAACTTTATGTTTATGGAACGGCCGTGGTTGTTGAGTAAGAATGGCCGGCCTCATTACATTTCTGGTTCTTCTGCTGGTCGGGCTGATATTTGGCCGGATCAATGAAAGCCGTCATTTTGCCATACTTAAACGCGACGAGGAAATGCTGTCCGATATTATGACGGTCAATCTTAAACGGGTACCGGACGATTTACAGCAAGGCGCGGTTCTGGTTGGCGGAAATGTGGTTGTTGCCGTCGATTATTTCAAAAAAATCGTTGCTGGGCTCAAGCAATTAATTGGCGGCCGTTTAAAAACTTATGAAACCCTCGTCGAGCGGGCGCGCCGAGAAGCGATTGTACGGATGAAAAAAGATGCGCGCGAAATCGGCGCGAATGCAATTTACAATGTCCGGATCGAATTTTCATCGATCGGTAGCCAGCCGCGTCAGGCTTTTGGCGGCGTTGAATTATTTGCCTATGGTACAGCGGTGAAATTCTAAAAGTGGAATCTTTCGAGCGTATCAACCCCGTCAGCGGGCATCGGCGACATGGCATTTTTCATGGCCCGACAGAGACTATGGCGGCCTTGTCGATCATTCATGGTTTTGGCGAACATTCCGGACGTTATGAGCATATGATGAAGGCGCTGGCCGAGCAGGGAATTGCGTCGCTGGCGATGGACCTTGAGGGCCACGGCCGGTTTGCCGATAAAAAGGGCGTCTGCCGAAATTATGATATTTTGCGCGCGGATGTGGATATGTCCCTGGCAGAGCTTGGCATGCGGTTTCCGAACGTCCCGCAATTTTTATTCGGCCATTCGCTCGGCGGTGGACTGGTTCTCAATTACGGTCTGCAGCAGTCTCCGGACATAAAAGGCTTTATTGTCTCGGCGCCGCTAATTGTTCCAGCCGATCCAATCTCAAATGGACTTCGGGTACTTGTGCGAACGCTGCGGCGGTTCATGCCAGGCGTGACATTGAGCAATCCGATCAGCGGCGACAAGGTCTCGTCGATAGCGGCCGAGCGCGAAAAATATGAAAAGGACCCGCTCAATCACGGACGGCTCGGCGTTGGTCTGGCACAAGATATGATCCTCGGCGGCGAGTGGGTCGCTGACAATGCCGAACATTGGCGCGCACCGCTTTTATTGATGCACGCCCGCGCCGACAAATTAACGAGCTTTGCAGCCTCCGAGGCCTTCGCGCATCAGGCCAAAAATTGCACATTTCTGCCGATGGAAAATTGCGAGCATGAAATGCATAATGATGTGACCAGAGACGCGGTCTATCAATCCATGATCGACTTTATAAAGGCACTGTTATGACCTTGACAATTTATCACCTCAAAAGCTGTGATACATGCCGCAAGGCGATTAAGTCTCTCGGAGCGGCAGGTCATGATCTGACCTTGGTCGATGTTCGTGCCGATGGCATGCCCAAGCGCGTACTATCGGATCTAATTTCTGACAAAAGCTGGGAAGCGGTCCTTAACCGGCGCTCAACGACTTGGCGGGGACTGCCCGAAGCGGACAAATCTAATTTGACCGATGAGAAAGCCGCCGCTTTGATCGCTGCCCATCCGACATTGATGAAACGTCCGTTGATTATATCGGAAGATCAATCAACGATTGGCTGGCGCGCCGATGTTCAGGACATTTGGCTCTAAGAGGCTATTTACGCGTTACGAAAACGATCTGTACCTTCTCCCCATTGGACGGGTTGATGTAATAGGGCGCGCCGCTTTGCCCGGCCGCGCCGTTCGGATTATAAGGAATGGTTTTTGTCCCGGGCGGCAGGATAATTTTTTCGCCGGTTTTGGGATCGCGGTAAAATGGTTCGGTTTCCGGCGTATTAGGCTGGCCAGGGGCTGCTAATCTCGGAATATTTGGATCGAGCGTCAGCGGCCCTGACGAACGCGGTGCAGCTGAAAACCCGGCTTGGGTTGTAATCGGCTGACCGTGAATTCGAATATAGGATATTACTTCTTTGACGCCGTCGGTTGTGCTTGCGATTTCGGTCATTTTATGAAGCTCAGTCTTGTCCCTTGCAACGCCCAGCAAATAGACAACGCCATTCTCAGTTTCGATATTGACGTTACGGGCCTTGACGCCTTTTTCGGTCATCAAGCGTGTGCGAATGCGGGTCTGAATGATTGCATCTTTGGAATCACGAAAGACGTCTGTACCATTATTGAGACGGATTTCATTGCCGACCTGAACGACATTTGGTGCCGACCATGCAATTTTTTCGGCCTCAAGACGGTCATTTTCAGTCCCGACCGTTCCGGTCAAAACCGCAATGCCCTCGGCGACTTCGACATCGACCTTGCCGAGATCAAAATCATAGGCTCTGGCTAATCGAGCTTTAATCGCCCGTCCCGCCGAGACATCATCGATCGAGCGCGACATATTGCGCTCATCGCCTTTTTTGACCCCTGCAGATGTTACAGAACAGCCGCCCATGGCAAAAGCGGAAACGGTCATAGCCATTATGGTTAAATATTTCATAAGGCGAAAATACAGGGCAAAACTTACCCAATACTTACCAGAGCTCCAATTAGCGGCGCGCCTGTCTGAAGTTTAATTTTGTTTGGATTTGGGTTTAGGCGCGAGAATATCCGGCAAAGGGGCGATGGTGACCCCTTCTTCATTGAGGGATGAGGCTTGTTTGGGTGTGGCCTCGCCGTAAATCGCGCGTTCGGGCTTTTCGCCGTAATGAATAGCGCGGGCCTCATCGGGAAATTTCTCGCCGACATAATCGCAATTCTCAGCGATTTCCTTGCGAATTTTATCAGCCGCCGCATTCATCATTCTCAGGCTTTGAGCTTGCTGCGCCGCCATCGCATCCTTTTTCCGCCCGGTTGATATATTGGGCGCCATGACAGCTTTTTCGACTTTCTGCGTGCCGCAAAAAGGGCATTCGATCAGGCCTTTCTGCGCCTGATAGTCATAATCTTTGATCGATGAAAACCAGCCGTCAAAGCTGTGATCTTCCTGGCATATGAGCGCATATTTAATCATCAGTCAAAATCCGGATTATGGTTCCAGGCCGGAATTTTGGCCCGGGCGGAACCGATTTCTGTAAGATCAAGATCCGCAGCAATTATGCCCGGTTCGTCATGATCCAGCTCTGCCATAATATCACCCCACGGTCCGATAATCAAAGAGCGGCCATATGTGCGCCGGCCATCTTCGTGAGTGCCGCCCTGGGCCGGGGCAAGCACAAAGCTGCCGGTTTCGATGGCGCGGGCCTGCAGCAAGGCATGCCAGTGGGCCTGACCCGTTGGCACTGTGAAGGCTGCCGGCACGGTCAATATGTCCGCGCCGGACTGTGCATAGCGGCGATAAAGATGCGGGAAGCGCAGATCATAACAGACGGATAATCCCACAGTCGCGTCGCCGGCCCGGGTTAGAACGGCTTTCTTTCCAGCGTCATAAAGACTGCTTTCTTTCCAGCTTTCTTTACGAGACAGAGTCACATCAAACAGGTGAATTTTATCATAGCGCGCTTTGATTTGCCCGTCCGGGCCAAAATGAAAACAGCGGTTCGCAGCGCGCTTGTCGCCGGTTTTAATCGCTAAAGAACCGATAATCAGATCAACCGAAAGCTCGTCGGCAAGTGCCGCAAAAGCTTTGACGCCTTTATCATTGCTCTCTTCGGTAATGGCGGCAAATAGGCGCTTGGGGGAACGCTGCAAAATATGAGTCATTTCCGGCGTTATGATCAACGCCGCGCCGCGGCTCGCCGCCTCGCGCACCATCTCGGAAACCTGCGCAATATTGCGGTCGATATCCGCGCTGCTTCTCAGCTGAACGCAGGCGGTTTTCAAGACCTAAGCCTGCAAAAGCGGGTCAAGTTTGCCCGCATGTTCAAGCGCCAGAAGATCATCACAACCGCCAATATGCTCGCCATCAATAAAGATTTGCGGAAATGTATTTTGCCCGTTCGACCGCTCAATCATTTCGGCGCGTTTTTCGGCATCCATCCAGGCCGGGATGTCAATCACGTCAACCTTTTTGCTCTTCAGCAACATTTTGGCGCGAATACAAAACGGGCAAAAGGCTTTGGTGTATATTTCAATTTTGGGCATGAGGTCTCCTTGCCACCTCTATGTAGGGATTTCAATGTCCCTGACAACCCGCGCAAGTGTGACGACAAAAATCTGCTCAGCTCCCGCGCGCCGCAGCGGCCTTGCGCAGCTATCGAGCGTTGCGCCCGTGGTCAGCACATCATCGATTAATATTACGGTTTTCTTCTTTACCAGAGGGCGCGCCTGATCGGCGATCGAGAAGGCGCCCTGCACATTTCGTCGCCGCCCTTTGGCCGTCCTTATGCCTTGAGACGGAGTCGCTTTGTGCCGAAATAAAAGGTCTGAATTATACTCGACACCCGTGATGGCGGCGAGGCGTTTGGCCAGCAAGGCGGCCTGATTGAATTTGCGCTGAACCAACCGGGTCGGGTGCAATGGCACTGGCAGGATTAAATCCGCACGGGGCCAGAACTGCCGTCCGGCCCGGTGCATTTGCCGGGCGAATGCATCCAGATATTGGGTGCGCCCGCCATGTTTAAACGATAGGATAAAGGGCGCGCTATTCTCATTATATAAAATAGCAGAGCGGGCCTGATCATAGACCGGGGGATTGACCCCGCAGCCCGCGCAGCGCGCGCTTTTGCCTTGATCATATTCAAAGGGCCGGCCGCAGGCATAGCAGCAGGGTTCATCCAGAAAAGTTATGCGGTCCCAATTTTGTTTTTGCCGCGCAGACTGTGATGGATGTCGTCGCGGCAGAATCATATCCACGGCCCGCCGGGCCGCGCGGCCAATGGCATTAGGCGACCTAAAAAGCTTTATTTCTCTTTGGCTTTCCATATAGGGCTACATTATGAGCGCAAAAATGCCCGACTCGCAAATTTTTAATCCAGCCCGGCGGCAGGCCAAGCGCGAGCGCGCGATGCGGCGCGGAGCGGAATCCTTTCTGCTGCGGCGCGCGGCGCTCGATGCAAGTGAACGTCTTCTCGATGTTAACCGTCAGTTTGAAGCGGCCTTATTTATGGGCCTGCCGGATTTCACGGACGCGTTGCAACAGGCGCTGCCAGCGCAGAAAAAGCCCCGGCAACTTATAATCACTGATGATTGGCCGCTGGGTGATGAGATGCCGGGGGATTTGGACCTGATCGTGTCGGGGCTGGCGCTGCAAAGTCTGGATGATGTTCAGGGCGCTCTGAAAACGGCGCGTCAGGCGTTAAGGCCTGATGGACTTTTCATCTGTTCGTTTTTAGGCGGCGAAAGTCTTTTGGGTCTGCGGCGCGCCTGTTTCGGGGCTGACCAAGCCCGCTATGGCGGAATTATGCCGCGGCTCTCGCCAATGATTGATTTTCGTCAGGCCGCTGGTCTGCTGCAATCGTCAGGCTTTGCCCAGCCGGTCGTCGATATGGATAGTTTTATCGTCAATTATGCCTCGCTAAAGACGCTGGTGCAGGATCTTCGGGATATTGGCGAAACCAACAGCCTGGCCGCGCATGAACCGAGATTTGAGGGAAAAGATTTTATAGCCCGTCTGTCAGATGCCTATACGGACCGGTCTGAAAACGGGAAATTTCTGGCGAAGTTTGAAATCGTTTGGATGACAGGGTGGGCACCGCATCAATCGCAGCAACAGCCGCTTAAGCCCGGCTCAGCTAAAATGAAACTCTCAGATGCGC
Source organism: Hellea sp. (assembly GCA_013002305.1). GTDB lineage: Bacteria > Pseudomonadota > Alphaproteobacteria > Caulobacterales > Maricaulaceae > JACOMS01. The sequence continues at coordinate 33,248 of JABDKG010000040.1, forward strand.
TAAAGAAAATAAGAGATTAGACGGCTGGCTAACTAACGCCGTTTTGAACCGCATTTGACAATTTCTGCCAAGCGCCGTCTGATGAGCTCCCAAAGGCTCTCATACCGGTGATAATTCCCATACCGATCAAGCCGACAATCAATCCATATTCGATCGCAGTCGCTCCGGATTCGTCCGATAGGTATGCCTTGAAAATAGCGTAGCCCTTGGTCATTCAAATCTTCGGCCGCTCGGCAGCCGATCCCTAATTTCCTGTGCCAGCGAAATATCCGCTGGAACAAGGTCTAATTCCACAATGCGATCAGGGTATAACCACTTGATCGCCTGTCCCTCTTTGGGGCGGGGGAACCCGTCCCATTGCCGGCAAAGATATAATGGCATGAACAGACTAAAATCCCCGTAATCATGTGAGGCGAAAGTGAAGGGCTGTAAGCAGCGCTCGCAAGGTTCGATACCTAGCTCTTCTCTTAATTCTCTTACCACGGCTTGTTCCGGTCGTTCATTCTTCTCCATTTTTCCGCCCGGGAATTCCCATTTCCCGGAAAAATCTTTTCCAACAGGTCGCTGTGACATCAAAATGCGTCCATCGACATCGATTAACGCGCAAGCCGCCACCAGCAAAACCTTAGAAGACACTATCCTTCAATCCTTAATTTTTGGGTAAGAAATATGGCCAGAATCACGCGTAAGCTAACTTCTGTAATCAGCGTTAATATCTATATAACGATGCGTAAGATCGCAGGTCCAGGCGGTAAAGACACCGGTTCCAAGGCCCAAATCGACGTTAATTTCCAAATTATCGCGCTTCATATAGGCCGCGCCGTCAGTTTCTTTGTACGATTTAACGGGCTGGCCGCGCCGGGCGATCACAAGCGGCCCGAGAGATACCGTCAGCTTATTAGGATCAGCCGGCTCGCCGGATTTACCGATCGCCATGACGATCCGGCCCCAATTGGCATCCTCACCGGAGATTGCTGTCTTAACCAGCGGTGAATTTGCGATGCTCATAGCTACGGCCTTCGCGCTGTCATCATTGAGCGCGCCGGAGACATTAACGCTGATAAATTTCGTTGCGCCTTCGCCGTCTTTGATGACCTGATGAGAAAGGTTCAGCATGACTTTCAAGAGCGCGGTTTTGAAATCGTCAAGCGCCGGGTGTTGCGGGTCGGATATAATCGGATGATCAGCCGCGCCGCTGGCGGCCAGAATTACCATATCCGAAGTCGAGCAATCACTATCGACCGTGATGGCGTTGAAGGTCAGCTCATTAAATCCGGCGAGCATCGCCTGTAAGACGGCTTGGGAAATATTGGCGTCTGTCGCGATAAAGACCAGCATGGTTGCCATGTCCGGCGCGATCATTCCGGAGCCTTTGGCAATACCATTGATCGTGACGTCGACGCCGCCTATTTGTGTCGTCACACTGACGCCTTTGGCATAGGTATCAGTTGTCATAATAGCACGCGCCGATTCTTCCCATAAATCATCCGACATATTGGCCGCCATATCGGGCATAGCGCGAACGATTTTAGCGACGTCGAGTTGTTCACCAATGACCCCTGTCGAGGCTAAAATCACCGCCGCACTATCCGCCCCGTAAACCCGCTGCGCGACATCGGCGGTCAATTGCGCTGCTTTATCGCCGGCCTCGCCTGTAAACACATTGGCATTGCCGGAATTGACGACAATCAGGCGCGCGCTTTTGCGATCGTCCGGTGCAAGCAATGCCCGCCTAGACCAAGTGACAGGCGCGCCGGGCATAGAACTTTTGGTGAAAACCCCGGCGATTTGCGTGCCTGGGGCTCCGCGCAGCACCCACAGATCCGTTCTGCCTTTATAGCGAATACCGGCCTTGGCGACGGCCATGTCAAAGCCCGCGATCGGCGGCAAAGCTGGGAAGTTTTTCGGGGCGAAGGGAGAAATGGTCATGGGGGTCTTTTTATTTACTGCGTCGGTTCGTCAGTTAATTTCGAACTCGCATCAAGATATTCAATATCAGCATCCTGGCGCAATTCCTGGAGCAATTGGTCCATTCTTTTGGCGGTTAAGAGCGTTCGGATTTCGTCATATTGCGATTCAATATTGGGAAATGGAGCCGTGCGCCGGCCCTGAACTTCGACAATATGCCAGCCTTCGTCGCTGGCAAACGGCGCGAGGCGCGCTCCGACTTTGCCGGCGAATACCCGCCGGGAAAATTCAGGATTGAGCATGTCGCGATTTATATAGCCAAGCTCGCCCGCAGCTTCGCGCGACGCACGGTCAATGGAATAGGCAATGGCGAGCGAGTCAAAGGTTTCGCCTGCTTCCAGACGCCGGACAATTTCCTTGGCCGTGGCTTCATCGGGGACTACAATTTGCCGGGCTTTGACCTGGATCCTATTACCGCTCAGTTTTTTCTGGGCGTCATAATAATCCATGATCTCTTGATCAGAAATTGTTGCTTCGACCTGTTTTTTGATCAGAGCTTCGGACAAAAGCCGTTCATGGGTGAGGTTGACCCGGTTCAATATATCCCGGTTTTTGTTTAAATCACGTTTGGCCGCCGCATCCGATAATAGTCTTTGCTGGACCAGATAGTCCAAAATATCCGTCTCCGAGAGCGTCGGAGCATCTTCCGGCCGGGTCGTCTCGAGATATTCGCGGGCCAGATCAAGCTGGCTTTGGGTAATGGCGCTATCATCTATAATCACGAGCGCAGGATCGTCTGCCGACATGGGAATATGCTGTTTGACCGGCTGAGGCTCAGCGCCGAACATGGCCGCTAACAATAATAATAAAACGCCGCCGGCAATTGCGCCGGCGATTGCGAGCACCCGTTTACGGGGCATTTCGATTAGGTCTGAAGATTTGGACATGTGATATTTTTTATCAAGTTTTCAGCGATTTATTGACTTACCGCACCATCGTTCTTAAGTCACCCCCGAAGACTATACCATTTGAAGCGGGAAACGCCCGTTTGGAGAGAACATGTTCGGCTTAGCCAAGAAATTTTTCGGGTCTGAAAATGACCGGAAGCTGAAAAAACTGCGCCCTATTGTCGATCACATCAACGGATTAGAGCCCGAATTTGAGGCGATGACAGACGATGCGTTGAAGGCCAAAACCGCCGAATTTCGCCAAAGATTTGCGGATGGCGCTTCCCTTGATGACCTTCTTCCAGAAGCCTTTGCGACCGTGCGTGAGGCCGCGAAACGAACCCTTGGTCAGCGGCACTATGATGTACAGCTGATAGGCGGGATTACACTGCACCGCGGCGAGATCGCCGAAATGCGGACGGGTGAGGGTAAAACACTGGTCTCTACGCTTGCGGCCTATCTCAATGCGCTGGCGGGCAAAGGCGTCCATATTGTGACCGTCAATGAATATCTGGCGCGGCGAGATTCCGAATGGATGGGCAAAATTTACGAATTTTTGGGCCTGACTGTTGGCTGTATAAATAATCATGAAGGCTGGGACCCAAACCGGCAATCGGCCTATCGCTGCGATATTACTTACGGCACCAATAATGAGTTCGGATTTGATTATCTGCGCGATAATATGAAATATTCAATTGTTGAGATGCTGCAGCGCGATCATGCCTACGCCATTATCGATGAAATTGACTCGATCCTGATCGATGAAGCCCGAACCCCGCTAATCATTTCCGGCCCAACGGATGACCGATCCGAATTTTACACGGCGATTGATGCAATTATTCCGCGCATTGAGGAAGACGGTTATGAGCTTGACGAAAAGCGCCGCACAGCGACTTTTAATGAAGAAGGCAATGAGCAGATTGAAGGCATTTTAAGAGAGCTTGATTTGCTTAAAGGTGAAAGCCTTTATGACATTGAAAATGTTACCATTGTTCACCACATAAATCAGGGCCTTAAAGCCCATAAATTGTTCATTCGCGATAAGGATTATATCGTCAAAAACGGCCAGGTCGTTTTGATCGATGAATTTACCGGCCGGATGATGGATGGTCGCCGCCTCTCTGATGGGCTGCATCAGGCGATCGAAGCTAAAGAGAAGGTCGAGATTAAGCCTGAAAATGTCACTTTGGCATCCGTGACGTTGCAGAATTATTTCCGTCTTTATGACAAGCTCTCCGGCATGACCGGGACGGCCGAAACCGAAGCGTCGGAATTTGCCGATATTTATGAACTTGAAGTCCTGGTCATTCCGACCAACCGTCCAATTCAGCGGATCGACGAAGATGATGTGATTTACCGCACGGAACGTGAGAAGTTCAGCGCTATCATCGACGAGATTCGGGAATGCCAAAAATTGGGGCAACCGGTTTTGGTCGGGACGGTTTCAATTGAGAAGTCCGAACGTCTGTCAGAAACTTTGAAACAGGCGGGTATTGAACACCAAGTGCTAAATGCCCGCTTTCACGAACAGGAAGCCTCGATTGTGGCGCAGGCCGGCGTTCCCGGAACTATTACAATCGCGACAAATATGGCGGGCCGCGGTACCGATATTCAGCTTGGCGGCAATCCTGAGATGCAGCTCGAAATGGAAGTGCTCGCGGGCCGGGCCGACGAAATGGAAGCTCGGATCAAAGACCAGATCAACGAAGTCTATGAAAGCCGCAAAGGCCAAGTACCGCCGGGTCAACATAAAGCGTTTAAAGAAAATCTGCAGCAGCAAATTGCGCCGCAAATCCACGCCGAAGTCGGCGCGGCTGTCCGCGAAGAAATTGAAAGCGGAAAGCACGCCAAGCGGGCCGAAGAAATTCTATCGGAAACACAAGGGTTGAAGCAGCAGGCGCTCGATGCGGGCGGACTCTATGTTTTGGGTACAGAGCGCCATGAAAGCCGCCGAATTGATAATCAGCTGCGCGGCCGGACCGGGCGTCAGGGCGATCCGGGCCGTTCAAAATTTTATCTCTCGACCGAAGATGATTTGATGCGGATCTTTGGCGGTGACCGCCTTAAAAACATGATGGGTAAAATGGGCTGGGAAGAAGGTGAAAACCTGACCAACCGCTTTATGTCCAAGGCGGTGGAACGCGCTCAGGTCAAAGTCGAACAGCGCAATTTTGATATCCGTAAAGACCTGCTCAAATATGATGATGTCATGAATGATCAACGTAAAACCATCTTTGAACAGCGCCTTGAATTTATGCGCGATGAAGACGTGTCCGACGTGATTGAAGATTTCCGCCACCAGGTCTGCGAAGATTTAATCGCGCAATATGTGCCTAAAAAAGCCTTTGCCGAGCAGTGGGATCTCGATGGACTGGCCGAAAAGACCCGCGAAATTCTTTTGATGGATCTGCCGTTTAAAGAATGGGCGTCTGAGGAAGGTATTGCCGATGAGGAAATGCTGGAACGTTTGCGAACGACCGCTGATAAAATGGCGGCAGAATTATCCGCAACCGTTGATAAGGATGCTTATCGCGGCGCGGAAAAAGAAGTTCTCCTGAAGGTCATCGATACGAATTGGCGTGAACATTTGCAGCATCTGGATGCGCTTAAATCCGTCGTCGGGCTTCGGGCCCATGGTCAACGGGATCCGCTCCATGAATATAAATCAGAAGCTTTCACCTTGTTTGACAAACTGCTGACCGATCTACGTGACGGCGTGACAACGGCGATCAACCGGCTTTTGATCAATGTGCAGGTGCAGCGCCAGCAAGAAAAACAAAAACGCGACGCCGAAGCGGCCGCTACAGCGCGCTCGCCTATGGAAATGGTTACCCAGTCTGCGCCCTCTGTCGCAGCCGGCGGTGAAACCGCTGATCTGGCCCCGGACGCATTAAAAGGCGTATCGCGCAACGCGCCGTGCCCGTGCGGCTCCGGCAAGAAAGTCAAGCACTGCCACGGCAAGGCCTAACGTCCCAATGGCCTGAAATGCATCAAGCTTCCGCAAAAACGCACAATAATTAGCCGCTCGTTCGCCGGGCGGCTTTTTTGATGCGGTGACAGTCGATAGTCACGCCAAATTCCTGTTTCAAGCATCTGCATTTTAAACGCGCTTCACATAAGCGTTTGTTAGGAGAAGAAAATGAAAAATTGCGCACTATCCCTGTTGGTTTTAGGCGGTACCACTTTAATAGCGCCGACCGCGCTCGCCGGTGACGTCAGCGTCAGCACCTCAATTGATTATGTCACAGACTATGTGTTTCGCGGCGTTAGCCTTGCTGATAGCGCGGTTCAGCCCGGTGTCGAATTAGCGACAGGCGATTTTTATATCGGAGCCTGGGCGTCGACCGGCGTCGGAAACACGTCAGTCTTTGCGGGGGATGAGATTGATCTATATGCGGGCTACGGCGTCGCGCTTTCAGACAGTGTCAGTGCCGATCTGGGCGTGACCTATTACCACTATCCGCAAGGCGGCGGCCTGTTTGAAACCGATGGCGGCGCAGCCGGGACCTATGAGGTTTATGCCGGACTGGCATTTGACGCGCCGCTTTCGCCCTCCGTCTATGGCTATTACGATTTTACGCTGGAGGCCTTCACGGTCGAAGGCAGTGTCGGCCACTCTGTGCCTATGGGCCCTAAGACGTCTCTGGATCTCGGCCTTGCCGCAGGGCTTGTGGACGGCGACGGGTTTGGCTGGGAATATGGTCAGGCGAGCGCGGCCGTAGGCTATTCATTTACGGATGATGTCTCGGCCTATGTCGGCGCAAATTTTGCGCTTAATTCCGATGACCTTCTTAATTATGAGGAATTTTTCACCGGCGATCTGATCGCGCAAGACAGCTTGTTCTTTTTCGGTGCGGGCGTTGCGGCAGGATTTTAAAGAAGCGATCGTCCAATATTGAGAAATTTTTCCTTGCGGCGTTTGACGAGCTTCTCTCCGTCGATCGCCGCTAATTTCTCAAGCTCTTTAACCAGGCGAGCGCCCATCATTTTGACCATGTCCTCCGGGGCACGGTGGGCGCCGCCAACCGGCTCTTTGATAATTTCGTCAATAACGCCGAGTTTTTTAAGGTCCTGCGCGGTTATTTTCATGGCGTTGGCCGCATCTTTGGCTTTGGCTCCGTCGCGCCATAAAATTGAGGCGCAGCCTTCGGGCGAAATGACCGAATAGATCGAATGTTCCAGCATCATAACTTTATCGGCTGTGGCGATAGCGACCGCCCCGCCGGAGCCGCCTTCACCGGTAATTACGGTTATAAAGGGAACTTTTAGCGACAAACCCCGGTCAATCGAGCGCGCGATGGCCTCGGCCTGACCGCGCTCTTCCGCGCCGCGTCCAGGGAAGGCTCCTGCGGTATCGACAAAGGAAATCAGCGGTAGGTTAAAACGCTCGGCCATATCCATCAGGCGAACCGCTTTACGGTAGCCTTCGGGCTGGGCCATGCCAAAATTATGCTTTAAGCGGCTTTCCGTGTCTTTGCCTTTTTCATGGCCGATCAGAACCACGCTTTGCCCGCGTATTTTGCCCACTCCGCCCATAAGCGCCAGATCATCGCCAAATTTGCGATCCCCGGCCAGCGGCGTAAATTCAGTGATAAGCCCGGCAATATATTCGCTAAAATGCGGGCGAAGCGGATGGCGTGCCACTTGGGTTTTTTCCCATGCGCCGATCTTGCTATACACTGATTTCAGTTCTTTTTTGGATTGCGCCGTCAGATCTTTGATCTCGTCGGCATTGGCTTTGTTGTCTGCCGCTTTAAGTTCGCCGATTTTTTTATTAATCTCGGCAATTGTGCGTTCAAAGTCCAAATAGGTGTTAGGCATGCAAAGACATCCGAGAGGGCTTATACTGAATATCGGAGCATATCAGAGCAATTCATTAGGGCAAGCGATACGCCGAAAGTTGAGGAACTTTATTTCAGGCGTTGGCGAGGATAGGCGGACCGTTATTTCCGCTAATGGAGAAGCGCTTGTCAGTATCGTCAATCCCGATCAATATAGAACAGAGGTGAGGGATTTGTCTGATGCTGAGATCAAAGACGTGACCCTCTCTCTTCGGCCTGATTTGCGCGCTGTCATTACTGGCCTGCACAGTGAGGTAAACCGGGTGCGAAGCGGCGATCTTAATTTGGCTCTTTATATTTCTTATAAATATCAATTTATCCAACCTCGACCAGCACTTTCATAGTCGCGGACTGATAGGAGCCCGGGCGATGACGGCTAATCTCTTGCTTCGTCAATCGAGCTTACAGTTAGAGGAAAATTCTTAATGAATTCTAAGGCTCAGAGTTTTTCGCCGCCAATGGATGCATGTCAAACACCAGAGCCTTCATGCGCTCATCCAGCACATGAGTGTAAATTTGTGTGGTCGAGATATCGGCGTGACCGAGCAGGGTTTGGACGCTCCTAAGATCGGCGCCGTTAGCCAGCAAGTGGGTCGCAAAGGCATGGCGTAGAACATGCGGTGAGATTTTGGAAGGCGGCAGACCGGCCTCAATCGCGAGGTCTTTGAGTATTTGCGCGAACCACTCGCGGGTTAAAAACCCTTGTTTGGCGCTGGAGGGGAACAAGTATTTTTTGGCTCTCTCGGCGGCATCGAGATCTTGCGGTAAGGTCTCGGCGCGGTGTTTAAGCCAGGCCTTGATGGCCTTTAAAGCAGGCGGCGTTAAGGGCACGAGCCGTTCCTTGCCGCCTTTCCCTTTAATCATCAGGCAGCCATCACGGCGCTGCACTGCCTGTGTCGTCAGCCCAACCAATTCACTCACCCGCAGGCCGCCTGCATATAATATTTCCAAGAGGCATAGACGCCGAATGCCTTTTGAGCTGTCATCCTTATTCGCGGTTTCAAACAACAAATTGACATCCTGTTCGGATAAAATTTTTGGCAGCGGGCGGCCTTGCTTTGGGCCGCGTAAGTTTTGCGCCGGATTATCTTTGCGTAAATCATCCATTTGCAGGAAGCGGTAAAATTGTTTGACCGAAGATAATTTGCGCGCCGATGTGGAGGGGGCTAGTCCTTTTTTTGCCCAAACACCAAGAACAATCTCAAGATCAGGGGTCTGGGCTTTGATCAAATTCTGACGGTTTGCACATAAAAGCGTTTCCCAATCATCGAGATCGCGGCGATAGGCGTTGATTGTATTGTTTGAGGCGCCGCGTTCCGCCATCATCATTTCCAAGAAAGCATCTATCGCCGCGGCTGGGCGCATTTTACTGTCCGGAAAGAGGCTCGAGAAAATCGAGCGCCGCCAGCTTGCCCGCCTGTTCGTTCAGGCCGGCATTATAAAGGCTATCAATGATTAGAAACATATCGAGATCTGAAAGCGCTCCGCTTTCCAGCATAAGCGCCGCGCGTAGTGCCGTTTCGGCTTGCGCCCGGCGCCGCGCCGCGCTTTGCAGCAAAAGCCCCTTCCCCGAAAGCCGGCCAAGATTATTTCTCTGCGAGAAAATTTTATGGGCGGCCGTGTCTGATAGATTGGCGCCAAGACCATAGGCTATGAGCGCGTCCCGCAGTGCCCGGCTGTTTTTCTCGCGAAGACGGGTCTCAATATCAGTGCCGAGCGCGCCGCCGAAAAACCCGTTGCCAATCGCATCCGCGGCGAGCGCAATCCGGTCCTGATGGGCCGTATTATCATCCATCAAACCGTGCAATTGCTGAAGTGCAATAATGTCGCCGCGCAGGGCTGCGGTTTTCGCAATCATCGGAATTTGGCCAGCCGTCAGATCGGGATAATATATCCCTTGCAGTTGAGGCTCCACCAATTTTGCAAAACGCGCAAATTGGTTGGCTTTGTCGGCGCGGCTTAAGAGCTCGATTAGCGCCGGCAGCTGCTCTTCTTGGCTGCCCGAGCGCGATAGATGATAGAGCTGCGCAAATCCCGCACCGCCTTTATCGGACATGGCTGTTTCCAGCGTGATCGGAGCCTGGGTTTCCATGACGCCGCCAGCCAGGTCCGAGGCAAGGCCGCTTTCCGGCGCACCTAAACTGTCTAATATTTGCCGGATTTGGCCATCCGACATTGCAGGCGCCGCGACCAATAGAGCCTTAAATCGTTCGTCGTTATTTTTGACAGCATTAAAAGCCGTTTGCGCGGCGGAGGCCGGAGGCTGCTGCCCGGCGGGCCACGGAATATCAGCGCTCGCCATCATCGCAATTGAAAGCGGGCTGCCATTGACGGCCCTGACATCCGGGCGTCCCGGAACGCCGGTCAGGGACCGCATTAACGCTGTATAGCCTTTATCATTATCTCCGCTGGAGCGGATTAGATCGAGGGTCAATTCGGCTGCGGCCGTTTCGCCGCGCTCAACATGGCAAAAGGCCCGTAGCTTCATCCAGTAAATTTCCGCTCTTTTTTCGAGAATGGAATCAGACTGGGTGCAGGCGCTGCTAATATCGCCTGACAAGAGCGCAAGGTCGGCGCGCAGTTCTTGAGAGCTGGCAAGCCCGGGTGAGCGCTGGGCAATATCCTGCGCAGCGGAAAGTTCTGACAGTTTGATAATCGCGCCAAGCCGGTTTCCGGAAAAACTGCCATCACCATCCTGCATAGGCGGAACGCCGGGTGAGAGCAGGGCACGTCGTGTCAGTTCCCGGGCTATCGGGTTTTGGAAATTTTGCGGTAAGTCCAGGATTAATTCTTCAGCGACATCGGCAGGCGTGCTGGCCCAGAGATTATTTCCCAGCGCGCCGTCCGCCGGCGTTAAAGTGCCCGGCTCATAGGCTTCGGCGCTGCCGAGCTGCCCGACGTCAATAGATTGAGCATAAGACGGGCCTGACAGAGCAAAAAGGGCGGCCGCTGTGCAGAGTAAATCGCGCATATTATTTTTCGAAATTATCTTCGATAGTGACAGTAATGGTTTCCGTATTGGCATTTTCAGGCCCGGCTTTGCTCACTAGCCAAATAAAAATGCCAGCCAATACCAATAGCAGAGATATCAGAATAATACTCAGTTTTTTCATCTTGTTATATTCCATGTTCGGATTTTTCTTGAGCATAAACTGTTTTGGCGACATAGTAAGGGAAATTTTCAGCGGGTATGCAGCTTGCGTCCCGAGAATAGGAATAAGGCACATTATGCGGCCGGTAAATCGCGCCTTGCGCGCTCGCCCCATCGCCCTTGTTGGCTTGATGGGGGTTGGAAAGACAACGGTAGGGCGTCGCCTGTCCAGAAGGCTGGGCATGCCTTTTTATGATTCTGACGAAGAGATTGAGCAGGCCTCGGGCCGGACAGTTGCCGGTTATTTTCGCGACCATGGCGAAGAGGATTTTCGGGCCGGTGAGCGCCGTGTGATCGAACGTATTCTTGATGGACGCCCTCTGGTTCTCGCAACCGGCGGCGGGGCTTTCATCCCGGACGAGACCCGTGCAATACTTAATGAACGCGCCGTGACGATTTGGCTTAAAGGCGATTTTGAAACCATTATGGAACGGGTCAGCCGCAAAGATACGCGGCCGCTTTTAAAGGTCGAGGATCCGCGCGCGCGGATGCGAGAGCTGATGGATATGCGCTATCCGATTTACGCCAAAGCCCATATTACGGTGCCGATAGCTAAGGGGCCGCATATCCGAACGGTCAATAAGGTCGTGCGCTATCTCGACCGCCATATCAAAGACAGCCAGCGCGGGGCAAGGCCCGGTTCATCAAACCGTGCCGCCGAATGAGCTCCGGTCATCGACAGCTTCGAGTCGCGCTCGGCCCCCGTAGCTATGACATAATCATCGGCCACGGATTAACCCGGCAGATCGAGGATCACCTTGCGCCGATTGTGAAAAACGGCCGGCTTCATATTGTCACCGACCAAACGGTTCACGGATTCTATAAGGACAGGGTCGAGGCTTTGGAAAATGCTTCCGTGACGGTCCTGCCGCCGGGGGAAAGTCAAAAAAGTTTTGCAGTTCTGCAACATGTTCTTGATGACATGTTCGCCGCCGGTCTCGGACGCGGCGACACTGTCGCGGCATTTGGCGGCGGCGTTATTGGCGATTTGACGGGGTTTGCCGCCAGCATTTACAAACGCGGCTGTCAGTTCGTTCAGATCCCGACAACCTTGCTCGCTCAGGTCGATAGTTCCGTTGGCGGTAAAACCGCGATCAATGTGGCGCAAGGCAAAAATCTGGTCGGCGCCTTTTATCAACCCGCTTTGGTTCTGGCCGATACGGAACTTCTTGTAACCCTGCCAGAGCGTCAGCTTAAGGCCGGATATGCGGAGGTCGTGAAATATGGACTTTTGGGGAATGCCGCGTTTTTCAAATGGCTCGACAGTCACGGCGAAAAGCTTCTGGCGCTCGATGCTGAGGCGACGGCCGAAGCGATTGCAACGAGCTGCCGAATGAAGGCCGAAATTGTCGCGCAGGATGAGCGCGAACAGGGCGTCCGGGCGCTGTTAAATCTGGGCCATACATTTGGTCACGCGCTTGAGGCCGAGGCCGGTTTCGGTGATGACCTGCTCCACGGCGAGGCGGTCAGCGCCGGCATGGAAATGGCTTTTCAATATTCAGCACAGCAAGGCCTGTGCTCCGAGTCCGATGCCAAAAAAGTCTCGGATCATTTTCAGCGTCTGGGCCTAACCGGCTTGAAAGAGGTGGCCGAATATTTAAGCCAAACCGATGCGCTGATGGATCATATGGGTCAGGATAAGAAAAATGAATCAGGACGCTTAACCTTGATATTGGCGCGCGGCATTGGCGAGGCGTTTATTCAAAAAGATGCGCCGCAATCGCAAGTTCGCGATTATTTGCAAAATTTAGTATAGATAGAACAACATGATTGAAATTTTGACAAACCCAGAAGTCTTCACAAAATTACTGGCAGTTTTTGGACTGTTAGTTATTTCGGCGTTTTTTTCCGGGTCCGAAACCGCGCTGACAGCCGCGTCCCGGGCCCGCATTCACGCGGCTGAACGTGATGGCAGTAAAGCCGCCCGAATTGTCGCCCGCCTTCTGGAGCGCCGCGAGCGTCTGATCGGCGCGCTCCTTCTGGGCAATAATCTGGTCAATATTCTGGCTTCGTCATTAATGACAGGCCTGATGTTCAGCCTGATGGGCGGGGATGATATGGCGATCCTGATTGCGACAGTCATCATGACAGTTCTTATTCTGATATTCGCCGAAGTGCTGCCCAAGACCTACGCCATTACGCGGCCCGATGAAGCGTCTCTGATGGTGTCCAGACCGGTCAATATAATTGTCGCTCTGTTTGCGCCGGTCGTGGCGGCCGTACAGGTTATCGTCAATGCGGTCCTGCGCCTATTTGGCGTCAATAGTGACGCGTCGCCCTGGACGGCGGCCGATGAGATTCGCGGCGCGGTCGACTTGCATCACCAGGAAGGCGGGGTGGCCAAGCGCGCCCGCGATCAGATCATCGGCGTGCTCGAGCTGGGCGATCTGACGGTCCAAGAGGTGATGGTCCACCGCAAAAACATGATTATGATCGACGGCGCCCAGCCCTCGGAACAGATTTTAAAAGACGTGCTGGCCAGCGGGCATAGCCGGTTGCCGGTTTTTATGGATGATCAGGATAATGTGGTCGGCATATTGCACGCCAAAGACATGCTCAAAGCCCTGTCGCGAACTGACGGTGAGGTTGGCGGCCTGAACATCAGGCGCATATGCCGGGATCCTTGGTTTGTACCGGAAACGACTTCCGTGGTGAAACAGCTCAGAGCTTTTCAGCAAAAGCGAGAACATTTCGCGATCGTGGTTGACGAATATGGCGCGCTGATGGGCGTGATTACACTCGAAGACATTCTAGAAGAAATTGTCGGCGATATTCAGGATGAATATGACGACGAGCTTCCGGGTCTGCAGCGTAATTCTGACGGGTCGATCACCATTCTTGGCGATATTCCGATCCGTGATTTAAACCGCGCCCTGGACTGGAAACTGCCGGATGAAGAGGCGGTGACCATCGCCGGATTGGTTATCCATGAAAGCCAGACCATCCCCGAGCAAAATCAGACATTTGCCTATTACGGCTATCGGTTTGAAGTTGTTGAGCGCCAGCGCAATCAAATTAAGAAATTGAAAATCACCAAAACGCATGAACCGGACCAGCGTAGTGACTGACGAGCGTGATCGCACCAATTCTGGCGCGTCAGAGCCTTTACGGCCGATCCTATCTCGGCCGCGCAGCAAAAAAGTCCAGCCCGACGATTATTATTCCAAACTCGTCTTTATCATATCGCTTTTACTGGCAGGGCTTGCGATTATCGCTAGCGCGTTTGGGTTTGCCGGATTTGCGGAAAATGACCAAAATATCGGCCACCTAATCTCTTCATTCATTCTGTGTTTCGGCGTCGGAGCGCTGGCCTATGTTCCGCTCGGCTTTACAGCCTATTACGCCCAAAAAGCGATGAAGACGCCTTTGCCAAGGCTCCGCGCTATTATTGTGATGGCCTTTGTTGTGCCGTGGTTTCCGCTGGGTTTTTTCCTCATTATACTGGGCGGAAACATGCGAGTATTGGGGATTGTCGCCCTATTGGCCGCGGCGCTTATCGGGCTCTGGGCGCTGCGATATCTAAAGGATTGATAGGTTTAAATTTGGCGCAACTGCTAAATCACAGACAGTTGAATTGAAATTTTGTTACAAAACCCTTATATTTACGTCATGCGTTCAGGGACGGGACGTTAAGAAAATATTTTACCAGGAGGCTTTTATGAAAGCATTTCGCCATTTGGTTCTTGCCGCGTCCGCTGCTATACTCGCAGCTTGCGCATCGACCACACCTTATCAACCCGCCTCGAAGCCAGGCGGCTTTGATGGATATTCCCAAACCATGCTCGATAATGACACGGCCCGGATCACTTTTGGCGGCAATTCGCTGACCGATCGCGAGACAGTTGAAAATTATCTGATCTACCGGGCCGCCGAAATGGCGCTCGAGCGCGGCTATCAATCTTTCGCCCTGACCAACCGCGAAACCGAGAAAAACTCCAAACTGCGCAGCACCGGTCCCGCGCTCGGCTACGGTCCGTATGATCCGTTTTTCCATTATTCCTTCTATCGCCCGCGTTATGGGTGGAGCCGGTTTAACCGATATAGCTATTTTAGAAATCCATACCGCCGCGGTTTTGGCTTCGGGCTTAGCGCGTTCCATGATCCGTTTTACAATGACTTCCATGTGCGCGAAATTACAAAATACCGCGCCACGGCGGAAGTTGATTTCGGCTACGCCGGGTCATCTGATGCGATGAAGACATTTAACGCCCGTGAGGTCATCGATAATCTATCACCAACCATCGTCTTCCCTGAAGAAAAAAGCTGACGGCGCAAAAAATTTAAGGATTAACCCGGCCCGTGGCCGGGTTTTTTTATTGGTAAAATCTCGAACCTTGATTAGGCTTTGTTTCGGGAGACACATATCATGACATTTGCAAACAAAATTGTTTGGATAACCGGAGCCTCTTCCGGCATTGGCGCAGCTTTGGCGAAAACTTTCTCAAATGCCGGTGCCAATATTATTCTCTCGGGACGCCGCACAAAGGCGCTGGAAAAAACCAAAGCGGCACTCCAAACAGACGCTCTCATTCTGCCGTTTGAAGTCACGGATTTTGAGGCCCTAGCCACGCATGTCGAGACGGCATGGGAGTGGAAGGGCCGGGTCGATATCCTGATTAATAATGCCGGCATCAGCCAGCGCAGTCTGGCGCTGCAAACAGACCCGCAAGTTTACACGCGCCTGATCAATGTCGATTTGATCGCGCCGATCTGGCTGACCCAGCTTAATCTGCCAAAGATGGCGAAAGCGGGCGGGGCACATATTGTCGGGATCAGCTCGGTGGCCGGACGAATTGGCTCGCCGCTTCGGACGGCGTATAGCGCCGCCAAACATGGCTTGATCGGATATCATGATGCGCTGCGCACCGAGGTGGAGGTTATGCGCAATATAAAAGTCACCAATGTGCTTCCCGGCTCCGTCGCGACCGATGTGTCCCGCAATGCCTTGACCAAGGATGGCAGCAGGCGCGGCAAATCCGATGAAAATATTGATAAGGGGGACGATCCGATGGATTGCGCTGCCGCGATATTGCGGGCGGTGGAAAATAACTTGCCCGAGTTAATTTTCGCGCACGGGTTTGAGCTTGAACTTGCGAAGATGCGCCATTCAGATCCTGAGAAACTCTTTCAAATGCTCGGGCCGCTGGGCGCGCAGCTCGCGGCAGAATATAATGCGGGCGAGGACGATAAAGGCTATTAAAAGACCCGAACCTTGTTGTCTCTAATCACTGCGACAATCTGCACCCGTCTTAAAAGCTAGTTGCGAATAATTCTTACTTGCGCCCTAAAGGAGTCTTGGTTATAGGCTCTTTTCGCAATTGAGAATAATTCGCAACAAGAGTGTAAATGTCTCGTAAATGGTTAAATGGTTCCGCTATTTGTTTGTATGCGGCCCTGCTGGGAACATCTGCTGCCGCGCAGTCGGAAGATGGCGATATTCTCAACGGGCTCGACGTTATTACGGTTACGGGCACCATACAGAACACGGACACACTGACCTCCGCCATTACCTTTATCGGCCCGGAAGAGCTGGAAAAGCAAAGCTATGGCGATATTAACCGGGTGCTGCGCGCCGCGCCGGGTATTAATATTCAGGAAGAAGAAGGTTATGGCCTTCGCCCAAACATTGGCCTGCGTGGATCCGGTTCTGACCGCTCCTCCAAAGTGTTAATTATGGAGGACGGTGTTCTAATGGCCCCGGCCCCTTATGCGTCGCCCTCAGCCTATTACTTCCCCATGACCGGCCGGATGAACGCGGTTGAAGTTACCAAAGGCGCGGCGACCGTTAAATATGGCCCCAATACGACGGCGGGCGCGATCCATTTTTTCTCAACGCCGATCCCCAAAAATGCGAGCGCTCACGCTGAGCTGATGGCGTCAGATCTCGGGCGGATTAAAGCTCATGCCTGGGCCGGTAGCCGGTTTGATGCAGGCGATATTGATATAGGATTTTTGCTCGAGACTTATCAGGACCATGCTGACGGGTTTAAAGACATAGACCGCGGCGGCGATAGCGGGTTCGACATTGAAGACTATACGGCCAAGCTTGGATTTTACGCCAAAGACGGCGATCATTCGCTCGAGCTGAAATATCAATATAAAGACGAGATTTCCAATGAAACCTATCTGGGCCTAAGCCAGGCAGATTTCGCCGTGAATCCGAACCGCCGCTATAATGCCAGCCAACTCGATCAGATGGTCAATGATCATACCACCTATCAGGCAACTCATAATATTGCGCTCGGCAACTGGCAGCTCACAACCATTGGCTACCGGACGGAATTTGCCCGCAATTGGCGCAAGCTTGACCGGTTCGATAATAGCGGTCTTTCCGGCAGCAGTGACTGTAACAGCCTGCCTGAAATTATCGATAATCCGGCATTGTGTAATCTCGAATATAACGTGCTGGTTGGCGCGGATGGTTTTGTCAGCCCGGACGATGTGCTCGGCCTGCGCCACAATAACCGGACCTATTACGCGCACGGCATTCAAAGCGCGCTCGGCGGCGTTATCGAGACAGGCGACATGGTCCATAATCTTGTCGTCTCGGTCCGTTATCATGAAGACGAAGTCGACCGTTTTCAGCAGCAAGACCAATATCGCATGGATAATGGCGCTATGGTCATTACAACCGATAATGCGCCGGGCACTCAAGCCAATCGTCTGTCCGGCGCAGAAGCGCTTTCAGCCTATGTCGAAGATAGAATTGAGATGGGCGATGTCTCTGTCACGGCGGGTCTTCGGATCGAAGATGTGATGTCGATGCAAAGACGCTGGGATACGCCGGACCGGACATTGCCTGCCGATAGCACGCGTATGAATGTTTATACAAAGTGGCTTCCAGCTCTTTCGGCCAAATTTGACCTTAATGATCAATGGTCGATTATGGGCGGGGCTCACCGCGGCTTCGCAGCGGCGCCGGTGTCGTCGCGTCAAAGCACAAGTCCGGAAGAGAGCTTCGTCTATGAAGGCGGATTTCGCTATCGCGGCGATGCTACATTCGATGTGGATACGACTTTTTTCTTCAATGATTATTCCAACCTTTTAGGTGAGTGCACCAACTCCACGGGTGGATCGGGATGTGACCTCGGCGACGCGTTTAATGCCGGAAAGGTCAATGTGATGGGCGTCGAAATTTCCGCCTCGGCGGATATAGCCGACTGGATTAAAACCGGCCTCTCAATCCCGGTCAGCCTGTCCTACACCTTTACCGATGGTGAGTTTCAGACCAGTTTTAGCAATGATTTCTGGGGCAATGTGATCGCCGGCGATGAGCTGCCTTATGTGGCACAAAACCAGTTAACCTTAAGCGCCGGAATCCAGGATGATCACTGGGGCCTAAACACGACCATCAACGCGCTTGGCGATGTCCGCGATGTTGCCGGTCAGGGCGAAATCCCGATGAGCGAACTGGTCAAAGGCCGGGCGGTGCTCGATATGGCCGCTTATTATGATTTGCGCGAGGGAATCCGGCTGAAAATCAAGGCCGAAAACTTACTCGATGCGGATTATGCCGCGGCCCGCCGGCCCTATGGCCTTCGGCCGGGCAAGCCACGTGAAATATTTGCCGGGATTAGTCTGGATTTCTAATTTTAGAAAAAATTCACCCAAGCCCCTTCAAAGTTTTGCAAAACTGTGATTTAAGGCCTTCGAAATGCAATTCCAGCCAAGAGGTAATCCATGTCAGGCTTTTCAGGCCATAATTTTAATGACCGTCTAAAAGCTCAAAAAGAGGCCAAGCTGGCTATGCTCAAGCGCGCCCAGAAAAAGAAGCTCGATCCGAAATTGAAGGCCAAGAAATTGGCCGAGCGGGCCGAGCGCAATAAACGCCGGGCTGAGCGCGATGCGATAAGGGCTGAAGAGAAAAAGGCTGAAGAAGCCCGGCGGGCAGCCGAAACTCTCGAACAAGAGCGCAAAGCCAAAATCGCCGCTGAAGCCCAGAAAAAAGCCGCAGAAGAATTAAAGCGGGCTCAAAAAGCGCGCCGCGACGCGAAATATGCCGCCCGTAAAAACCGCCGTTAATGCACGGCTTCTCTAGGCTTTTTATAGTTGCAAGTTTAATCACAGGCCTTGGCGCCTGCGCTGAAGCTCAGGACGCCCACCCAATTTCAACGGACCTGTTTTCCGGCACTTGGCAAAATGACCGCGGATCTCATGTCTCTTTCAAGGACAGCGGCGGATTATTATCCGGCCACTATCAAACCAATGTCGGCGAGCCCGATAAGTCGCAAAAATTCCCGCTCACCGGATTTGCGCAAGGTGACCAGATTACATTTACGGTCAATTTTGAGGGATATGGGTCGATGACCAGCTGGACGGGACAATTAAGCCGGGACAGTTCAGGCCCGGTCATTCAAACGCTTTGGCACCTGACGCGGGATGTAGAGGACGCGGATGAAGAAGATGATTTGTGGAAATCAATTACATCGGGGGCCAGTCAGTTCCGGCCTGTAATGTGATATATCGCCCGAGATCGGGCCTAAGCGGTAAGGTTAAATCTTCCAGCCAAAATGCAGAGCGGCGATGCCGCCGGAATAATCCTGCCATGAGACCCGGCTAAATCCGGCCTGTTTGACCATATCGGCAAAAGCGTCCTGCCGCGGAAAACGCCTTATCGACTCGACCAGATATTGATAGCTCTCCCGGTCATCGGCCAAAATACCGCCAAGGCGCGGAATGACATTAAACGAATAGGCGTCGTAAATCTTGCGCAGGAATTTTTCGGGCGGGGTCGAAAACTCAAGCACAGCCAAACGCCCGCCGGGCTTTAGGATGCGGTAAAACTCTGACAGGGCTTTGTCGCGGTGGGTGACATTGCGGATCCCAAAAGCGATGGTGAGCGCGTCGCAATGATTATCCGGAAACGGCAGGGCTTCGGCATTGCCGCACACCCGCGTCATATCCAGACCTGCATCTTTTTTAAGGTCGATGCCCGCCAACAGCATTTCAGCATTAATATCGCAAACAATGGCGCGGGCGGACTGGCCGCCGCGGCGTTTGCGCTTGTCTTCGGCCTTTTTGATAAAGCGCCGGGCCAGATCGCCAGTGCCGCCTGCGACATCGATCAAAAGCTCGCCGGGCTGCGGATTGACCTTGGTCATGGTCATGTCTTTCCAGACCCTGTGAATGCCTAGGCTCATCGCATCATTCATCAGGTCATAATTGCCGGCAACAGAATCGAAGACCTCGCGGACTTTGGATTGTTTCTGTTCCTCCGGAATATCATCATATCCGAAATCTGTGGTTCTTGGGCTCATAGGGGCTTGTCTCATAAAAATTGGCGCATCGCTATGGGCCATTGCATCGCAGGTTACAGCCAATCCTCTCTTGCTTGCGGGGCTGACCTGACTTAGAATTAAACACCATCCAATAAGGGGAATAACATGGCAGCGAATAGCAATAAAAAAACACTGACACTGGTCATCATCGGCCTGCTCATTGTGGCGCTCGGTCTTGGCTATGTGATGATGCAGAAAAAAGACAAAGCCGATATTTCAATTGATGCGCCTGGCGGAAAGATTGAAGTCGAAGTCGACTAAAGCGTGAATGCCCGAGCTTCCTGAAGTTGAAACCGTCCGGCGCGGCCTCGCGCCGGTCATGGAATCCTTCACCTTTGTGCGCGTTCTGCTCAATCGGCCCAATCTCCGATTTCCGTTTGGCGATGATTTTATAGATCGGGTTCAGGGTCAGAAACTCGTACGCCTGTCGCGGCGGGCCAAATTTATGATCGCCGAGCTCGGGTCAGGCGATCGGCTGTTTATGCATCTGGGCATGTCGGGGCGCTTTACAATTGATCGCGATTTTAGGCCCGGTGAGTTTGCCAATGATCATTCGACCAACGTCAAACATGATCATGTTATCTTCGAAATGAGCAGCGGTCACCGCGTCACCTATAATGACCCGCGCCGTTTTGGCTTTATGGAATTGATCAAACCGGGCGCGCCATCAAGGCTGGATAATCTCGGACCAGAGCCCATGTCCAATCAGCTTTCCGCGCCGGTCCTGCGCGCTTCGCTCAAAGGCAAGAAAAACAAGATCAAGACCGCGCTTCTGGATCAGCGCATCATTGCCGGGCTTGGCAATATCTATGTTTGCGAAGCGCTCTACCGGGCGAGAATATCGCCCAAACGCGCTGCCGGACGATTAACCGTGGCCGAGACCGAAACGCTTACAGGCCATATTAAAAACGTCATCCGCGACGCTATCGAAGCGGGCGGCAGCAGCCTCAAAGATTTTGCCAATACGGATGGCAATCTGGGTTATTTCCAGCACCGATTTGATGTTTATGACCGCGAGGATGAACCGTGCAAAGTCTGCGACGCCCCGATACATAGGATCGTCCAGACCGGACGCAGTACATTTTATTGCAAGGCCTGTCAGGGCTGACTACTTCTTGCCCAAACTCAAAATCAAAACGAGCAATACGGGAATGCCGACCATAATTCCGGCCATTGTATAGGTCAGGCCCCAATTTTGGGCGGCGCCGTAGATCGCCAGCGGAGCCAGCAGGATCACATCGACCGGGCGCGGCACAAACCACAGGATCAGCAGCGCGGCGGGTATGACAATCGCCCATAATTGCCATCCGGCGAGGCCGGTAAGTACCCCAAGCCCGAAGCCGCCGGCGACTATTCCCAGCAGGGCGGCGGTGACATAGCAAATAGCGGTAAACCCGCCGAGATATTTGCCAAAGCGATATCCAAATGTTGCGGCGATAACTGCTCCTTTTTCCGTCTCTATCGACGTAGCGGGAACGAACCGTTCCTGCAAGTAAGCTTAGGATAGCAGCGCTGCGGGACGCCGCGTTAACGGATTTTTATCCCTGTTTGCCAAGTGAAAATAAACCATTCGCGGTCATAATATCTTTTGCAAATGGGCGGGAGATAAAAATGAGAATGTTGACCGATTGGACAGAGGGTCATTCAAGACGATTTCAAAGACAGGTTCTGACCTTCCGGCATGATCTTGAAAGCACAGGTCTGTTTTCGGATGAGGCGTTAATCCGGCTGCTTGAAAAACATCCGTCTGAAATGCTGGATGTGTGTTCGATGGATGAAAATCCGGATCCGCGCTATCCTAATCAGTTTCTCACCGGTGATTTCCGAGATGTCCCGGGCAAGACCTTGCTGGACGCCGCCAAGGCCGGCCGGGTCTGGATCAATGTTCGCAAAGCCATGAATATTCACCGGGAATATAAAGCCGTTTTGGATCAGATGTATGGGGAGCTGACGCAAAAATCCGGCCGCCGCGCTTTTAATGCCAAAGGCGGAATTCTGATCAGCTCGCCCATATCGCAAACACCTTATCATTTCGACAAGACCCAGACTTTGCTGTGGCACATACGCGGGCAAAAACGGCTCTATATTTATCCGCTGAAAAAGAAGTTTATTTCCGATGAGGATTATGAGGCGATCATCACCAATGCTTTGCTCGATGACCTGCCATATGATGAAAGTTTTGACCAAGAGGCGAAAATTATCGATTTGGAACCGGGTCAGGCTGCCTGCTGGAAGCTAAACGCGCCGCACCGTGTGGACAATCAAAGCTTCTGTGTCTCAGTAACAACTGAATATTCAACTCTCAATACCGGGATTAAAAACGCGAACATGATTGCCAATGCCGCACTTCGGAGTAAATTTGGCATGACGCCGAGCTATGAAAAAGACGGGATCACGAAACGGGTGGTTAAAACCGGTCTGGGCGTTGCGCTTCGCAAGATGGGCTATGTCAGCAAGGATAATGCGCCGGACATGGTACGCTTTAAAATCGACCCGGAAGTAAAAGGATTTGTCGTCCCGACTCAGCCCTTTGAGCGTAATTTTTAAGCCCCGAATCTTCTTGCCAGACCTATAGGCTCTCCTTTAAAAGCCGCTCTCTGAAATCAAGAGAGGCCTCTATGTCCTATGACATGATCGAATTTACCAAGGACGACCATGTGGCGAAAATCCGCCTCAACCGTCCCAAAGCGCTGAACGCGCTGTGCAATGACATGATGAATGAAGTGATGCAGGCTCTGACCGAGCTTGAAGCTGATGATGATATTCACTGTGTTATCCTGACCGGCTCGGACAAGGCCTTTGCGGCCGGTGCCGACATTAAGGAAATGCAGGATAATAAATATCTGGATATTTATAAGAACGACCCGTTCGAGAAATATGCCGGCGCGATAGAGCGGTTTCGCAAACCGATCATCGCGGCTGTGTCGGGCTATGCGCTGGGCGGCGGCTGCGAAATTGCCATGATGTGTGATTTCATTATCGCCGCCGATAATGCCAAATTTGGCCAGCCCGAAATTACCCTCGCGGTGATGCCGGGCATTGGCGGCACGCAGCGCCTGACCCGCGCGGTTGGCAAAGCCAAATCTATGGATATGTGCCTGACAGGCCGGATGATGGACGCCGAGGAGGCTGAGCGTTCTGGTCTCGTTTCCCGGGTTGTACCGCTCGATGAGCTGC
The DNA here is from genome assembly GCA_013002305.1 of Hellea sp. Taxonomy (GTDB): domain Bacteria; phylum Pseudomonadota; class Alphaproteobacteria; order Caulobacterales; family Maricaulaceae; genus JACOMS01. The sequence goes on from JABDKG010000040.1 coordinate 56,550, forward strand.
AGGACACGGCGGAAGAAGCGGCCCGTAAAATTGCCGCGATGAGCCTGCCGATAGCGATGATGACCAAAGAAACCATCAATACGGCGTTTGAAACCACGCTTCAGCAAGGAATCAAATTTGAGCGCCGTCTGTTCCAGAGCATGTTCACGACCGAAGATCAAACCGAGGGTATGACGGCCTTTGTTGAGAAACGAAAGCCGCATTTTAAGAACAAGTAGCGCTTGACGCCTTCAAAATGGGGGCGTATAGGGCGCGCTTACAGGATTACAGGCCCCGTTTGGGGCCAATTTTTTGAGGAAAATATGGCAAATACTGTTTCAGCCAAGAAAGCCGTCCGGGTTCAAGCCCGCAAAACGGCTGTCAATAAAGCCCGCCGGACTATGGTTCGATCACAGCTTCGTAAAGTCGAGGACGCGATTGCGGCCGGCAAAAAAGACGAAGCTCAGGCAGCTGTTAAGCTGGCCGAGCCGGCAATGATGCGCGCTGTTTCTAATGGCGTGTTTCACAAAAACACCGGTGCTCGCAAAATCTCACGCTTGAACAAGCGCGTGAAAGGCATGAAATAAGCGCTTAGCTTAATAAACTGAATTATAAAGCCGGGCTTTCCAATCGTGGCAAGCCCGGTTTTTTTTGTTACTTGACGAAATGTCCTTCCGTTCTAGTCTCTTGGCATGACGGATATGACCCCCGCCCAAATTCGATCGGCCTTAACCGCCGGAATTATTTCTCAGCAGCAAGCCAATGACATGCTTTTAAAGCAGGGCGCTGCGCCGCTCAGTGAGGATGCGGCGGTAATTGGTAATGAAGACGAAATGCGCTTTATCCGGGGATTTTCGGATATTTTTATAGCGATTGGTATGGTCATATTGCTGATTGGTATGCTGGTTTTTTCAGCCGCTATGGGCGGATCCGGAATTCCGTTTCTCGCCGCAGCCGGCATATCCTTTTTACTCGCTGAATATTTCGGACGCAAGAAACGTCAGCATCTCCCGACTTTGGTGACGGCCATCGGATTTATGTTTTTCATTATCATTGGCGTGAGCGTGATGATGGGGATGGACCGATTTTCCTCGAGCGGAAACATCGTCGCTGCAGTGATCAGTGTCGCCGCAATGTTTCTGTTTTACTACCGGATAAAACTGCCCTTCTGTATGGCTTTGATAGCCTATTCACTGGTGTATCTGGGCTTTTCAATTATCGCGACGGCCTTTGACGTCAATTTGACCTTGATCGGCGTTTTCCTGTTTTTAAGCGGTATTGCGATCGTGTGGTGGGCTTTAAAATATGATGTCAAAGATCCGGACCGGATGACGCGGTATGCTGATAATGCGTTTTGGCTTCATCTCGTGTCGGCGCCTCTAATAATTCACGGATTGGTCGTACTGTTTATCGGCGTGACCGATGACCTTAGCAGCACCACGGCTTTTGCGACATTGGGGATCGTTCTGATGGTTGGCCTATTTGGACTGGCGATTGACCGAAGAGCGTTCTTAACGTCGAGCCTGGTCTATGCCGGGATGGCGATTGGGTACTTTATGTATAAGGTCAGTCTTGACCCGACATTGGCGATTGCTTTCACGCTGTTATTACTCGGGTCAGCCGTTGTCTTCTTAGGCGCCGGGTGGGACACTGCGCGGGCCGGCCTTCTCAAAGTCCTGCCCAAGTGGAAAATTTTTCGCCCAAAACAGGTTTAGGCGCGCCAGAACGCCGGGGTCAGTACAACCAGGGCCGTAATAATTTCCAACCGCCCGACAATCATAGCGGTCAACAATATCCATTTGGCCGTATCGGGAAGGGATTGGTAGTTTCCTGTCGGCCCGATAATTTCGCCCAGTCCCGGCCCGACATTGGCCACCGCGCTCCCCGCGCCCGACCAAGCCGTCATCGTATCCAGCCCCAGCATTGACAGCAAAATGGCGGTGATGGCGAAGGTCATCATAAACAAAAAGAAATAGCTCATCACCGAATAGACAACGGTTTCCGATAATGGCTTATTGCCATAGCGCATCGGGACAACCGTATTGGGCCGCGGCATACGGATGATGTAGGCGCGCATCGCCTCAAAGGCGACCTGATAGCGAAAGATTTTGATAGAACAGGCAGTTGACCCGGCGCAGCCGCCAATAAACATGAATAAGAAAAAGGCCGCCACCGCAAACGGCCCCCAGCTATTATAATCGGTCGTCGCATAGCCCGTACCGGTGACAATCGAGATCGTGTTGAACGCTGAATATCGCAGCGCCCGAATTTCTTCCATGTCGGAGGTCAGCCATAGCGATACCGCCACCATCAGGATCAATCCGGCGATGACGACGATAAATGTGCGAACCTGCGGGTCTTTGATCGGCGCCTTAAAATCGCCGGACAGGAACAGCATGTAAATCGCAAAGGGCATCGCGCCGGCCAGCATAAACACCATGGCGACCATATCGGCGCCGTTATCCATAAAGCCGCCGAGCGATAGATCGGATGTCGAATAGCCGCCTGTGGCCAGTGTCGTCATGGCGTGAGCTGCGGCATCAAACCCGCCCATACCGGTCAGCATATATCCGGCCGCGCACAGCACCGTTAACAGCAGATAAGTGCTGCCGATCAAAAGCGCGATCCGGGTCGGTCGGACAAAAATCTTATCGCTTATATCGCTGCTCTCATCTTTAAACAGCTGCATGCCGCCGACGCCGAGCATGGGTAAAATCGCCATGGCGGTCGCGATAATTCCGATCCCGCCAATCCATTGCAAAATAGCCCGCCAGAACAATATCCCCGCCGGTTGATCGTCAAGCCCGCTCATAACCGTCGACCCGGTCGTTGTGATCCCCGATGTCGCCTCAAACAAAGCGTCGGTCAGGCTCATCTTGAACGGGTCCATCATAAACGGGACGGCAGAAAATAGACTGAGAAGAGCCCAGGATAGGGCCGTCAGAATAAAAGCACCGCGCGCTCCCAGACGCATATTTTTGGAATAAGTCGCGACGGCCATAACACCGCCGATCAATGTCGTGAAAATACCGGACATGGCAAATGCTGCCCAGCTGCGTTTCTCATATCCCAGATCGACCAACATCGGGACGAACATAAAAACGCCGAGGCCAGCTAGCATCAGACCGATAATGAAAAAGACGGGACGTAAATCCAGCATGGCTCGTGCCTACAATGGGCCTTGCCGGAATAAAAGGGAAAACTCGCCCCTATCTAGCCTAGGAAAAGCTTAGAGAATAAATTTCGACAGGTCCTGATCGGCGGCTAATTTGCCGACATGTTCCTCGACATAGGCCTTATCGATTTTGAGCGTCTCGCCGCCCTTATCCGTGGCCTTGAAACTAATATCGTCAAGCAGCCGTTCCATCACAGTGTGTAGGCGGCGGGCGCCGATATTTTCGATCGAGGCGTTCACTTCAGCGGCAATTTTTGCAATCTCAGCAATGCCGTTTTTGGTAAATTCTAGCGTCACATCTTCGGTCGCCATCAATGCTTTATACTGTTTGATCAAGCTGGCTTGCGGTTCGGTCAGAATACGGACGAAATCTTCTTCGGTCAGGGCGCGCAGTTCCACCCGGATCGGGAGACGACCTTGAAGTTCTGGCAGCATGTCAGACGGCTTGGCGACATGAAAAGCGCCGGAGGCGATAAATAAGATATGATCGGTTTTGACCGGGCCATATTTGGTCGAAACGGTCGTGCCTTCGATTAGCGGAAGCAGATCGCGCTGAACGCCTTCGCGCGAAACATCGGCGCCGCGCGCATCGGAGCGGGCGGAAATTTTGTCAATTTCATCCAGGAAAACAATGCCGTCATTTTCGGCGCGCTCAATGGCTTCGCGAGTGACAGCTTCATCGTCAATTAGCTTATCGGCTTCTTCCGACATGAGCGGGCCGTGGGCTTCGCCGATTTTGAGTTTAATTTTTTTGGTCCGGCCCATGCCTTTAAACATGGAGGAGAGATCCAGCATACCCATGCCAGAGCCGGGCTGCCCGGGAATATCCATACCTTGAAACGGCGAGGATGTATCGGATAGCTCAAGTTCGACTTCCGTATCGTCGAGCTCTCCGGTCAGCAGTTTCTTGCGGAATTTTTCGCGCGTAACTTCGCCCGCTGAGGCGCCGACCAGCGCGTCTATTATCCGTTTTTCAGCTGCCAGTTCGGCTTGCGCCTGAACCTGTTCGCGCTTGAGATCTTTGAGCATTGAAATCGAACTCTCGACCAGATCGCGGACGATCTGCTCAACGTCACGCCCGACATAGCCGACCTCGGTAAATTTGGTCGCTTCAATTTTGATAAAAGGCGCTTGAGCCAATTTGGCGAGGCGGCGGGATATTTCGGTTTTCCCGACGCCGGTCGGGCCGATCATCAATATATTCTTCGGCGTAACTTCGGCCCGAAGATCTTCAGGTACGCGCTTGCGCCGCCACCGATTTCGAAGGGCAATCGCGACAGCGCGTTTGGCGTCACCTTGGGCGATAATATGGCGATCGAGCTCGGATACGATCTCGCGAGGGGAAAATTCAGTCATGAGTCATAGATAGGCCGAGCAAGCTCAAAATCAAGCCAGACAGACCAGAATTGACTTATTGGCCATTTTTCGCTATAAAGAGAGGAGGGCGTAGGCAATAAGTGTTTGTTTTTTAATAATAAAAATAAAAAATTACCATGAAGTTTCAAGCACAGAAAATCGCCCACAGCGCAATTATGTGCACGATTCGGCCCATTGCATCGCTTGAAATGACGGACAGTGGGCCGAGGTGGCAATTCAGCCGCTTTGGTCGGAGGGGCCCATGAAAACTTTATTCAAATCAAACCTTTTAGCATCGACAGGCGCGAAGTCAGTCCTATTGCTTGCTGGATTTGCTGTGATGGCGGGATGTAGTGAAAAATCGGATACCAACATGCCGGCAAATCCTGACACGAATATTGCGGAATCCGCGAGCGCGGAAACGCCGGCTATGGGAATGGAGGGCGCGAGTGACAGATTACCGGCAACAACTTCAAACCGAGCCGCGCTCGCCAATTACAATGCCGGATGGGCGGATTTTGAAAACTCCCGCTTTGTAACCGCCTATGAGCATTTTGAATCGGCGGCAAGCAAAGACCCATCATTCACTATGGCCCATGTCATGGCCGCCTGGGTCGCGCCCTCAACCGATGGATTTGTATCCTACACCAATGCGGCATCTGCAATTAAGGCGGGCGCGAGCGAAGGAGAACAGCAGCTTGTCACTATGCTGGAACGGTTCCTTGCCAATGACGCAGAAGGTGCACGCGACGCGGCAAAAAAAGTCACCGAGCTTCATCCCAAATCTCCACGGGCCTGGAATTTTCTCGGCGCGACCCATGCAGGCATCAATGAAACGGATGCTGCCCGGAAGGCTTATCACATGGCGACCAAACTCGACGCGAATTTTGTGCCGGGGTTTATAAATCTGGGCAATAATTATCTGACGCAGGAACCCAAAGATTTTGACAAGGCCGAATCTCTTTTTCGCAAAGCGGTGGCGCTGACGCCAAGCGAACCCAATCCTCATGATTTACTGGGTGATGTGCACCGCGCCCAAAATAAGCTCGAGGCCGCTTACGACAATTATACGATGGCCGCTGAGCTTGCCCCGGATCTGGGATCAGGGCTTCAGCAGCGCGGTCACGTCAATTCTTTCCTCGGAAATTTTGATGAAGCCCGGGCCGATTATAACACTGCCGCGGACCTTGAAGATGCGCGCGGCAGTACAGCCGGTCCTAACTTTCGGGTCTTCCGCGCCTATGTCCATTTGCACGAAGGTATGCCGAACAATGCGATTGCCGAATTGCAAGGCATCGCTGATAGTCTGTCGGGATCTTCCATGGACGGCGCTGATGATATTCAAATCGGGGCGCTCTATAATATTGCTCTCATCGCGATCGAAGAAGGAAAGGCAGATATTGCCGCCAAAGCGATCAATGATGCCGGTACTATCCAGATGCAGCAGGCTGAACGAGTGAAGTCTGATGATATTCGCAACGCCGGGAAAGCGACCCAGCTTTACCATCAAGGCCTGCTGGCCGCGCGCATGGGTGACAGTGCAAAAGCCGAAGCGAAAGCGGGCGAATTTGAGAATTTGGTCGCGGGGAATAGTAATCCGCGCAAATTTGAACGGATGCATGAAATACTCGGCATGAATGCTTATCAGCAAGGCGACTTTGCCTTGGCCGCCGAGCATTTCGCCAAAGGCAATCATGTCAACAACATGTATACGAAATATTATCTGGCCCGCGCGCATGAGCAGGCCGGCAATGGCGAAAAGGCTGCCAAATTATATGATGAAATGGCGGTCTATAATTTTAACGGGCCGGGCTATGCAATGTTTCGAAAAGATATTGTCGAGCGGGCCGGCGGCACGCATTAGCGCGTCATAGCTGGCGAGGCTGGTGGAAGGGCACATTGCGGCCGTCGCGCCAATAGGGGCGCTCAAACGCAAATAGTTTGGCGGCGGTCGCAACAAACATCACCCAGGTCAGATCGTTTTGGGCCAGGATGGTGCTTTCCGACATGGAAAAGAACAGAAACATCAAGGTTGATAAAATCACCCAATAAGTCTCGACGCCGCCGCGCCCGAGCCGGTTAATCGCAAGCAACAATGTGATAATATATTGCAAGCCGAACAGAGCGACAATAACGACGCCGCCGGAGAGCCAGATCTCAATCCAGCCATTATGGGCTGTCGGCACGCCCCATTCGAGAATTTTGCGAACGTCATAAGAAGGGCCCAGCTCATCCTGCCAGTAAACCCCAAATCCATATCCAAGCGTAAAACGCTCTTTGATCGACTCGATCAATAGCGACCAAATTTCGGTTCGCCCGGTCAAAGTCGGGTCTTTCCCGAGCAGGCCAAACACTTCTTCTGGAAAGGCCAGGATCGCGACCAGGAAAAACGAAAGGGCCATGACCGAAAAATACATTACGGGAATTCGCAAAACCGGGAAGCGCCGAAAAACGCGAATAGCGACAAACAATCCAATCGACGCCGTCGAGACCAGCAAAGCTGTCTTGGAGGTCGACATAATCACCAGAAAATAACACAGCACGCCTGCCGGCACCCAAAGCCACCATCGATCCGGCCGCATCGCAAAGGCGCACATCATCGCGACCAAGCCTTTGGTCATATTGCCGCCGAGATAGTTTTTCTCGACCCAGGGTCCACGCCACGCGCCGTGATGGATTTCTTGCATCAAGCCTTTGACCGGCCAAAGGACAGCGGTGAGAACCGAGATGACCGCCAAAATGAGAAAAGCCAGAGCGATCCGCTGAACCAGCTGACCCCAATCATATCGCGCCGCAAGCGCAAAGCCGAGTATTGTGCCCATGCCGAGCGCGATGGTTCGGCGAAACGTCACGGCCGGTATTTCGGACCAAAGCATGGATATGCCGCACCACATCACACAAAGTATGATAAGCGGCGAAAAGGCAGCGGACCGGATTACCTGCGGCAGCGAGCGGACACAAAGCAGCGCCACCAACACATAGACCGGATACCACAAAAGCCGCGCCATCGGATTATCCGCCGCATCGATGTCATTGGAATGCGTAAACAGCAGGCCGACAAAGGCGCCGCTGTAGAAAATAATCAAAAATATAAAAAGGCAGGTTTCCAGAAATTTGAACAAGCGCCATAGCGCAGCGCTGCGCTGCTGGTCGAGCATATCATCATATGTCATGCTTACCATGGCTGGGGTTGGCTCTCGTGTCGATTCGACTGCCAGATTTGGACTGAGACATTAAGATTAAATTAACCATAAGGCCGGGAGCCTGAAAAAGGGTCTGAAACGGCCAAATATAGACCTTTTCGCCATATTTCCTTGAACCTTGTTTCGCTTCTATATAAGGGGGGACAATTTGGTTTTTAGTCGGACGATTCTAGAGTTAATCAGAAGGCCAAATCGGGAAATGATAATGGGTAAACGAACAGATATTGAAACGATTCTGATTATCGGCGCAGGCCCGATTATTATCGGTCAGGCCTGCGAATTTGACTATTCCGGCGTTCAAGCCTGCAAGGCCCTGAAAGACGAAGGCTATAAGGTCATTTTAATTAACTCCAACCCGGCAACTATCATGACCGACCCCGGGATGGCCGACGCCACCTATATCGAACCGATCACACCGGAGATAGTTGAGAAAGTCATCGCCAAAGAACGCCCCGACGCGCTGCTGCCAACCATGGGCGGGCAAACCGCGCTCAATACGGCGCTCAAGCTCGAGGAAATGGGTGTGCTGGAAAAATACGGTGTCGAAATGATTGGCGCCAAGGCGGACGTCATTGACAAGGCCGAGAACCGCGAGCGCTTCGCTGCCGCGATGACCAAAATCGGCCTTGAGAATCCGCGCGCAACCATCATTACGGCGCCCGCCGGCGACATTGCCCAAGGCGTGGCGGATGCGTTGCAGCGGATGGACGAAACCGGCTTGCCGGCAATTATCCGCCCGGCCTTTACCCTCGGCGGTACCGGCGGCGGCATTGCCTACAATAAAGAAGAATTTGCGCATTTTGTCCGCTCAGGCCTGTCCGCCTCGCCGACCAACCAGGTCCTGATCGATGAAAGCCTTTTGGGGTGGAAAGAATATGAGATGGAAGTTGTCCGCGACAAGGCGGATAATTGTATCATCATTTGCTCGATAGAAAATATTGATCCGATGGGCGTACACACTGGCGATTCTATTACGGTCGCGCCGGCGTTGACCCTGACCGACAAAGAATATCAGATTATGCGCAACGCCTCGATCGCCGTGCTGCGCGAGATCGGCGTCGAAACCGGCGGATCCAATGTGCAGTTTGCGGTCAATCCTGAAGACGGCCGGATGGTCGTGATCGAAATGAACCCGCGCGTCTCGCGCTCTTCGGCGCTGGCGTCAAAAGCGACCGGTTTTCCGATCGCCAAAATCGCCGCCAAGCTTGCCGTTGGCTATACGCTCGATGAGCTTGACAATGACATTACCGGCGCAACCCCGGCCTCGTTTGAACCGGCGATTGATTATGTCGTGACCAAAATTCCGCGCTTTGCGTTTGAGAAGTTTCCGGGCTCTGAGGCGACACTTACGACGTCGATGAAGTCCGTCGGCGAGGCCATGGCAATTGGCCGGACCTTCACCGAAAGTTTTCAGAAAGCCCTGCGCTCGCTTGAGACCGGCCTGACCGGCCTCAATGAGATCGAGATCGAAGCTGAAGATGGCAATCTGGACAAGGCGATAAAATCGCGCCTGTCGATTCAAGCGCCGGACCGGATGCAGGTTGTCGCTCAGGCTTTCCGGCACGGTCTCTCGGTCGAAAAAGTCAATCAATATACCTCCATTGACCCTTGGTTCCTGCGCCAGTTCGAAGCGTTGATGAAAGCCGAGGCCCATCTGCAATCTGACGGGCTGCCCAAATCCGCGGCCGAATGGCGCGCGATTAAATCGGAAGGGTTTTCCGATGCCCGGATCGCCGAGCTGACGGAGACGACTGAAATTAAAGTTCGCGCCGCGCGCCGCGCCGCCGGCGTTCGCCCGGTCTATAAGCGGGTCGATACATGCGCCGCCGAATTTGCCGCCAAGACCCCCTATATGTATTCGACTTATGAAGTTCCCAGTTTTGACGGGAAGGTTGAAGATGAAGCCCGCGTCTCGAGCCGCGACAAGGTCATCATTCTGGGCGGCGGGCCTAATCGGATCGGTCAGGGGATTGAGTTTGATTATTGCTGTTGTCACGCCGCCTTTGCGATGGCGGATCTGAATATTGAATCGATTATGGTCAATTGTAATCCTGAAACGGTTTCAACCGATTATGACACGTCGGACCGGCTGTATTTTGAACCGCTGACCGATGAAGACGTACTCGAGATAATCCTGACCGAACAGCAGGCCGGAACGCTGAAAGGCGTGATTGTCCAGTTTGGCGGCCAGACACCGCTGAAACTGGCGGAAAGCCTCGAAGCCAATAATATCCCGCTGCTCGGAACGCCGCGCGACGCGCTTGACCGCGCCGAAGACCGCAAACGGTTTAAAGATCTGGTCGAGAAGCTCGGCCTGCGCCAGCCCAATAATGCAATCGCCAGCAATGCCAGCGAAGCCGAAGCCGCAGCCGAAGAAGTCGGCTATCCGGTCGTCCTGCGCCCGTCCAATGTTCTGGGCGGCCGGGGCATGGAAATTGTCGACAGCACTGAAGAGCTCAGACGTTACATCAAAGAGGCGGTCAAAGTCTCGGGCAAGTCACCGCTCTTGATTGACCAATATTTGCGCGACGCTATCGAGCTTGACGTCGATGTTATCTGTGATGGTGACGATGTGTTTGTCGCCGGCGTCATGGAACATATTGAAGAAGCCGGGGTTCACTCCGGGGATAGTGCCTGTTCGCTGCCGCCCTATTCATTGTCGGACGAAATCGTCGATGAGCTTAAACGGCAAGGCGCAGTGTTGGCGCGGGAACTCGGTGTTGTCGGGCTGATGAATATCCAGTTCGCGGTCAAAGATGATGTGGTTTATCTGATCGAGGTTAATCCGCGCGCCTCGCGCACCGTGCCCTTTGTCGCCAAAGCTGTCGGCCTGCCGATTGCCAATATTGCGGCCAAAGTCATGGCCGGGGAAAAGCTTGCAAGTTTTGATCTGACGCCAACCATAAAATCGCAAATCGCGGTCAAAGAAGCCGTCTTCCCTTTCGCGCGCTTCCCGGGTGTTGATACGGTGCTGGGCCCCGAAATGCGCTCGACCGGTGAAGTGATGGGTCTGGCCGATAATTTCGGCATGGCCTTTGCCAAGAGCCAGCTTGGCGGCGGTGTCACTCTGCCGAAATCCGGCAAAGTCTTTATCTCTGTCCGCGAAGATCATAAACCGATGATGGCAGACCTCGCCAAAGAGCTGATTGATCTGGGCTTCACCATTATGGCGACCGGCGGCACCACCAAATATCTGCGCGAACAAGGCCTTGAAGTTGACTATGTCCGCAAAGTCCATGAGGGCCGCCCGCATATTGTTGACGCCATGAAAAACGATGAAATCGCGCTCGTTTTTAATACAACGTCCGGCAAGCAGTCTCTAGAGGATAGTTTCTCGCTCCGGCGCACCGCCCTGACCCAGCGCATTCCATATTTTACGACGGCCGCGGCTGCCAAAGCCTGCGTCGCTGCGATCCGCGCCTTGTCGGAAAAAGACTATGAGGTCGAAAGCCTGCAGGCACTGGCCGGGTAGAGGCGGGCTAATTCGTCTGCACAGAAACTTCAAAAACGGTTCCTGTCTCATCGCTGCTCACCAGCGCCAGATCGCCGCCCTGTGCCTGCGCCAGTTCTTTGGCGATTGAGAGGCCGAGCCCTGTACGCCCTCGACCTCCGCTGGACATAAACGGCGTAAACAAGGTTTCGCGAACCTTGAGCGGCAGGCCGGGGCCATTGTCAGAAACCATTACCCGAATGAAATTCTGATCGGAGCCGACCTTTAATCGAATGCGCGGCGCTTGGGTTTCTTTCATCGCCTGCGCCGCATTTCGAATAAGATTTTGGAAGATGCGATAGGTAAAATCGAGATCGGCAGTCGCGTTTATCGCGTCGTCTATTTCAACATCATAACTGACCGCCGGATAGGCCTGCAGCGTGTCCCAGGCCGCTTCATCGACAAGCCGGGCAAGATGGATCACTTCTGGGGTGACGTCTTCGGTTTTATCCGATCCATATTCCAGAACGCCCTCGGCAATGCGGACGCCGCGGTTGACGGATCTGACAAGGCGCTCGCCCATTTTGCGGATCCGTTCATCCTTATCCATCGCCAGACGATCGGAAACGAGCTGAGCCGATGTCAGCACATTTCTAAGATCATGATTTATTTTGGAGACGGCGAGCCCCAAATCGGCGAGGCGCTTTTGCTGTTCAAACGAGGATTGGACGCTTTCCTGCATGTCCGAAAAAGAGCGCGAGAGATCGCCAATTTCATCTTTGCGATCTTCGGTTCGTTTGTGTTTAATCGGCGCTTCCGGGTTTTCCCGAAACTCTTCAATATCATCGGCCAGGCACTTGACGGGTCGAACGATCAGAAATGATAGAACCGCATAGAGCAAGAGCCCGGTCATAATGGCGATCAAAATGGATAGTCTAAGAATATTATGGCAATATTTTTCAATCGCCTGTTGGAGCGCCCGCCTCGGCACCAGATATTCGAGCGATTCAAATTCATCAGAAGGTGGTTTGGCCAGAACGCGTAAGTAACCGTCTTTTTCTGAAAATGCCAATAAAGCCGCGCCGATTTGCCAGCCGGTTTGCTCCGCGCGCAGATCGACGACTTTAATGTCTGGATTTGAAGGGGGCGTGCCTAAAACCAGTTCGGTTCGGCCCATCGTTTCTGTGCGCACGACCGAAATCCCGGTATCCCGCATAAATGCGTCCGCCAGCATTTTCCGGCTAAAGGTTTCGGGTGCTTCTACCAGCGCAATCGCGAGATGGCCGGCGCTCATCGCGCGTTCGCTGAGCCAGTTTTTGCGAAATGATGCAACTGACGGAATAAAAATCACCGCTTCGGCGACCAGCACGAAAATAATTGTGAGGATCAATAATTTACCGGACAGGCGGGATATGAAGCGCGGCACCATGACCTATCACCTTAACATTTAAAATCAGTTTGAAAACTCATTTGACGGGCTTGGCTGGGACGGCCATAGGAAGATATGGACCCCTTGATTTCAAAAATATCTGTCGAAGATCTGAACAAATTTTTTCAGCAGGCCTTTGCCCATAGAGCGATGGAAGTTCCTGAAACCGTTGAGGTCGAGTCCGGACGGGCCGTAGTTAAAATGAAGATCCATCCGGATATGCTCCGTCCCGGCGGCTTTATTTCGGGCCCGGCTCAAATGGCACTGGCCGACCACGCCGCCTATGTCGCGATCTTCACCCAGCTTGGGCTTGTGCCGATGGCGCTGACGTCCAGCCTCAGCATCGATTTTCTAAGGCCCTGCCAAGGCGAAAGCCTGATCGCTGATGCGCGTATCGCCAAACGCGGTCGCTCGCTGGTGGTCATCAATGTCGAGATGAAAGGCGCGAGCTCGGATAAAGTCTCAAGCCAGGCGGTTGTGACCTATGCATTGCCCAAAGAATAAAGGGTCCGGGCCTGTTGTTCTCGCGTATAAATTTCATTGAATATAATACAGGTTTCTTATGAAATATCGATTATTTTTGGCGAGTCTAATGCCTATCCTAGTGACCGCGGGTTTTTCCGAGGCTCAGTCTGGTCCTCCGGGAAAACCGGTCGATGATGGCTGGTCGGTCTATGTCGGCGCGGCTGCGATTTACACGCCGACTTATCTCGGAGATGATGACCACAATCTCTCTGTCGTTCCGTCCATCCGGATTACAAAGGGTGAGAATTTCACGGCCTCTGTCGAGGATGGTATTCGCTACAAAGCCCTAAGCGAAGACGGCCTGTCGATCGGCCCGATGGCAAAGATTGATTTTGGCCGCGACGAAGATGGCGGAGGGCCGTTTCGGATCGCCGGCGACAAGACAAATGACCTGATCGGGTTTGGCGACATCGACACAACGGTCTCTCTTGGCGCGTTCGCCGAATATGAATTTGAAGAATTTGCGCTCAAGGTCAGCGGCGGACAAGCCGTCAGCGGTCACGATGGTTTTACCGGCGAGATTTCTCTGCAATATAAACCGGTTATCCGGATTAAAGGCCCGCCATTGATCATCGGCGTCGGTCCCCGCGTCAAATTTGCTGATCGGAATTACACGCAAAGCTATTTTGGAATTACGCCCGCGCAGGCATTGGCGACGGGTCTTCCGGCCTATGAAGCCGGCGGCGGGATTACATCTTATGGGCTGGGCGGAAATCTTTTATTGCCGCTGACACGTGATGGCCTCGGTATGGTCGTTTTTGGAGGGTATGAGCGCCTATCCGGCGATGCGGCGGATTCCCCGTTAGTGCTTGAGCGCGGCAGCCGCGATCAATATTCCATTGGCGCGGCCCTGTCTCAAAAATTCTAGGCGCGTCCTAATTTAGCCGAAATTCGCGCTTACCCTTGACCCGCTTGAGCAAAGCGGCGAAACTGCAAGGGTAGGGGCCGATGACACAATTCATTCGATATTTTTCCATAATAGCCGGAACCGCATTGTTTGCGATGACTGCCTCTGCGCAAACTCAACACCCGGAAAAAACCCCCGATCAAGCGGCCAAAGACACACCCAAACGAGCGATGACGCTTGAGGGGTGGAATGTTTTTGTCGGCGCGGGCACGCTCGTCATGCCCAATTATTCCGGGGATGATGACTACCGCCTTATGGCCGTACCCTTTGTCCGTGTCAGTCACGGAACAAAGTTCTTTGCCTCGGTTCCGGAAGGTATCGGTTATGCGGTGATTGAAAAGGGCGGCCTTAAGGCCGGGCCCTTGGCGGTCTTAAATTTTGGCCGCGGCAATAAAGGCAATAGTCCGTTCAGGGTCGGCGGCAAAAAAACTACGGATCTTATCGGGCTTGGTAAAATAGACCCGACCTTGCAGCTGGGCGGCTTCTTCGAATATGATTTTGGCGATATTGAAATAACCGCCCGAGGCGGACAGGCCGTAAGCGGCCACGACGGCGCAATTGCCAAATTCGGCATGGCTTATGAAACCCGCATAGCCACGCCCGGGCCGCCTTTATTTTTCAAGGCTGGGCCGAATATTCGCATCGCGGATGATAATTTCATGCAATCATTTTACGGAATCACGCCGGCGCAATCGGCCGCCTCCGGACTGCCGGCCTATGACGCGGATAGCGGTGTGGTCTCATATGGGTTTACCGCAAACCTTCTGGTGCCTGTATCTTATACGGCCGGGTTTGGATTTTTTGGCGGATATGAGCATCTGACGGGGAACGCCGCAAAATCGCCGCTGATCCAGCAGCGCGGCCGCGAAGATCAGCTGATTGGCGGCATAGCTTTTGCCCGCAAGTTTTAAGCAAATTTGGACGGGCGGCCTTTTTCGATCCATCCGATCAATGTCGCAAACAAGCAAATCACAAACAAAAACGACAGGCCCAGCACCAGATCCGGCGGGGCATGGGTGATATCAAAAGTGCCGTTTTGGACCTGTAGACCTTGGTGCACGATAAAGGCAAAATGCGCCGCAACCATCAGCAAAAACAGCGCCCAGATGGCATAATCATATGTCTTTCTTTTGGGCGTTGTGACCTTTTGCCAAAACAGTAAAGCGCCGCCGAGCATCCCCGCTTCCAATGCAAAAGCCAGCCAAGGAAAATCCCAAAGCGCAAAACCAAGCAGCGTTTCGCCGCCCGGATAGAAGGGAAGATCGGGCCGATGAACAACCAGGTCCAGGATCCAGTGGGAGAAGACCAATAGCGCAATGATCCCGAACTCCCGCTTGCCGGAGGCCGGACGCAACAATCGATAGAGACAGCCGGCGACAAGCGCGATAATGACGGCGCTGAGCAAAGAGTGTGACCACGGCACATGAAAGATCGGATCTCCGGCAGCGTTCAGGCGCGTGCCTTCGATGCCAAACATCACGAGCGTTCCGGCCATCAAATCCATAGCCTGAACCGCCAAAAAGGCTTCCCAAAGCTTAATAATTGGCTTGGCGTGACCGCGCTGCGTATCCCAGACCGCCGGTCCGTAATGTCCAATAAACATAAATGTCTCCCCCTATTTTGGCCGAGTATGCCATATTTACGGGGGTAAAACCAGTCAGGCCCGATCAATGGAGTTTGGTAAGAAAGCCGGCCAGCTTGCGGGTCTTATCGCTAAACACGGTTTCGGTATAAAACGAACTGGCAGCGCGCTTTACGGCTTCTGCCCGCGTTGGGTAAGGCGAGATAAATTGGGCGAGGCCGGAAATTTTCACCCCATTGGTCATCGCCAATGAAATCAACTGTATCAAGTCACCGGCGCTCTCGCCCAGAATTGAGGCTCCGAGAATTTTGCCTTTGGTGGTCGCGATAATTTTGACATTACCCTCGGTACGGCGCTCGGCGATTGCGCGATCATTTTCCTCAAATTCAAAATGAAGCACTTTGAGCTTGTGCCCGGCTTCGCGCGCTGCTGCTTCGGTCAATCCAATAGAGGCGAGCTCCGGCGATGTATATATCGCGGCCGGCATACGATCTGTTGTTGCCCTGCCTTTCCAGCGATTAAAAGGCGGCGGTAGAAAGTAAAAGCTCTTGATGATTGCGCCGGCATGAAAGCCGGCCGCGTGGGTCAGTCCGCCGCGACCTGCCGCGACATCGCCAACCGCAAAGATTTTTTTATTGGAAGTCCGTAGGCAGTCATCCGTCGTGATTCCCCGCCGCGTATATTCAACCCCGGCCGCCTCGAGATTAAGCTCGTTCACAACCGGCGCGCGTCCGGCGGCCACAAGTAAATGTGAGCCTTTGAGCTTTTTTCCGCCTTCCAGATGCATGGTGATACCGGATTTTGTCTGGGTAATTTTTTTGGTTGTCACGGGTGCATGAAATTCAACACCTTCTTCTTCCAGACATTTGGCGAGCGCCTTTGCATGTTCGGGTTCACTCTGGCCGAGCGGCGGCGCAATATCGACAATACTGACCTTGCTGCCAAGTCGCCGAAATGATTGACCCAGTTCAAGCCCGATGGGCCCGGCGCCGATTATCAAAAGATGAGTCGGCAGAATATCCGCTGAGAAAATGGTTTCATTGGTGAGATAGTCGACCTTATCAAGGCCCGGAATCGGCGGCACTGATGCCCGCGACCCGGTTGCGACGATGAAGCGTTTGGCCGTGACCTCAAATGTCGCCGACTCGACAGTTTTCCCGTCTTTAAACCGTGCCCGTTCACGAATGACGGTGACGCCCATACCTTCGAATCGTTCCTGACTATCCACCGGGGCGATGGTTTCAATGACGCCGCTAATATGAGATTTGACCGCACTCCAATCTACTTTCGGGGTGACCGGTTTAATGCCGAATTTCTTGCCGGCGGTTTGGGCATGCGCATATTTGGCCGCGCTGATCAGGGCTTTGGAGGGGACGCAGCCATAATTCAGACAATCCCCGCCCATTTCCTCAGCTTCGAATAGAACGACCGAGCGTCCAAGCTGCGCTGCGCCCGAGGCGATTGAAAGCCCGCCAGCGCCAGCGCCAATTATACAAATATCAACGTCGTGCAAATTTTTGGGCATCGTTTCTCTCTAAGCTGTTTTGGCTTTATACTTATTGTAGAACACGGGGATCAAAGACAGGGTGATGAGACCGATAATAGGCAGCAGCACCCTGGGTTCGAGCATCACGCCTTTAAGGCTGAGATCCTCACCCTTTTCAAAAATCGCGCTGGCCCCATCGCCGATCGACGCAAACACGATCGCCCCCGGTATTATGCCAAACAATGTGGCGATAAAATAATTGCGAAACTTCACATCAAACAAGGCCGGAACGACATTGACGACAAAGAACGGGAAAATCGGGATCAGTCTTAAGACAAATAAATAGGACAGCTCGTTCTGTTTCAGGCCGGCCTCAAATTTTTGCATATAGGGCCCCATTTTTTGGGCCATACTGTCCCCGAGCGCAAGCTTGACCGCCCAGAAAATGATACAGGCACCGAGGGTGGCGCCGATCAATATTCCGGCCGCGCCGGTGAGCGTGCCAAATAAAAAGCCACCAAAAATGGATAAGAGCCCGGCACCGGGAAATGAAATTCCGACCAGCACCATATAAAGCGCGATAAAGCCCAGAAAGGCGATCAAGAAATTATTGTCGACAAGGCCTGCCAAATATTCGCGGTTCTCTTTCAGGCTCTCCAGACTGATATAGTCCGGCCCGCCCAAAGCAAAAAACCCGATTAAACCTGCAGCAATCACCCCGATAGGCAGGAGGCGCTTTAGCGTATTTTTGCTCACCCGGACCTCCTTAACAGCTATCGATGATTTGACCAGCCTCATAACATGAAAGCGCCGCTTGGCACGACACAAGTTGCGTCACAGGGGTTCACATATCTGTGAGCGTAGGGTCAGGCTTTTCCGGTTGATACCGCGACCATAGCGGCGCGCAAAGTGCGATCGCCAATCGTAAAGCCGACCTGCATCACTTCCGCGACATGACCCTTTTCCTCATCGGAGGGAATTTGCGCCACGGCCTGATGGACATTAGGATCAAATCTGGACCCTTTACCCGGAACCGCTTTGATGCCGTGACGGGCCAAAATAGCGTATAATTCTTTTTCCGTCAGCTCTATGCCTTCGAGCAGATTTTTCGCATTGTCGCCCATATCTTCCTTGGCTTTACCGTCGAGCGTCAATAGCGCGCGGCCCAGATTATCGACAATGGAGAGAATATCTGTGGCGAAGCGCTCAACGCCATACATTCTGGCGGCTGCGACTTCGCGCTCAGCACGTTTTTTGACATTTTCGGCTTCGGCCATGGCGCGCAAAGCCTGATCTTTGAGATTGGCCATTTCTAGTTCAAGCGCGGCGAGTTTGGCTTCGGCGCTTTCCTCATCCGCCTTGGCGCCTTCTTCCAGAATATTATCTGCAGCGTCATCAAGCGCCTGGTTAATCTCGGCCTGCAAAGCGTCGAGCTCGTCATCGCTCGGGAGATTATCCGGGTCAAGTTTCAATGTTTTTCTATCTTTTCTAGCCATTATCTTTCCTCGTTCTAACGCAAGAGGCGACCTACAAGCTGCGCTGTATAGTCCACCATGGGAATAATGCGAGCATAATTTAACCGTGTCGGACCAATAACGCCAACGGCCCCGATAATGTTCCGATCAGAATCCCGGTAAGGGGCGACCACAACAGAGCTGTCCGATAAGGAAAAGAGCGGATTTTCGGTCCCGATAAATATTTTTACGCCGTCAGCATCTTCGGTTCTGTCCAGAAGCTCGATCAACGCCTGTTTACGCTCAAGGTCCTCAAACAACATTTGAATGCGTTCAATATCAGCCTGGGCGTCAATATTTTCCAGAAGCTGCGCCCGTCCGCGAATGATCAATGAGCGCTCCCGATCCTGAGCGCCGGACCAATCGGCCAGCCCTTTGGCGACCAGTCCCGCTGCGGCTTGATCAATTTGCGCTTCGCCGCTTTTGATTTCGCTTAAAATTTGCGTTTTGGCATCTGACAATCTTTTGCCTTTGAGACGTGCCGACAGAAAATTCCCGGCCTGCTCCAGAGACGCCGGCACCAAGCCAGCTGGCCGATCCATCAACCGGTTTTCGACACGCCCGTCTTCATAGACGATCACGACGAGGGCTTGATGGGAATCCAGATTGACAAATTCGACATGTTTGACGGCGCCGGTCCGATCGGCTCCGTCCGGGGTTAGAACCAGTCCCGCGCCGCCGGCCAGTCCCGCCAACATGGCCGATGCCTGTTCAAATATCTTGGTCGGCGCTTCTCCGGCCGAAGACAGGCTGTTTTCTAGCCCGCCCCGGTCTTTGGCGGACAAATCTCCAATCTCGAGCAGCCCGTCGACAAACAGACGCAAGCCGATCTGGCTGGGCAGGCGTCCGGCGCTCTTGTGCGGCGACTGCAACAGTCCGAGCCGCATCAGATCCGACATCGTATTGCGGATTGTCGCGGGCGAGAGCTGTTGACCGCTCGACATCGCCAGTGTGCGCGATCCGACCGGCTGGCCCGTATCGAGATAGCTCTCGACAATATCTTTGAAGATCGCGCGCGTACGCGAATCCAGGTCAGACAAAGAGAAATGTTCAGGACTAAAACTCATCGCCAGAATATTTGGTAAAAGACTCCATAAATTCAAGAGCAAACTGGATTTTTACCTGTGGCCTGTTTAGGAGAGTAAAAACTAAACGAAATCCCGAAAGATATTAGCATGAGACCTGAAAACCGCGCCTGCGACGCCCTTCGTACTGTCACACTTGAAGCCGGGGTTTCCCGTTATGCTGAAGGGTCCTGTCTGGCCAAGTTCGGCCACACCCATGTCTTATGTACCGCCAGCGTTGATGAAAATGTCCCGCGCTGGATGAAAGGCACGGGCAAGGGCTGGGTTACGGGCGAATATGGCATGCTGCCGCGCTCAACCCATTCCCGAAATAACCGCGAGGCCGCGCGCGGCAAGCAGGGCGGACGCACGGTAGAAATCCAGCGCCTGATCGGCCGCTCTTTGCGGGCCTGTGTCGACCTTAAGAAACTCGGTGAGCGCCAGATCATTATTGATTGCGATGTTATGCAAGCTGATGGCGGCACGCGAACCGCCTCGATAACCGGTGCCTGGGTTGCGCTTAATCAGGCCTGTCAGGGTCTGGTCGAGAAAGGCCTACTCAAAGAAAACCCGGTAACCGACCGGATGGCCGCCGTGTCCTGCGGTATCGTCGACGGAGAATGCCGTCTGGATCTGGAATATGTCGAAGATAGCGCTGCGCAGGCTGACGCCAATTTCGTGCTGACCGAAACCGGCGGCGTGATCGAAGTGCAGGCCTCCGCCGAAGATACGCCGTTTACCACCGATGAAATGGCCGAGCTAATGCGGCTCGCCGGTAAGGGCATTGGCGAGCTATGTGAGATGCAGAAAGCGGCGGCGGGTTAGAGATTTTTAGCGAAGAGGTTGAAGGCTTCAAACCACTCTGCCTTATAATCTTCGCAATTGTCTTCAAAAAGGCCGCCATTATCGGCTGAAAAACTTGTGAGGCGGACATATTCTCGATGGAAAATGGAAATCAGTCGAGATTTCATATCCGCGTGTTTGTCCCAATAAACTTTATCCGACTTCAAAACATGGCACAGCAAGTCTCCCTCTCCAAAATCTCCTGCTACTAGGATATCATCAATTAGCATATCGATCGCTACAGGAATCAGAATATCTAAGCTGATTCTTTGCCCGATCATGATCCTAAGATTTTCAGCAGAAAATTCACTTACTGGTTTATAGCGTAACTTGTGACAGGTTGTGATCAGATTGGTGCTAAATTCAGGTTCTCCCCAATCTTGACCCTCAAGTTCCGTTAGAGATCTGGAAAGGTCTACCACTTCCCGCTATTTTCCATACTCGCCCACGGCTCCGCAGGCTCTAGGCGATCGCCTTTTTGCAAAAGCTCTATCGAAATATTATCGGGGGACCGGACAAACGCCATATAGCCGTCGCGCGGAGGGCGGTTGATCGCGTAGCCCATATCGGAGAGGCGCTGGCAGATCTCGTAAACATTATCGACGCGAAACGCCATATGGCCGAAATTGCGGCCTTCGCTGTAACCCGCCTCGTCCCAATTATGGGTCAGCTCGATCATCGGCAGGCCGGACGGGAGCGGATATTCATCGCCCTTGAGACCAGAGCGTTTAAGGTCGTCCGGCGTCGCCAAAAATATCAGGGTAAATTTGCCCTTCTCATTATCGACGCGGCGCAGTTCCTGAAACCCAAGACCATCGACAAAAAATTTCAAGCTGGCATCGACATCGCTGATGCGGATCATTGTGTGTAAATATTCCATTATTCCATCTCCCGCAGCATCTCGTCGCGCAGGGTGCGCGGGGCCTTCTTGTGATAAATTTTGGCGACCTGATAGGCGATCAGGCCCCACATGCCAATGACGCTAAAATACATAAAGAACTGCCAGACCAGACTGGACGGCGCATATTCCAGCGGCTGCCCCGCCATCTCCCAGAGCTTGGTGCTGACGATGCCATAGAGCATGACAAGCAGCGGCGTTAAAAATAAAATCATCGCCAGAGTAATGCCGATATAGGTCAAATTACGCGGCGCATAATAGCGCCGATAAGCTCTGACATAACCCTCACGGCTTAGCCGTTTGTCCACCGTACCTTGCGCTTTGCGGTGCGAATATTCAGCGTCTGCATCGCGGGCGATCTGCTTATATCCGAGCATGGCCCGGATGATAAAATAAACCGCCATCAGCGCAATGCCGCCAATGAACCAGGCCAGAGAGTGGTCGTCAAAAATTTTCATAGGCCCTATATTGGATGAGGGCTTCACTTAGGCAAGGTACATCTTGCACATGGGGCGATATTATTCATGCAGACCTGATTTATCTGTGGTAGAAAAACCCTGGTCAAAATCACTCAATTTACAGGAGACACTATGAGTAATCTCGTCGGCAAAATGGATATTCGCAATGAAAGCGGTCAAGAGACCGGGGTCCTGAACGGCAATACGGCCAATCTGGCGCTCGGCGGCGCAGGGGCGCAAGGCGATGTCATTCTTCGTGATGAAGAAGGGATGGGCACGATCCACATCGATGGCGGCGATGCCGATATGAACCTTGGCGGCCACGGCCATGCCGGCAATCTCAATATTAAAAATTCGCTCGGCGAAACCACGATCGATTTCTATGGCGGCTCGGCCAATATGGCGATGGGCGGCCACGGCGCGTCCGGAGATCTGGCACTGCGCGATGAAGAAGGCGCGCAGACCCTGTTTATGGACGGCGGAGACGGCAATATCGCGGTCGGCGGCGGCGGTCATAATGGCGATATCGGGCTTTACTCGGATGACGGGCTTTTGCGCATGCATATTGACGGCGGCCGCGCCAATATTTATGCGGGCGGAAACGGCGCAGCCGGTGACATCGCCCTGAAAAATGATGATGGTGATACGGTTATTCATCTGGACGCCGGCGACGGATGTATCCGGATCAAGGGCAAACATGTCGCGACCGCCGATCACGTATTTGCGTCCAATTATGAACTGGCGTCGCTCCCTACGGTCGAGGCTTTTATTGCCTCCAAAGGTCATTTGCCCGGCGTAGACTCGGCTGAGGACATGCAGGCCAAAGGCGTTGATCTCAATGCCATGAACGGCAAGCTATTGGAAAAAATTGAAGAGCTGACCCTGCATATGATCGCGCAGAATAAACGTATCGCGACGCTTGAAGCGCGTCTCGCTCACTAAGGGCAGAGTAAAATCTGGCGGGCCAGACAGGCAGCTGTTCTGGCCCCCACATCATCCTGATCCAGCGCCGGGGAATATTCGACAATATCCGCGACCGGCACGTGTTTACCTGTGGATTTCGTCAGTTCCAATATCAGCTGAACCAATCGCTCGATTGTCGATAGAGGAACGCCGCGCGAGGCCGGCGCGCTGACGCCGGGCATTTGATAATGCGGCAAGACATCCAGATCTATGGTCAAATAAATTAAATCATTGCGCGCGATGAGCTTGGAGATTTCCGCATCGGCGGCTTTAGGATTTGCAATCAGCGCATGATCCGAAACTATGCCCACATCCCATTCCTCGGCGCGTTGAAAAAGAGCGTCGGTGTTGCTCTCTTCGGCGACCCCGAGGCAGAGATAGTCAAACTGCTTGGGATCGAGCATCCGCATTTGATAGAAAGGTGTGCCGGACGAGACGCCCTTATCGCCTGGGACGCGTAGGTCCAGATGGGCGTCAAGATTGACAATGCCGATCCGGTGATCCGGATAGTGAATTTTAAGGCCGGCATAGCCGCCATAGGCTGTCTCGTGCCCGCCGCCCAAAATCAGGATACGATCAAATAATCTCAGCTGCTGATCCAGGGTCAGGGACAGGAGCGTGTGCCCGGCTTCCAGAGCATCGTCCTCGACCCGTATATCGCCCAAATCCACAAATGGTCCGGCATTATGCGGAACTGCCAGATTTCGAGCCGCGGTCCGGATGGCGTCAGGTGCCAAGGCTGCCCCGGGCCGTCCCAGATTGCGCTGAACGCCGGCGTCGCTGGCAAATCCGATCAGAGCCCGTTTGCCGTTTTCCTTGATCCGGTTATAAAAGCGTACAGCCATTGGCCCATCTTCCAAATCCTGACGGCCGGTCCAGTTAAAATGACTTTGCAGGTCCATACTCATAGTTTTATGTAAACTCTAATCTCAAAAAAAACGACAAAATTTTATCTTTAAAAAATGACTTTCCCGGCTTGCGAGCTGTCGCCGCTATTTCTAAGCTGCCGGTCAATTCAACATTTCGAACCCACCGTCAGGAATATTATGTCAAATTTTCGCAAATGCCTAAGCCCTTCAATATTTGCAGGCCTGATGATGGTCGCCAGTCCCGCCAGTGCTGGCGATGATGGTCCAATTGCGCTGTTTGACGACTTGATTGTCTTTGGTGACAGCCTGTCCGATCCGGGCAATCTTCCCGGCTTGCTGAACGGTCTAAACATTCCGGGACCGCCATATTTTGAAAACCAGTTTTCCAACGGCCCGGTCTATACCTATTTGCTCGATGATCTTTTAGGCTTTCAGGCCACCCGGGATCTTAACTATGCCATTGGCGGCGCGCGTTCCGGGCCGGGCGTAACCCAGAACAATTTCGGTATTGATCACGTTAATGCTTTTCTGAACGGCAATGGCAGCGGCGCGCAAGTGGATCGCTTTCTCGCCTCCGGCTATCAAATCTCGGACTTTGATTTGTTTGTCCTCAATATTGGCGGCAATGATTATTTGGGCTTTGATCCAATGGTCGATGATCCGGCGCTGGTCGTCAGTAATGCGGTCGGCAATATTCAGACCCAGCTGGGTCAATTGATCGGCGCCGGGGCCGATCACATCCTTGTGCCCTTTGTCGCCGATACGGGTTTGACGCCGTCTGTGGCTGTTGGCGGCCCAGCGGCGATGGCCGCCAGTACGGCAATTTCGGATGCCCATAATGCAGCGCTGACCAATATGTTGTCCGGCCTGACGACAACGACAAACACCCATATTTACACGTTCGATTCGACAACTTTGTTTCGAGATGTTTACAATAATCCAACCAAGTACGGATTGTCGGTCGTAGATGTTTCTTGTCTTGGCAATTTTGTTATTTGCAGCAATCCGGAAGATTATTTGTTTTTTGACGGGGTGCATCCGACGGCCGTTGGCCATCAGATTACGGCCGCAGCCATGGCCGATACGCTGATCTCAACCCGCATCCCCGGCGCGGCCGCCGAGGTCAGCGCCGAGATGGCGGCTGACTGGGATCATATGCTCAGCCTGACATCCAGAACGATGAAACTGTCGGATCAATGGTCATGGTTCGGACAGGTTCATTATCTTGACGGCGAACGCGATAATCAGCGCCTGTCCTCGGGCTATGATTATGACGGCTATGCCGCCACCTTTGGCGGGGCCCGGCAAGCCGGAAAGTTCCGCCTTGGCGTCGCCGGATCATACGGCGTGTCAGAGACCGAATATTCCATGGTTAATGGCGGTCTGGATACGGATTCGGTCCGGGTTGGCGGATTTGCCTCACGCGATTTTAATGAGATTACGGCCACGGTCACAGGCAGCCTGTCTTTTGACGCGCATGATACGGCGCGCCATACGGGCGTTGCCGGACAGATATCTGAGGGCTCGGCCGAAGGCCGGACATTTATGGCCTCAGGAGAGCTGCGCGGAAATTTCATCGAGATGAAAGATGAGGCCATTGGCATTCATCCTTTTGTGCGCCTGACATGGCAGGACACAAATATCGAAGGCTACGCCGAGAGCGGCGCGGCCGGCCTTGACCGTATCATTGGCGACGTCACTATCAATCCTATCAACGCTGAGGCCGGTCTTGATATTGGCGGACATTTTGATGATATATTTGTCGGGGTTCAGGGCAGCTGGGTAAAAGGTCTGGAGAATAACTCCCAAACTGTCACAACCGCGCTCGTCACCATCCCGGACGTTCCGGTGTCGATTACCACTTTGGGGACCGACGATTCTTACGCGCGGGTCTCGGCCATTGCGGGCATCAATATTAGCGAAAATCTGAGCCTGACTGTCATCGGATCGACCGACTTTGCCCGTAGCGACAGCGACGCCGTAAATGGGATAGTACGTCTTTCCGGCCGGTTTTAACATTTAAACTCATCAAGCCCTTGTAATTCATCTTTGCTTTGATAAGAGCGCGGCTCTTTTGCCGTCTCGGATGATCATCCAGGAAATTCTTCATGCTTAGAACGTCGATCTCCAATTTTTTGGAGCAAGTCTCCATACCGGCGCGCCGCCGCAGCGGTCAGCCCATGACCTTTACGCCGCACCGGATCAAGGTCGAGGTGCTGGCGGGCATAACCGTCTCGCTCGCATTAATACCCGAAGCGGTCGCCTTTGCCTTTGTTGCCGGCGTTCATCCGCTGGTCGGGCTTTACGCCGCCTTTATCGTCGGATTGATCACAGCCTGTTTCGGCGGCCGGCCCGGCATGATTTCCGGCGCGACCGGCGCGCTAGCGGTTGTCATGGTGGCGCTGGTTGCCCAGCACGGTGTTGAATATCTTTTTGCGACAGTTGTGCTGATGGGGATATTGCAGGTCTTTGCGGGGATTTTCAGGCTCGGGAAATTTATCCGCCTTGTCCCGCATCCGGTCATGCTTGGATTTGTCAACGGGCTGGCGATCATCATCGGACTGGCCCAGCTCAAACAATTTGAGAAACCGGGCGCCGCCGCAGCCGAAGCGAGCACTCAGGCCGGACATCACGGCCCGTCTATTTTCTCGGCCGATTATATTACAGGAACGCCTTTGATGATCATGCTCGCGCTCGTCGGATTGACCATGTTGGTGATCTGGCTATTGCCGCGTTTCACCAAAGCTATTCCGGCCCCGCTCGCCGGTATTTTAATAACGGTCGGCGTTGTTCTCGCGCTCGGTATTGATGTGCCGACAGTTGGCGACATGTCGTCAATCTCGGGTGGCCTGCCGCAATTCAGCATCCCGGAAATTTCCTATAGTCTTCAAGACCTGCAGATCATACTGCCATATGCGCTGATATTGGCGGCGATTGGCCTGATCGAAAGTCTGCTGACCCTCAACCTTGTCGGAGAACTAACCGGAAAACGCGGCGGCGCCTCGCAAGAGTGTGTCGCCCAAGGCGCGGCCAATGTCGTGACAGGATTTTTCGGCGGCATGGGCGGCTGCGCGATGATCGGGCAAAGCATGATCAATGTGAAATCCGGGGCGCGTACGCGGCTCTCCGGAATTGTTGCCGCGCTCGCGCTGCTGGGTTTCATTCTTTACGGCTCGCAGTGGATCGAACAGATCCCGCTTGCCGCGCTTGTCGGCGTTATGTTCATGGTCGTGATCGGGACATTTGCCTGGCAGTCCTTCAAAATAATGCAGCGCATTCCCAAAATGGATGCGTTCGTGATAATCTTGGTCACGGCGGTTACCGTACGTTATGATCTGGCCGTCGCCGTTATTGTCGGGGTCATTGTCTCGGCTCTGGCCTATGCCTGGAATAATGCGCGGCGCATCCATGCCCACAAAACAGAAGAAGAGGGCGCGCTGGTTTACCAGATTGAGGGCCCGCTATTCTTTGGCTCGACCGATGGATTTGCGGAAATTTTTAACCCTAAAAATGATCCGGACACCGTCATTGTCGATTTTATGCGCAGCCGCGTTGTCGATCAGTCGGCTTTGCAGGCCATTGAAGATATGGCCGGGAAATATCGCGCTCAAGGAAAGACTTTGCAGCTCAGACATTTGTCCAGAGACTGTCACGAAATTCTATCCAAGGCCGGACAATTGGTCATCGGCTCCGATGATGATCCGTCTTATGGGCTGGCGGTCGATTACGGCGTCCAAACCGGGCGCTTTGGAAACGGACATTAGACTGGAACCATTTCCGATTTTTACTATGATGTAAGCCGGAAGGGGCAGTCCATGCCGCAAAACTGGCGAGAACCGAGCGTTTTATTATTGTACTGGGTCAATCTGATCCCGGTTATCGGCGTGCTGTTTTTTGATTGGGGTCTGGCGATCATTCTGGCGCTTTATTGGCTAGAAACCGTTTTCATCGGCGTCCTGAATGTCCCAAAAATTCTAATGTGTCGGGGCGGCGTGTTTGAGGGCGGTATCTCTTTGTTCGGCAATCTGTTTAACGCCGCTTTCTTTTCCATTCATTTCGGCGGATTTTCCTATGGGCATTTGACTGCGCTCAATCATATGATCGGCGTCAAAAACATTTTTGCCTATTTTACCGAAAACCCGCTGTTCTGGATCGCGATCGGGAGCCTTATGATCAGTCACATTTTTTCATTCTGGCATAATTTCTTGCGCCGTAAAGAATATAGCCGCCGCAGCTCGTCCGAGCAGATGTTCAAACCTTACGGGCGCGTGGTTGTCATGCATTTGATCATTATCTTTGGCGGATTGCTGTTGATGCAAACCGGCAGTCCCGACCTGTTACTGATTGTTCTGGTCGCGATCAAAATTGTGATCGATGGATGGCTTCATTTGCGCTCCCATAAACCGATCATCATCAGCCCATAAACGCTCAGCCAGAATAGTTTATTTTTCAACGAGGTTTCACGTGAAGCACAGGACAATCCGTGGACGTTCCACGTGGTAACCGCAGTATAGAGCGTCATTCAGCCGATTTAAGGCCCGGATCTGATGCTGAAATACAATCTCATATTTTACGCTTTTTAACAAGATTATTGCGCGGGTTTTGCGTAAAAGGACTGGGATGAGTACGCATCTACATCAGGTTCATGTCTATACTGGCGCCCGATTGGCAACGTTGGCCGGGCCGAGCGGCTATGGCCTCGTCGACGGCGTTATCGCTATCAAAGATCAAGCGATCGACTATGTCGGCCCCAAAAACCGTCTTCCGGGACGGTTCGAAGATGCGCCCCGGACTGAGCTGAACGGACGGCTTGTGACGCCCGGCCTGATGGATTGTCATACCCATCTTGTCTATGCCGGATCGCGCGCGAACGAATTTGAAATGCGGCTCGAAGGCAAAAGCTATGAGGATATTGCGCTGGCGGGCGGCGGGATAATTTCGACCGTTAAAGCGACGCGCGCGGCCAATGATACGGACCTGTTCGTTCAGACCTTAGCGCGGCTGGACAACCTTCTGGCCGAGGGCGTTTCGACGGTCGAAATTAAATCCGGTTACGGGCTCGATATCGAGACGGAGCTGCGCATGCTCGGGATCGCAAGACGGCTTGAAGAGGCCCGGTCGGTCAGAATTAAAACGACTTTTCTCGGCGCGCATGCGGTTCCGGCCGGCATGGATGCTGACGCCTATATTGACGATATTTGCATCCCGGCTCTGCGCGCCGCCTTTGCTGACGGGCTTGTCGACGCTGTTGACGGATTTTGCGAAACCATCGGATTTACGCCGGCTCAGATCACCCGTGTGTTTGATACGGCCAAAGAATTAGGCCTGCCGGTTAAGCTGCATGCCGAGCAAATCTCCTATCTGCGCGGCGCTCAGCTCGCGGCCAGTTATCAAGCATTATCGGCCGACCATTTGGAATTTATATCCGAAGAAGGCATCATCGCCATGGCCGAGGCAGGGGTGGTCGCCGGCATACTCCCGGGGGCTTATTATTTTCTCGGCGAAACCCAAAAACCGCCGATCGAAAGTCTGCGCCTCGCGGGCGTTCCGATGGCGGTTGCGACCGATAGTAATCCCGGCTCGTCGCCGATGACCTCGATCCTGCTGGCGATGAATATGGCGGCGACCCTGTTTGATCTGACGCCCGAAGAGTGCCTGCGCGGCGCGACGGTCAATGCGGCCAAGGCGCTCGGCCTGCCGATGAGCGGACGGCTCGCTAAAGGCATGCGGGCGGACCTCGCGATCTGGGATGTCGAACATCCGGCCGAGCTGACATACCGGATCGGCGACGCGCCGCTCTATCAACGTATATTTGGAGGGGCCGAATGCTGACCCTTAATCCGGGGCAGGTGACCCTGTTCGAGCTTGAAGAGATATATCGGCGCGGCGAAGCTGCCAGGCTCAATGATGACGCCAATGCCGCGATTGAAAAATCCTGCGCCGTTGTGACGAAAGCGGCAGCGGGTGACGAGGCCGTTTACGGCGTCAATACGGGCTTTGGGAAACTCGCCTCAATCCGGATCGCGCCGGAAGACACAGAAACGCTGCAGCGCAATCTCATCCTGTCGCACTGTGCTGGGATTGGTGACACAACACCGATAAATATCACGCGGCTGATGATGGCGCTTAAGCTCATCTCGCTCGGACGTGGCGCATCCGGCGTAAAACCAGATACGCCTGAAATGCTCGAAGCTCTATTGGAAAAGGGCGTAACGCCTGTTGTTCCGGCGCAAGGATCCGTCGGCGCGTCCGGCGATCTCGCGCCTCTGGCCCATATGGCGGCCGTGATGATCGGCGAAGGCGAGGCCGAGTATAACGGCAAGACTATGCCCGGCGGCGAGGCGCTTAGAAAAGCCGGGCTGACGCCGATAGTCCTGGGTCCCAAAGAAGGGCTCGCCCTGATCAACGGCACGCAGTTCAGCACCGCCCACGCGCTGGCCGGACTGTTCGAGGCCTGGCGCGCGGCGCAAATGTCTTTGATTACATCGGCGCTCTCCATTGACGCAGCTATGGCCTCAACGGCGCCGCTCATGCCGGGCATTCATGAACTGCGCGGTTATTTCGGCCAGATCGAAGCGGCGGCGACGATGCGCGACCTGCTCGAAGGCTCGATTATTCGTGACAGTCACCGCGAAGATGATCCGCGCGTGCAGGATCCTTATTGTATGCGCTGCCAGCCACAAGTTGTCGGCGCGGCCATGCGCATATTGAGACAGGCCGCTCGCACGCTGATGATCGAAGCCAATGCGGCCACTGATAATCCGCTGGTCATGCCGGACGGCTCTATTATCTCCGGCGGAAATTTCCATGCCGAGCCTGTGGCCTTTGCCGCCGATATGATTGCGCTGGCCATGGCCGAGATCGGAGCCATTTCGCAGCGCCGCATTGCACTGCTCGTCGACCCGGCGCTGTCCTTTGATCTACCGCCTTTCCTCGCCGAAGATCCGGGGCTTAACTCCGGCATGATGGTGGTTGAGATCGCCAGCGCCGCCCTGATGAGTGAAAACAAACATCTCGCCAATCCGTGCTCAACCGACTCGACGCCGACCAGCGCCAATCAA
The DNA here is from genome assembly GCA_013002305.1 of Hellea sp. Classification (GTDB taxonomy): domain Bacteria; phylum Pseudomonadota; class Alphaproteobacteria; order Caulobacterales; family Maricaulaceae; genus JACOMS01. The sequence goes on from JABDKG010000040.1 coordinate 87,292, forward strand.
GAAGATCATGTGTCTATGGCGGCGCACGGCGCCAGGCGGCTCCTGCGGATGGCGGATAATCTATTTCGGATTTTAGGGATCGAGCTGTTCTGCGGCGTTGAAGGTGTACGTTTTCGCGCGCCGGTTAATACCAGTCCGGCTTTGCAAAATGTCATGGCCGTGTTCTATGGGCGCGTCGAGCCGCTGACCCATGACCGCTTTATGACCCGCGATATGGAAACTGCTGCTGACATGGCCCGCGCCAGTGACTTTCTGGACGCGGCCGAAATCTCATTCCCATCTCTGGAGACCTGATTGTCTTTCACCCGTAAAAACTCCCGCGATATCTATCCCCCCACGGGTACCGAACTGACCTGTAAAAGCTGGCTGACCGAAGCGCCGCTGCGCATGCTAATGAACAACCTCCACCCCGATGTGGCCGAGAACCCGCATGAGCTGGTGGTTTACGGCGGCATCGGCCGGGCGGCGCGCAATTGGGAAGCCTATGATAAAATCGTCGAAAGCCTGCGGCGGCTCGAAACCGACGAAACGCTTCTGGTGCAATCGGGTAAGCCGGTCGGGATTTTCAAAACCCACGACATGGCACCGCGCGTTTTAATCGCCAATTCCAACCTCGTGCCGGCCTGGGCCAATTGGGATCACTTTAACGAGCTCGATAAAAAGGGCCTGATGATGTATGGCCAGATGACGGCCGGCTCTTGGATTTATATCGGGACGCAAGGCATTGTGCAGGGCACATATGAGACCTTTGTCGAGGCTGGGCGGCAGCATTATGGCGGTGACCTCACGGGCAAATGGGTGCTGACCGCAGGTCTTGGCGGCATGGGCGGCGCGCAGCCGCTTGCCGCTGTTATGGCCGGAGCCTGCTGCCTTGCTATTGAGTGCGACGAGACGAGGGCCGACTTTCGCCTGCGTACCCGTTACGTTGATGAGAAGACCCATAGCATTGACGAAGCGCTCGAGATGATTGAGCGCTGGACGGCGGCGGGCGAAGCCAAGTCTGTCGGGCTGATCGGCAATGCCGCCGAGATTGTGCCGGAGCTATTTAGGCGCGGCGTGCGGCCTGATATTGTCACCGACCAGACCAGTGCCCACGACCCGGTCCACGGCTATCTCCCGATCGGGTGGAGCGTGTCCGAATGGCGCGCGCGTCAAGAATCTGATCCGGCGCTTGTTGAAAAGGAAGCGCGCGAGTCCATGCGCGTCCATGTCGAGGCCATGGTGGATTTCCACAAGGCCCGCGTGCCGACGGTGGACTATGGCAATAACATCCGCCAAGTCGCGTTTGACGCCGGCTTTAAAGACGCCTTCGCCTTTCCGGGTTTTGTCCCGGCCTATATAAGGCCACTGTTTTGCAAAGGGATCGGCCCGTTTCGCTGGGCCGCGCTTTCGGGTGATCCGGAAGATATTTATAAAACTGACGCGCGTGTAAAAGAGATCATCCCGGATGATCCGCACCTGCATAACTGGCTCGATATGGCGAGGGACCGCATCGCGTTTCAGGGCCTTCCTGCGCGGATATGCTGGGTTGGTCTCGGCCTGCGCGATAAGCTCGGTCTCGCCTTTAATGAAATGGTCCGCACAGGCGAGCTCTCCGCCCCGGTCGTGATCGGCCGTGACCACCTCGATAGCGGCAGCGTCGCCAGCCCCAACCGCGAAACCGAATCCATGAAAGACGGCTCCGATGCCGTCTCCGATTGGCCGCTCCTAAACGCGCTCCTTAACACAGCCTCCGGCGCGACCTGGGTCTCGCTCCACCACGGCGGCGGAGTCGGCATGGGCTACTCCCAGCACAGCGGCATGGTCATCTGCGCCGACGGCACAGAAGAAGCCGATGAACGATTGCGCCGCGTGCTCTGGAACGACCCGGCGACAGGGGTTATGAGACATGCGGATGCGGGGTATGATATTGCGCGGAATTGTGCGGATGAGATGAGCTTGGATTTACCGGGGGTATAAGAATTCAATGGAAAGTTTTGAGAAGTTGTGGCCTCGCATTTCCTATTTCATTGATGAAATGTGTTCTGGTATGGCTTTCTTTGAAGGATATATTCCGTCCATTGACGCAACGAATCTTGATGCAAATATACGCTTTTTAAAAGCTCAGGTTTGTGATGGAAGTTTTGACCTCTCTGTTTGGTCTAACGAGACTACAAAACAAGACTGGAATAGGGAGTATTCGTTCAACGAATATTTGAATTTCTTCGCCATTGATAAAATTACGATGCTGAATTTTGAGTATCAGTTGGATTTAAAAGAAGTACTTCTACATCTGAAATTGATGATTGAAAAAACTGACGATACAAACATTAGTATTAACATAATTTGTTATCGCGACCCAATTTTAGACCATGCAAGCCCCAAAGATGTAATGGAAAAGGCAATTATTGAATTTCATAGATTGCGAAATTTGTTCGGCGGAGGGGTTGTTTTTGTTGGACCCGACAATTTGACTTATCCTGTGGATGACAATGATTACCCAGATCATTGGATCAAGATTGAATATCTAGACTGAATTTGGTCTAAGGCGTACGTGGTGATGATTGGTTTCTAGTTCAAAGTTATTAAATTTCTTTGTTCCGATGAGACAATAGAGTTTGCACGCGCCTCGCAATTTTTTTAATACAAGACAGATACGAAACAATTCAGTCTTCCCAACCCGCGCCCGCTCTGCCAATAATACCGCATGGGGAAAACGGTTATTATTTATGGACTGATCCTGGCAGTAGCGGCTTTTGCGCTGACCTGGCTGGATTACCGGTTTTGGGTTCGGGATATCGGGTTTGAAGTTTATGGTCTGATTATTGCGGTGGTCTTTGCCGGGCTGGGAGTCTGGATTGAGCGGCAGAGACGGCCCGCGCCGAAAGAGAATAATCACGTCAATGAAAAAGCTATCAAGGCGCTTGGCCTGACCAAGCGGGAGCTTGAAATGCTTGGCGCGCTGTCCTCGGGTCAAAGCAATAAAGAGATCGCGCGGGTGCTGGATATATCGCCCAATACGGTCAAAACCCATCTGGCCAATCTCTATGAAAAACTCGGCGTTCGAAACCGGACGCAGGCGGTGACCAAGGCCGCGGAGTTTTCACTGCTCATGTCATAAAAATGGGTGAAAGCCGCAAACTCACCCGTTTGGGCGAGTGACAGCGCCGCATATTCGGGGCAGACAGCAAGGATCAAAACGGGAGGACATTATGACAACAGCAGACAAATCCATGGGGTTCTGGAAAACCGCGATTTTTTACGGAACGCCTGCCGGCGCTTTAATCATCGGATTTATGATGACGAACTATTTGATGTTCGGGCTTCACAGCGGCGCGACCAGCATGGTCATCGGCTTTATCATCATGTTCCTGGTCCTGTCTCTGATATTTTTCGGGATTAAAAAATTTCGTGACCGGGAACAGGGCGGCGTAATTAAATTTTCAAAAGCGCTTATGCTCGGCCTGGCTATGTCGCTATGTGCGGGGATCGCCTATGTCGTCATTTGGGAAGTTTTCCAGCTTTTCATTGGCGATCGCTTTATCACCGAATATACCGATCACTTGATTGAACTTGAAAAAGCCAAGGGCGTGTCCGCCGAAGCGCTGCAAATCTTTACGGATAAAAAAATGGCGCTCAAAGAAAGCTATGCAAACCCGCTCTTTCGTATTCCTGTGACCTTCTCGGAAATATTCCCCATGGGCATTATCGTGTCGCTAGTCTCGGCGCTGGCTCTTCATGTCCCGAAGATCTGGGCGAGGGCCTAAATTTAGTGGGGAGGGCTATCGCCTACCGCCCGGCCCTGAACTACATTGTCTAATACTCACACTGGTAAACTTCCGCTCATTCCCGCGTCGGCGGGAATCTAAACATGGTTCCGGATCGGCAGTATGTTTTGAGATAGGTCATGGTTCGAAACCGGTTTAGATTCCCGCCGACGCGGGGATGAGCGGAAGGGGTGCTACCGCCACTTAATCGAGCACCCCATGCTTGGCGTCTGCTCCCTTGGGCCGTGGCCGCGTTCTTTGATCAGCATCATAGCGTTGAGGAGTTCCTTGGTCCGCATGGACGGGTTGCCCAGTTTGGCGTCGTCGAGACGGCCGCGATAATGGAGCTGAGCTTTTTTATTCAGCCCGAAAAAGTCGGGCGTGCAGACCGCGCCGTAGTTGCGCGCCACTGACTGATCTTCATCGATCAGATATGGAAATTCAAAGCCGTGCTCGGCTGCAAATTCCAGCATTTTGGGCGGGGCGTCGGCCGGGTAGTTTTGATAGTCGTTCGACATCACGGCGAGCGTGTTGATGCCTTGTAGCTTGAGTATCGCCGTGTCCTCGGCTAATCGCTCGGCGATAGCTTTGACATAGGGGCAGTGATTGCAAATAAACGCGATCAGCAGGCCGTGCTCGCCCATCGACCCTAGCATAGAATGCTCTGTACCCTGCGCATCTTTCAAAGTAAAATCCGGGGCCTGCCAGCCAAAATCACAAAGTGGAGTGTCGAGTAAAGCCATAGAATTAACTTAGGCGCTTGCCGCGGCGTTCTCAAGCCCCGCGCATTTTTTCAATCAGCTGAACGGTTCCCCTCGCGGCCAGAGCCATGAAAATCACCATGGCGTTAAAGACGATATCGACCGGATCAAAGACGCGATCCGGAATAAAGAGCTGCAGGCTTTCATCTATGCAGCCGATCAGAAAACTGATGGCAAAAGCCCAGAGTAGGATCGGCCGCAGCGCTTTTCCGTTTCGTGCCCGCTCGAACAGAATTTCGTGCACGCAAAGGGCCATAACACTATATTCGATCATATGACCGCGCTCGGTCAGGCCGAGACGCAGAAAGAGCATCATATAGATGGTCGCGATGCCGAGCAAAATAATGAGATTGGTTTTTCCGGGATTTGAGAACATCGCATAGAGCATAATCGCAAGCCCTATCAGCCCCATTCCGCCGAGGAAAAAAGCGGCCTGCACGTTTTTATTGCCGAGTTGCTCCAGAAAAGGTCGATCCAGAAAAAGCGTCGCAAAAATCCCGCCGACGACCAGCGCCGTCGCCATCCAGAGCTGTGATTCCCGGGCTGATGTTAAAAGGGCCATGACGCAGGGTTAAATGTCTTTTTCCTGAATGGATTTGTGGATTTCATTGACTTTCATAAGGGCGGCTGAGCCGTAATATTTGGCAAACTCGACTTTAAAAATTCCGGCTTTGATCGACGGGTCAGTCTGAACCAACGCTTCGGCTTCCGCGATGGTTTCTACATTGAGAATAAACAGCCCGCGCATGTTCCCGGCTTCGACAAAAGGTCCGGCTAGAACAAGTTTTCCGTCTTCAGCGAGGCGGCCCATATTGGAAAAGTGCCCTTTAAATAGCTCCGCTCGCTTATCCTTATCCGTAATGGTTGCATCATTCGGCCCGGTCAAAAGGGTTGCGAAAACATAGGAGCGCATCCCGTACGGATCGGCCCCGAGCTCTTGGGCGAGCTTTGCGTTAAAGCCATCGGTTTTATCAGCGACTTCGACGATCTCGTCGGGCGGCACGGCGATGGCGCCCATATCGGACTTTTCTTTGGCGCAGGCGCTGAACAAAATTAGGGCTGATAACAGGCTGGCGATAGGGGTTTTCATATCTCTCTCCATTTGGACAAGAGTTTGCCGAGGAATGAGAGGCGGGTCAATAAGGCTTGTCTTCCGCCGCGCTCTTTGATTTAGAGGCATATGACTTATAGTTTCCGAGACGACTATTCTGAAGGCTGCCATCCCGAGATATTGGCGGCGCTGTCGGACGCCAATCTGGTGCAGCAAGACCCGTATGGTGATGATGAATTTAGCGCGGCGGCGAGGGAGCTTATCTGCGCGCGGCTGGGCCAAACATCTGCCGTGCATTTCGTCGCCAGCGGGACAATGGCCAATCTCCTGATCATCTCATCCGTGCTTAAACCGTTCGAGGCCGTGATCTCGGTTCAAGGCGGACACATCGCTGAACATGAAGCCGGTGCGATTGAGCGGGCCGGGCACAAGGTGATTATCGCGCCGGGCGAGCACGGAAAACTGCGGCCCGAAGATATTCGCAATGCTGTCGCCGAAAATACCATGCCGCCCCATATGGCGCGGCCGAAACTGGTCTATATTTCCAACGCGACCGAGACCGGTCTGGCCTATCGCAAGTCGGAACTGAAGGCGCTCCGTGTCGCTTGTGATACATTGGGTCTTTGGCTGATGATGGACGGTGCCCGGCTCGGAGCCGCGATGGTGTCAAAGGCTTCCGATCTGACATGGCCGGACCTTGCAAAGCTAACCGATATATTCTGGATTGGCGGCACCAAAGCCGGCGCACTGCTCGGCGAAGCGATCGTGTTTAACAAAGGAGAGCTCGCCGAAGATTTCGCGTTTCATATTAAGCAGCGCGGCGCGATGATTTCCAAAGGCCGCGTACTTGGACTGCAGTTTAAAACGCTGTTCGAGAAAGACCTTTTTGACAGCGGGGCTTTACATGCTCACGCTCAGGCCAAAATATTATCTGACGCAATGATCGCCGCCGGCTACAAATTATCATGCCCGACTGAGACCAATCAACTCTTTCCGATTCTACCCTTGGCGCTAGTTGAAAAATTGGAACGTGATTTCGCGTTTCATCGCTGGGGCGCGGTCGGCACTGATCACATGGAAATTCGCCTGGTGACGAGCTGGGCGACTGATCCGGATCAAGTCGCGCGATTTGTCAGCGCGCTTGGCTGATCGAAAAATCAGAGCCGAGAGCCTTGGTGTAAATATGCCCAAACAAATGTTCAAACGTCCGGTTCCAGGAAAAATGATCTTCGACATGATTGCGGGCCCGCTGGCCCATCGCGCCGAGCTGTCCGGATTGCCAAAGCGTCTCAATATTTTTAGCCATGATGTCCGCGTCGCCAACAGGGCCCAAAACCCCTAATGACTTCGGGACGCGCTCTGGCATCGCCCCGGCCGCGACGCCAACAACGGGAAGGCCAGCTGCCTGCGCCTCGATGATCGAAATCCCGAAAGTTTCAAACGCCATGGCCGAAACATAGAGATCAGAGGACGCTAGAATTTTTGCGAGCTCGGCGCGCTCAGAAATAAATCCCGCAAACATAACGGCTTCATTTTGGGTTTTTTCTGCAAGGCTTTGTTTGAGATTGCCTTCGCCGAGCATGACCAAGCTTGCCTTTAAGGATTTGGGGAGTTTTAGAAATGCTTCGACGACAATATCGGCCTGCTTCTCTTTGTCGATGCGACCAGCATAAACCAGAACAATGTCGTTCTTGCCGGCCCCAATAGAGCTGCGCCATTTATCATCGCGCTTGTCAGGATTAAAGAGTTCGAGATCAACGCCGAGCGGCAAAACATTGACGTCTTTGACACCGAGCCCTTCGAGTCTTTTGGCCATGGCGGGCTCAAGTGCATAGACGGCATCAAAGTTTCGGTAGAGCCGCCTGGCGTAATTATAAGCACGTTTTTTGAGGCGGCCCGAAAACCCCTTGCCGATAAATCTTCGAGTTAAGCCTTCCGCATAAACGGTAGGAAAGTCGGTTCGGTAGCCAGCAATCAGTCCGACATTTCCGACTTGCTCGCGATATTTAATCGCCGCCCATGGTAGATTATAAGCATCGAGGCATTCGATCGAAATCGGGTTATGTTGGTTGAGCGTTTTAATCACAGCTTTGGACCGGAGAAGGAGCCGGTAATTCGGACTGCCCGGAACGCGCGGCGATTTAATCTCGGCGGTAATATTGTGCCCATAATCAATGATGCGGTCTTTATCGCCCGGGACAATCAGCAAATGTCGGTAAGGAGTCTGGCTTGTGATGAAAGCGCGCTTGGCCGTAAGGTAAGTGCGAACACCGCCGCCAACAGCAGAATAGGACTGGGTCAGATCACAGAGAAATCCTCCTTGTTTCACGCCCTCTTCCCTCCCTCTTTGATATTGCCCCGCTTGCAAGCCATATAAATTGGAGATAAGTCTAGCGCTTCTATTTGTCAAAGAGGCGCGCGGCGATGGGAAGGGGCGTTCTAATGGAGTCACAACTTCGTATTGCGCTGTTTGGCGGTAATTATAATTTTCAGGCCGATGGCGCTAACAAAGCGCTTAATCGCTTGGTTGGTTATCTTGAGCGCGAGAATATCGAGGTTCTGGTTTTTTCGCCGACCAATGAAAAACATGCTTTCGACGCGCCCGGTACAGTCGTTTCCATTCCGTCCATGCCTATACCATTTCGCAGTGAATATAGAATTGGCACGGGTCTTTCGCGCCGCGTCAAACAAAAATTATTAGACTTTAAGCCAACGCTGATTCATTTGTCCGCGCCTGATATTATTGGTCACTCGGCTTTGAAGTTTGCCGAACGCGAAAACATACCGGCGGTTGCGTCGTTTCACACAAGGTTCGACACTTATTTCGAGTATTATAATGTCGGATGGCTTGCGCCTTGGTGCCGTCGGCAAATGGCGAAATATTATAAAAGATGCCAGCATGTTTATGTTCCAAGTCCGTCGGTCGGTGATGTCTTGCAATCGCAAGAAATTGTCGGAGAGAATATCCGGACCTGGTCACGCGGGATAGATCGTAATTTCTTCAACCCCGATAAAAGGGATATGGCATGGCGCCGAAATCTTGGCATAGATGACGCCGATATTGTTCTGACATTTGTAGGGCGGCTGGTGAAAGAAAAAGGTTTAAATGAGTATGCAGATCTTGTGGACTCGTTGCGGCAAAGGGGCTTACCCGTCAAAGCGATGATTGTGGGCGATGGCCCCGAAAGAGGCCGAATTGAAGGCACCCTTCCAGGCGCTATCCTCACCGGACATTTGACGGGGCCGGATCTCTCCCGCGCCTATGCCTCAAGTGATATTTTCATCAATCCAAGTCTGACCGAGACCTTTGGCAATGTGACGCTCGAGGCCATGGCATCCGGCGTGCCGTCAGTATGTCTGAGAGCCACAGGGACTTCGGACCTAATTCAAAACGGCGAAAATGGGTGGTTGATTGATTCCCCCGATGATCCCGACTGGACTGAAAAAACCGCGGAGCTTTGCACCGATAAACAATTACGCCGTCAGATGGGCCGCCGCGCCAGGGAGATTAGCGCCGACTATAATTGGGACAGAATTATGCAAAATCTGGTCGGAAATTATCGTCAGGTTCTGACGCGCTATCGCCAAACTGTTTAGCCATAGACGTTGCAGAAAAACCTCACTGTGTAAAAGGCCTTATTTTTTAATGACATGGCCCTGTCTTTTTGATATTTTACCTTTCTATTGACGCGGGGCGTTCAGATTGGCTGAGATATCCAAATATGTTTTGTGGGCATGTATTTGCGTGGCAAGCGTCTGCGGCTCGCCTTATGCACAAACCGAGTCTTTGGCCGGTCAGCCAATCGAAATTATCCTCTACGACGCTGAAACAATTGCCCGCATAAACGCGATTTCGGCCAGTTCTGAAACGGCTATCGCGACAGAAGTCCCTATCATAGCCGAGGCCCCAAAAATGCCGGAAACGGGGGAAGCGGCAGCTACGCCCACTATATCCGAGCCAGTAGTCTCTTCAATATATCCGCGCGATATCAGTTCCAAATATAATGAATTTGTTCTGGGAATTCCGGTGATTACCAATCCGGTTGACTGCGGCCAAGGCGAACTGGAGATCCGCGTAACTGTGGAGAACGTCAAAAAATCCAAGGGCTATATCATCGCGGATTTGCACAATCATATTGTCGCGGATTTTCTCGAGCCTGACAAAGTTGTCTTGCGCGTCCGACAAAGCGCGGTCAAAGGAACAACGGAACTCTGTATCCCGCTGACGCAGCCGGGCGATTATGCCATTGCGTTCTACCATGATCAGAATAGTGATCGCCGATTTAATAAGGGCCTGTTTGGAATTCCCAAAGAACGGTTCGCCATGTCAACCAATCCCAAATATGAAAAACGAAAACCATATTATGACGAGGTCGATTTTACAGTTGGGCCAGACGGGGCCGATATTGTGGTCAAACTTGTGAGGGCTCGAGATTTGTTATAATGTTAAACGGGGCGCAAACAGACATTATTAGAAATTGGCGGCTTGCGAATATTTATTTGCGTGACATCGAAGAATTGCCGGAAATTGTCAGGCCGAACAAAGTCGTTGCCGTCGGCCATCGCGGCACCCAAAAATTAGCTCCTGAAAATACACTTCGCGCCCATGAGGTCGCCTATGCGCTGGGCGCGCGCGCTATAGAATTTGACGTGCGATGCACCAAAGACGGTCATTTTGTGGTTATCCATGATCGCCGGGTCGACCGGACCACAACCGGGCGCGGCTTGGTTAAAGATATGACTCTCTCGGAAATCCGCGACCTGGATGCGGGGCTCAAAAAAGGCATCCAATTTGCCGGCGAGCGCGTGCCGACGTTACGTGAGGCATTACGAAATGTCCGCGGGCGCTTTGTTGTAGACATCGATTTTAAAGGCGGACCCCGAAATTCTGCCGAGATACTCCACGAAGTTTTGGAACAGGAATGGTCGGAATCAGATCCGCTTTTGACGATTTTTGCCCGGCCGTTTCATTTTGGTATGTTAAAGCCCCTCTGCCCGAAATATGCGCTGCGCCCGCATTATTTTAGCTCGAGCCGAACACAGGCGCTGGCCGATAAATTGCCGCTGGAGATTATGTGCTTGCGCCGCCGTTCTTTCAGCGCCCGGGCTGCTGCGGCGATACGGCAGGCAAGGCTGCACTTATTTTGCAATGTCATGGGGCGCGATGATAATGCCCGCGGCTTTGTCAGCGCCATTCGCTCCGGCGCGCTTTTCATTCAGACCGACCATCTGGACCGGTTGACGCGATTTTTAAGTTTACGCAACCTATTGGAAACTCGGCCGCTTGGCCGAAATTATGCGCCTATTCATATTTGAGTCCACCCTTTAGGCCTCCTCCTTCTCCGGCTTGCCGTTTTTTAACCGCTCTTCGGTGGCAACATCATCTTCGAAGTGAATAAATGTCCCCAGAAAAGTCAGGAAGATCAGGATCACCGCGACCATGCTCCAAAGGAAATATGCTGATAGGGTCAGAAGTGAAGGCTGCCAAGGGGTCAATCCTGCGATCAGCGCCAGATTGAAGATGGTAAACATTAAATAGCCAATTGTAACGGCTTTGGAGCTCCACGGTGTTACCTTATTTTTGACCTGACTGCGCCGGTACAAATAGCTTGGAACATATCCCAGAGGTACAACGACGACACACAGTGTCGACCACCACCAAATTTTTGGATTATCCGCATACAGGTTGAACAGCATGATTGGAACTAAGAGCAAGATGACATGCAGCAGGCCTGACTCAACAAAAAACCGGAATAGGATATATTGAAACTGCGTCAAAGGCGTCCCGAAAGATTGCCGAAGCGTGGCGACAATGGTCGCAAATGCTATGAACGCTACATAAGTGTTTAAAAGTGCAAATAGGTAGTCAATATTATCAATCATGCGCCCGTCCCCGCCGCGGAGTATTACACGAAAAGAGTGAAGGTTCAAGGATGCCCAGTTTATACTCTATCACCGCTTATAGTGCAGGAACTTTATTCCCAGCGCAATATCCAGACGGCCCCGATTAACGCAACGGCTCCGATGACCATGGTTATCATAACGGCAAAAATTCCGCGGCGAGAAATCCGTTCAACGCTGTGTGTATTAAGGCGATTGAATACCTTCGACGCCCTTTGATAACCCGATATGAAGATCAGGATCGCCACCAATAAAAACCCGGTCGCTATGGCGCGCGGTACCCATTCTGGTTGTAAACGCCCGAAAAGAGCATTGAATCCCAGTGCAATCCCCATTGTTGCGAGACCCGTTCGCATCCATCCGGCAAAAGTCCGTTCATTGGCCATGACTGTGCGATCTTCAGCCATGTCGGTTCGTTCATTGGCGAGCCGATTTTTTTCAGACGTTTCGGTCATGATCAATAAGGTAGGTTAGGCCGCCTCTTCCGGGTCATATTTATTCTCGTGGGAAGGGGGTTCCTTGGGAACGGTGGGTCGATTCAGCAACAACCAGGGCGCCAGCAATTCCCGCGCGCGCTCAACTTCGGCTTTCGTGTGGTCGGCTGAACAATTATTTGCTCTTAAAAACGTCGCGATCTCCGCTGCTGCCATCGGCCAATCATAATCTTCTTCCAGCAAATGGGACAGCCATCGACTGGCGAAAAAGAGGTTGCGTGGGTGACTGCCGAAGTAAAGATCCCGATCAAAGGCTGATTCCATAAAATTTGTCATCTATCGCTCCTTAAGCTGCTCATAAATTTGCATAAACGAACTAAGCCAGCCGCAAGGGCAGCCGCTAGCCAAATTTACAAACCCTCTAACGGAAACGCCGGGACGGCAATTTGGTTCCCGCGAACTGACCAAGCGTTATCTCTTTATTTCTTGGAGCGCAGGTCCAGATTTCACAACGCTAGGAGCAGGCGGCAAGGACTATATTAAAGCGCGGATTGCAGTCGATATGGTAAAATTAACAATGCACTCTAATGTAGGGCGCGCTATAAGACGAAGAGAACAGGAGAGAGAAAGCGCTACAAATACGGCCCACAAGAAATTGCAGTAAACTTTTGATAGCTCAAAACAAACATATGGCTAAGTCATAGAATTTTGTAAAATCGAGAAGTGCCAACACTAGCCAGAACTACACTCTTGTAGACTAAAGACATGAAAATCGATTAGGATTCCAACGCATTTTATAGTTAATGCCACGTTCATTTCTCGCAAATTATACCAATAATAAGGGGCAAAATTGCCGAGGCTCGGTGGCAACACCTAGTCCGGTGAATGTATTTCGTAAGAAGGACAACATCATGAGAAAATACTCTTATCTTAAAACAGCGATAGAAACCGAAAGACAAGCAGTCGCTCCTTTTGCAAATGACAACTTTCCGGATCAATCTGCTCCGACGCCTAAAGTAATAGGGACTAAACGTTTGTTGGACCTTGAGTGGCAGATTAATTTCACGACCCAAAAGTTACGTCGATGGAAGGGACTTGATAATCACCAATGGGTCCATCTGGACCAGCTCAATAAGAAAGCTAAAATGAACCATCAGGAAATTCAGGCGCAGGCGCTCTCCGGTTTATAGGCGCTTTCCGAAAAGACATTGCTTCTTCGAACATATAAAAACCCAGTTACAAACCGATAAATAGCCTCTCGGGCAATCCGATGTTACTTAACTATAGTAATGGCATATAAGAAAAATGGAGCGGGCGAAGAGATTCGAACCCTCGACCCTCACCTTGGCAAGGTGATGCTCTACCACTGAGCTACGCCCGCTCAAATTTGCGTATACGAAGACCTTAAAAAAGCCTGTCGTGGCAGATGCGCCGCTATATGGCGCAAAGCCCCAACTGAATCAACCCGCTTTTTGAAATTTGTGCATTTTTAGCGCCGGGCGGTATTTTTGACGTGCATGGCGACATTGTATGGCTATCATGGACCAATGACTGCTTCGCCCAGCCCCACAGGACAGCTCCATATCGTAACTGTGCACGGCACGTTTGGCGGTCGGGCATATCTGGATAATAACCGGCTCGCCAATAAGGAATTTTACAGCGAACATTCAGATTTCAGTAAGTCACTTCGAGAGAAATTGCCAAATTCTAAATGGCATGAATTTATCTGGAGCGGAAAGAACCTTGAAAGCGCGCGCCACCGGGCGGCCCGCCAGTTTCGCAAATATTTAACCCGTTTGCCCCTAGGGCCCGGTGATCGACTGCTGCTTCTGGCGCATAGTCACGGCGGCAATGTGGCGCTCAACGGTTTACGCCGCGCGCCCGTAACAAATCCACTTAACCTGTTTAGCTTTGGCGCGCCTTTTATACAAAAGTCAAACCCGTCAATTTGGGGTATTTTGGGCCTTCTCATTCCGGGTCTGATTTTCTTTTTGGCTTTTTGTTTTATCGCGGCGATCATAGCGCAGGGCCATATTCAATATATTGCTTATGGCACGCCGTTTTTCGAGCCGACCAATAAATCAATCAATGCTTTCTTCGAGGGTTTCAATCAAAACGGGGCGACTTTGACGGCATTTGTTATTGTCGGATTATCTTTCTTTTGGTTCATGGTTTGGCCTCTAACCCGGCTGATTCACTCGACGCGATTTGATTATGACGACGCGGCTAAATTCCGCCTTCATCAGGTTTGGCGCCGCGATGATGAAGCTATCGTCATGCTCGCCAGCGAACCTCGCGTTTCATTTCCGATCCGTATCTTCAGCAGTTTTTTCCGGAGCGTAAGCGCGCTGGTTTTTTTGATTTTCGTCGCGCTCACCCTCCATGGCAGTTACCTATCGCTGCAGAAATATCGCGAAGAGGTCGATGCGTCGGCGGGCCTGGAATATATTTTACTGCTCGAGGCTGAAGTTATCGGGGTTGGCCTGACCGTGGTCGCCGTAATTTTGCTGCTTAATCTCTTTATCCAGCTTGTGTTTCGAGTTCCGTTGACATGGATTTTAAGCCAGCCAATTAACTCGGTCTTGAGGAAGTCCGCGATTGGCGAGGATGGCTATCAAAGGCTGCGGGCCTCACACACGCCGAATATTCCTGAAAAATTTGTCACGGCCTATAATGAATCCAGCCCGACTGCGAAAAAAGCACTTGAAGATGTGAAAAAGCAATCGGATAAACATCTGCTCGATCACCGGGCCGAAATCATGCAGGCTATGACGACAGGCGATGGCTATCTTGAAGATGTATTGGGCCAGTCAGATTTGTCGCTTAGCCTTATCCATTGCAATTATTTTACAGATTTAATGGCGAAATTTATTGCGGCAACTCTGCAAAAAGATTTAAAGCCAGAGCCTGAAACACCTTCTTGATAGGACCCTTTATGCCTGCCAGCCGCGCCGACCTTTTTGCGCTCTTTGATGAGCTGGAAATCGACCATAAAACCACTGAACACCAACCGGTCTTCACAGTGGAGGAAAGTGCTGAAATAAAAGCGTCTTTGCCCGGCGTTCACACCAAGAATCTGTTTCTCAAAGACAAGGGCGGCAATTTCTTTTTGATCTGCGCGGAAAGTCATGCACGGATCAAAGTCAATAAGCTCCACCCGCATCTGGGTTGCAAGCGCTTGTCATTTGGCAAGGCCGAATATTTGATGGAGCATCTCGGCGTAGAGCCGGGATCGGTGACGCTGTTTTCGGTGATGAATGATAAGCCGGGCGCGGTGAAACTGATTGTTGATAAGACCCTGGCGGACGCGGATATTGTCAATTTCCATCCGCTGAAAAACGATGCGACGACTGCGATCAGCGCGGACGACATGATAAAATTTGCCAAGGCGACGGGTCATGAGCCCTTGATTATGGATTTTGCCATCTTGACGCCGGACGAATAAGGCCCACTTAAGGGCGACAGATTAACCGAGGAAACATTATGACCGAAACAGCGGCAACAGAACTCGTAAAACACGCCACTGATATGAGCTTCATGGCCGACGTAATCGAGGCTTCGAAAGAAGTGCCGGTTATTGTCGATTTTTGGGCGCCCTGGTGCGGCCCATGCCGGCAATTAATGCCGGTTTTGGAAAAGCTCGTAACGGCCGAAGGTGGTAAGGTAAAATTGGTCAAGGTTAATACGGATGAAAATCAAGGCGTTTCCGGACAACTTGGCGTTCGCTCACTGCCAACAATATTTGCTTTTAAAGACGGCCAGCCGGTCGATGGGTTTATGGGCGCGCAGCCCGAAAGCGAGATAAAGAAATTTATCGACCGTCTAACTGGCGAGGTTGATCCGGCCGAAGAGGCTGAAGAGCTTGTCGCCCGAGCCAAGGACAGCCTCGCGGCCGGGGATCCCGGCGGCGCGGCCCAAGATTATGCTCAGGCCCTGCAGCTTAATCCGGAAAGCGGAGAAGCGCTCGCCGGTTTGGCGCGTATTTATATGAATAGTGGTAATGAAGAAGGCGCGGCTCAAATGATCGCCAGCGCGCCGGAAAGCGTGCGCGAACATCCTGAAGTTGCCGCGGTATTATCAATGCTGACCTTGAAAGAGGAAGCGCCCGAAGACGATGATGAATTAGCCGGCCTTAAGGCCAAAGTTGCCAATAGTCCCGATGATCTTGATGCCAGGCTAGAACTGGCAAGAGCTTTGGCGGGTGCTGGCGACAATGCCGGCGCCGTCGATCATCTGCTCTATTCGATTGAAAAGAACCGGATGCATGATGATGAAGCCGCCCGGAAATTCCTCCTGACAATTTTTGAGGCAGAAGGCACAGAAAGCGATATTTCCAAAGATGGTCGCCGCCGACTGTCTTCTATTCTGTTTGCGTAGAATAAATGGTATAAGATAGGTCTATGAGCAGTCACTACAAAGCCCTAGCGCGCCGGACCAAACCGGAAGTGATTTCGATATTTCCTTTATCGGGTACCGTCTTGCTGCCGGGTTGTGATTTACCGCTGAATATTTTCGAGCCGCGCTATCTAAACATGATCGATGACGCGCTTAAAAGTGATCGCCTGATCGGTATGGTTCAGGTCGATGGTGACCAAGTAAAATCTGTTGGTGGTCTTGGTCGTATCATACAGTTTTCTGAAACCGAAGATGGTCGCTATGTGATTGTGCTGCGCGGTCTTAAGCGGTTCACCATCAAAGACGAAATGCCATTGACGCGCCCTTACCGCGAGGCTCGCGTTTCCTATGAGGACTTCGCTGACGATCCGGATTTTCATTTGCCGGAAAAACTTCCTGAGGCGATGAGCGATATTGGCGGGGAGAACCGTGCTGCGTTGACGCGCGCGATGAAAAGTCTGGCCTCGACCCTTGGGGTTGATGTTGATTGGGACGCCTTGTCGGAGATCCCGCTGCCGCGCCTCATTGATCAAGCCTCAATGATCAGCCCGTTCAAAGCCGAAGACAAGCAAAGCCTGCTCGAAGCCGAAAACACGGAAGAACGCCGCCGCCTTTTGATAGGCCTGATGCATCTCTATGCAGCCGGGCCGGGCGACACCGAAAGCGATCCAAAGGGAAAAATGAATTAATATGGCTGATGCAGCGCAAAAAACAGGGGACGAAAAAAAACCAAAACAGGACATTGACCCAATGATGTTATCTGCGCTTGTCTGCCCCAAGACCCGAGGGCCATTAATCCATGATACGGATACTCAAGAGCTCATTTCCAAAAAAGCCAAGCTGGCCTATCCGATCCGCGAAGGCGTTCCGATTATGTTGATCGAAGAAGCGCGGGAAATATAGGATTCTCAAATGACCGAATTAACGCAAGCCGAACAGGACAGGCTCGACGCGGCGACATTTCGGCGTCTTTTAGCACATCTGGATGCGAATAAGGATGTGCAGAACATTGATTTGATGAACCTCGCCGGTTTCTGCCGCAATTGTTTTTCGAAATGGTACAAAGCCGCCGCCGAAGATGCGGGCCATGATATTAATATGGATGCCGCGCGTGAACGGGTTTACGGCATGCCTTACGGCGAGTGGAAATCAAAATATCAGATCAAAGCCACTCCCGAGCAACTGTCCGCATTTGAGGCGAGGTCGCACAAAGAGGGTTGATCTTTTAGAGGGCCATACCCACTTTGATCCAAACGGAGTTTGATATGTCATCCCATGATTATGCCGACGCCAGTCAATGGCGCGGAACCACAATCCTATCAGTACGCAAAAACGGTAAAGTCGTTGTGATCGGCGATGGACAGGTCAGTGCGGGAAATACCGTTATGAAATCCGGCGCCCGAAAAGTCCGAACGCTTGCCGGCGGGCGGGTCATTACAGGGTTTGCGGGCGCAACTGCCGATGCCTTTGCGCTGATGGAGCGGCTTGAAACCAAGCTGGAGCAATATCCGACCCAGCTCGCAAGAGCCTGTGTTGAACTGGCCAAAGACTGGCGGACCGATAAATATTTACGCCAATTGCAGGCGATGATGATCGTGGCCGATAAAAACGAGACCTATGTCTTAACCGGGAATGGCGATGTGGTTGAGCCCGACCGCCTGGAAACTGGATCGGGCATTACAGCGATCGGCTCGGGCGGAAATTTCGCACTCTCTGCCGCGCTGGCAATGGACGCCTATGAGAAAGACGCGGAAACATTGGCGCGAAAAGCCATGGAAATTGCCGACCAGATCTGCGTCTTTACCAATGGCAATGTCACGGTTGAAACGCTCGACGAGAGTTAAATCCAAGACTTGACAGTTTAGGGAAATATTCCTAGCGATAGGCCATGTTTTCACATGATGATATTTGGGCCGCCATTGACAGGCTCGCGCGATCTTTATCGACGTCACCGTCCGGGCTGGCCAAGCAGGCCGGACTTGACCCGACCAGTTTCAATAAATCCAAACGCATTGGTGTGAGCGGCAAAGCCCGCTGGCCCTCCACCGAAAGCGTCGCCAAAATATTGTCAGTCGCTGGATTGAACTTTGAAGACTTCGCGGCCTTGGCGGCCGATCGTCCAGCCCGCGGGCCGGTCATTCCGGTCATCGGTCTTGCGCAGGCGGGTGACGGCGGCTTTTTTGATGATAGCGGCTATCCGGTCGGCGAAGGCTGGGATGAAGTGCGCATGCCCGGCGAAATGGATGAGAAGGTTTACGCGCTTGAAATTCATGGCGATTCTATGTGGCCGGTTTTCCGTGATGGTGACAGGGTTCTGGTGGCGCCTAATGAGACTGTTCGAAAAGGCGACCGGGTGGTCGTTAAAACTCAAGAGGGCGAAATTCTCGCCAAGGAGCTTATTCGGCAGACCACGACAAAGATCGAACTCAAGTCACTAAACGCTGAATATGACGATCGTAATTTTAGCCGCAAAGAGATAGCCTGGATGGCTCGGATTGTTTGGGTAACTCAGTAGGGGCGGGCTAGTTTTGCTCGCCGTCGAGCAGTGTTTCGGCCAGTTCGGTTAGTTTTTCCGGATTTTCCAGATGCGGCCTGAATTGCTCCATCCGGGTTTTGACATCAATTTCAACGGCATTGGCGGTAGGCGCTTCATATATGCGCTGCAAGAGAGCAGCGGCTTTCTTTTCATGACGGGACGCATCAAGGCTCAATAAAGAGGCGGTATAATTGCTGAGGATAATAATATCGTCGGGGCGCTTAATCAGCGCGAGTTCGTAATATTGAATTCCGTCGACTTCATTAGCCTCGAACATATCTTGTGCCTGCTCTTCGCCGGCTTCTCGAATGATGCCCAAATGCCAGGCACCCAGCAGCGCATCGCCGCGCGGATCGTCAGGGAAGCGCTGGCGAACTTCATCGATGGCTTTACGGGTTTTCTTGGGTAGTTTCTTACGCCAGGCTCGAAACTGGCTGGAAGCCTGGGCTTCAAATCCGTAAGCAAGGGCGTACTGGACAAGAGCCTCATGAGAGGTCTGATCCATTTCCAGAGCTTTGGCCGCCAGTTTGCGGGCTCTTTTGGCTTCGTCTTTGCGGTCATCTACATAGCCGAGCAAGACTTTGGCGGAAATAGATTCGGCAGCTAGTGTCAGCCCATCGGCCGTTCCCATAGCTTCTCCCAAACTAATAGCGCTATCATATTCCCCGGCCAGCAGCAGCGCTCTTGCGTCTGCAAAGGTGAGCTCATCAGCGTGAGCGAACGAATAATTAAAGCCAAAAACAAGGGCGGCGAATAAAGCAAAGCGGCGCAACATGGGCGAATACTATCAAAAACGGACAGATTTTTAAACTGCGCAGAGCATTTGGCTTTATTCTAGGCAAAATTATACCCCGTCGCTCGGGCTAGGAAACGACGGGGCTATTTTTGTCGCACGTGGGATGTGCGGGGACGTGGGAATTAGGAAGGAGCGCCGCCTTTGCGGGGGGCTGGCTGGGAAAAGCAGGTGACGTTTCCTTCGCTAACAATGACTTTATGGTCTCAGGAAAAGGCCACAAAAAGACCCAATTGTGACCATTTCGGGGCAAATTACTAACCAGAAGTTAAATAATGCCCTTTAGGCTTGTCACGACCTATAGCTTTGATAGTCTGTTTGTAATGAGCGCGAAAATTGTCAATCTACCGTTGCCGCTTTCCTCCGGGCAAAACCGCGCGCCGTCACAAATTGCCTTTAACCGTCAAGAGCTTAGCCAGATTTTAAGCGTCTATGGCCGAATGGTCAGCGCGGGTCACTGGAAAGATTATGCGATGGATTTTCTGTCTGATAAAGCGGTGTTCAGCATCTACCGCAAGGCCAGCGAACATGCGCTCTACCGAATTGAAAAGATTCCGGCTCTGCGTAATCGGCAGGGTCAATTTAGCGTCATTGCGCCCGGTGGACTGATCCTAAAGCGCGGTCACGAGCTCGCCGCCGTTCTCAAAGTCTTTGATAAAAAGAAGTTTCAGCTCCGATAAAAGTTGATTTTTGTCAAAAAAAACCCGCCATCCACGTGGCGGGTTTCCGTATTGTCACTTTTTCTAAGAGGTTAGTCGCTGAAAATACTCATAATGTTCAACAAAAACTGGAACATATTGTAGAACGCGAGCAGTAGACTGGCGGCACCAAAAATGGAGACTTTATTCATCAAAGCTGTATCGCCGCGTGTGCCATAATACATCGACTTCAGGGCTTGTGTTTCCCAAGCGACCAGCAAGCCGACAACGATTAATCCGGCAACGCTCAGTCCGAGATGTAGGCCTGTGCCCATTTCGAACAGACCAAACATAGAGGCCAGATATAAAGCGATAATGCCGAAAAACACAGCGCCGGCAAATTTAGCAACGCCGGTGAGATCCATTTTAGCCGTATAGCCAAACAGGCTCATCGCGCCAAACATGGCAACCGTCATGAAAAATACTTTTGTCGCAAGTTCAAACAAGGCGGCTTCGCCAAGCCTTAGTCCGATTACGGCAAAAGATATTGAGAGCAAAGCTCCGAGACCGCCTGCCATGGCAAAGAGAAAAAGCACCAAAGATGACTGGCTCATACGATTAATATTGCGGCCAACTAATCCAAAAGCCAGCATCAGGACAATAATAACGCCTAAAAAGAGAAGCGGATTACCCGCGAGCTGCATCAGGATAGTGACATTCTCTATCAAATATCCAGAGAGAAAATAGGAAACAACGCCGGCGAATGCCATTGCCAGTCCCATCCATCGATAAGTACCTACGAGAAAATTACGTAGGCCAATATCGGTTTCACCCGCACCCACGGTTTGCGGAAAACGATCGGTCATAAAAACTCCTTGCATAACCAAATATGAGGGGAATATAGGGAAAAAACAAAAAATTACAAAATATTTCGAACTTAAAATTCAGACAGGATTAATATGGAATTTCGACCCCTTGGGCGTACTAATTTAAAGGTCACATCTGTCTGTCTCGGAACCATGACTTGGGGCCAGCAAAATAGTGAGGCCGAAGCTCATGAACAGCTATCCTATGCCATCAGTGAGCGCGGTATAAATTTCATCGATACGGCGGAAATGTACCCGGTCCCGGGAGATCCGAGAACTCAGGGCCGAACCGAAGAATATATTGGAAGTTGGCTCAAGGCGCGCGGCAAGCGCGATGATCTGGTCATCGCGTCCAAGATTACCGGCCGTTCGCAAATGGTCTGGTGCCGGGACAAGAATATAGAACCGCGCCATACCCGCGTCCAAATCGATGAAGCTGTCGAAAAGTCCCTACGCCGTTTTCAGACGGATTATATCGACCTATATCAGCTGCACTGGCCGGATCGCGCCATTCCTGGATTCGGGTTTCATGCATTTTATGATTATGACGCTGAAGACATGGTTCCACTGGAGGATATTCTGGAGAGCCTGTCCCGCCATGTTGAAAAGGGCAATATCCGCCATATCGGTGTATCCAATGAATATCCCTGGGCGGTAATGAAATTCCTCGCAATCGCCGAGTCCCGCGGCTGGCCGCGTATGGTCTCCAATCAATGTGTCTATAATTTGGTGTCGCGGCGCTTTGATTATTCCGCCGCCGAGATTGCGATGCGTGAGCAGGTCGGATTGCTGGCCTATTCTCCGCTGGCGCAAGGTTATTTGACCGGAAAATATGAAGGCGGGAAATTACCGGCCAAGTCGCGCAAAGCGCTATTTGGTGGATTTTTGGGTCGTTATGAAGGCCCGGGCGCGGCGGACGCTATCCAGGACTGTCTGGAGACGGCGCGCAATCTCGGTCTGACGCCAGCCCAGTTTGCGCTCAAATTCGTCGAGACCCGTCAATTTGTGACGTCCAATATTATTGGCGCAACAACGATGGCGCAGCTTAAAGAAAATATTGACGCTCATGAGATTGAGTGGACTTCCGAAATGGAACAGGAAAGCCGCCGGATACAAAAGGTCCACCGCTCGCCCTGTCCGTAAGTTAAACTTGATAAAAGCTGCTGGGCAAAGACGCAGGAACAAATGGAAACCTACAGATTATTTGCCGCTATCCGGCCAACCGAGCCTGTTATTGAAGCGCTGACCCGCCTGCAAAAAGGCGTGGATGGCGCGCGCTGGTCAGGCGCTGAAAAATTACATGTCACGCTTGGCTTCTTCGGCGACGTTAAAGGCGATCAGGCTGAACTTCTCGATCAAGAGCTTGCCAAAATCCGTCAAAGCGCGTTCTCCCTATCCCTTTCCGGTGTTGGCCATTTTGGCCGTGGTAAGCCCCATTCGATCTGGGCGGGGGTTGATGACAATCTGTCACTGTCGCAGCTCCATAAAGCTATCAAGGCCGCAGCCGAGCGCGCCGGTATTATTCTCGAGCGCCGGGATTACAGGCCTCATGTCACGCTGGCCTATTTCGGGGCCCATCCGGATATTGCACGCATTGCCAAGTTCGAAGCCCGCCACCATGATTTTAAGACCGCGCCCTTTATGGTCGATCAGTTCTGGCTTTATTCCAGCTGGCAACGCAAACGCGGTTCCAATCTCTATAAAGCCGAAGCCAGCTACCCGCTTTTGGGCCGAAAAGCGACGTCTTTTCCTAAATAGAGGTACAGACCTCAATCGATTAGGGTGCAGTTTCTAATTTTTTTCCCTATCTCAAGCCTCAAGGACACCGGAATGAATATTCGGTTTTAATTTTGAAAGGACAAAACAATGGCAACTGCAAAGAAAACAGCCAAGAAAACTGTCAAAAAGACAGCGAAGACAGCGAAAAAAGCAACAGCGAAAACTGTTGATACAGCTGAAAAGAACACACTCAACGTTATCGAGGCTGCTCGCAAAGGCGCTTTGGCATATGTTGGTCTTTACGGCGCAGCTTATGAGCGTGCGACAATGCGTTGGTCACAGCTTCGCGCAACAACTGACGGCCTGTTCGACCAAATGGTTGAACGCGGCGAAGTTATCGAGTCTAAAGCCGGCGACATGTTCAAAAGCACCCAAGCTAAAGTCTCAGAGCGTTTTGAAGAAGGCACAGAAAAAGTTAAATCTATCTTGCCAACTTCCGCCAATGACCGCGTTGAAGAGCTGGAAACAGAGATCAAAGCTCTGAACAAGAAAATTGTCGCTCTTGGCAAGAAGGCTACAACTTCAGCCAAAGCCAAAATGAAAACAGAAAAAACAACTAAAGCCAAAAAAGCTGCTTAAGCCGCTTTTAGTCTTTTAGGTTTAAAGCGTGGGTTTCAGACCCACGCTTTTTTTTGTCGCAAAATCATCTCGGGTAAAGCCGCGCCTTTACCTTGCGCCAAAAGCATAATCAGGTTTAATATTTATCGACCTGCAAAATTAGGAATGATCATGGCAAAAACACCAGAAGAAATCGGGAAAGAAGCTGCAAAAACCACGACTGCAGTCAATACGTTAGTGGGATTGCGCCGATCAGATTTTGTGAAGTCTCTCGGAATTCTGGTTAAAACCGCTGCAAAACAGCCCAAGCCTTTCGCCAAACATCTCGGTCAATATGGCAAAGAGCTGGTAGAGATTGCCAAGGGCAACTCCGAAATTGCGCCGGATAGCCGTGATCGCCGGTTCAAAGATGAGACCTGGTCGAAAAACCCGGTTTACAAACGCGGCCTGCAAAGCTGGCTGGCAATGCGCAATGAGCTTAAGGGCTGGATTGAAGATAGCGGCGCGACCGAGCCTGATAAGGTGCGGGCCAATTTCATGCTCGACATTATTATCGATAGCCTTGCGCCGACCAATACGCTGCTCGGTAATCCGGCGGCGATGAAAAAACTTTACGAAACCGGCGGAACGTCTGTGCTGCGTGGTCTTAAAAATGCCTATCACGATCTTCGCCATAATGGCGGCATGCCCAGCCAGGTTGACGGAACGCCGTTTAAGGTTGGCGAAAATCTCGCAACCTCCAAAGGTGCCGTCGTGTTTAAAGACGAGATGCTCGAGCTGATCCAATATCAGCCGACCACCGACCAAGTTTACAAAATTCCAATCATGATCATCCCGCCGCAAATCAATAAGTTTTACGCCAATGATCTCGCGCCGAATAAATCGATTATCCGGTTTCTGACATCACGCGGCTATCAAGTGTTTGCCGTCTCTTGGCGGAACCCGACGCGCCAGCACTCGCACTGGGGGCTGGCTAATTATGTTCAGGCGCTGATCGACGCGTCTGACGTGGTCAAAAAAGTCACGCGCTCAGCGCGGATCAATGTTTCTGGCGCCTGTTCGGGCGGAATTACGACGGCTCTGTTTCTATCAGAGCTGGCGGCGCGCGGCGATAATCGCGTTAATGCCTATTCACTGATGGTTTGCGTGCTCGACGGCAAGCGATCAGATAGTGAAGTCGGTATGTTTGTCACCGATGGTGCCATAGAAGCTGCCCGGAAACATAGCCGGAAAAAAGGTATATTGTCCGGCGACGAGCTTGGACGCTCCTTTGCCTGGATGCGCCCGAATGATCTGATCTGGAATTATGTGGTCAATAATTACCTCCTCGGCGAAAACCCGCCGCCATTTGATGTACTTTACTGGAATAATGATACAACCAATCTACCAGCGCAGCTGCACTCTGATTATCTGGATATTTTCCTGGATAAGAGATTTCGGAAGGATACCGCCGTTGAATTTATGGGCAATATTGTCGATTTGAAAGCTGTTACTCAGGACGGGTTTATGGTGAGCGGTGTCACGGATCACATCACGCCGTGGAAGGCCTGCTATCGCAATGTGCATCTGTTTGGCGGCGAACTCGAAATGGTCTTATCGTCGAGCGGTCATATCCAATCTTTGTTAAATCCTCCGGGCAACCCTAAAGCCAAATATTTCACCAATCCTGAGTTTCCCGAAACGCCGGATGAGTGGGTCGCCGGGGCCGAGCAGGTCGAGGGTTCATGGTGGCCGCGCTGGGATCAGTGGCTCTCCATCCGCTCGGGTGAGATGAAAAATTCGCCGCGCTCTTTGGGCAATAAGGAATATGCACCGATTAAGAAAGCGCCCGGCTCTTACGTGTTTACCTAGGTAAACTTTTTGAAACAGGCGGGGCGGCCATAAAACAACACTGGACAGACATGACTGACTACCACCCAAACTTGCCGCGAATATTTTTTTCCAAAATAGGCAACCAACAACTCCGGACCGCAATTTGGGATGGGACGGATAAGGGGCAGGGCAAACGCACGCCGCTGTTGTTCTTTAATGGTATTGGCGCCAATTTGGAAATCGCGCAGACCTTTGCCGATAGTTTCACAGGTCGGGATATCATTACATTTGATATGCCCGGTGTCGGCGGATCTCCGGATCCGACTTTTCCTTACCGGCCATGGTGGGTCGCAAGCGCGGCCAAAACTATTCTCAAGGAAAATGGCTATGACGAGGTTGATGTTCTGGGCGTGTCCTGGGGCGGCGGTCCCGCGCAGCAATTTGCCTGGCAATATCAGGACATGGTTCGTCATTTGGTGCTCTGTTGCACAACCACCGGCGTCACCATGGTGCCGGGACGGGCATCGGCGCTCATTAAAATGATCTCGCCTAAGCGCTACATGGATAAGGACTTTCTGACCAAAAACTTTGAAACGCTCTATGGCGACGCGACCAAAGCGGTCGAAGAGTTTTCGATCAATATGATCCCGCCGAGCCTAAAAGGCTATCTTTATCAGTTGGGCGCTATGGCGGGCTGGTCCAGCCTCCCATTTTTACGCCGAATCAAAGTTCCGACCCTGATTATGATGGGCGGAAATGATCATATTGTCAGACCGATAAATGGACGTATGATGCACGCCATATTGAAAAACTCGACTTATCATGAGTTTGAAGGTGCCGGACATTTGTTCATGCTGACCCGCCGTAAAGAATTTATTCATGAGCTTCGAGTGTTTTTCGAAGAACCAGAAGTGCCGCTCCCGGAAATTGAACCGGTCCAGCTGCCATCTGTAACGGCGTCTTACGCTCACTTTTAGGAGATCATTATGGCCAAGAAAAAGTCTGGAAAATCAAGTGACAAGTCGAGCGAGAAACGCTCAACCGGCGATGCGGCGCGGCGAATTTGGCTGGCCGGAATCGGCGCCTATGGCCGGGCTTTTTCGGAAGCTCAAGAGGCCCTTAAAGATGTCACCGGCAACACGAGCAAGGTTTTTGATGACCTGGTTCAAAAGGGCGAGATTATAGAATCTGCTGTCTCGAGCCGATCTAAAAAAATGATGGAAAAGGCAGGAGTTCCCGGATTTGACCTGGATGACCGTATTTCCAAAATGCGCTCGAGGCTTTCGCGCGGCGAAGATGTGGCCCAGGATCTGTCTGATCTTGAAAAGCGCGTCAACGCCATGGATGTGAAACTAGATAAAATTCTTGCACTTCTTTCCAAACCTGCGCCGAAATCCAAACCGAAAAAACCAACCACCACCAAACGCACAAGCTCAAAAAAATAGCACGTGCCCGAGCGCTCCAAAACAAAGACCCGGATTTTAAAAACAGCGCTGGAGCTGTTTAATAATGAAGGCGAAGCTCAGGTTAGCGCCGTCGATGTCGCATCGGTTATGGGGATCAGTCCGGGCAATCTCTATTACCATTATAAGGGCAAGCCGGAAATTATCGCGGCGCTGTTTGAGGATTTTGAAGAAGAGATCGAACTGATCTTATCCGGCCCGATCAGCGAGCCGCTTAATCTCGCCGATAATTGGGTCTATCTCTATATAATTTTTGAAGAGATTTATGACTTCCGGTTTTTCTACCGTAATATGTCAGATATCTTGATGCGAATTCCGCAATTGCGCACTCGTTTCTCACGAATTTTGTCTCACAAAGAACAGACGGCGTTCTCGCTTATTTCCGATCTGGAAAAAGGCGGCAATCTGACATTCCAAGAAGGCGAAAAAGGCGCGCTCGCCGGCCGGATAGCCCAGCATTTCACATTCTGGCTCCAATATCATGATCTGCGACATGAAACGACGCCGCCAAAAATATTAATTGATCAAGGCGTTTTCACGACCCTCATCCAAATCACGCCCTATTGGACCCGGGGCGATGGTTATTCAGAACTCTTGACCGAGTTTCTTGAGGGCCAGTCTTAAATTTCTTGTCAAATGTAAATGATATTTAATCTCCGGCTTTATTCTCTGTTAAGCAAAAATTGCTAGATGCTGGGCAATAAATAAAGGATTGCCCTATGAAAATTCTGGTTAAATCATTGCTGCTGATGGGTGCCCTGTCGACAGCTACGACAGCCTCCGCTTTGACAGCGAAACAAATCGTTCAAAAAGAAGTTGTCACAACCAATGCAAATGGTGAACAGACTATAACCTATACAGATGCGGACCGGATTACCCCCGGTGAGCGTATTCTGTACCGGCTTGACTACGCCAATGATCAACGCGAAGCCGCAACCAATTTGGTTCTAACCATGCCCGTTCCCGGAGAAGTGGTTTTCGCCGACGGCACTGTCACTGGCGGAAGCGATATCACCTATTCAGTTGATGGTACGGAATTCAAGCCAAGAGCGGTTCTGACTGTCGTCAATGAGCAAGGCGAAGCCCGTCCTGCTAGCGCTAACGACATTACCCATATTCGCTGGAAAATTGCCGGGCCGGTTGCGCCGGGTGAAGTCGGGTCTCTGGCTTTCACAGGGACGTTAAAATAAACGCGTCCCAATCGATTTAGAGAAGCCGCCTGAAATAGGCGGCTTTTTTTATGCCATTGCAAAATCGCGGCTCAATCCCTAAATGAGCGGCCTATTGTTAAAGGAATTTCTATGGCGCGCCTCAAAGCCCCATCTCAAAGACAGTTAAAGGCCGGTGAACTTATTCGCCGGGCTCTGTCTGAAATCATTGCCAAAGAACATTTGCGTGATCCGGATCTGAGCGGCGTCTCTGTGACAATTTCCGAGGTGCGCGCATCCCCGGATTTGAAACAGGCGATTGTTTACGCGGCGCCTCTGGGCGGCGGGGACAACGATAAACTGATTGCAGCGCTCAACCGCTGCGCCCGGTTTCTGCGCGGGCGTCTGGGCCATCATATGGAAATGAAATCCACGCCGGCTCTAAAATTTGTGGCCGACACCAGTTTTGATGTCGCCACAGATATGAATAAGATTTTCAATCGCCCCGAGGTTAAACGGGATTTGAGGCACGAAGAAGAGTAGGATTGGCCCGAAGACGAAAAGGAAATCCAGTGCATGGCTGGGTGGTTTTTGACAAGCCGCTTGGCATGGGCTCGACCAAAGCGGTCGGGAAATTGCGCTGGTTATTTCAAGCGCAAAAAGCCGGCCATGGCGGTACGCTTGATCCACTCGCAACCGGTATATTGCCAATTGCACTTGGCGATGCAACTAAAACAGTGCCGTTCACGATGGACGCAACCAAGACCTATGACTTTATATTATGCTGGGGCGAGAGCCGCGATACGATTGACGCCGAAGGCGCCGTGACTGCCGCATCAGATGTTCGTCCGTCGCGGGCTCAGATCGAAGCGATATTGCCTGGCTTCATTGGCGACATAGAACAGGTTCCGCCGCGCTATTCAGCGATCAAGGTCGATGGGAAGCGCGCCTATGACCTTATGCGGCAAGGCGAACAGGTCGAACTTAAGTCCCGAACAGTTTCCGTTCATTCGCTCGAAATTATGGATTCGAAAGATGATTATGTTGTCTTGACCATGACGTGCGGGAAGGGGACTTACGTACGGTCCATCGCCCGCGATCTCGCGGCCGAGCTTGGCGCCTGCGGATATGTCAGTTTTTTGCGCCGGACCCGTGTTGGAAGCTTTGACGAATCAAGTGCTTTTTCACTAGACGATCTTGAAAAACTCTGTCATAGGGGCGGCGTTTTAGAGGCCCTCGCGCCTGTACAGGCTGTGCTGGACGACATCCCGGTGCAAAATGTCACAGAAATCGAGGTCCATAATCTGAAACAGGGACGGGCAATAGCCGCGTCAAACTCTCATGACCCTTCGGAAATCGAAGACGAGCCCTTTTGGGTTTTGGCCATGGAAGATGATGTTGCCATCGCTTTGTGCCATCTGCGCAGCGGTCAATTATGGCCTAAGCGTGTTTTTAATTTGTAACAATAACGGAGATTACGATGTCGATTACACCCGAGCGCAAAGCTGCGCTAATCAAAGATCATGCCCGCAAATCGGGCGATACAGGTTCCCCAGAAGTTCAAGTTGCCATCCTGACAGAACGGATCGTAAATTTGACGGAACATTTTAAAACTAATCACAAAGATAATCACAGCCGCCGCGGTCTGTTGTCCATGGTGACACAGCGGCGTCGTTTGCTCGACTATCTTAAAAAGAAAGATGATGCCCGTTATCAGGACATTATCGCGAAATTGGGACTACGTCGCTAAGACGGGTTTCTAGAATGAAAAGGCCGCCAAGGGGGTGGCCTTTTTCTTAAAGCGCAAAGACGCGCAAAAGTACGGGCCCGACAAGACGAATGACAGGGCCAATAATGAAAGAACGTATGTATGTTTAATAAACAAGTTGTTGAACTGGATTGGGCGGGTCGTCCGCTAATCCTCGAAACGGGCGGAATGGCCCGTCAAGCCGATGGGGCGGTTCTCGCCACTTACGGCGAAACCAAATTGCTCGCGACCGTTTGTGCCGCGAAAGCTCCAAGAGAGGGACAAAGCTTTTTCCCGCTCACAGTCAATTATATGGAAAAGTTTTATGCTGCCGGTAAAATACCGGGTGGCTATTTTAAACGCGAAGGTCGTCCGACTGAACGCGAAACTCTTATCGCCCGTCTAACTGACCGTCCGATCCGTCCTTTGTTTGCCAAAGGCTTCAAAAACGAAGTTCAAGTTGTTATCACGGTTCTCCAGCACGATCTGGAAAATGAACCTGATGTGCTGGGCATGATTGCAGCTTCTGCTGCCCTGACCTTGTCAGGTCTGCCATTTATGGGACCGATTGCGGCTGCCCGCGTGGGTCTGATCGACGGCGACTATGTCCTGAACCCGACGCTCCAAGAGCTCGAAGACAGTGATCTCGATCTGGTTGTCGCCGGTACTCATGACGCTGTTATGATGGTTGAGTCTGAAGCCAAAGAATTAACCGAAGAGCAAATGCTCGGCGGCGTGATGTTTGCGCATGAAAGCTTCCAGCCTGTGCTCGAAGCAATCATTGAACTGGCCGAAGGATCTGCAAAAGAGCCGTGGGATTATCAGGCGCCTGATTACTCAGCTGAGAAGAAGGCTGTTGCCAAACATGCCGAAAAAGCTGTGAAGGCGGCCTATAAGAAGACAGAAAAAATGGAACGCCAGGACGCCATCCGCGCTGCAAAGGATGCGGCTTGGGAAGCACTCGGGCAGTCAGACGAAAATGAAGACGGAATGCCCTATGGAATTTTCGGTGATGTTTTTAAGTCTCTGGAATCCGGCATTGTTCGCTCATCCGTTATCAAAACCGGTAAGCGGATTGATGGCCGTAAGGTCGACGAAGTTCGCCAAATCGTTTCAGAAGCAACACCGCTCCCGCGCACACATGGTTCTGCCTTGTTTACTCGCGGCGAAACTCAAGCGCTTTGTGTGGCCACGCTCGGCACATCAGATGATGAGCAATTTGTCGATCAGCTAACCGGCACGATCAAGAACAAGTTCTTGCTGCATTATAACTTCCCGCCATATTCTGTCGGCGAAGCCGGCCGTATGGGCGGCACATCCCGCCGCGAAACCGGTCATGGTAAACTTGCATGGCGCGCGCTTCAGGCGGTTCTGCCTAGCCCGGATGATTTCCCTTACACGATCCGTCTTGTTTCCGAGATCATGGAATCTAACGGTTCATCATCAATGGCGACCGTTTGCGGTTGCTCGCTCGCTATGATGGACGCGGGCGTTCCGATTAAGCGTCCGGTTTCCGGCATTGCTATGGGTCTGATTAAAGAAGATGACGGCGTTGCTGTTCTCTCTGATATTTTGGGCGATGAAGATCACCTCGGTGATATGGACTTCAAAGTCGCGGGGACTTCCGAAGGCATTACATCTTTGCAGATGGACATCAAAATTGCCGGTATCACAGAAGATATTATGCAGACCGCTTTGGCCCAGGCCAAAGACGGCCGTCATCATATCCTTGGCGAAATGAACAAGGCGCTTGAAGAAGCCCGTGATGACGTTGGTGAATTTGCGCCGCGTATCGAAACCATGAAGATCCCGGTCGATAAAATCCGTGACGTCATCGGCTCCGGCGGTAAAGTTATCCGCGAAATCGTCGACACAACAGGCGCCCGCGTCTCTGTCGAAGATGATGGTACGATTAAAATCGCTTCAAATGACCAAGCCTCTATCACAGCGGCCAAAGACTGGATTCACAGCCTCACAGCTGAGCCGGAAGTTGGCGTGATCTATACAGGCAAAGTCGTCAAGGTTGTCGATTTCGGTGCATTTGTGAACTTCTTCGGTAAAAAAGATGGCCTTGTGCATGTCTCTCAAATCGCCAAAGAGCGCGTCAATCACCCATCTGACTACCTCAAAGAAGGTCAGGAAGTTTATGTTAAGCTGATGGGCTTTGATGATCGCGGCAAAGTTCGCCTCAACATGAAATATGTTGATCAGGAAACTGGACTTGAATTCCCTCGCGAAGATAATAGCGGATCCAAAGACGACAGTAAGAGAGAGGACAATAAGAAAAAACCTCGCCGTCGTCGCCGCGGAAAGTCTAACGAAGAAGAATAGGCTCGACGTCCATATCTAATCTTAAAGCCCGGCTTTCATTGATTTGGAAGCCGGGTTTATTCATGGCTAATCCTCATATATTTCGATAGGAGCCGCAATTTCTGCGTGTCCGAAACTGGGATATTCCGGGCAAAAACCAAGAAAAAAAGCCCTAAATTAAAAATAATCGACTTTTTTTGCACCCTTTTCACGCCAACTATTCACTATATCTGAAAGTATAGGCATGGAAATATACTGGTATAAAATTATTTTTAATTGCAATTTAATCAAAATAAAATGAAGTAGTAACCTATAATAACTTGTTTTAACAAGTATAAAGCTTGATTAACCATGGTCTAAATTAACCTTATATTTAGCACCCTCCGCAAAAATCAAATCATACGAGACGTCATTGGGAAAAATAGACGCTCGTTCAACCCAAGGGAAAACCCGGGGGTGTGGTGAAAAAAGGGAGGGCATTATGGCCTTTACGGAAGTGGAAGTAAAAGAAGCGGAAGCTGCAATATTTAGCGGCGCAAATAGTGAAGATCTCTTTCGGCTCGGATTGATCTATTCAACAGATGTTGAAGATCGCGGTCCGAATTTTGTCGAAGCTCACAAATGGTTCAATCTGGCCGCTATGCTCGGATCTGTTCCAGCTAAAGCTTACCGCGAAGAGATGGTGATGGAAATGAGCCCGGAAGATGTGACGCTCGCGCAGCGTGCAGCACGGGGATGGCTCGCTGAGAACCGAGAGCTTCTCAATACAAAACGCGAAGCTCAGGCAGCTTAATCGCCAGCCTTACGGCGTAATAACAGTGGTTCCGCCATTATTATTGCCGAACTGATAGGACAGGTTGAAATCGACTGGCAAGACGCCGCGTATGCCTTGTACAAATAGCCCTATCTCAGCCAGACGTGTTTTAGGCACAAAGATTATATCGCCGCGTCTGAGCTGAATAACATCATTATAATGCCCCATATTGCCAAGACCGTGGCCAATATTAACGGTCCGCATCATCATGCCGCCATTGGGTGCGCGCCTCAGAACGGCAATCCGGTTGGTTTTAGCCGATTCTCGCAAGCCGCCTGCCATAAATAATCCTTCAATCGCGCCAATCGGACCCGGCAACGTATATGTGCCTGGCGTCGCCACTTCGCCGCCAACATAAATCTGCTGTGGGCCATAAGCACGCGGCGTCACAGCAACCGTCGGGTCGCGTAATTGTTTGGCAAGCTCCGCTTTAAGCTCTGCCTGGACCTGCTGCATAGTTTTGCCAGCGGCCATAATCGGCTGGGTCATCGGCATAACAATACGGCCGTCTGGTCCCACGGTTAAAAAGCGTGACAGTTCGGGCGCGCTTGGGACAACGATATCAAGCTGATCACCGGGATAGAGTGTATAGACCGGCTCATACTCAACCCATTGCTGAAATTGCGGCATTATCGAGCGGTTATGGGCCGAAGGCCGATTGCCGTTTATCCGGTCGAAAAACGATCCGCCCCGATGGCTGTTTTGGCGCGGAGCCAAACCATAACGGTTAACCATTTGCGGCCTGGGCGCGCGGCGTATTTGGCCACGATAAGCGGTCTGAGATGGTGAATAGTAACCTTTAGCCTGCGAAAAGTGATTCGTTTTACCCGGATGATTCGGTCGCGAATGGTCCTGACAACCTGCCAAAACCAGCGCGGAAACGCCCAATATTCCCATAAAAAGGCGGTATTTTCGACTTATCGGCATAAATTTGGCCTCGGGAGGTGAGAAAAACTGTTTTTTTGAAGTGTTAACAAAAATGGATAACGAAAAATTAAATTTTAGCGCGTCCTTATCGCATTAACCATTTTTATTAAGGAATTTGCATGTCCAGATTTGGCAGCAATGGAAACATTTCCGACTCGCGTATCGGCGGCATGACCGTTGGCGATTATGCTAATGGGATGCCCAATATTCGGATCAGCGAATTGATCCGCTCATTTGGCCGCCAATTGCGTTGGGTTATTCCGCTTTTTGCTATCGGAGCCGTTCCGGCTTGGTATATGACCAAAGACATTGAGCGCACCTATGAGGGCCGCGGCACTATTATGGTGACGCCGGGTCCGATGCACACATATCAGGATATAACCAATCCAAATGCGCAGGGCGTTTTGACAACCATCGAATCTGTCTCGCAAGCTGAAGTCGCGATCATGAAAAATGATGAGGTCATCGACCGGGTCGTTGGTGAAATGGTTTCGAAGTTTGGCGAGAGCCGTTTCAACAAATCCGCCTTTGAAAAAATCAATGCGGCGAGGCGCTCCGGCGACCCTGTTGCCTTAGCCAATGCGACCGTTGAGCTTCACAGAACGATTGAGAACAGTTTTGTTGTCATGCCTCAAGCCAAAAGCGGCGTTATTCATCTGGTTTATAAACATCCGGACGGGGAAATTGCTGTCGCCACATTGAATGCCTTTATCGAACAATATCTGGCCTTTCGCCGGACCTTATTCGTTGAGGGTGATGTTGATGTCTATCTTGAGCGCAGCATCGCGACTGAAGAACAGCTCAACGAAGTTGAAGCAAAAATCCAGTCATTTCTGCGCCGTAACGGTGTATCCGATTTTGACTCAGAGCGGGGCGGGGCGACAACCCGGACTGAAACTCTCAGGGCCGAAATCAATACAATCCGCAGTCAGCAATCCGAAACTGAAGCTGAACTGGCGTCTGTCGAAGATCAGCTGCGCCGCACCGACCCCAATATAATTTTGTATACGGATGACATGACCGGACAGCGCATTGTTCAAGCTGAGATCGAAATGCAGCAGCTTCTGGCAAAATATCTGCCAAACAGTATCCCAGTAAAAAATAAACAAGTGGAAATCGATGAGCTCAAACAGCTACAGGCTGCCAATGGCGGCGGGCCTTCTGGCCGTTCGCGGACCGGCGTTAATCAAACCTATCAGGCGCTGCTGACACGCCGCAATACGCTGCAGTCAACGGCTGATGCGTTGCGCGAAAAAGAGTTTACAGTTCAGCGATTATTGAATGCGGTCGATGCGAAGGTTCAAAAGCTTCAAAAAATATATCCCGAATATAATACGCTGCTGCGCGAAAGCGAAACGTTGGAAACACGGCTTAAAGGCTATACGGACAAATATCAGGCGGCGCTGGTCAATCAGGAACAGGCTGATGCCAGCAGCGAAAATGTCCATAAGATCGAAACGCCGTCTTTGCCGCGCAAAGGCCGAAACATGTCCAAAATATTATTTGCGCTGATAATGGTAGGCTGGGGCTTTACCCTGTTTATGATTGCGCTTTTAACCGTCTTTTTGGATCCAAAACTTTACTCCGATCCAGAGCGCCGTCGTCGTCGTCGCCCGGCGCCCTCATTTGACGATTTTGAAGATCAGAATTTTGGGTCCGAAAATCCGATACAGCAGCCATCAGAGCCCTATGTTCCGGAACCGGTGCCAATTCAGCCCGCTGCGGCGAAGCACTACGATCCTTACGCCCAGCACCCGCCTATGCAGCCCGCACAAGCGGCGGCTCCTCCGAGTCTTGCCGCCGCCTATCCCGCTCAAAGTTTTTCAGCTGTGCCTTATGAGGCCGGCGGCAATACGGCCTATGATGTGACCGCCACTCCATACGTCCCGCAACAAGGGACGGTGCATCATCCTCAGGGTGAATTGCCGGCGACTGAAGCCGATTAGCGCGTTGT
This sequence comes from Hellea sp., assembly GCA_013002305.1. GTDB lineage: Bacteria > Pseudomonadota > Alphaproteobacteria > Caulobacterales > Maricaulaceae > JACOMS01. Next base: position 122,925 of record JABDKG010000040.1, read on the forward strand.
CGTAGGTTGGTAATTATAACCGGCCCATAATTTGAGCACGCGCCGCTTACCACCGCCCAAATCGATATCCAGGTCAGTTAGCGGTTCGAGCCGTGTAAAATCTTCCAATAGCGCGCTGATATAGTCCGGCTTGTCGTGATAGTTGATAATGAGGACTGGTGCCTCGCCCGCTGGAAGCGGGTGCGATATCTCAGCATGATTATTATTTGGCCGGGACTTGTAGAGCCACATATAGACCGGACCGGTTTCCGCCAGACCGTAATAATTTAGGGCATAGAAATGCATGCGTTTATCCATAGCGATCGCCCGAAAGTTTCGGCCTTCATGACCCCTATCGTAGACGGAAGAGAGCTGCGCGGCGGTTGCAGGCCAGCCTCTTAGTCGTTTGACATCATTGGCTCGCCCGGCAGCATTGACAATATCCGGCACCAGATAGAGGCTGCCGAAAATCAGGCAAATTGCCGTCTGGAAAATCAGATTGTACCGCATCCAGTTTTTCATCCGCGGCCAATGAGTCACGCCAAAATGCGCTGTCAAAATCGGGGCGGCAATATAGGCCGTAACAGCCCAGTTAAGATCAGCGCGTGAGGTCAGGGCCTGAACGGCGATGATCGCGAGCGGCATGATTGCAAATATAGTCAACATCAGCGTTAATTGATCCGGGTGTTTCTTCCACGCCCAAAGCGCGGCGCAAACCAGCAGGCCAAAGCTCACCGGCCCGAAGACCGCTAACTGCCCCAATGCAAATTCCAGAAGCTGCAAAGGATGAAACGGCAGCCCCCCCGCATAGTCGGCGTTGGCTGCTGTATGGGTCAGAGTAGCAAAATCATGATTCATATTCCAGATCATGTTCGGCGCGGCCCAAGCGGCAAATATAGCCAGAACCAAAAACCCCCTGGGCCCTAAAAGCGCGCGCCGGGTCGGGCGATCAAACATTAAAACCAGAAATATTGCCGGCAGGAAAAACAGCATGGCGTATTTGCTTAGAAATCCGAGGCCAAGCGCCATGCCGAGTTGAAACGCTCGGGCCCAGCTTGGCTTGCTGCGTAAATGGACCCATGCGTTCAGGGCGATGGCCCAGCATAGTAGAAGCGGAACATCGGTGCTGATGATGGTTGACGACAGCCACAGGGCCGGCATCAATAAATAGACCGCCGCTGCCCAAAACCCGGCCACGCTGGAAAAAGCGAACCGGGTTGTGCGATATATAATGTAGGCCGTGATTGAGTGGAGCAAAGGTGAGCCCATTCGAACCGCCCATTCCGCGTCCCCGAAAACAAATGTGACGGCGGCGATTACGGCGGCAATCCCGGGCGGTTTGGTGAAAAAGCCCCAATCCAAATCGTTGGACCAAGCCCAATACTGGGCTTCATCGCCATGAAGGTTAAAAGGTGAAACTAAAAGAACACCTAGCCGGATCAGGAACAGGCTGCCAATCAGAAGCAGGACATATTTGTGATAATTTGGGCCTGAATCTGCAGGGCTAATATTATTCCCTGCAGTCAATTAGCTGATCTTTTCGTGAAACTGACCATGTTTGCGGTAGCGCTCTAAATAGGGCGGTACGATCGCTTCTATCGTTTCCAGATCAATCCCTAAATCGCTAAAGGATTTGGCGTTATCAGAAACGACATTATCCTGTTTCAGATTAGTCACCTGATCACGGGTCAGAAATGGTTTCACGAACGGAAGCGCACCGATGATCTCGCCGACCATGCCAAGCGCGGTCGCGCCAACCCAAGGGACGGGCGCAAGAAAGCGTTTGCGGTCTATGGTTTCAAGGGTGAACTGCATCAGCTGTTTGAATGTATAAGTACTGGGTCCGCCGAGTTCATAGGTCTCTCCGCTTGTGCCGTTCGCAAGTAATTTGGCAATCGCCTGCGCGACATCGCCGGCGTAAACAGGTTGAAATTTTGTATCACCGCCAATGAGTGGAAGAATCGGAGTCATAGTTGCCATTTTGGCGAACCGGTTAAAAAAACTATCTTCCGGGCCAAACATGATCGAAGGACGGATAATATCAGCGCTTGGAATCTCGTTTTGTAAATGTTCTTCGGCAAGACCTTTGGTATGGGCATATTCGCTGCTTGAGTCCTTATCGGCGCCAATTGCAGACACTTGAACAAAATTTGTTACGCCGGCCATTTTGGCGGCCAACGCTAAATTTTCAGCGCCCGTCATATGCACGCTACCGAATTTTTGTTTTCCGGCTTCAAACAGGATCGACACCAGATTAACAACGGCGTCGGAGCCCTCAACGGCGCGAATGACCGAGTTTCTGAAGCGGATATTTGCCTGCATCAACTGGACTTGACCGACATTTCCAATCACGCGCAAATCTTGTGCTGTATGTGGGCGGCGAACCGGAACGCGAACACGCCAGCCATCTTTGACAAGCGCTCTGACAACATGTTTGCCGAGAAAACCCGAACCGCCAAAAACTGTGACCAAACCTTTTGTCATTTCGATACCTTTTATATTCGCCGCTGAAATACGGGGTTTAGAGGTTCAAGTCCACGTATTTTTTAAGGCCTATTCCGATAAGGCCACGCCCTCGCGGCGCGGGTCAGCCCCGCCCGTATAGCTGCCATCAGGATTGCGATAAATGATGTGAAGCCCGGATATTTCGCCTTGGCTACGAACCACCTTATGACCTTTGGCTTCAAGCGCTTCGATGATGGCGGCGTCGAGACGATTTTCCTCGAGGCGTACCGAGCCATTTCGGGCAATGACATTTGGAAGCACAATTGCCTCTTGCGGCGTTAGGCCCCAATCGACAATTCCAACGATCGACTTGGCGGTATAGGCAATGATTGAATTCCCGCCCGGCGAACCACTGGTGAATAAAAACTCGCCATCGGCATCGAACGCGATCATCGGCGCCATGGATGATCTCGGGCGTTTATGTGGCGCCACTGCATTGGCAATCGGTTCACCATTGTCGTCATGCGACCGGAAAGAAAAATCCGTCAGCTGATTGTTGAGCATGAAGCCGCGCACCATGCGTTGGCTGCCAAAGACGCTTTCAACGGTTGTTGTCATGGCGACGGTCAGCCCGTCCTTATCGACAATTGTAAAATGCGATGTGCCAGGACTATCCGGGGTCGCGTCTTTGCCGCGTACGAAATCAACCGGGTTACCAGCCCTCACATCTTGCATTGCACTATCCATTGAGATTAGCGTCGCGCGAGATTTTAGATAGTCTTTATCGAGCATCTCTTTGATCGGAACCGTGACGAAATCATCATCGGCAACATATTTATCCCGATCGGCATAAGACAGAAAGCTCGCCTCAATAAATGTGTGCCAGCCTTCCGCACTATTGCCGAGCCCGGCCATGTCAAAATTCTCAAGCGTTCCTAAAATCGACAAAACCGCCAATGATCCTGACGCAGGCGGCATCGCCCCGCACAGGGTCAATTCGCGATAATCTCCGCAAAGAGCAGGTTCTTTTTGAGCCTCATAGGCGGCCATGTCATCGAGGGTTAAATAGCCGGGCAGGGGCTCTTCCTGGGTCGCGGCAATTATATCATTGGCGATGGGCGGCTCGAGCAATGCGCGCGGGTTATCCTGAAGGGCACGCAGGGTTTCGGCATAAGGCTGATTGTCCCGTAAAAACCCAACCTGATGCGGCTCGCCATTGTCATCAAAAAAGTAGGCACCTGCATTAATATCGCTGCCAAAACCATATCCCGCAGCGCGTTTGATCAGTCCGGCAAGACGCGGACTGATTTCAAAACCATGTTCTGCAAGCGCAATGCCGGGTTCGAAATTTTTCTCCCATGCCAGTTTACCATAGTCCCCGTGAGCTTTCTCAAGCATTGACATGACGCCCGGAACGCCGGTTGAGCGGCCAGAGGTGATTCCGGAGAAATAGCGGATAGGCTCTCCAGTTTCTGGATCCAGAAACATATCCGAGCTCACGCCAGCAGGCGCTTTTTCTCTCCCATTATAAAACCAGACATCACCGGTCTTATTATCATAGACGATCATAAATGCGCCGCCGGCAATGCCGGAACTTTGCGGCTCCACCAATCCCAGGACGGTTTGAACGGCAATTGCCGCATCTACAGCAGAGCCGCCTTCGCGCAGGATTTCCAATCCGGTCTCAACCGCGTGGCGATTAGCTGCAGCCACCATCCCCGGCGCGGTCGCAACTGTTATGCCCACACCTGGTATAATTTGTGTTTCTTCAGCCTGCTTGCCCTTGCATCCGGCAACGACCAGTACAGCCGAAATTAGTAGTCCAGAAAGCGCTTTCATTTCTTGTCCTGTCCGTTAGTTTTGAGCCTATGAAAAATAATATACTCGATGTCGGCGGTTTGAAAATCGGTAACGCCTATGACGAAAAGGTCAAGACCGGCGTGACCGTTATTCTACCTAATGAACCGGCTTTTTGCGCAGTTGATGTCCGCGGCGGCGGACCGGGCACCCGCGAAACCGATGCCCTATCGGATGGAGGCCTGATCGATCAGGTTCACGCCGTCGTTTTATCGGGCGGTTCGGTCTATGGGCTTGCAGCCGCAGACGGGGTTACGTCATGGCTGGGTGATCAGCGTATCGGCTATGCGCCGGGGCCTGCGCCCATTCCGGTTTCGCCTGTCGTTCCATCGGCCATCCTGTTTGACAATGCTAATGGCGGCGATAAAAACTGGGGCAATAATCCACCCTTTCGCGGATTAGGCTTTGCCGCCTGCAATGCAGCGGGTCGGGGCCTCGGACAGGGCCGTATCGGCGCGGGATATGGCGCAAGTGCTGGGCTCTATCCGGGCGGACTTGGGAGCGCGTCGGAAAAAGTTGGCGATATCACGGTCGGCGCGATCATTGCGGCCAATCCTGTAGGATCACCCTTTATGCCCGGGACCGATTGTTTTTGGGCCTGGCCATTTGAACAAGAAGATGAATATGGCGGCAAGCGCCCGCCCGCCGATTTTAAATATTCGCCGCCCAAAGATACAAAACTTGAATTTCTAAAATCCGGGGGTCAATCGACCGTCATTGGCGTGATAGCGACTGACGCGAAGCTTGGCCGCCGAACGCTCAAACGTCTCGCAATTATGGCGCAGGACGGCATTCCGATGGCAGTACAGCCGTCTCATACGCCGCTTGATGGCGATACGATATTTGCCCTGTCCGTGGGTGACATAGAATGTATTTCGCCGCCCCATTTGGCCGAGCTTGGCGCAGCAGCAGCGCGCTGCGTCGCACGGGCCCTATCGCGGGGTGTCTATGAGGCGATGAAATGATCGGCGGTATTCGTCCGGTTCATTATCCTCAGCTCCTCAAGATCAATGAAGAATTTGTCCATTGGCTATCTCCGCTCGATGAACAGGAGCTCAAACGCATTTTAAAACTCGCTGGCTATGCCCGTCAGATCAATAGCGCGCAGGGCGTCATCATCGCCTACCCGCATGATGTCGATTATCCGGATCATAAGAATCTAAATTGGCTAAGGCCGCGCGTCGAGAATTTTTTCTATATAGACCGGGTCATTATTGACAGCGCCGCGCAAGGCAAAGGCTTTGGCCGTCAGCTCTATAATGATTTTGAATATTATGCCCGCACGAAAGGCTTTTCAAATCTGGCCTGCGAGGTGAATACAAAACCAGATAATCCCGGATCCCACAAATTTCATCTGTCTCTAGGATTTGAGCCAATCGGTGAGCAGTATTTTCAAAGCTACGAGAAATCAGTCCGTTATTATAAAAAAGCGCTTTAAAATGACGAGCCATCTTTTCTGACCCATACCCGATCGGCGGCGCCGGTCATAGGGAGATCCATATCAATATCTGGATAGTAACAATGATCCTTTTCGGGCGCTCGCGTTCCGATGACCAAAAATGTAACATTCTCATTTGAGCGGTTGATCATGTGATGGCCATTTCCGTCTCCGCCAGGATGAGCTGTAATTTCACCGGGCGACAATAGCTGTTCACCATCATCATCTATGAAGGTCGGGTGGCCTGAAATAATATAAACCAATTCATCCTCAAAAGAGTGCCAGTGACGCTACGATGACCAAGCACCCGGGGGCAGAGTATAAGTTCGTGCACCAAATTGAGTTAGTCCGGCGGCACCGCTGATATCGCGGCTACGTTTTGTCAGGCAGGGCACGTCAAATGGCGCGGGATATCCAGTGCCAATATTCTCGTCTAGTGCCATGTGATTTATTTTGGGCATGAGCTTAGCTCCTTCTTGCGCTTTGGCTATTAAAACGCTTTAAGCCTCTCATGTCGAGAATTGTAACATGTGATCCGGTAAAATTTGCGCAGGACCTAATTCGCAAGCCGTCTATCACGCCGGTTGATGCGGGCGCCTTGGATGTCTTGCAAAACCACCTGGAAAATCTGGGCTTTGCCTGTACGCGCTATCCGTTTGGTGAAGGCGAAGATCGAGTTGATAATCTGTATGCCCGCCTCGGAACGGCTGCGCCGAATTTTTGTTTTGCGGGCCATACGGATGTTGTCCCGGTCGGCGATGAGGGAAAATGGGACAGCGCCCCGTTTGACGCGGCGCTCAAAAACGGTGAGCTTTGGGGACGAGGCGCCGCCGATATGAAAGGCGCGATTGCCGCCTTTGTTGCTGCGCTAACCAATCTGCTTGCCATTGGCTGGAAGCCGTCTGGATCGATTAGTTTTCTGATAACAGGAGATGAAGAAGGTCCGGCGGTCAACGGCACGGATAAACTCCTTAAGGCGATCACTAAAGCCGGCGAAGTGATTGATCATTGTCTGGTCGGGGAGCCGACCAATCCTGACGCGCTCGGCGATATGATCAAAAATGGCCGCCGCGGATCGCTTAATGCCAAGCTGACTGTCAAAGGCCAACAAGGCCATGTTGCTTATCCGCACCGGGCGAGTAATCCGCTGCCGACCATGATCACGCTTTTATCGCATTTGCAGGAACGGCACCTGGATGACGGGAACGATTTTTTTCAGCCGTCTAATCTGGAAGTCACCTCAATAGATGTTGGCAACACCGCCCACAATGTCATTCCCGAAGAGGCCCATGCCAAATTTAATATCCGCTTTAACACAGAACATCGCGGGGACGATCTTAAGGACTGGATACAAAAAGAAGTCGCCGCCATACAATCGGGCTATGACGGCGTTATCGAAGCTGACCTTCGTGTCACAGGCGAAGCATTCCTGACCGACCCCTGCAGCTTTACTGACACGATCCAATCAGCGGTTGAAGAGATCACAGAACGCCGCCCCGAGCTATCCACGTCCGGCGGCACGTCAGATGCGCGCTACATCACACATTATGCACCCGTCGTCGAGTTTGGACTGGTGGGCGCAACCATGCATCAATTTAATGAACGGGTCGCCATTTCGGATATTGAGACGCTCACAGAAATATACAGCCTCGTGCTACGGAAATATTTCTCATGAATCTCGCCCGTTATTTTTCAGGCACGATTAAGGCACTCGGGTCATCTAAAACTTGGTCCGATGATTTTGATCTGACCCGTGCCGGGTTGCAGCAATCATTTCTAGCGCTTTTATTATCGCTGCCATTTTATTTTGTTTGCGCTGCGGCAGTGGTAAAATTTCGTAACGAAGTGCTCGCCAATAGTCCTGATTATGACGGTGCTCCTGACGCTTATCTGCCGATTGGCGGATTTGTTCTTTTGCTTCTGCTCTATGCGCTGATGTTTCCGCTCTGCGTTTATATTTTCACGCTCGTCTTTGATCGGCAAGACCGGTTTCGGCCCTGGGTGATTGTGCGCCATTGGGCGTTTTTCTTTGTCGCATTGGCCGCCGCTATTCTAATGGGATTATCGCTGCTCGGGGTGCTCCCATTTCAAATGGCTTTGCTCCCCGTATTTATTCTTTATCTCGGAACGCTCGCTATCGATATTAGGCTCGCGCAAAAAATCGGCGGATTTGAATGGGGTGCGGCTATACTGGCCGGATGCCTGATCACGGCCATGGGCCTAATGATGATCCTGATCGGCATGACCCAATATATTTAACCTTAAGCGTCTACGACAAGGCTACCATTTCTAACAGAAATCCAATTTCTGTCCTGGTTTCGATTATCGAATAACGCCCATTCTGGGTCACCTTTGGAATTCATGAATGACAATACATGATACTCATCGGCAAGCGAAACTGAAATTTCGGGGAGACGGCCAAATAGTGAAATAGCTTTAACTTTTAGCCCTATTAGCTTCCCAAATGCCGATGGCCATTCCTGCTCGTCACACCAAGCGCCGCATAATACCTGATTACTCTTTTCGATGCGCCAATTCCACTCGATCATAATGTTAAATTCGCCACTTGGATTACCCGGCGAACCGTCCGTTCTCAATCTATCTTTAAGGGGTCCAAATTCCAAAAATATCGCAGAACCATGACCTTGCCAGATATGTGACAGCTTGAGGCCAATCAATTCATTTGCTAATTTGGCGAAAAGTTTTTCGACGCTAACTGCTGTCATAATCAACCTTCACCAAATATAATCCGTCGGGCGGCGCAACCGGGCCGCAAGCCGTCCGGTCTTTGGCTTCGAGCGCGTCGATGACGTCGTGTTTTGTCCAATTGCCGCGTCCAACTTCGTTGAGCGTGCCAGTGATTGAGCGCACTTGTTTGTGCAGGAAGCTTTGGGCACGGACTTGGATGTGAACTTCATCGCCTGCGCGCAGAACGGTGATGGCGTCCATGGTTTTGATGGGGCTTTTGGATTGGCATTGCGTATCCCGAAAGGTGGTGAAGTCGTGTTTTCCGACCAGCTCCTGCGCGGCCTCATGCATGGCGTCAACGTCGACTTTATAGGGTACGCGCCAAACCCGGCCCCGCTCAAGGGCGAGCTTTGGACGGCGATCGATCATACGGTAAAGATATTGACGCTCAATGGCATCGAAACGCGCATGAAAGTCGTCGCTAACTTTTACCGCATTTATGACAGAGATTGGATGATCACCCAGATGGAAATTGATCGCATCGCGAACTTTGTCATTTCGCAGGTCTTTAACGAGGTCAACATGGGCGATTTGCGAAAGGGCGTGGACGCCGGCATCGGTGCGGCCCGACCCGTAAACCAACGCTGGTTCGCCGTTGAGTCCGAGAACGGCTTCTTCCATAGCGCCCTGAACCGTCGGGGCGTGGTCTTGCCACTGCCATCCAGAATAGGGCCCGCCATCATATTCGATTGTCAGCTTATATCGAGGCATGAACCGTCTTAGCTGAAAATACTGCCTGGCGGAACCGGAAGCCCGTGCAGAAAATCTTCGGCGTTCATTTTCGGTTTTCCGGGGGCTTGAAGCTCCGTGACCCGAAGCGCGCCGTCTCCGCAGGCAATCAATAGATTATCATCCAGCGCTTCGCCGGGCTCCCCGGTTCCGTCTTCGGGTTTGGCGAAATGGATCTTAAGCCGTTTGCTGTCCAGTTCACACCATGCGCCGGGAAACGGATTTAGGCCTCTTATATGGCAATCTAGTTCAGCGGCGGGACGGGTCCAGTCTATCCGCGCTTCCTTTTTTGAAATTTTCTCTGCGTAGAGCGGCTCGCCCGTTTGCGGTGTCGGAACAAACCCGCCGCGTTCCAGCGCCGCTAAGGCGCGAGGCCACATGCCCGCGCCAATTCGGGAGAGCCGATCAAATAATATTTCCGCTGTGTCGTCGTCGCGAATATCAACGAATTCCGAGAGCAGAATATCGCCAGTATCCAATCCTTTGGCCATTTGCATAATCTGGCACGCCGTTTGTTGATCGCCGGCCATGATCGCGCGCTGCACCGGCGCCGCGCCGCGCCAGCGGGGCAAGAGCGAGGCATGTAAATTCAAACAGCCATATTTCGGCGCGTCGAGCGCGCGCTGCGGCAGGATCTGCCCGTAAGCCACAACACAGGCAACATCGGGCTCGAGCTCTTCCAGATCATCAATGATGGTGGACTTGCGAAACTTTTCCGGCGTATGAACGGGGATGCCCATAATTTCGGCGAACTGATGGACCGGACTTTTGGTTAGGCGCAAACCGCGGCCAGCTTTGCGCGGCGGCTGCGTATAGACGCGCGCCACATCATAACCGGCGGCAATAATTTCAGAGAGACTGGGCACGGCAAATTCCGGCGTGCCCATAAACACGACGCGCAGAACCATGCTTAGCTCGCGGCTTTCAGTTTCTGGGCTTTTTGTACCTTTTTTATAGCGCGGGTTTTTTTGAGCTTGGACAGATAGTCGATAAAGACGACGCCCTTGAGATGGTCCAATTCATGCTGAATACACACGGCGTAAAGTCCCTCGGCCCATTCCGTGACCCGCTTGCCGTTATAATCTAAGTAGGTGATCCGGCAGCGTTTAGGACGATCTACCGTATCGAAAACTTCCGGAACCGACAGACAACCCTCATCATATGGGACAAATTCTTCATCGACCTCAAGAATTTCCGGATTGACGAAATAACGCGGCGCAGGCTCCTCGCCTTCTTTGGCAAGATCCATGACGATGACATTGATAGGCTCGCCGATTTGAATAGCCGCAAGGCCGATGCCGGGCGCAGCATACATAGTCGCCAGCATGTCATCCATCAGGGCGCGTGTTTCATCGGTCACCGCTTTGACAGGCTTTGACACCTGTTTGAGGATCGGATTGGGCACGGTCAATATTTCGCGTATAGCCATGAAGGTTAGTTAGGGACGGGCAGAGGCCGGGTCAAGAGTTGGTGTTAAGCCAGCTCGCCAGATTATCCGTCATATGATCAACCCAGTCGGCCGATGTTTCAGCGCTCGCTGGACGCGCATGCTGGGGTTCATGGCTCCAATCAGCATCAGAAGTCACCAGCACGGTTGACATGCCCATGAATTTCGGGACTTCAAGATTGCGGACACTGTCTTCAAACATGATGGCCCGAGAGGGTTCAACGTCAAACACATCGCAAAATTTGACATAGGGCGAGCGTTGCGGCTTGGGAACATAATCGACATCTTCAATGCCAAAGACCCCGTCAAACAAATCATATATTCCGAGATGTTTGCCGACATTCTCGGCATGTTTCTGTGACCCGTTTGTGAAGATATATTTCTTACCGGGAAGGGTGCTAATAGCGGTAGGGAGATCAGGGCAAGGATCCAAATGGCCGAGATCGACATCATGGACAAAATCCAAAAAAGGCGCTGGATCCATACCGTGCACCGCCATTAATCCGGATAAGGATGTTCCATATTCAGCCAGGAACTGCTTTTGAATCTTCCGAGCATCCGGCGGATCAAGCTGCAGGTAATCACTAATATAGGCTGTCATCTTTTTATCGATTTGCGAGAAAAATGCCGCGTCCCCGGAATAAAGCGTATTATCGAGATCGAAGATCCAATGATCTATATGATCAAGCTTGATCGTCATTATTGGCGAAGTCCTGTGACGCTGCCATGCGCAAAGTCCGCATCGGTCAGTTCAATGACCACGCCTTCCTTGTCGATCGGGAGTGGTCTGAAGTTGGCTGGCTTATAGCCCATATCGCCGCAATTCTCACGGCCTATGACCGAAAAACGCGAATCTGAAACACAAAACTGGGTCGGCTGTGTTGAAACGGACCGTATCAGTCGATCCGCGCCGCGCTTACCGTCTTCGTCCAGCACTCCTTCTTGGAGGGCATAATAGGACACATCATTAGATATCAAGGTTTCGGTAAAAACCTGGCCACATCCTTCCGGCTCAATGCTCCACCAGCCCCGGGATTCCCAATTGCCTTTGCGCCGCCGACCTATCGCGGCCCAAACGGAATTCGATGATTTGTTACACAGGGTCAACCCGACATCTTTGATGCCTTCCATGGCCGCCGTTTCAAGCGCCGCCAATTGTTCTTCAGTTGAAATCGTGCTGGCAAGGCCCCGCGATTTTAAAAACTCATTCAAAGTGCGTGATGTGCGCCTCCCAGCCACGCCGTCGACCCGGGTAATGTCATAGCCATTATCTTTTAAAAGCCGCTGAATACCGGCCGTTGCAGCATTATTTCCAAAATCTTCAATCTCGACTAATGTTGTTATTGCCTCGCCGGGATCGACTGAAAGATAAGCGCGCATATGCATGTCTTGCAGCGCACACCCTATATTGGGATCAGCCTTGAAATCTTCGTCGCTGGTGCAAAGCGCCATCTGGCCCTTCCACTCGCGAACGCCGCCACGGTGGGCCGGGGAACTTTCAGCATATAAAAATCGCGGCGTTCCAGGCTGGGCCTTGATGCCTATACATTGGCCTGCATGGACTTTGTCCCAGCCTTTGGGCTGAATTTTGCCCTCAATTGTTGTGGCCGTTGCCAGGCGCAGCGAAAACGATGTTTCATTGCAGACCTGCCACGCCGGTGTCTGGGCCGCCGTGACGGTCGTCTCGGCCAGTAGGTCTGTGTCGGTTTGCGCCTGCGCGCTTAGACCTATTGCAAGCGCGCTCGCAACGGTCAGAATTAGTTTTGCCTTGTTCATCGAATAAGTGTCCCTGCACCTTTATCTGTAAACAATTCAACCAGAAGACCGTGCGCCCGTCGCCCGTCAATAATGACGACAGCCCTCACGCCTGTTTCGACCGCGTTGATGGCTGTTTCAAGTTTGGGAATCATGCCGCCTTGGGCCGTACCGTTCTTGATCAGATCGCGCGCATCGTCCGTTGAAAGATTAGTCAACAGGTTCTTATCAGAATCCAGAACTCCTTCAACATCTGTTAGCAGTATAAGCCGGGCCGCGCCCAAATCTCCGGACAAAATCCCCGCCGCCGTGTCAGCATTGACATTGTACACCGTATTATCATCGCCAGCGCTGATCGGCGATATAACCGGTATAAACCCGTTTTCGGACAACGTATTCAAGACCGAGACATCTGTATGGGCTGGTTTGCCGGCAAATCCTAAATCTTCGCGTAATTTTTTAGCCGTGATGAGATTGGCGTCCCGGCCCGAAATGCCGACAGCCTTTCCACCGGCCTTATTGATCGCCTGAACCAGAACTTTATTGATCCCACCCGAAAGAACCATTTCGGCAATCTCGACCGTTTCAATGTCAGAAACCCTGAGACCATCGACAAATTCGGACTTGATATTAAGCCGCTCGAGCATCTGCCCGATTTGCGGACCGCCCCCGTGAACAATGACGGGACGCAGGCCAAATTGTCGGAGCAGGACGACATCATTGGCAAACTGCCGGGTCAGTTCTGGATCGCCCATGGCGTGACCGCCAAATTTTATAATAATAGTTTCGTTGGAATAGCGCTGAATAAACGGCAGAGCTTCGGATAAAACTCTGGCGCTATCCCACTGATCTTCATTTTTTCTACGGCGTTGCATGGCCGTCCTTATAGCCGAGAATCTGGCAAGGCCAAGGCTGCAATTTCGGCCCGAAGTTCATCCATTCCATCTTTCTTGACGCTGCTGGTCGCGACGAGGCCGGGAAAGGCCGCCGGCCGTTTGGCGATTGCTGACATGGTCTTGTCTTTGACCATTTCGAGTTCGCCCTTTTTCAATTTATCGACCTTGGTCAGAACGAGTTGATAAATCACGGCGGTTTCGTCGAGCAAGTCCATTATATCTAAATCGCCGGGTTTTAATCCGTGGCGGCTGTCTATCAGCAGAAAGACGCGGCGCAGGCCCTGACGTCCGGCGAGAAATTGCCGCGTTAGTTTCGTCCAATTCGCAATTTCTGTTTTCGAAGCACGGGCATAACCATAGCCCGGAAGGTCAACCAATCGGATCCGGTTATCGGCATTGAAATAATTCAACTCTCTCGTACGACCCGGCGTATTGGAGGCCCGTGCCAAATTTTTTTGTCCTGTCAGAGCATTGATCAGGCTTGACTTGCCGACATTGGAGCGTCCGGCAAAACAAATTTCAGGTAGATCGGGTGCGGGCAATTGTTTGAAGCTGACGACGCTCAGCATAAATTCGACAGGGCGGGCAAAAAGCAGCCGCCCCTCATCGAAATATTTTTCGTCGAGAGCTTCGCGCAAGATTAGCTCGCGTCGGCTTTAGGCTTGCCAAAAAAACGGCCGATAAATTTATCAAACGGCGTGTCGACACCATATTTGCGGGTGAAGTAATATTGCTGACCAAAGGACAGAATATTGTTCCAGATCCAGTAAACCAGAAGACCGGTCGCAAACGGCGCCAGAATAAACATGAACACCCATGGCATCCATTTAAAGATTTTCATCTGCATTTGCACCATTTCACTATTGGCGCCGCCGGCTGTACCCATAGAGGACAATGAGAATGTCATGGCCATGGTCGCGCCGTAAATGATTGCTAACGGACCAATCGCGAAGAAATTGAGGAAGCTGCCCGGCATGCCGTCAAATGGCAGGATGCCAAACAGATTAATGATTGAAAGAGGGTCGCGAGCTGACAGATCCTGTATCCAGCCAAAGAACGGCGCATGGCGCAGCTCAACATTGATAAACACGGTTTTATAAAGGGCAAAGAATACAAAGATAGTCGGGATGATCAACAGGCAGCCGGCCAGCGGATTGACGCCTTCTTTTTTGTAGAGCGCCATAACTTCCTGCTGTAGTCTTACCCGGTCGTCTTTGTAGAGCTCCTGAATTTTCTTTTGCTTGGGCGCGACCTTCTTCATTTTTGCCTGGCTGGCATATTGTTTGTTAAAGAGCGGGAATAAAACAAGCTTGATCAAGGTCGTTAGCGCAAGAATGGCCAGTCCGTAATTGCCTAAAATCCGATAGAAAAAAGTCAAAGCCTGATTCATTGGCTTAGTCAGCAAACGGAGCCTGCCCCAGTCAATGGCCCGTTCCAGCTGATCGATGCCCATGTCTTTTTCATAGCTCTTTAAGGTTGCGCGGTCTTTCGCGCCGGCAAAAATAAATCCTTTGGATTCAACGGTTGTGCCAGACGTTAATGTCATAGGCTCGGTTTTATATCCGGACTCAAATATTTTATCATTGTTTTGATTACGATATCGAAACTCGGTCGAGATCGTTGTGCCTTGCGGCGCGATTGCGGCTGACAGCCAATATTTATCGGTTAAACCCGCCCAACCAGCCTCGCCATAATTGACGACCTGCCGCTTATCTTCGAACTTTTTATATTTTAGCTGAACCTTGTCACCATCGACAATTGCGACAGCGCCCTGGTGCAAGATGAAACTGATATCACGCGCATCGCCGTCGCCTTCCGGGATGCCATGCTGGATTGCCGTTCCGACCCGGTTTAGGGTTAAATTGTCAGATGTATTATTGGTGATCCGATCAGAAAGTGTGATCAAATAACGATCATCGATCGTTATGGTCCGCTCGACAGAGAACCCGTCACCTTGGTAGCTCAATACAACCGGCATTGTTGCTGTAAGTTTAGATCCGGATTCAAGCGCCCACGGCGAATTTGAACCGCTGCCGGAATCTACCATCGCCCAATTATCCTGAATATAGGCGGCCTTTTCGGCTCCCTCCGGTGTCAGCAAAACAACATTTTCGCTATCATCCTCGAGGGTTTTCTTATGCTTCTTAAGAGAGATATCATCAAAGCGGGAGCCTTCAACCAAAAACGAGCCGGATAGTGAGTCAGTTTCTATCTCAATGCGTCGCCCGGTATTTAACACCATTTCGCGAGGCTGAAGCACTATGGGTTCGGATTGGGCCGCAATTTGTGCGTCCTGCTGCTCATAAGCAGCTTCGGTCTGGATTTGTTCGACGTTTTTTTTGCCGAAAAAACTCCAATATCCCATCATGATTAAAAATGAGAGGAGGAGAAAGGTAATAAAATTCTTCTGGTCTTCCATGACTTCTGTCTTTGTCTGTTTAATGCCCGATTGGGGTGGTACTTAATTTGCGAGGGTTAACAAGGCCTTTTTTACGTCCCCGAGCAATTCTTCGAAATTCCGTCCATTAGTTTTGTCACGGGCTATAAAGACATAATCATGTCCTGCAAGGCCATATTGGGGCAGGAGCTCTCTGGCGCAAGCCCGCAGCCGTCTTTTCGCGCGATTTCGCTGAACAGCCCCGCCAATTTTTTTGGTGGCGGTGAAGCCAACACGAATAATATCTGACTTATCAGGGTTTTCCCGCATTTGGATGACAACGCCGCCAATAGCGCGATATTTGCCGTTTCTGACAAACAAAAACTCGGACCGCTTTTTCAGCTGTCCGAGTCTGAATGATGTGATCATTTTAAACGCCGATTGCGGGCGTTAGTCCGCCATAATTAAGCGGACAGAACCTTGCGGCCTTTGGCGCGGCGACGGGCTAGAACCTGACGGCCGGATTTGGTTGCCATACGTGACCGAAAACCGTGGCGGCGCTTGCGAACCAGCTCAGAAGGTTGGAAAGTACGTTTCATTTTAAACTCCTGTGCACGCGATCTTGCATGCAGATAATCTCAAGCGGCGGCTATTACAGACGCAAACGGCCTAAGTCAAGCGATCAGATGGGCAGAATTATGACATAAATTGTCGTCTTGCCCTACCCAAATCAGGCGCTATGTTGCGGCAAATTCTAAGAGGAAATTATGGAACTCAATTCTGATATTGCGGCTGTAGTCACGGGCGGCGCTTCCGGCCTTGGCGAAGCCACAGCTCGCAAACTCGCTGCCCATGGCGTAAAGGTGGGAATATTTGACATGAACGCCGAGCGCGGAGAGAAAGTCGCCAAGGAAATTGGCGGTATTTTTGCCAAAGTCGACGTTTCCAACAATGACTCAGTTGATGCTGGATTTGCAACCGTTCGCGCCGTTAATGGTCAGGAGCGCTTGATGATCAATTGTGCTGGCATTGGCGGCGGTATGAAAACCGCATCTCGCAAGCGCGACACGGGCGAGATTATGGCGCACGATGTCGATTATTATGTCCGCATCATCAATATTAATCTGATCGGCTCTTTTCTGTGCGCCTCAAAATCAGCCGCCGGCATGATGGCGCTTGACCCAACCGATCCAGACGGGGAACGCGGCGTGATTATCAATACCGCCTCTGTCGCCGCTCAGGATGGGCAAATCGGCCAGGTGGCCTATGCATCTTCGAAGGGCGGTATCCTTGCTATGGCACTGCCTATGGCGCGAGACTTGGCCCGCGAAGGCATTCGGGTCAATACGATCCTGCCGGGTTTTTACGAAACGCCGATTTATGAACAGATGAAGCCGGAAGTGAAGGAAAGTCTAAAAGCCCATGTTCAGTTCCCGAACCGTTTTGGACAGCCTGAGGAATATGGCGACTTGGTCGCCTTCATGTGTGAAAATGTTTATATAAACGGAGAATATATACGATCCGACGCCGGCGCCCGTATGCCCCCAAGATAGATGCTACGCTCTTTGCTCGGAGTGCATTTCGACATTTTGCGGGCTTCAGTTGCCGCGCCGGCTCTGATTAAATTTGCAGCATCTATAATCTTAGGATCAAAATTAGCGGCGCATCATCCCGCCGAGAATTCCGCGCAGAATACGGCCTCCTGTGACGCCGCCGATTTTCTTGCCAAATTCATAGGCAATTTGGCGCGCGCCAGACTCCATGCCTTTACGGACCGAGCTTTTGCGCCGGCTAGTTGAGCGCCGCGTTGTGGTTTTTTTGCGGGTCTTTTCGCGGACTTCTTTTTCAGCAGCTTTTTGCTGAGCCTTGCGGATTTCCTCGCGCTTTTTTTGGAGAATCTCATAGGCGCTTTTGCGGTCAACCATTTCGTCATAAAGGCCTTTGACCGGGCTATCCCCCATGACCAATTCACGCTCTTTCTTATTTGCCGGACCAAGACGGGAAGCGGGCGGACGAATGAGAGTCTGGCCGACGACCTGCGGGCGACCTTTTTCATCGAGCACAGAAACCAGAGCCTCACCAACGCCGAGCTCGGTGATAACATCAACGGTTTTGAATGCTGGATTAGGCCGAAAGGCTGAGGCGCTGGCTTTGATGGCCTTTTGTTCTTTCGGCGTAAAGCCGCGCAACGCGTGCTGAATCCTATTACCGATCTGGCCTAGAACGTCGTCGGGAATGTCGGCAGGATTCTGGGTAACAAACCAAACCGAAACACCCTTGGAGCGGATCAAGCGGGCAACCTGGGTAATTTTGTCAACCAGCGCTTTGGGCGATTCGTCAAATACTAAATGAGCTTCATCAAAGAAAAATGCCATGATCGGTTTATCCGGATCGCCAACTTCCGGGAGCTCTTCAAATAGCTCGCTCATCAGCCATAGCAAAAAGGTGGAGTAGAGCTTTGGCGTATTAATCAGTTTATCGGCAGCGAGAATATTGACAAAGCCCATTCCGTCTTCGGTCTTGCGCATCAGATCGGAGAGTTTAACCGCAGGTTCGCCGAAAAACTCATCCGCGCCTTCTCGGTCGAGCACGAGTAAGGAGCGTATAATTGCGGCAACAGATTGAGAGGTAATATTGCCATATTCCATCATCAAGACATCGCGGTTTTCAGCGATGAAGTTTAGCGTCGCCTTGAGGTCCTTAAGGTCAATCAGCGGCCAGTCATTATCTTCAGCGACATCGAAGGCGATATTCATGATCCCTTCTTGCGTGTCGGTCAGATCCATGAGGCGTGAGAGGAGCATAGGGCCCATCTCTGTGATTGTCGTTCGGATCGGATGCCCTTTTTCGCCGTGCAAATCCCAAAATACGGTTGGCAAGGCCATATATTCATAATTTTTAAGATCGATTTTCTCGGCCCGCGATATGAGTTTGTCGTGAAGCTTATGGTCCGCTGAACCAGATTGCGAAATGCCGGAAAGATCGCCTTTCACATCAGCTGCGAAGACAGGCACCCCGGCTTTGGCAAAGCCTTCGGAAAGAATTTGCAGCGTGACAGTTTTACCGGTCCCGGTGGCTCCCGCGACCATGCCGTGACGATTAGCTTTCTCAAGCCGCAATTGCTGGGCTTTGCCGTCCGTATCTTTACCAATAAAGATTGTGCTCATCGAAATCCCTCTATAGATTTCGAAAAGTGATAATTAGTGCCAAGTGATTTGGCAATAAGCTGAAGGCAATATGCCAAGTTGAGGGAAAAGATGCAAAACGATCGAACCATCCGGGCTTGCCTGTTATTTATATGCTTCGTTTTGGCGGTTTACAGCCTCTATGTCACCCAGCATCTTTTAGCGCCGTTCGCTATGGCCATATTCATCTGGATTGTCATTGATACATTTGCCCGCTGGATTGACGGCCTAACCTCCAAAATTCCCTATTGGGCGGCTTTGACCATGGCTTTGACGATAGTGTTTTTAGGGCTGACAGGCGTGGTGTTAATCATCACGGATACGGCAGTAACCATTGCCAATGATAGTGAGGGCTATGCCAAAAAAATCACCAGAATATTTAACGGGGCAGGCAATTTCTTTAGCAAATTTGAATGGGTTCGCGAAAATGTCGACATGACGTCTGAAGGTCTTAATGAACGTTTCGGGATCGCGGCGAAAGTCCAAAGCGGTATACTTGGCTTTACCAGCGCCATTATCAGCATCTTGCAAAATTTTGTCTTGATCGCAGTGTATGTCGCTTTTCTATTTGCGGCGCAGGCCGGCTTTACCAAGAAAGTGGATGATCTTTTTCCGGACCCAAATAAGAAATCCAGCGCCGTTAAGATCATGACGCGGATCCGGACCTCGGTTGAAAAATATGTCGGCGTTCAAACCGTTGTCAGCCTCGTGCAAACCGTGCTGAGCTATTTTGTCATGGCCGGGCTCGGACTAGAAAATGCGTTGTTCTGGGCCATGGTGATTTTCATCATGAATTATATTCCGATCATTGGCGGGATCGTTGCCGTCGCTATGCCGGTCCTGTTCGGCGTGGTAGAGTTTGACAATATGACCTCAGTGGCGCTGCTGGCTGGCGGCCTATTTTTGGTCCAGTTCATTATCAACTCCACACTTCAACCCAAAATGATGGGCGACAGTATGAATTTGTCATCACTGGTAGTCCTATTGTCCTTGGCGATGTGGGCAGCTCTTTGGGGCGGAGTCGGCGCGTTTCTCGGTGCGCCGCTCACCGTTATGTTGATGATCATACTGGCGCAGTTCGAGACCACCCGCTGGATCGCGATCTTGCTCTCAGCCGATGGCCATCCCGAGCTTGACGAAATTGAGAAAAAAGTGATTCAAGCCACGCCGGGCATGTGAGCATTGGGTTGGCGCCTAAGCAGCAACGTCGAATTCTGCGAGTTGAGCAATTTCGCTTAGACCGCCTATTGGTGATAATACGCGGCAGAGCAATCTATATCGGCCCTCTGGGAGCGAAGTATAAGTGATTGTATTGAGCGCTTCAAATGACGACCAATTGTCATCAAAACCGACTAGCTGATATTGCATTTGACAGTCGCTTTCATCCAAGTACCAACGGAACTGCAAATCAATTTCGACGCGCCATTTCCCTGTTTTTACGGTGAAAAAATTTTTCTTGAGCTTAACTTGGGTATTTTGCCATTTTATTTTGCTTAGCAAAGGCGCCGGCGGCGACTTTACACTCTCAAGCTTGTCTATATCGATAAATTTTAAACCAGAAGATAGGCCACATGCAATATATTTGCCGTGGGCTTGAATGGAACGACTGGTGGTGAATTCCCATTGATCCTTACCTGACCCATCGGCCAAACGGTGCAGCATGGAACCAGCATTTGTGTCATAGACGACCAATCCATTTGATGTCCCCGCATATAGACGACCATTTCCTGGGCAGTGAAGTGACCAGGCTGCGACCGGTTCCGGCGTTTTGATGAGAAAATTTTGGTGAGAATGAATT
Source organism: Hellea sp. (assembly GCA_013002305.1). GTDB lineage: Bacteria > Pseudomonadota > Alphaproteobacteria > Caulobacterales > Maricaulaceae > JACOMS01. The sequence goes on from JABDKG010000040.1 coordinate 143,579, forward strand.
GGCTCTATTTGTTCGATCATATCATCATGAGCGATGTACATCTCGAACGATTTAGAGTGCGCCAATGCATAGACGTTACTCGTTGGCGTAAGGTGCCCAGCAGATATTTTTTCAACTATATCGCCTTTTAAACGCCATAACCCGTTGCCCAAGGTCGCTATCCACAGATCATTGTGAGGCCCAATATGTAAAGAGTAGACATATCCTAGACTTGCGCCTGAATTATCTAAGACTTCTTGGGTTCCGGCTCCGTCAATCCTTCCTAGGCCACGCAACGTGCCAACATAAAGATAGCCTTTGAAATTGACAACACACCGGCCGGGCCCCGCTAGGGCCGATTCATGAGTTAAATAGGGTTGTTCATCCATTGAATTTGTAAATGAATGTAGACCATTTTCGGTTGCTGCCCATATTCTACCGTTTGCATCCATCACGGCATCCCAAACTTTGATGCCTCTTAAAGCCTTCTGATTCTTTTGAAAAAGGACCCCTCTACTTCCGCATAGAATAGATCCTCTGGCTGATGGTGATATAGACAATATACCCCCGATATCAATTTGTTCTTGGCTTTTGTAGATATGGCGCAATCCACTGATGCGGGCAATGCCGTCTTCGTCTGTCGCTACCCACACATTCCTAAATTCATCGACCCTTAAATCACGAATGTTTGTCTTCGGAATAAGCTGATCAATATAGGTCATAGTACTGCCATGAATGGAAATACGCCGAAGACTGTCACCTTCACCTGACCATATTAAATTGTCTGCATACAATAGGCTTGATACAGGTGCGAAAGATTGAATCACGATAGCTTGTCGGTCGTCTTTAAAGTATAAGACAATTCCGGAGTTGCCGCCGATTAGAATTCCGTCTTCGGGGCCCTGCGCGAAACAGGACGGAGCGCCAATGGCATTCTGGATATTTGCTGGGATTGAATGCCATTTGCCTTGTTGAAAATAAGCTGCGCCCGTGTCAGGTCCAGCGATCCATAGGGCGTGTTCTTCATCGCGAAATGTTCTTGTTATTTGCGCGTGAGGTTTTGTGCAAACATTTAGAGATTTAAACTTTCCAGTTTTCTTTACAGAAAAGACGCCCGTTGGGGTGCCTAATATCGCTAAATTGTCGGACATTATCGTAATAGAATCGATTGTCCCTTTGAACCTTGATTTTCTTAATATGGGCTCGTGAGAATTTAGTTCTAAAATATCTAATCCAAAATCTGTCCCAACCCAGAGATTGTTTTTATGATCAATTGCCAGACTGCGAATTCCGTGAGAGCTTAGCCCGTCTTTTGGCCCAAATGTCTCAAAGGTAACTCCATTGTAACAGACCAACCCTGTAGGAGTTGCCGCCCATATGCGCCCGTCCATAGAGATTTCCAATGCGTGCACTTGAGTGCTTGGAAGGTTGTTTTCACGATTAAACCACCGCGTCGGTAGATCGGTTTTCTTCAAGTCCTTCGGTAAAGGATGTTTTTGATTCTCTGAATCAAAAAAAGGCGACGGTGAAGCATATTGTTGTTGCATGTGCCGTTCTTTCCAAACCAAGCATTTAGTTTAGGATGGAATGATTAACTTTCACTTTAATGCCTCACATTAAATCCCAGCAAAGCCTAAAATTAGGTAAAGTACAAATGTGATCACGCCGCCGATTAGCGCGTAAGGTAACTGTGTCCGGATGTGGTCAATATGGTCACTGGCGCTGGCCATGGATGAAATTATCGATGTATCCGATGTTGGCGAGCAATGATCGCCGAAGATTCCGCCACCCAGAACTGCGGCGATGGCAAGGCTGACATTTGTGTCCATCGTTTGCGCAAGCGGAACCGCAATAGCCAGCATGATCGCAAATGTACCCCAGCTTGTGCCTGTACTAAAAGCGATGAAACAGGTGATGACAAATATCAGCGCTGGAACGAGCGCCGGGGAAATATATTTTGACGCTTGTTCGGCGACATAATCGCCCGTGCCAAGGTCATTGCAAATATTACCAATCGCAAAAGCAAGAACCATAAGGATAGCAAGCGGAAGAAGCGCGCCCATGCCCTTCATGAAAGTATCAAAGCTCTCTCTTATTCTTAGAGTGCCTGTCAATTTATACATCAGTGCGGCGATAATGCAGGCAAAGCTGCTGGCATAGAGAATAGAGGAGCCACCAGAACCTTCACGGAGCGCCAGAAAAACATCGCCCTTGCCGGCTTCCCAACCGGTCATGATCAAGAAAGTTGGAACCAAAGCAACCAGCGATAGGATCGGAATGATCATATTGCGGGCTTTTGGAATGGCGCCTTTTTTGATCGGCATTTCAAGCGCCTCATCACCAACCATGGGCTGAGCGCCGTCACGGATGAGTTTGCCGGTTTCGGCGGCGCGGACTTCTGCGGATTTCATCTCGCCAATATCGCGTCCGGATAGGATCACATAGAGCATGATGATGATTACCAGCATGGGATAAAAGTTGAAGATCAACGCTTTGAAAAGATCATTAAATCCGCCGGTCAGTCCAAGCGTCGCCAGATGACCAATAATAAAAGCGCCCCAAGCATTGAACGGAAACAAAATGCAAGAGGGGGCTGATGTGCTGTCGGCTATATAGGCCAGTTTTTCGCGCGGAATCTTAAGTCGATCAAAAACAGGCCTATAAAGCGTGCCAACCGTCAGTATCGAAATATTGCTCTCAATAAATAAGAAGGTCCCGGTTAAGAGCGCCAAAATTTCAACCTTTTTGCGCTGGCCGCGCGTGGTGGCTTTGGCAGATTCTTTATCAAGATATTTTAAAATACGCCGGACAAAGCCGTCGACTCCGCCGGAGCGCTGGGTCAGGGCAATCAGCCCGCCAATTACGAGGGTGAAAATGACGATTTTTGTATTATAATTACTGGAAAACACATTGGCTAGACCCTCAAGTGTGTCGAGCGTTCCATAGAACGGATTCCAATCTGCCAAGATAGTGAAGCCAAGCCAGATACCGGCCAGAAGGGAAAGAAAAACCTGCCGTGTATAGAGCGCTAGAGCGATCGCCATGACAGGCGGCAAAACCGAAAGAAGACCAACAGATTCCATAAATCTGCTCTAGCCGAGTTTTCCGAGTCTGGCTAGGCGGGCCTGACCTTCGGATAGTAAAAATAAAGCGTGGCCGCGCGCGCAAGATAATAAGCCCAAAATGCATACCAAATTCGCGTGGGACCGAGGCTTTCGGGCAGGGTAAAGTGTATAGCGAGATAGATAGCCAGCGCAGCAAGACCGGCATTACGCATTTCCTTGGTCTTGGTGATACCGATGAAAATGCCGTCCATCTGATAGGCCCCTGCGCCGAGCAGCGGAACCATCGCGCAAAAGGGAAGATATTTCTTAGCCATGTCCCGAATGTCAGTTTCCGTCGTTAAGAGATCGATCGCCCAAGGACCAAGAAAATATATTGCTAGCGAACAGATCAGGCCAAACAGATAGGCAAATTCCGTCGTGAGTCGAACTGCCCTGTCAAATTCCGGCCGTGACCTGGCACCAAAGGCTGCGCCAACCCTCGCTTCGGCCGTATTGGCGAATCCGTCAAGTATGAAGGCTGATAGGGTAATCAGTTGAAGATGAATATGAAATCCAGAGAGAAAGAGGTCACCCTGCGCGGCGGCAGCGCTTGAGAAAAATGTAAAACCGAGGGTCAGCGCCGCCGTGCGGATAAAGATATTTGTATTGGCCTCGCCCAAAGTTGTGAGGGCGGCGACATTTAATATATTTCCGCGTCGCAACAATTGTTTGCGAATGCCGCCGCGTTTTTTGATAATTCGCACCGCCAGTACAAGACCCGTAAACAGGCCTATCCATTCGGCGACGGCGGTTGCAATGCCAACGCCTGTCAGGCCCCAGCCAAATTCAGCGACAAACAAAAAGGAAAGGACAATATTTAATCCGTTAAAAATTATCTGCATGACGAGCGCGTTACCGGCGCGGCCGAGACCGATGAACCAGCCCATTATAGCAATCAGCCCGAGATAGGCCGGGAGCCCCCAAAGCCTTGCCTGAATATAGATCGCGCCAGCCGATTCGGTTTCCGGTGTGCCTTGGTAGAAATAATATCCGGCCGGGATGAGCAAAAATTGCAGTAAAAATATAGTCAGGCCTAAAATAATGCCGAGCGGAACGGCCCGGTAAAGGTGGGACTGAACCGCCGCCTCGTCCTTTGCGCCCTCGGCTTGCGCTGAAAGGCCGGCGGTTGTCATGCGTAGAAATCCGAAACCCCAATATATGATTGCGTAAATGGCAGCGCCGGCGCTCATACCGGCGAGCGCAACGGGCTCAAACCGGCCAATGACAAAAGTATCGACAATTGCAGCCAGCCCAATGGCGGCATTGGCCAGAATGATCGGCCAACTTTGTGAGAAAACTTGCGCCCGGTTTAAAATCGGATCTAGCCTTTATAATCAGCAGTCAGGAAATTGCCCATCAAAACAGCGACCGGATTATCCATATCATCCTGCCAGGCTTCGACCCGAACATTGGCGATCCGCGAGCCTTGCCGAACAATATTAGTGCGCGCAAAACAGTCTTGAGGTTTGCCGCGGCGCAAATAGCCAATATTGAGGCCGATAGGTTTTGGGACCTTAGTATAGTCGCCGCTAAACATCAGGCCCGCAATCGCCGACACTTCTAAAAATCCGCCGATCGCCCCGCCGTGCAATGCTGGCAAAAACGGATTGCCGATATTCTTCTCTTGATAGCGCATGACCATGGTCAGCTCTTCATCCATCAATATCGGTTCGACATTGATAAAAGACGCGTAGGGCAGTTTGCCCAAAACTCTGACAATTTCCGCGCCGGTCATGGCTTGCCTCCGGCATGCGAGATCATAAATGTGGCCTGCGACGTGGCGACCGGATCATTATCGTCGCCGTCATGGGCGATTGCGCGCACAAAGGCGATGTGATGAGTGGTTTTATAACAATGGGCTGTGGCGATAACCGTCTCGCCCGGTTTGGCAGGACGCATGTAATCGATCGATAAATCGAGGGTCGCGACGCCGGTCATGGCCAGAATATTTTCCTCGGTAACAATTGCCGCAACTGCCGCAAGGCCGCTAACTTGATCCAGCACCGTCGTGATAGCGCCGCCGTGAATAACCCGCGTTGCCGGGTCGCCAATAATCTTGGCACTATACGGAAGAGCCATGGTCGCTTTCCCGCGATCAACCGAAACAAATTTTATTCCAAGCGCTTTTCCGTGCGGAACGCCTTCCACAAAAGCCGGGGCCATAGCCCACATTTTCTCCATGACACTGTCACTCATGGCGCTTTTGCTGACATGGTTTCATCAGCCTTGCAAGCAGGCTAGAGCGATTTTTTCATGTAAAGCGAACATCCCATGGGATTGTCGTAATAGCGGTCAATATCAGTGAAACCGAGCTGACGATAAATTTTAACCGCGTGGCTAAGCGCCGGATCTGTGTCCAGATATATTTCGGAAAACTCACGGCGGCGCGCCTCATCCATGGCCGCGACTGTGAGGCGCTCCCCGAGCTTGTGCCCCCGTCCCGTCGCCCGGGCGTAAAGCCGTTTGAGCTCGGCAATATCCGGTTTGAACTTTTTGACGCCGCAAGCCGCGACCGGTTCGCCGCCGAGCTTGGCGAGCAAGATAAATTCGTAAACATCGGGGAAGGATGCGAACTCTTTCTTCGTATCTTGAAAATCAAGCGGCTGGCAGAGAAAATCTTCGATAAATTCCAGATATTCAAGAAACAGCACTTTGACGGCCGCAATATCTTCAGGACTTTGGGCGAGATTTATGGAAATTGAGCCAGACGACATAGCCGTCTTTTAACGGCAATTCTACCTAGACGCCAGCGGCAGCTTCAAGGCGGTCGATTAAAGAGGCTGAAATTGCGCCGGTTTCAGGCAAACCATTGGAGCGTTCAAAAGCGATAACCGCTGCCTGTGTTTTTGGGCCCATATCGCCGTCCGGAACACCAACTTCATACCCTAATTGACCGAGAAGTGATTGCGCGTCGCGGACTAGATCTGCTGATGGCCGCATATCCTGTTCGGGTAATGTCCAAGGGACGTCGCGAAAAATACCATTGGCCGCTTCATCAATTGAGGTTGGCTTAAACTGGGCGATCCGGCGATCTGCCCGATCGATTTCGCTCTTTGTCATATTGGCTTTGAGATTTGTAAGCTGCCCGCTCGCCAACTGATCGCCTTGTTTAGACGCAATTGAAAACCAGACATAGGCGGATTCAAAATCGTCTTTAATTTCTGGCGTTGATCCATACAGGACACCCAAATTATACTGCGAGTCTACGACCCCGCGCTCAGCGGCTTTTTCAAACCAGGATAAAGCTGTGGTCATGTCCGGGGCAACGCCGCCGCGGCCTTCGGCATAGTAAAGACCAAGATCGTGCATGGCGACACGGTTGCCAGCCAGCGCCGCTCGTTCTGTCAATTGCCGGGCCATTTTTGGGTCAGCCGTGACGCCAACGCCGGCTTCATATAATTTTGCGAGGCGATATTGCGCCGCCGGTTGACCTTGATTGGCGGCAGAGCGAATATATTTGATACCGTCCTGAGTACGGCCAGCGTCCAGATAGCTTATGCCCAGCTGAAACTGTGCGACGGCGTTGCCGCCTTTTGCAGCGTCTTCTAGACTGCCTGCGTCGGCTGTCGACGCGGTTATAACAGGTATGTCCGTTCCAGCAATAATTCCAGCCGATCCGTCAATTTGGGCTGTGGGTTCAATAGTTAAAACCTCGGAAACGAGAACCGGAGCTTCACCAGCCGGCACAATTGATGATGGCTGAGTTGATACCTGGGCGGGTTCTAGGGCGTCGCCGCCCATAAAACTTTTTAGTCCGAAAAATCCAAGACCTGCTAGAGCGACTGCCAGTACTGCGACCCGTAAGTTGCGCCCGGAAACCGGCAATTTGCTTAAAACAGACTCGCCATCAGAGTTGTCTTTAACTTTTTTCTTTCGGCCTGATTTCTTGGCGTGCGGGTTTTCAATGTGACCTGGTCGTGACACGGCCGGTTCACTAACTGTTTCAGGTGCGGGAATGGCTGTTGCCGTTTCGCCATAACCTGGATTATCGTACGGCAGTTCATTGGCGCTGAATGCTTGATCCGGCACAAATTCAATCGGTCCCTCAGACGGGTCATAGACCGGCATTTGTGTTGGAGTCTGCATTTCCGCGGCTGGCGGCAATTCCGGATAGGCGAATGCGTCCTGCACCGGAGCGGGTTGAGTCTGCACTGGCGGTAAAAGCGCGGCTTGAGCCGGATCAACATAATGGTGCTGCACCGGCTGGGCAGGTTGATTTGAACCTGGCTGAAATTCTTGAGGCATATCAAGTGCCGCTTCGGCTTGATTGCCGTAGGCCGGAAGGGAGCCATACTCGGGCTGGACCGGAGCAACATAGGCTTCAGGGACCGGGAAATGCTCAATATTACTTGGAACCGGACTCTGAACGGGAGCTTCGGCGACGCTTGGCTGCGGCGGCACGATGTCGGTAGGTGCCGATATTTCGGCGGCGGCAACGGCAAATGCATCTTCATACTCTATTGGGGACATGGCCGCCGCCGCGGTTTGTTCAAGCGGTTGCGTTAGCCCAAATTCCAACTTGTCCAATCGATCTGAAAGATTATTCAAAGTACGATCCAAAGAAAGATTATGATTGCGCACGCTATTTTCGAGATTTTCCATTCGGGTTGAAAGGTCGTTGCGTTGTTGATCAAAATCTTTTTGAGTTTGTGCGGCGACATCATTCATTTTTTCGCGCAGATCTAGATTTTGCCGCTCTAATTTAGTTTGATAATTTTCTGCCGTTTTGAGGACATCATCACCGATCTTACGGATTGCTGCGGCGGTTGTGTCTTCGACGGCGCGTATACGATCATAGGCCAGAGACTGAACGCTGGAAACGCTAGCTTCGATTTCCGATAGTTTTTCAGATTGCCGATCAATTCTGGATTGGGTCGTCTTAAAGCGGCTATCAATGGCCCGCGCCAGCTCGGCGATGTGACGATTGATTTTGGTCAGAGCCTGGCTGCGGGTATGCTCTGCAACGGATAAGCGCTGTTCGCTACGCTGTAACGCGGCGTCAAGTCCGCCCGCTGACGGGTTTTGAATTGCGGATTTTAACTCAGTTGCAATCGTGCGTTTGGTTTCAGCCAGTGACGAGGTCAAAAAGCTCGTAAGTTGATCAACACGCCGGGTTAAAGCCGCGTGATTGACATGGTGATGGTCTTTGACTTGCTTCTCGAGGGCGGCATAGGCGGCTTCGAGCGACTTTACACTTTTGCGGGTTTTTGTATCCGCGCCTTTCAGCATTGTGGTAATCCGGTCAATATGGGCCCGCAGCGAGGCGACAGTTTCTTTATTGCTCGCGGTTGGGGTTGGGGACTTTGTTTGGGCCTTAGCCTCAGTGGCTGTTTTAACACGGGTTTTAACGGGCGCTTTGACGGTTGCCTTGGCTTTGGCGGTTGTCTTGCCTTTTTCAAGTGGCTGGGCTTTGGCCGTTGCAACCGGCTTACGGACGAGGGGCTTTGGCGTTTTCCCAGTTAGTTTGGATGATTTCGCGGCCGTTTTAACGGGCGCCTTTGCGACGCTAGTCGGAGCTTTTCTTTTTTGTGCTGCTTTCTGAACGGCCTTAGCGGATACCTTCTTTTTCGCTGTTACAGGTTTTTTTGCTGAAACTGTTTTATTAGTCGCAGCCGCCTTTTTAGTCGAAACCGCCTTTTTAGGTACAGCAGCCTTTTTGGGGGACTTAGCTTTAGCGGTTGCCTTGACGGTTTTCACGCCTTTAGGCGCTGACTTTGACTGAGTTTGTCGTTTTGCCATGTCTTAAATACCCGGAAATCCTTAGAATCCATTTCAGAAGCCAACCGGAGCCGACCATATACACTCTAGATAGACCGTGATTGTGGTTAACGGTGGGTTAAAACGTTAACACTTTTCGTTGGTTTACTGTGAATAACTTGCTGATTTATAGTAAGTCATTGCTTGACGTTAACGTCAACGTTACCTATATGGATCTCATGTCAGCATCCCTGCCGCACATTTCAGCTGAAAATACCTGGTCTATCCGGGAATTTGCCGAACAATTCGAGATTACGCCGCGAGCATTGCGCTTTTACGAAGATAAAGGCTTGATCAATCCGGATCGCGAATCCGGTACGCGCGTGTTTGGGCCTGTTGAGCACACAAAAATGACCAGCATATTGCGGGCCAAGCGCCTTGGATTTACGCTAGATGATATTAAATCTGTACTCGATGTTACAGACGGACGTATCACCGACCGAACCGAACTTGCCGAGCGCAAATCAGGGTTTGAAAAGGTCATCCAATCGCTCACTCGCCGTAAAACCGATATTGATATTTTAACCCGTGATATGAGCGAGCTTTGCCGTATTATGGATGAGAAACTCCTAAATACGGACGAAAATACGGAAGCTATTCAACTTGCCGAAGCCTATGATGAGGCATTCCGGCAACATCTTTCATCCGACAATCAATTCATTGGAAATTAAGGGAAAATACCATGCCAAGTTATAACGCTCCCCTGCGCGACATGTCCTTCGTTTTAAACGAGGTTTTAAATGTAGGCCAACTCACAAAATTCGATCGTTTTGAAGAAGCCGATGCCGACATATTGGATGCTATTTTGGAGGAGGGTGCCAAATTTAGCCGCGATGTGTTGACGCCGCTTAATGTGGTTGGCGATCACGAAGGGTGTGTCCGTCATGATGATGGATCGGTGACAACCCCGACCGGCTTCAAAGACGCTTATAAACAGATGGTTGTAAACGGATATATGGGCATGTCTCAGCCTGTCGAATATGGCGGAATGGGCATGCCTGGGATATGGCACTTGGCCGCTGGCGAAATGCAATCCGCCGCAAATATGGCCTTTGCCATGTATCCCGGCCTGACAAATGGGGCGATCAAAGCTATAAAAATCGGCGGCTCGGAAGAACAGAAAAAGACCTATTTGCCTAAGATGATCGCTGGCGAGTGGACAGGAACCATGAACCTAACTGAATCTCATTGCGGAACCGATTTGGGTCTTCTGAAAACTAAAGCCGTGCCTCAAGGGGACGGTTCTCATAAAATCACCGGTCAGAAAATTTTCATTTCAGCCGGTGAACATGACATGGCGGATAATATTATTCACTTGGTCCTTGCCCGTGTTGAAGGCGCGCCTGCTGGAGTTAAAGGCATTTCGCTATTTATCGTGCCAAAATTCACGCTCGATGACGACGGTAATCCGGGAGAGCGCAACGGCGTTTCTTGCGGTTCAATCGAAGAGAAAATGGGTATTCATGGCAATTCAACGTGTGTCATGAATTATGATGATGCGACCGGCTACATGATCGGCGAGGAAAATAAGGGCCTAAAGGTCATGTTCGTCATGATGAACCGCGCCCGCCTCGACGTCGGTATGCAAGGTATGGCCCAGTCCGAAGTGGCCTATCAAAATGCCGTCACCTATGCTCGAGATCGGTTGCAAGGCCGCGCCCTAACCGGACCGGTAAATGAAGATGGCCCGGCCGATCCAATTATCGTTCACCCGGATGTGCGCCGCATGCTCATGGATACCAAATCCTTCAATGAAGGGGCCCGTGCCCTGATTTATTGGGCAGCGCTTTTAGAGGATCTTGAAAAAGTGCACGGCGACGAAAAATTTGTCGAAAAATGCGATGACTATCTTGGTCTACTGACACCGGTGATCAAAGGCTATATGACCGACCGCGCTATGCAGACCACGATTGATTGCCAACAGGTCTATGGCGGCCACGGCTTTATCGAGGAATGGGGCATGAGCCAATTCGTTCGCGATACCCGTATCGCCCCGATTTATGAAGGCGCTAATGGAATTCAGGCACTTGACCTTGTTGGCCGGAAACTGGCCCGCAAAGGCGGCCGCGCCCTCATGTCGCTCAATGCCGAAATTGACGCCTACATCAAAGAGCATGAAAACAACGACAACATCAGCGATTTTGTTGAAGCCTTAAAATCGGCAAAAACCAAGCTCACTGAAGGCACGATGTGGCTGATGCAAAATGGCATGTCTAATCCTAATAATGCTGGCGCCGGTTCGGTTGACTATATGCACATGATGGGTTTGGCCGTGTTCTCCTATATGTGGACGATGATGGCGGTGACCGCGCAGAAGGCCATTGATGACGGCACCAATGACGAGTTCTATGCCAATAAAATTATTACAGGTCGTTATTTTATAAAGCGTGTCCTACCGATGATCGATACGCATTTGGCACGGATGAAGACCGGCGCAGAACCTGTGATGGCCTTGGCGGCGGACGCGTTTTAAATTGAAGGCAGCAGATTCCCTGCCGGACCTCAAGTCCGGTTTTGAAGTTTTAAACGGAGACATAAATGAGCGCATTGGATTTTAAGAACCCGCCTTGGTATGATGAGGAAGACATCAATATTTTCCGCGATGCGGTTTACGGGTTTTATAAAACCGAAATGGCGCCGCATTCCGAGCGCTTTCGCAAAAACCATATGGTTGACCGCGAATATTGGAACAAAGCCGGCCAGATGGGTCTCCTCAACACCATGATCCCCGAAGAATATGGCGGCGGCGGCGGTGACTATCGCCACGAAATGATCATTATGGAAGAGCTTGAACGCGCCGAAGTCGACGGCTTTGGGCTTTCGCTCCACAACGCAATTGTGGCGCCTTATATCCTCCATTACGGCACAGAAGAGCAAAAACAAAAATGGCTCCCGAAAATGGCCTCCGGTGAATATGTCGGCGCGATCGCCATGACAGAGCCGAGCACTGGCTCAGACCTTCAGGGCATACGCACGACCGCCAAGAAAGACGGCAATGGCTGGATCATTAATGGCTCAAAAACATTCATCACTAATGGCGGAACCGCCAACCTCATTATCGTCGTGGCCGACACTGGCGGCGAAGGTAAACACTCGAAATCTCTATTCGTTGTCGAAACTGATGACCTTGAAGGATTCCGCCGCGGTCGCGTTCTCGACAAAGTTGGCGCCGAAGCCCAAGACACAGCCGAGCTGTTCTTTGATGATATGAAAGTGCCAGCTGACGCGCTTCTCGGCACAGAAGCCGGGCAGGGCTTTATTCAGCTCATGACCGAGCTGCCGCAAGAGCGTCTCAATATCGCCGTTCAAGGCGTTGCGGTGATGGAAAAAGTCCTTGGCCACACCATTGAATATGTCAAAGAGCGCAAAGCTTTTGGCAAACGCATTATCGATTTTCAAAACACCCAGTTTGAACTCGCGGAATGTAAAACCATCGCAACAGTCGCCAAGTCTTTTGTTTATGATTGCGCCGAGAAACATTTGCGCGGCGAGCTTGATACGGTCACGGCCTCTATGGCGAAACTGTGGGTCACCGATATGGAATGTAAGATCAATGATCGTTGCCTGCAGCTGTTTGGCGGTTACGGCTTTATGAATGAATACCTGGTCGCCCGTCAGTGGCGCACCTCCCGCGTTCAGCGCATTTATGGCGGCACTAACGAGATCATGAAAATGGTCATCAGCCGCTCACTTTAAGAATATAATAGATAACCAAAGGAACCCCCAACATGACCGATGCATATATTTTTGATGCGGTGAGAACGCCGCGCGGCAAGGGCAAGAAATCTGGATCTCTGCATGAGATCACGGCTTTGTCTTTGCTGACCCAGCAGCTTGAAGCTATTCGTGATCGTAATGATCTCGATACGTCTAAAGTCGATGATGTGATCATGGGTTGTGTGTCGCCGGTTGGCGAGCAAGGCGCAGACATTGCTCGCGTTGCCGCGATTAGCGCTGATTACGCCGAAACAGCGGCTGGTGTAACGATTAACCGGTTCTGTGCCTCTGGCCTCGAAGCGGTTAACATGGGCGCAGCCAAGGTCATGTCCGGCATGTCCGACATGATCGTCGCTGGCGGCATCGAATCGATGTCACGCGTCCCCATGGGATCGGATGGCGGCGCCATGGCGGTGGACCCAAGCTTTGCTTATGAGCACCAGCTTGTCCCGCAGGGTATCTCGGCTGATTTGATTGCGACCAAATACGGCTTCTCCCGCGATGATTGCGATGCCTACGCGGTCGAGTCGCAAAAGCGCACAGCCAAGGCTTGGGATGAAGGCCGTTTTGATAAAGGTATTGTTCCCGTCAAAGATCAACTTGGCGTCACTATTCTTTCCAAGGACGAACATATGCGTCCGAGCACAGACATGCAGAGCCTCGGCGCGCTTAATCCATCCTTTATTGGTATGGGGACTGTGATGCCGGGCTTTGATGGTGTGGCGCTGCAAAAATATCCTGAACTTGAAAAAATTAACCACGTTCACCACGCGGGTAACTCTTCCGGTATCGTTGATGGCGCATCAGCCGTATTGATCGGCACCAAGGAAATGGGCGAGGCGCTCGGCCTGAAAGCCCGCGCCCGGATTAAATCATTCGCGGAAATCGGATCAGAGCCAACCATCATGTTGACAGGTCCTGAATTCGTCGCGGCCAAAGCCCTTAAGAAAGCCGGCATGGAAGTTGGTGATATCGATCTTTACGAACTGAACGAAGCTTTTGCGGCCGTTGTTCTGAGGTTCTTGCAGGCTCACGACATTGATCCAGCTATTATGAACGTTAATGGCGGCGCCATTTCTATGGGTCACCCACTTGGCGCAACCGGTGCCATGATCCTCGGCACAATGGTCGATGAGCTTGAACGCTCTGACAAAGAAACATCCTTGATCACACTTTGCGTCGGCGGCGGCATGGGCGCAGCCACCATAATTGAACGCGTTTAAAGAAACAGAAGAATAAGAGAATAGAATGGAACATTTTAAATTAGACCTCGACAAGAACGGCATATTGCTGATCACCTTTGATAGCCCGGGCCGGAGTATGAACGTATTGTCAAATGCCGTCATGGCGGAGTTTGGCCAGATCGTCGAAAAGATTAAAACCGAAGCTGACATTAAAGGCGCGGTTATCACTTCCGGAAAAGCGGCGTTTTGCGCCGGCGCCGATCTGGATGAAATGGGCGGCCAAACGGCTGAGCTGCAATCGATGATGTCGTCCGACCCGGAAGCCGCGAAAAAGAAACTGTTTGACCAGGTATACTCGCTTAATCAGGAATTCCGAGCCCTGGAAACTTGCGGCAAACCTATCGCGGCGGCTGTGAACGGCCTCGCGCTTGGCGGTGGTTTTGAAATCGTTCTAGCCTGTCATGGACGTTTTGCGGCCAATGATAACCCGAAATTAAAACTAGGTTTGCCCGAAGCCCTAGTCGGTCTTCTGCCGGGCGCCGGCGGAACGCAGCGCCTGCCACGGCTTGTCGGTTTGATGGCAGCCGCGCCAATTTTGACACAAGGCAAACAGCTTAAAGCTTCTGAAGCGCAAGCCATGGGTATATTGCACGGTACAGCGCCTCAAACTGAACTAATCAAGACAGCTAAACAGTGGGTCAAGGACAATCCAAAAGCCAAACAGCCTTGGGATGCGGACCGGTTCAAATTTCCCGGCGGCGCGCCTTATACGGCGCAGGGTTTCCAGATGTTCGCAGGCGCGAACGCTATGATCCGGAAGGAAACCTATGGCAATTACCCGGCGATGGAGAATATTCTCAAAGCCGTTTACGAAGGCTCGCTGGTTCCAATGGATGCAGCGCTACGGATTGAGAGCCGTTACTTCGCCGATCTTTTCTTGCGGCCCGAAAGCAAGAACATGATCCGCTCTTTATTTGTCTCCAAACAGGCGATCGAAAAAGGCGAAGGCCGTCCGGCGGGTCAGACTAAAGGCGAAATCAATAAAGTTGGCGTTATCGGCGCTGGCTTTATGGGTGCAGGCATTGCTTATGTGTCTGCCATGTCAGGCATCGAGGTCGTTTTGATCGATCGCGACCAAGAAGGCGCGGATAAAGGCAAACAGTTCACAATTGATGAGCAAACTAAACGCGTTAAACGCAGAAAATCAACGCAGGAAAAAGCCGACAAGATTATCAACAGAATTGAAGCGACTACGGATTACGCCAAGCTTAATGACGTTGATCTGATCGTCGAGGCCGTGTTCGAAGACAGCGCGCTTAAGGCCAAAATTACAGAACTGGCCGAAGACGTGATTGGCGACAAAGCTGTGTTTGGATCTAACACTTCAACCATTCCGATTACGGATTTGGCTAAGGCGTCCAAGCGCCCTGACAATTTCATCGGCATTCACTTCTTCAGTCCCGTTCACAAAATGATGCTGGTCGAGATTATCAAAGGTGAAAAGACATCAGACTATGCAATTTCCCGCGCGATTGATTTTGTCTCGCGGATTCGCAAAGTGCCGATCGTGGTTGAAGACACGCGCGGCTTTTATGCCAACCGTTGTGTCATGCGCTATATTCAAGAGGGTTATAATCTCTTGTCGGAAGGCGTAAAGCCGGCTCTGATTGAAAACGCTGCCAAAATGGCCGGCATGCCAGTTGGACCTCTTGCGCTTCAAGACGAAGTTGCAATTGATCTGGGCTATAAAGTTATGCAGCAGACCAAAAGGGATTTGGGCAATAATTATGAGCCCAATGCGGGCGAGCCGATCATTACCGCTATGGTCGAGAAATATGAGCGCTTTGGCCGTAAAAACGGCAAAGGCTTTTATGTTTATAATGGCAAAGAAAAACATCTCTGGGAAGAGCTAGGTCAGTTCGCTGTCAATGGCATTTTGGATGAACAGCCCGCCGTTCAAGAGATTAAAGACCGGATCATGTACACGCAGGCGATCGAAGCGGCCCGCACATTTGACGAGGGCATAATCCATGACCCGCGCGAAGCTGACCTTGGCTCGATCTTCGGTTGGGGCTTTGCTCCGTTCACGGGCGGCGCGATCAGTTTCATTGATACGAAAGGCGCCAAAGCGTTTGTAGCGCGCGCTGATGAACTTCGTGATGCCCACGGATCGCAGTTTGAAGTGCCAGCACTTCTGCGCGACATGGCCGAAAAGGGCGACAGCTTCTATAGCCGTTTTGGTCAAAAGAAGGCGGCCTAACAATACCACAAAACCCCGCTCATCTCTGCGAAAACGGGGAACCAGATTGCGATTATGGTCCAGCAGGATTCAAATTGGAAAAGTGGATCCCCAATCAAGTTGGGGATGAGCGGATTTAAACATTGGAGAGAATAGATGTCCGGAAACGTTTCCTACGCACATGATGACGGCATTGCCACGATCAAAATGGATGATGGCAAAGCCAACGCTTTATCTACTGCGATGATCGGTGAGCTTAACACCGCTTTTGACAAAGCAGAAGCTGACAATGCCATTATCATTCTGACGGGCCGCGACGGATTATTTTGCGGCGGGTTTGATCTCAAGGAAATGGGCGATGGCCCGCAAGACGCACTCCAGCTGACATCACTGGGCTCCAAACTCGCCCGCCGGATTATGGCGTTTCCTCGCCCGGTTATTTTGGTCGCGACGGGTCACACCATAGCGATGGGTGCGTTTCTGGCATTGGCCTGTGATTATCGCATCATCGCTGAAGGTGACTTTAAAACCGGTCTCAATGAAACTATGATTGGCATGACCATGCATAATTTCGGGATTGAGCTTGGTCGTTATCGCCTCGCCAAAAACTATTTTAATCGATGCGTTATCAATGCCGAAATTTTCAGCCCGCGTGATGCTGTTCGTGCTGGCTTCTTCGACCGCACAGTGCCGGTTGATCAGCTGGCTATGGCAGGCCCGATGGCCGGGCAAATGTTCAAACAGCTCAATGAAACCGCCTTTAAAAACACCAAACGCCGCTCCCGCAAAGCTGCCTTTGCGATCTTGGACCAAGCCATCGAAGATGATCTCGATCCGGCCAAAGTCCACGCGATGTAGTCCTGAAAGGCTCTTATGAGCTTTAAGCGCAATTCTTACGATATGCCCGGCGGCACGATGTCCGCTCTGCATGTCAACGAAAGTAAAGGCCGAGCGCGTCTGGTATTTGCCCATGCCAATGGATTTAATGGCCAAACTTATCGCGCAATTTTAGGACCGCTCAATGTACATTCTATCGCCGTCGATTTGCGCGGCCATGGATTTACGGACCTGCCCACCAATATAAAAGCCCTAAAAGGGTTTCAAATTTTTGCCGACGATTTGGTGACATTTATTAGCCGAAATGTACCTGGCAAAGTCATTCTGTCCGGCCATAGTTTCGGCGCCGTCGCGGCCATACTCGCGGCACCGCAGCTCACGGACCGGCTCGCTGGATATGTTGGGTTTGATCCGGTTTCCATGCCCTGGATTGGACGGCAATGGCCGAACATTCCGGGCGGACGAGCCTGGATGAAAAAATATGTTCCCATTGCCAAAAATGCCAGAAATCGTCGCCGTCAATTTGACAGTCTCGAGGCGGCTTTCAAACGCTATAAAGGCCGCGCAGCGTTTAAAAAGGTTCCCGATGAAATCTTAAAGGACTATCTTAAAGGCGGGATGGAGCCCAATGATAATGGCATGCAACTCTCTTGCGACCCTGAATGGGAACAAGCCGTGTTTTGCGCGCAGGCTCATAATCTATATAAGGCGGCGCGGTTCTTACCGAAAAATTCAAAGGCGCATTATGCAGGAAAGTTTGCTGTAAGCTCTAAAGGTACAAGAGCAAAGCTTGGTCGGGTGATTGGGCAGAATAATATTATATTTAATCCGAAATTTTCACACCTGTTTCCGATCCAAGAGCCGGAATATGCGGCGGGCGCCCTAACGGATTGTATCAAGCATGCAGATTGGGAATAATCACTTTTCCGATCGCTTTAACGACTGATTTTTTAGGCACAACTAACTGCCGTTTTTCCAGATCAATTAGTCCGTTGACCGCAATCATGGAGCCATAGGGTTTACCTGTAATTGGGTTAACGAAATGATGGACCAATTGCCGGACTTTGTCTTTTACACCGAGCACGCCGGAGCAAATGATAAATGGATCGCCGGAGCTCGGGAAAATGTGAAAACGGTGGCGAATTTCAAGCAAGACACCCATGACAGGTCCTACTTCAATACCGTCAGGCCAGGCAGTTCCAAAATGCCGGATACTTCCTGACAAGCGCCCGAGCACATGCTGCGCGCAAACCGTATCTGAATTTCCGGTTTCCCAGCTTTGAAACACGCCCCGCCCAATAGTCTCGCAGCCCCATTTTTGCAGGGTTTCCAAATTGGCACCAGTCATTTCTGTATCCGGCATTCCCTTGGGCATCGCGTAGTCCGGAGTTTCAATCAGATATTTTTTGGCATTCCGCTTGAGCCTATCCGGCCATGGAAACGTCTGATGTGTCGGTAAGTAAACATGCTCTAATTGTTCCCGAATAGTCGCGGCCAAACTGCCATCATCATGATACATCACATGCACAAGCGACAGATCATTTTTTCCGAGACGGGTGATGGCTGTTTCAATTCGAAGCGCCGAGCCCGGACGGGCTTCGCGCATATATTTGATGTGAAATTCACGAACGCGGACAGTCGAAGGTGTGCCCTTTTCAAAAGCGTGGACGAGCCCCATTTGCATGATGAACATTTGCCGGGCTTGCTGCGCCTTCGTCATATAATGACGCATGTTCAGATGGCCAAGCTCGTCGCATTCCTGTTGGCCGGCTTCGCCCTGCCATGTCGGTAAAAACTGTTTCAATGTTTAGTCAGCGCAGCTGTCGCACTGTCCGTAATGCTCGATCACACTGCGTTTGATGACAAATCCATCTGGGCGACATTCCAGATGATCATGAGCGTGACGCTCTTCGACCATATCGCAGCTCTCGCAAATAAAAAATTCGGCTGCATGACCCTCATGAAGATGGTCGCAAGTAATATAGGCGTTCAGCGCCTCAACCCGATGCACCAATCCGAGGCGGGTGAAAAAATCAAGCGCGCGGTATACAGTCGGCGGTTTAGGGGAACCATGTTCAGGCCGCAGCATGTCGAGAAGATCATATGCTTTAATCGGCCCTCCAGCATCTATCAAAAGGCCGAAAATATGCTCCCTTAGCGGCGTGAAACGCTCGCCATGGGCGGTGCAGACGTTCCGCGCATTTTCCATACGCTGCTCTTTACTGGCCGGAATATGGTCGTGATCTGCCATGATGGTTTCCCTTTTTAAGATAACATAACGCCTAAAGTCGATTTTGCAAACGCGCTAAAATAGGAATTTCCAAGCGATTCGCGTGATTCTTTCATTGAAGCCCTATTGTATTTTCGCTAGGAGGCCCCAAATTTTCAAATAACGAATTCCAACATATGAGGGAAAAATGGCGAAAGCTCCGAAAGAAAATGATGTGTCCGTAACCGGCAATGTCATGTTTTACAACAATCCAAAACCACTGAACAAAGATGCACACGGCAAATCCGGTGTAAAGCCTGTCGATAAGCCATTTGAATTTATGGCCAAAAACCACTTTGTCCCGCTGACAGCACAAGAATTTGGCGCGGCTGCCGCGTCTTATCCAGTGGTATTTGCCGGCGATGAGAGAAACCCGATTGCTATTATGGGCATCCGGACCGGGGAAAACCTGTTCGTCTCTGAAGGTCAGTTTGCGCAAGACTATTATTTGCCTGCATTTGCACGCCGTTATCCATTTGTTTTGGCTAACGACCCGGACAATCAGAGATTTGTTGTCTGTGTTGACGAAGAAGCGGAATGCGTCACCAATAAAAAACCCGAGAAAAAGTTCTTTGATGGTGATCAGGCCTCTGCATTTACTCAGGAAGCTTTTCAGTTCCTGCAAAATTTCGAACGCGATCGTCAATCCACTCAGAATATGATCGCCCGTTTTAAAGAGCTCGATCTCTTTGAAATGAAAGACATGCACTTCCAAGGACAAAATCCTGATGGATCACCGTCCGAGCGTCAGAAAATTGCGGAATATTTCGCGATTACAGAAGAGCGCCTCAAAGCCCTTCCGATCGAAACCATTAAGGAACTCAATGATAATGGCATGCTTGCTGTTGCCCACGCGCACATGATTTCTCTCGGAAACTGGCAGCGTCTGGTCAATATGACCTTGCGCCGGGCTGCTGAAGAAGCCGCGAGTTAAGCGTTCTGTAGAATGATAAATTGCCCGGCCCTTGTGCCGGGTTTTTTATTTGCCTCACACTGTGTTCAAATGTGCGTGAGACTGCGTTTTCTGCATGGGCTTGTTAACTCATTTACGGTAAGAGGCCGCCATGCGATTCATAATTCTGACATTATCGGCGCTTTGGATATGGATGAGCGTTACGGACGCGCAGGCTTCCGAGTCAGCCCTTGTCGATACGGGCTATGTTAACGCTCAGCTCGTCAGTGATCACAGCGAAGTCGCGCCGGGCCAAACCTTTCATATCGCGTTACGTCAGCTTATGGATAAGGGCTGGCATACTTATTGGTATAATCCGGGCGATAGTGGCGAGCCTGTTCAAATTAAGGGCTGGGACAAATCTGATGCGTTGACAACCGGCGAAATAATCTGGCCACTACCGCGCGCTATTCCAACCGGGTCCGATGATTTTATTTTAATTAATTACGGATTTGATGACAGCGCCGTTTTTCCGGTACCGGTAACCGTTTCGCCGGACGCGGCTCTTGGGGATGTGCTCTCTATCGAGGGCGATTTTTATTATTTGGTCTGTGAGGATATTTGTGTCCCTGAAGGGACGAAACTATCACTCAACGTCATAGTCGGCGAGCCTAAACTCGACGAACAATGGAGCGGATTGATCGAGCAAAGCCGTGCCAAATCACCAAAGCTCGGAACGATCGACGCCGGAATCATCAAGCGGGATAAGCGCGCAATATTGCGGTTTAAAAACCTGCCCACCGGTGAATATGATCAGGCCCATTTTTTTCCTTGGGAGCAGGGCATTATTGAGCCGAGCGTTCCGCAAGTTCTGACAATTACTAATCAAGGCCTTCAAATTGAAACCGATACCGGCTTTGGCTGGAAAAAAGACCCACCAGAAACCGCAGGCGGTGTCTTACGCTATTTAGGCAAAGACGGGCCGGTCGGCGTGGACGTAATTGTCAAAACAGATTCTATCCCGGATATTGGGGCGGTCGCATCGGCGCCTGCGACAGTCGGGCCTGACAATGACACGGCTAATATCGGCCTTCTGAGCATGATTTTCGCAGCGTTCCTGGGGGGCGTAGTTTTAAATATCATGCCCTGTGTATTTCCAATTGTATCTTTGAAGGCACTCAGTATCGCTAAAATGGCCCATGGGGATTTGCGCCAGGTTCGCCGCGATGCCTGGATGTACACGATCGGGATCATCGCCTCTTTCCTTTTAATGACGGCTCTTATCCTGATGCTTAAAGCCGGCGGCAGCTCGGTCGGCTGGGCGTTTCATTTTCAAGACCCGAGGGTCGTTGGCGTTTTAGCAATTTTACTATTCGCGATTGGGCTCAATCTTTTAGGCGTATTTGAAGTGGCTGGCGGGTTTCAAAATACCGGGCAATCTTTGACGCAAAAAGGCGGACTGGTCGGATCATTCTTTACCGGTGTCTTAGCCGTTATTGTTGCAACCCCTTGTATGGCCCCGTTTATGGCGGGCGCCGCCGGCTATGCCATAACCCAATCTCCGAGCAGCGCAGCAATTATTTTCCTAACGCTCGGCATCGGGTTTGCGCTGCCTTATCTGCTGATCGCCTATATTCCGGCCCTCTCGCGCAAACTGCCCAAGCCCGGCGACTGGATGGTCAAATTTAAAGAGTTTCTGGCCTTCCCAATGTTTGGCGCTGTGATCTGGTTGATTTGGGTCTTGGTACAGCAATCCGGCGCAGAAGGCCTGTGGATGTTGCTAACGGCCATGCTGGTCTTAGGGTTCGCGATTTGGCTTCTGCATCAAAACTGGCAATGGGCAAAAGCTTTAGGTGTGATCGCGCTGCTTGCAATGGCAGCCATAACTATCGCTCTCCATCCTCGGCAGATCAGTACTGAGGGCGAGAAATGGTCTGCGGAGCGGGTTGCAGAATTGCGCGCCCAAGGAAATCCAGTATTTGTAGATTTTACAGCCGCTTGGTGTGTGCCGTGTAAAGTCAATGAGGGACGGGTCTTAAACACAACAGAAATCAAAGAACTCTTCAGCGAGACGGGCACTAGATTTCTAATCGCCGATTGGACCAATCGTGATCCCGTCATTGCCGATGAGTTGGCGAAATTTGGACGGGCCGGGGTTCCGCTCTACCTCTTATACCCGCCGGGTAACAATGACGTGATGCCTGAAATTTTACCTCAAATTCTGACCAAATCTATGATAAGAGAGAAAATTCAGGCGGTACGCTCAAACTGATATCTCAAAGGAGAGCCCTAGATTATGTCTCGTAATTTAATAAAATTAGCCGTTCTCGGTGTTGCTACATTGGCGCTAACCGGCACAGCTCATGCCAAGATCGAAACCGGTAGCACGGTCTCAAATATCTCCGTCGTGGATTCTGATGGAAATTCGCACAATCTGTCAGATTTTGCCGGGAAGAAGGTTGTTTTAGAATGGACCAATCACAAATGTCCCTATGTGGTGAAACATTATAATCCAGCTCATGATGGCGGTAATATGCAAAACCTGCAACAGGCTGCCGCCGATGATGGCGTCGTCTGGTTATCGATCATTTCATCGGCTCCGGGCAAGCAGGGCTATGTGTCCGGTACGCAGGCCAATCAACTTTCTGCCGACCGCGGCGCAGCTCCTTCGGCGGTCATTCTGGATGCTTCTGGCGAAGCCGGCCAGATGTTTAGTGCCAAGACGACGCCGCATATGTATGTGATCGATGAAGCTCAAACCCTGGTTTATCAAGGCGCAATTGATGATATTCGCTCGACCAATGTCAATGATATCGCCAATGCGACTAATTATGTCACGGCAGCGCTCAGCGCGATGGATGCCGGGACGCCGGTCGCTGAAACCGATACCAAGCCTTATGGCTGTAGCGTTAAATATTAATATCTTCGCCTAGGTTCCTCCCACAGGTGCGAAGGCGATGAAGGCGATGTCCTCCGTTTGAGAGGGCAGCGTTTTATTTTGCCTAATACACATCACACCGTTATAGCGATGCCATGACACAGATAATTGATATTGGCGTTCTCGGGGCTGAAGGCCGGATGGGCGCGGCGATCATTCAGGCCTTGCGGGCTGAGCCTAAAGCCCAGCTAAGCGTGGCATTGACATCGCCAGCTTCTAGAAATCTCGGGCAGGATATGGCCGAAATTGCGGGTCTTTCTAATAGCGGTGTTCTTCTTTCATCCGATATTGGCACAGGCCTTGAAAACTGTGATGTGATGATCGATTTTTCCTCACCCAAGGCCGCGATTGACGCCGCGCTAAATATGCACCGCGCAAGATGCGGATCGCTCGTGACCGGCACGACTGGATATACCTCAACGGAGGAAAAGGCCTTATTAGCCGCGGGCGAGAGTATTACATTGCTTAAATCCGGCAATTTTTCGATGGGCGTGAATATGCTCGAGGCGTTGGTTGAACTGGCGACCGAAAAGCTCAACCAAGATTGGGACATCGAGATCTCGGAAATGCATCACCGACATAAAATCGATGCGCCGTCAGGCACCGCGTTGATGCTCGGCGAAGCGGCAGCGCGAGGGCGCAGGGTCGCTCTTTCCGAACAGCAAGTTTTATCACGCGAGGGTAGGGGCGCGGCGCGGCAAAGTGGGCAAATCGGATTTTCGGCTCTGCGCGGCGGCGGTGTTATCGGGCAGCATAATGTTCATCTGGCCACCGAACTTGAAATGATAACTCTATCTCACGAAGCCTTTGACAGATCTGTCTTTGCCAGCGGAGCCGTCGCGGCTGCCATTTGGGCTCACGACAAGCCTAAAGGGCTATTCTCGATGCGCGATGTCTTAGGAATTTAGTTCGGAACTCTTTGTTGATTATTCCGCGGCGTTGGCGATGCCGTTTTCGTCAGGTTCATATTCCAATAGGTCAGCCGGTTGACAATCCAGCTCCCGGCACAAAGCTTCGAGAGTTGAGAAACGGATAGCCCGGGCTTTGCCGGTTTTCAAAATCGATAAATTGGCCAGCGTTATACCGACCCTCTCGGCCAGCTCAGTTAGCGACATACGGCGATCCAGCAAAATGCGGTCGAGATTTACGCGAATTCCCATTAGACTGTGAGCTCCTGATCGCGGCGAAGTTCAAGTCCAATACGGAAAACCTCGGCCATAATTGCGATAAACAGAACCAATATCCATGCCTGCAATCTGATCTCGACGCCGATTACAGTCTCCGAAGACACAGAATTTGCAGCGCCATTATTAAATATTATCGAGGCCAGCATGCGCACGATTTCAGCGAGCGCAATGATAATCCAAGTTTTGCGCAGGCGCGAAATATTTTCGCTAACAAATGGGTTGCCTCTGACGGTCGTTTTAACAATCGCCCGGACAACAAAGGCGACATAAAGATATGCGGCCAATATTATCGACCCGCCTAATATCCCACCAGCCATAAGCCCGCCAACCGATGTCACCATGCCGGATTTGTCGCTTTCTTTTAAAACGTCCTCGAACCCAGGATCGAAATGCGCTAAAACTCCGACGATAATAAATAGGATCAGAAACAATAGCAGCATCGCAATTACGATATTGATTAAGATATTTAGCGTTTTCGCTGCGCGGAAATATTGAGATGTATTTTCAGTACTCATAGCCACCAATTGTGATTTAGCTTTATCGATAAACAATAATTTAATATCTGGCAAGAGCTTTACCCAGACCTTTAGAGAGATTATCGAGAGCATTAGGAGTGTTTATGGAAAAATTGACCAAATTTCTCGTCGCCTCGCATAATCAAGGCAAAGTTCGAGAGATCAGAGAATTACTCGCGCCTCTTGGCGTAGAGACTGTGAGCGCGGCAGAGCTTGACCTACCAGAGCCGGAAGAAACAGAAACGTCATTTGCCGGAAATGCCCGGTTAAAAGCTCAGGTTGCCGCCGAGCTTAGTGGGCTGCCGTCACTTTCCGATGATAGCGGTTTAGCGGTTGATGCGCTGGGCGGTGATCCGGGGATTTATGCGGCGCGCTGGGCCGCTATACCCAAGGTCGAAGGCGGTGGTCGCGATTTTGATATGGCAATGTGGCGGGTGCATTCGCAAATGCAGGATAAGGGCGGCCCGGATACGGCGCGGTTTATCTGCGCGCTATGTTTAGCTTTCCCGGACGGTGAGTATGAAATTTACGAAGGCAAGGTTGAGGGCCGGATTGTATGGCCGCCGCAAGGCGTAAAAGGCTTTGGCTATGATCCGATTTTCCAGGCCATAGGCGATGAAAAAACATTTGCTCAAATTGATCCGGCGGAAAAACATGCCAAGAGCCACCGCGCCGATGCGTTTGCAAAATTTTTGAAAGCCCGGTTCCCAAGTGGCTAAGAGCCCGCTCGCCATCTATATTCACTGGCCCTATTGCGCTCGGATTTGTCCTTATTGCGACTTCAATGTCTATAAGGGTACCCGCAACGATGCGCTTGTGTCCGCCATTGATCAAGACCTGACTTATTGGCGCGAGCGTACAGGAACGCGCGAGATAATCTCTATTCATTTTGGCGGCGGGACGCCCTCCCTTTTACCGGCCGCGCATATTGGACGGCTTGTTGATAAAGTCGACAAATTATGGGGCCTCGCCGCCGGAACCGAGGTCGGCCTTGAAGCCAATCCGGCAGATACCCGCCGGGACTATTGGAAGGCAATCCGCAGCTCAGGCGTGAACCGAATATCGCTTGGCGTTCAAAGTTTTAATGACGGCGCGCTTAAATTTCTTGGCCGGGATCATGACGGCGCGCAGGCCATAGCGGCGGCTGGTGATATCGCCTCTATATTTTCCAATTTTTCGCTCGATTTGATTTTTGGCTGGGCCGGGCAATCGGCCAACGACTGGTCGCAAGACCTAAAAATCGCTTTGTCTCTCAAACCCGCCCATCTTTCAACTTATCAGCTCACCATCGAACCCGGCACAGCTTTTGAGCGGGCCGAAGCGCGCGGCAATGAAAAGGCTGTCCACGCCGACCAAAGCGCTGATCTTTATGATCAGCTTCGGCGCCGGCTTACATCGTCGGGATTTGAGCACTATGAAATTTCCAATTTCGCCCAGCGCGGCCATCGTTCGCGTCACAATCTCGCCTATTGGCAGGGTCATGATTATATTGGTGTCGGTCCCGGCGCTCATGGGCGGGTGACATCTGGCGGGCAGCGAATAGCGACCACGGCAAAGGCGCGCCCAGGAAACTATATAAGCAGCGTCCAAGACCAAGAACCAGACCCACGCGATCAAGAACTTTTATCCGGCGAAGACTGGGCAGCAGAATATTTGATGATGGGGATGCGCATCCAGGACGGTATTTCAATTGCTCGTTTTGAAGAGCTCGTGGGCCACTCAATTCCAGCGGCCCCGCTTAATGATCTGATAGCGGCCGATTTGATCCAGAAAACAAAAGATAAAATGACGGCCACTGAGACGGGCCGGCCATTGCTGGATCACATTATCCGGAAGCTGCTAACTTAGGTTGGACCAGGCGTTCCGCTCGGCGCGGGGTCAATGATCACAAACCGTCCATTTTGAATTTGATAGACGGCTAGTCCTCTATCCGGACGTCCATCATAGGCCCAGCGCACCAATCCATCGACACCGAAAAATCCGGTTGGGTCTTCTGCGCGTTGGCGTCTGGTCTTGGCAGGACCGTCCGCGATCACCGCGCCAATTTTGACCGCGTCATAAGCCAGAGAGGCGAGGCGGCTCGGATCTTCGGCGAACTGTTGATCATAAAGGGCGGCAAATCTTTGACGCGCATCTTGATCCGGGCCGGCGAAAATTCCGCCATTGATTGCAGGTTCGCGAACGACCTCTTCTTTGTGCCAAAGACTAGTCCCGAGAAACTGAACTTTCTCAGGATCAATATCATAATAAGGAAGTAGCGGCGCAAGTGAGCGCAGCGGGACGCCGCCTTCCGGTAATATCACGGCTTCGAAATGCTGACGGTCGGTAGGCTGGGTAGTTTTCTCATGGGCGCGATAAGCATTGGCAAGATTTCGCGCTGGGCCTTGCATAACCGAAATATCATTTCCGTCATAAGTTTCGCTGGCCCGTAATTCTCCAGCATTTTCTCTTACCGATGCGGTGTAAGCGGACATCACCCGGCGACCATATTCACTTTGCGGTCCGATATAGGCAAATCTCTGGACGCCAGTAGATGCAGCATAATCGACAATGCGTTTAACCTCGGCCTCCGGCGGGAAGCTTAAAAGATACGTCCCATTTCCAGCGACAGTTTGGTCCGTGGAAAAAGCGATAACCGGGACATCATTTTTACGAGCTTTGCGCGACGCGCCGCTTACAGACCGAGACAGGACAGGGCCTAAAATGACATCAACTCCGGATTTTAGCGCTGCGTCGGTTGCAGAAGCAGCTCCGGTTTCAGTTCCGCCTGTATCGAGCGCTATCAGGACAACATCGGCGTCGTCACGGTTAAAGACTGCGAGCTCGGCTGCCTTAAGCATAGAGGCGGCTTCGGCACGAAGGCGTGATGAGCCGGATGAGAAAGGCAGAAGAATAGCCATTCGTTTAATATCCCGGCCCGCCATGTGCGGCGGCGTAAGGCCATCGCGTCGCATAACCTGTTCAACCACGGTAGTTTCAGGCTGTTTAATTTCAGGAGCTTTAGTCTCGGTTTTAGGCGCCTGAGGAATTGGCTGCTGGGTCTGGGGCACCGGCCGATTAACGACTGGGCCTTGCTGCGGCGGAGTCGTCGTTGTCGTGCAGGCGCTCACAGCGACAATAGCAACAGTTAATGTTAGCCATTTAAGCTTCGTGCTGGACTGTTCAAACCGGGTTTTCCCTGTCATAAAGTGATCCTGTAACTATCCGTTTTAACTATGTCTTCTATCGACCTTATAAGCCCCAAAGAAACCGCGCAATCCCAATTATCACCCGGATTGTATATCGTCGCGACTCCGATCGGGAATTTGCGCGATATAACCCTGCGGGCGCTGGAAGTTTTGCATGGCGCCGACCGAATATTGGCCGAAGATACAAGGCAAAGCCTGAAACTGCTTCAAAACTATAAGATCGAGACGCCTTTAACGGCCTATCATGACCATAATGTGGCAAAAATGTTGCCCAAAGTGATGGAATGGCTGGATCAGGATTTGGTTGTTGCCCAAATCAGTGATGCTGGTACGCCGCTCGTTTCCGATCCCGGATACAAGCTTGTTCGCGCTGCAATAGATAAGGGTCACAAGGTTGTGCCTCTGCCTGGCGCCTCGGCGTCTTTGGCAGCCCTCGTAGCAGCAGGACTGCCAAGTGACCGTTTCTTGTTTGCCGGATTTCTGGCCAATAAAACCAAGGCACGGCAGGCGGCACTGTCTGAATTGAAACCCGTAAAGTCGACTTTGATCTTTTTCGAAAGCCCTAAAAGAGTCGAAAAAAGCCTTGTTGATATTCTCGCCATATTGGGTAATCGACCGGCGGTTCTGGCGCGCGAGCTTACCAAAAAGTTTGAAGAGGTGCGGCGCGGAAATGTCGAAGAATTAATTGAACAATGCCGGAATGATCCGCCGCGCGGCGAAATTGTTCTTGTAATCGGGCCGCCAGAGGGCGGGGAAAAATGGGACGAGGATGTCCTCGACAAAGCATTGGTGGACTTACTCCCGGATGTCGGCGCAAAACGGGCCAGTGCCGAACTGGCTGAAATATCGGGCTGGTCAAAGCGCGATATATATCAACGGGCTCTGACTTTAAAATGAATGAGCGTTTGAAGCGCGAAAAACTCGGTCGCCGCGCCGAAACATTGGCCGCGTTTTATCTACGCCTGAAAGGCTACACAATTGTCGCGCGCCGATTTAAAACGCCGTCGGGCGAAATAGATATTATCGCCGCGCGGCGCGATCTCGTGATCATGATCGAAGTAAAAGCGCGTGAACATTTGCAAATTGCGCGAGAGTCAATTTCGATGAAATCGCGCAAACGCGTAGAAACGGCAGCACGACAATTTTTATCCCGGCAAGCCCGATATCAAAATTACGGGATAAGGTTTGATGCGATTTTTGTGATTAAAGGTCGTAAAATTGTGCACGAGAAAGATTTCTGGCGCACGAACTAAAGCATGAGGTCACGCAACTGTTATGAGGACTTGATCGAGGATCTGGGCGCATTCATCTATAAAAGACACATGAAAATAGTTCAAATTTCCGTGGCGGCGCTGGCATTTTCTATTCTTTGTCGTGAGGCGGATGCCGGCGAAACGCCGAAAGCCATTATCGAGCTGTTTACTTCGCAAGGCTGTTCTTCCTGTCCGCCGGCGAATGAATTTGTCGGCGAATTGGCGGACGACCCTGATAAACTCGTTTTGTCTTATGGCGTGACCTATTGGGATTTTCTCGGCTGGGAAGATACATTCGCCGATCCGAAATTTACAGATCGCCAACGGCTTTATGGCGAGACGTTGGATATGGGTTATGTGTACACGCCGCAAATTGTTTTAAACGGCCGCCATCACAATTCCCGCTATACTATAGGGGATATCGAAAAAGCGCGGTTTACCCCGACCGCCATTAACTTGGACCTGTCGCAGAAAGACGGGCAATTGTTTTTAATCGGTGCGGATGATGGGGCCCTGATTGTGAGTTTTAAACCGGGCTGGCACTCAATCGATGTTAAGCGCGGTGAAAATCACGGCCGCAAACTGCGGGTTTCAAATGTGGTTACGGATGTGCAGAGCGCCGAAAATGGCAAAACGCCGATTTTAGTCAAGCAAGGTTTGGCCTACGCGGCGCTGGTTCACGACCCGGATTCAAATCAAATCATTGCTGCGAGCGTACTTCGGCCATAGGCTCGGCGCGCCACGGTGACATAATTAATCGATAAATCCTCAGAATAAGACCAACGTTCGGTCAGAGGGTTTAAGCTCATACCGACAGAGGGTTCTGGCGAAAGCCCGGCATCTTTTATCCATTGGTGAAGGTCTTTCGGTTTTACCAATTTCTCAAATTGATGGGTGCCGCGCGGCAGCCATCGAAGAACATATTCCGCACCGACTATGGCAAAGGCAAATGCTTTGAAAGTTTGGTTGATAGTTGAGCAAATCATTAATCCGCCTTCTCGCACCATTGCACCGCAATCTTTTATAAAGTCGGGAGGATTAGCGACATGCTCGATCACTTCCATATTCAGCACAGCGTCAAAAGCTTGTTCGCCGCTCGAGACTAATTGCTCGATCGTTCCGTGACGATAGTCGATGTCAAGACCCATTTGCTGTGCATGGGTTTTAGCGGTTTTGAGATTGTTCTTAAGCGCGTCGACTCCGGTCAGCTTAGCGCCAAGCCGCGTCAAAGGTTCGCACAATAGTCCACCGCCGCATCCAATATCAAGAATTCTCAGCCCTGTTAATGGGAGGTCTTTGTCAGGATCCCGGGAAAAATGCTCGCAAAGTGTTTGCTTGATAAAGTCAATTCTAAATACATTCATAATATGAAGCGGCTTGAATTTACCGCTAGGATTCCACCAATCGGCGGCCATACGGGCAAAGCTTTCCATTTCTTTCGGATCGACCGAAACTGATGAAATATGATCAGGGACTGTTTTTGTATGGGCCATAGGATTTTTTCTTATTTTCAGAAGGACTTTAGCGTTCAGAATATGTTTGTAAAAGCCGCAAGTGGCGCGTAAAAGCGCCGCGTTTAACAAGACAGGTGGAAGATGGCGCGTATCGTCATGAAATTTGGGGGAACATCAGTTGCGGATCTTGAACGGATTCGCCGTGTTGCCGACCTCGTGGCAAGTGAAGCCGGCGACGGGAATGAAGTCGCTGTCGTTGTCTCGGCAATGAGCGGAGAAACCAATCGTCTTGTGGCGCTGGTCGATGCACTTGATTCTGATAAAATTGCGGAACAAACTAACTCCCTTGGCGGCGCTATCGACGATGAATATGACGCTATTGTCGCTTCGGGCGAGCAGGTTACATCCGGTCTTCTGGCAATTGCACTTCGGCGCCGCGGCGTTAAAGCTAGGTCTTGGCTTGGGTGGCAAATTCCGCTGCGAACCGATAGCGCCCACAGTAAAGCCCGTATTGAATCGATCGACGATGATCAGCTCGACCCATCTATGAAGGCAGGTAATGTCGCGGTCGTCGCCGGGTTTCAGGGAATGGCGAAAAGCGGCCGTATCTCGACATTGGGCCGGGGTGGTTCCGATACGTCGGCCGTGGCATTAGCGGTGGCTCTGAAAGCAGATCGCTGCGATATTTATACGGATGTCGACGGCATTTATACGACTGATCCGCGCATTGTCCCAGAAGCAAGACGGCTCAACCGTATTGCCTTTGAGGAGATGTTGGAACTGGCCTCATTGGGTGCCAAAGTTTTGCAGGTTCGCTCTGTGGAGCTTGCGATGAACAATAATTTGCCCATAAGGGTTCTAACCAGTTTTGTCGAAAACGGGGCCGCAAACCCCGGCACACTGGTTTGTCATGAGGATGAGAACATGGAAGAAAGAGTTGTTAGCGGCGTTGCCTATTCCCGCGATGAGGCGCAGATCACGATCTTGCGTTTGCAAGACAAGCCGGGGATGGTAGCCAAAGTTTGCAAGGTCATGTCGGACGCCAATATAATTGTCGATATGATTGTTCAATCAATCTCGCGATCAGACAATGCCGCTAATTTGACATTTACGGTTGGAAAACGTGATCTTGATAAAGCACAAGCCGCGCTTGAAGCCGCTAAGACCGAAATTGGTTTTGAAGGCATTAAATCTGATCCCAACGTGACAAAAGTATCGATCGTGGGTATCGGCATGCGTTCCCATACGGGTGTTGCGCAGACCATGTTTGAAGCTTTGGCGGAGCGCAATATAAATGTAGAGGTAATCGCAACATCTGAGATCAAAATTTCAGTCTTGATCAATGCAGAATATACGGAGCTTGCCGTTCGGGCCTTGCATAGCGCTTTCAATCTCGCGGTAGCATAACTTGGTCAGTTTATCATGAAAAAATTTGAAACACTATTCCTGCATGTGGGGCTAGAGAAAACGGGGACGACCTCGATACAGCGCGCACTTGACGTTCATCGCGATGAGTTTGAGAAGCTCGGTTATTATTACCCTCAAGCTTTCGCGGTTGGACGCAACACACTGCTTGCCGCTATGTTTCATCCTAATCCAAACAAGAAACCTAACTTCAAATTAGCGATCGAAAAACGAGGCGGTACTCAAGAGGCTCATATCGCCCATATGCAGGCTCTGCTCGAATCCGAATTTCAACGAACTCAAGCCACAAATTTAGTGTTATCGAGCGAGTTCATTGCGGCGCAGTGCGATATTGGCGCGTTAAAATCTTTTTGCGATCAACTGGCTGAGAAAACCAAGGTGGTTCTATATCTGCGTGAACAGGGATCTTTAATTTTAAGTTTGCACTCAACGCGCGTCAAAGGCGGCGGAGCCGAATTTGGAACACTCGGACACATTGAGAATGAAGTGTTGCCTAGTTTCCTAGACTTCAAAGATATTATTTCGAGGCTCGAGAAACATTATGACAGGTCGGACATAGAGGTTCGTTTGTTTGACCGTCGCGAACTGGTCAATGGAGATGCTATTGATGATTTTGTATCGGTCATTGGAGTGCAGGCGGAAAAGGGAGAGTTTTGGATTGATCGCCTTAACGAGTCATTGAGTCATACCGGGATCGAGCTTCTTAAAGAGGTCAATAATTATATGCCGCCAATCATTGAGAGCGAACGAAATCGCGGCCGGCTCTTACTAATTGATGATATGGTTGAACTCGATGGAAGCGGTGATTTCGGCAAATATACGCTTAGTGAAAATCAGGTCGCAACAATTGGTAAGCTAACCAAATCAACTAATGAATGGGTTCGAAAGAATTATTTTAAAGACCGACCAAATCTGTTTGATACTACCGGTAGAACTGGAAAAGGCGAAATAACACCCGAGCAGACGATTGATTATTCTGCGCGGCTTCTGGCCAGAGCTTATGAAAGGATTTGGGCCCTTGAGCGCGCTGCCAAGCGGCAAGGTTTAAAAATTGGCACAGATTTATTGCCGTTCAAATCTCAGTCCAAAGTCGTGACCCCCGCTCCACGTTCTGGTTCGCACACAACATCTCATAGCAATATAAATCGGGTCATCATTCACATTGGGCGGCATAAATCGGGCACGTCCACAGTTCAGCATTTCTTCAAAGACAACCGCGAGTTTTATGACAAAGCCGGAATCCTTTTTCCGCTAAGCGGGACAAACAAAACGACGGTCGCTCACCATGACATAGCCATGCTATGCAATCAATCGGTCCGAGAAAACAGCAAACTTCTAGAGCTCTCGCAAGGCGTTTCCGATGAAGTTAAAGATCACCATAATACGATCCTGATTTCAAGTGAAGCCTTTCAGAATTTGACGAAGAAAAAACCGCTGCGCCAATTCCTGGCACCGTTCTCCAGCGCCGAGATTGAGGTTGTTTGTTATGTTCGCGAATTTGCTGATTATATGGTGTCGTCATTTCGTCAGGCCGTTCAAAATCAAATCCGTTTTCAGACATTTGGTGAGTTTTCACGCCATCAATATCAGGTCAAATTGTTTCTGAGCCTATGGAGCGACATCGGAAATTTAAAGCTAAGGTGGTTCCATCCCCAGCTATTGAAAAATAGCGATGTCGTGGACGATTTTCTGGAGCAGAACGGACTTCCAGACCCCAATCTACGCGAAAAACCCACGAAGAACCCTTCAATTGGCGGAAATTTATTGTGGCTGAAACTGGCGGCCAACAAGGCCTTAATTCCTTTCCCGGGCTATTCCGATATGGCCCGACTAGCTCAGCATCGAGTGGAATTTCGAGAGCCATTTTACATTCCGGAAAAACGGATTGCGAGTCTGCGCGCAAGTACAAAGTATAACAAGATTTTCGAAAAAAAACTGGGACCAGTTCCTTATGAAACTTGGGAGCATAATGATAGTTTGCCGAATGATTCGCGATTGGCCGAAGATTTAAAGTTTCTGGAAGACAGTTTTCCAAAGATAGATTTTAGATCTTTGCTGGCTTATCAAAAAGAAGGGCGCGGCTGGTTCGTTTAGATCGCTGGGAACTCCAATATTAAGGGTGCAATAATTTGTTATGGGTGCAATAGAATTAACAAAACGCGATCAACTGCCGCATGCGAGTGAATTTGAGGGTCGGACTTTCATTATCCACAGCATGCCGCGTGCGGCCAGCACATCTTTTCGGGTCTGGTTCAATCAACAAAACGATATTGTCAGCCACGGCGAGATATTCGGCCCCAATAAAGTGCTCTCTACCAGCCATAAGCAGAAAACAAAATTCTCCCCGATTCGGCGAAACCGAAATCCGAGAAAATTTTTAAAAACCTATTTTTGTGATCATGATGTCCAATATGCGGGCTTCAAAGCATTAAGCTCACACCTTATTGACCGCCAAAACCTTCCAGCACTGCGCTGGTTTTTCGACACCAAGCCAAAAGTCATTCAGCTTTATCGCAAGGACCTCGTGGCGCGGTACAAATCAACTCTTTATCACCGTTTACGACATGGAACTATCAGTCAGGAACTAATCCTGAATTTTCGAACAGAGGACGTTGAGATCGATTGTTTGGTCACTCAGGAGCAATGGCGTATGGCGCATAAATACTGGATTGATGGACTAGATGTGGTCAGATTAAATATCAAGGAAATCGGCGCAGACACGCCCCCTCAAGTCGAAGCGTTGATGGGAATTAAGTTTGACGGCGAGCTTGGCCACAATAATGCCGAGGCGTCCAAGAAGGCCCAAACGGCAAATCACAAGGCGGTTAAACATTTGGAAAAAATTTGCGAAGCAGCTTCTCTGGATCAGTATAGAGATGTCAATTTCGATTGATGACGTAGTTTGGACGATCTTGGCTGGACAAAGACAGGCCGGTTAGGGTAGTTGGCGCCAACTTATAAGGGATAGTAACATGGCTGAACAAAATATAGATAAGCCTGGACGTCAGCGGGCAATCGCGGCTCGCAAAGCAGCGCGCGAAGCGGCCCAAGGCGTTGGAGTAAAATCAAAAGCCAAAAATGTAAAAGGCAAAAATTCAAACAAGCCTGGTCAGCCAGCGGCCAACAAAGCCGGCAACAACCAAGTTAATCCGGTCACGCGTGCTAAAAAGCCAGCCCCGAAAATACAGCGCGATAAATTTGCGCTCAAACTCAATACCAGCCGACCCAAGGCGCATTTGCTTGAACAATTGCGTAAGTATGAACCTTGGGGCCACCGGATCGATTTTTCTAATGGTGTATCAACCATGGACGTTGGCCACAGGACCCCATTTTCCGAAAACCCAACGCAAAAAGCCCACTTGGCATTTTCCAATATTCCGACCGGAGATTTGAGAGGAAAACGCATCCTCGATATTGGCTGCAATTCGGGTTATAGTTCGATTTACGCAGCGACACAGTTTGGCATGCGTCCCACCGGAATTGACGTCAATCCCCGCCATATTGAAGTGTCGACTATGCTGTCGAATATGGCCGACATTAAGGCGGAATTTAAGCTTGGCGATGCTGAGACCTATGTTGAAAGTGAGCAGTTCGATGTGGTTTTCCATTTCGGGACGCTTTACCACCTCCCAAACCCGCTTTTATCGCTGGCTTCGACCTATGAGAATCTAGTCCCGGGCGGCTGGGTTGCGGTTGAAACCCAGATTTATGAAGGGGCGGATAAGAACCAATGTTACTTTATGCATATGCATAATAATGATCATACAAATTTCTGGGCCCTAAGTCGCCATGTGATGCAGAATTATATGGAATTTATTGGCTTTCAGAATTTTAAAGAAATTTTGCGCGTGACGCCCAAGGCAATGGAAGTCGATGGTATGCACCGAACCATTTCCATTGCGCAAAAAGCGCCAAACTGATCTCGTAATAATTCTTAAATTTCTGCCCTAGTCGCACCGCTATCAGCTGGTGTAGGATACATCATGAGCCAGGATCCCAATATCGTGACCCGGCCGCCAAGATTAATGCGGGCAATTCGCAACGCAATGGCGGGGACCGAGTCGGTTCAGGAGCGTCTTGACCACTTTGTCGAGGCTATCACTGAAGCGATGCAGGTGGCCGTGGCGTCAATTTACTTGCGACGTCCGAGCCGCGAACTTGAATTATCGGCGACGCGTGGACTAAAAAAATCAGCTGTTCACAAAACATTGATGCAGCCTGGAGAGGGTTTGGTTGGTCATGTTGCCAAAACGGCTCGCCCGCTAAACCTGGATGATGCACCGTCCCATCCTTTATTCGCATATCGGCCCGAAACCGGTGAAGATAAATATTTGTCCTTTTTAGGCGTGCCGATTTTACGCGGCGGACGCACCCTCGGCGTGCTGGTTGTTCAAAGTGAAGACCGGCGAACCTTCAACGAAGAAGAGGTTGAAGACCTTTTGACGGTTGCAATGGTTTTAGCAGAAATTCTCATTGATGATGAGCGTATTGGTGGCAAAAAAGCGGCGCTAAAAGGTATCACTTTAGCCCCGACCAAACCCGAAACGTTTTCCGGCAAGGCTTTTGCCGAAGGCCTGACGCAGGGCGTTGCCCATTTACATGTCCCGCCGGTTCCACCGTCAAACATGTTGTCTGAGAACATTGCCGCGGAAGAAATCCGGCTTGAAGAAGGTGTCGCCAAGTTAAGAGCCTCTGTTGATGCGATGGTTAGCGGCGAGGCGGCCAGTCTTTCAAGGGCGTCGAAAGAAATTTACGAAACTTACCGTATGTTCGCCTATGATCGAAAATGGGTGAAGCGATTGCGCGAAGCTGTTCATTCGGGGTTAACTGCCGAAGCGGCAGTTGAGCGCGTTCGTAATGAGCACCGCGCCCGGTTGATGAAATCGCCCGATCCCTATATGCGCGCCCGGCTGCACGATCTTGAAGATCTCGCCAATCGGCTCCTTCGCGCCCTATCCGGGGAACTTACCAGCCCCGGGAAAAAAGAATTACCGGACAATGCAATTATCTTCGCCCGAGATCTCGGGCCGACTGAACTTCTGGACTATGATCGGGAAAAGCTCGCAGGTATCGTTTTAGAAGAGGGCTCTCTAAGTAGCCACACATCCATCATATGCCGGGCTCTCGGCGTCCCGTTGATTGGCCGGGTTGAAGGTGTACTGGACCGGCTAGAGGTCGGAGATCAGGTTTTACTGGATGCCGAACTGGGTGAAGTCCATGTCCGGCCGGTGGAAAGCCGTATTGACGGATTTAAGCTGCGGGTCAATATACGAGGCGAAGTTACAAAAGCCTATGAGGCGGTCAAACTCCAGCCGGCGATTACCAAAGACGGACGACATGTTTCGCTGCAATTAAATGCAGGTCTTCTGGTTGATCTTCCGCAGCTCGACTCGGCGGGTGCAGACGGAATTGGTTTGTTTCGGACAGAATTTCAATTCATGGTATCCGAGTTTATGCCGAAGCTCAAAGAACAAACCGATCTTTATCTTCAGGCCCTAGAAGCGGCGGCGCATCGACCCGTAACGTTTCGGACCCTTGATCTCGGCGGCGACAAAATTTTACCTTATATGGACCCTGTGCCTGAAGAAAATCCGGCTATTGGCTGGCGCGCCATCCGGATCGGGCTCGACCGGCCCGCACTGCTTCGCTATCAGTGCCGTGCCCTGATCGTCGCAGCAGCAGGCCGTCATTTACGGGTCATGTTTCCGATGGTTACGACCGTAGATGAATTTATCGAAGCTCGCGCTTTGTTCGATGTCGAGGTTAAACGGGCCTCAAGTCTTGGCAAATCATTACCCAATAAAATTGAAGTTGGCGTAATGCTCGAAACACCGTCGCTGGCCTGGTCGGTCCGGGCCATTTGCGATCACGCGGATTTTGTATCTGTCGGCGCAAATGATTTGATGCAATTCTTCTTTGCATCTGATCGCGACAATGTTCGGGTCGCCGATCGGTATGATCCGCTGCACCCGGCCGCTCTTTCTATATTACGGTTTATTGCTGATGGATGCCGCAAGGCGGGCGTTCCGATCTCCCTTTGCGGCGAGATTGCCGGGCGTCCGATTGAAGCCATTACGTTAATAGCGCTCGGATATGAGACGCTTTCTATGCCGGTAACCGGTATTGGTCCTGTCAAAGCGGCAATCCTGACGCTAGATGCCGCCAAACTACGAGAAGTGATCACTCCGCTGATCAATGTCGATTCCCGTCTGTCGACCATTCGCGACCATGTTCGCCAGTTCTGCCTGGAAGAAGGCATACCGGCTTAAACCCGTCCAATCTAACGCTGTCTCACTTTCTGACCCGATACAACCCGGCCGATTGACTCTAACTACATTACAGGAACCCTACGGCAATCTTACCAAAAATTATTGTTTATCGATAATAATTTAATTGACGACAACTGTCGTTCTATATTATTGTTTAACAATAAGAAGAAAGACCTATCCCTCCCCTGGATCAAAGCTTTCCGACCCCATAGGCCCAGCTACCCATAAGAGCTTGGCCATATTGTGACATTAACCATGGAGAGACATATGTTCACGAAAACAATCCTAACCTTCACCACGCTGGCTCTGGCCGGTACCGCTATTTCGTCACCTGCCAGTGCTACCATCGTCAAGGGAGAGCGAGTTGAAACGTCTATTACAGCCACTGATCTGGCCACAGAAGATGGAATTGCGCGGGTCTACACCCAACTTGCAAAAACCGCAGCCGCCAAATGCGGTGTTGATGATTGGCAGACCTTATCTGACCGCCGCGTTGCCGCTGCATGTGCAGCGCGGCTATTGACGGATTTTGTTCAAAGTGTTGGGCACGAGCAACTGACCCAACTTCATAGCGCTAAAAAAAGCGGATAGCCGTCTAACATCAGATTCACAAAAGGCCCCGAACGGGGCCTTTACTGTAAGCACGTCTCGTAATCCCGGCAACGGCCAGTTATGAGAGCGCTATCAGATAAATATGGTACGGGTGGTCGGAATCGAACCGACACTCCAAAGGAACGGGATTTTGAATCCCGCGCGTCTACCAATTCCGCCACACCCGCTTCGAAGATGGCGCGTATATAAAACAGGCATAGGGGAATGGCTATAGCGGATTTCGCTATTTATAAGAAATTTTCATCTGCAATTATTGACGCTAATTTATATTTTGATGCTTTCAATCGAGGTCTGCCTACATCCAGCCCGCATGCGCCAGGCTGGCGCGCAATAGAATAACAGATACCGCCATTATGGTTCCGGCCAGCAGAAATTTTTGTGCAAATCGTCTCATGTTACGCCCCTATAAGGACATGGACTATAACACATTTCGCCCGCGAAATCATGACGCGTGTCACACATTTTACTATTTTCTCAATTGAGAGACATATTTGGCTTGCCTATCGTGAACATAAGCTGAAAGGCGGAACTTTCCGGCAACCGCCTTATTCTTATCCTTATTCGCGTTTAAACCCGCATTCACACTTTCCATGCTAAGGCGCGCCTATGAAGGGTAAGCTCAAATTTCTCAATGACTGGTACGAGGCGGTCAAACGTCTGGCGCGTCATGAGCGAGCAGAAACGGCATTGGCTGGCGTGTCATTTATCGAAAGCTCGATCTTTCCTATTCCGCCGGATTTAATGCTGATCCCGATGGTGCAGGCCGATCACTCCAAGGCCTGGCGTTACGCATTTATCTGCTCCATTGCTTCAATATTGGGCGGAATTGCGGGCTATTTCATCGGTGTATTTTTCTATCAAAGCCTAGCCGTGCCCCTTATTGAATTTTTAGGGAAAACCGAGGCGCGCCTTGGTTTTGAAGCGCGTATTGCAAGCGCTAACAATAAAGACCTTGCCGTATTCGGCGCGGCGCTGACGCCGTTTCCATATAAAGTCATTACAATAATGAGCGGCGCTTTGAGCATCAATTTTGCAACATTTGTCGCCGCCAGTGTCGCCGGCCGCTCGATCCGTTTTTTTCTGGTTGCTGCGATCGTCAAAAAGTTTGGCGATCAAGCGGAAAAACTGATGAAAGAGCATTTCGGGAAATTTACAATTGGATTATTTGTCCTGATGGCGGCGTTCTACTTTGGACTCAAAGCCCTTATGGGGCACTAGGCCAACAACGCGTTCAAACCCGTATGCTAGAAAAGCAGATTTTCGCGGCTCATCGGCATTCGGACCGATCAGAAGCGCAATATCCGGACCGGGGCGCGGCGGCCCAAATTTTCGTAATGAAGCGATTACACTTTTGACCCGGCGGGCAATAGCCTGGCCGCTATCAATCCAGCTGATACCGGCGGGCGCTACGGCCGATAATTCGTCGATTAAAAGCGGGAAGTGGGTACAGGCAAGCACGACGCTGTCGACTTTTGGATCAATAAATAATGGTGCAATTTCTGCAGTTAAGGCATCCAGATTTACCGGACGCCCGGCGAGCTTGTCTTCGGCTAACGATACAAGTTTGGTAGAGCCATGCCGGATAATAGTTTGGGTAGGCGCAAATTCCTGTATCAATTTATCAACATATTTTTGGCGCACCGTACTGGGCGTCCCAAGAACCGCAAATCGACCTGTCTGGGTATATTTCGCGGCGGGTTTAATCGCCGGAACTACGCCAATGACCGGAATTTTTAGCACCGCGCGTATTTCAGACAAGGCAGAGGTTGATGCGGTATTGCAGGCAATAACGGCAATGTCGGGCTTTACGGTCTCGCACAATGTCCAAAGTAGGGCGGGCAGGCGAGCTTTTAGAGCCGCGTCACTTTTCTCGCCATATGGGCGGAACTGATCGTCGGCGATGTAGGTCTGCTGAAGGTCGAGCAAACAGGTCCTAATTTCGGCCGAAACCGATAATCCGCCGACCCCGGAATCGAATATAAGCGCATGAGCCATAGGGCATTCTTAAAGCCCAAATATGTCTAATTTGCGGTTAATTTCAGAAGGGTTTTACGGATCAGCCTAATTGCAAAGATGGCCTTTGACCATTTTACCAGCCTTACCCATATCCACCCGTCCGGCATAGTTGGATTTGAGTTGACCCATAATCTTACCCATGGATTTAAGACATGTCGCTCCGCTGTCTTTGACATAAGTTTCAATGACTTGAGAAAGCTCATCATCGGAAAGCGGCTTCGGCATAAAAGTCCGGATCACATCAATTTCTGATCGCTCGCGCTCGGCCAGTTCAGGCCGGCCATTATCTTCATAGGTTACGGCG
Organism: Hellea sp.; assembly: GCA_013002305.1. Lineage (GTDB taxonomy): Bacteria > Pseudomonadota > Alphaproteobacteria > Caulobacterales > Maricaulaceae > JACOMS01. The sequence goes on from JABDKG010000040.1 coordinate 184,718, forward strand.
CTTTCTTCGCGCTGTTTCACCATTTTGGCCAGCAGGGCCATGATTTCGCTATCTTCTATCCCGCCGCAACGATCTTCTGCGCGCGCCGCGATATCACGGTCTTTAATAGCGGCGTTGACCAATCTTAGGGTGGATAGACGAACAGCGTCTTTGCTTCTCATCGCGTCTTTGACGCCAGAAGAGATCTCTTCACGAAGGGGCATTTTCGTCCTTATGTCTCTCTTTGGTCCCACAACCAACCTCAAGTCTCGCAAGATTCCACAGGCAGCTTATACCGTCAATGGCAATTGGGCTGTTTCTACAGTTGAGCTGTGAGTTATAAATCCTGCAATTTTTCGTGCTTTTGACTTGCGTCTTGGCACCAAATTATTAAAACGGGCCGAATTTCCAAGAGCGCAGGCTCTCTAAAAAGGCGATATCAAATGCAAGACCTTATTCCTCCGGCAACCGCTGCGCTTGTTTTAGCCAGCGGCGTAGTTTTTTACGGCCAGGGATGCGGCGCTGAAGGACAGGCAGTTGGCGAAGTTTGTTTTAATACGGCGATGACCGGCTATCAGGAAATTCTGACAGACCCGTCTTACGCCCAGCAGATCATTTGCTTTACCTTTCCTCATGTCGGCAATACGGGCACGAATGTTGAAGACGAAGAAGCGAGTACCGCCCGTGCCGAGGGAGCCGCAGTAGGCGCAATATTCAAAGCCCCAATTACGCCGCCGTCTAATTGGCGCAATGAAAATCCGCTCGGAAATTGGATGGAAGCCCGCAATATAATAGGCATCTCCGGAATCGATACGCGGGCGCTGACCGCTTATATCCGCGAAGAAGGCATGCCTAACGGTGTTATTGCGCACGCCAAAGACGGGCAGCTTGACGTTCCGGCTTTGACGCAGATGGCTCAGCAGTGGAGCGGATTGGTCGGCGCGGACCTCGCCGCGGATGTTGCAAGCCTTGAAGCATTTGACTGGAAACAATCCCATTGGATCTGGCCAAAAGGCTTTGAAGACAAGCAAGGTGTCAAAAAAGTTATCGTCATCGATTACGGCGTGAAGCGCAATATTTTACGCAATCTGGTTGCGCAAGGCCTTGCCGTCCGTGTCGTTCCCGGTTCTGTATCGGCCAAAGAAATTCTTGCCATGAAGCCGGCCGGCGTTGTGCTTTCAAATGGGCCGGGTGATCCGGCCGCGACGGGTAATTATGCTATCCCAATTATCAAAGAATTGATCGCGTCAGATATGCCGATCCTTGGAATTTGTTTGGGCCATCAAATGCTGGCACTGGCGCTGGGCGCTAAAACATTAAAAATGGATCAAGGGCACCATGGGGCCAACCATCCGGTTAAAGATTTCACAACTAATAAGGTCGAAATCGTTTCGATGAATCATGGCTTTGCTGTGGATCGTGATAGCTTGCCGGAGAGCTGCGAAGAAACACATGTCTCTTTGTTTGACGGGTCCAATTGCGGGCTGCGTCTCAAAGGCAAACCGGTTTTTTCTGTCCAGCATCACCCAGAGGCCTCACCGGGGCCTCAAGATAGCTTTTATCTATTTGAGAGATTTGCCGGCGCGCTTTAAAGTTAAAGTGCTGTTTGCTGTTTCAGACCTGTCCATATTTTAACATAATTTGCGGCTCTGCCCCTTGATTTCACGCGCTTTTTGTCGTCATACCCACTGTGAACTTCATGGGTATGTTTATGTCGGACAAAGGGCGGGCTGCGTCACTTTCCGAAAGCCTTGTTCTCATTGATAGCCTGAACCGGGCGGGCCGCGCTCTTCGGGGCCTATTCGCGTGAGTAAAATTCTAACAGGCTGGGCCGCAATTATCTGCCGGCACGCGACCATTATCATCGCGATGTCTTTTTTGATTTTTCTGGCGTCGCTGGGCTTGATGCGTAACTTGGTCTTATCAACCGATATTAATGCCCTGATGCCGGAGGGTGCTCAGAGCGTCCAGACACTTGAAAACGCGCTTGAAAAGATCGGGAATTATTCATCGGTTCAAGTCGTCATTGAAGGCGAAACACCTGAGGCGGTCATTGCCGCATCTAAAAAACTGCAAGCCGAGTTCGAAACCAAAGAATGGGTGCAATCCGCTAAATATTATGAAGATGTCGAAGTCTTGATACGGCATGAACTTTTATTCTTATCAGAGAAAGAACTTCAGGAACTTGAAGCGGAAGTTTACAAGTCCATTTCAATATTTTTCGCGCGGGAACTATCTGAAGCATTCAATACCGAAGTCACCTTCACGCTTGGCGGTTTTAGCGGATCATCAAATGACGAATTTGATGAAGACCGGGTCAAAGAAGTTGAAGAGCTGATGTCTAAACCGCCATCTGAGCGGCGCTATTTTATCTCGGAAGATGAGACAACGATGATCTTGGTGGTAGCGCCTAAACCTGGAAACGAATCTCTGGGCGACGCCAAAATAATGATCGATGACAGTCATGCTATCGCGGAAAATTTTGAGGCGACGTCTGAGAATATTGAGGTCGGAATTACGGGCAGAATAGCCGGGCAGGTCGGACAATTTGATGCTTTAATACGGGATCTCAAGATCGGTCTTGGGAGTGCTTTTCTCTTAATTTCCTTAGTATTATTACTGGCCTATCGGTCTTTCATGTCGATCCCCATTATCATTATTCCACTAATAACCGGGATATTGTCGACCCTTGGGCTGACAGCAATTACTATCGGGCAGCTCAATTTGATCACAGCTTTTTTGACCTTGATCCTGTTTGGACTCGGCATTGATTTCGGTGTCCATAATTTTTCCAGATATATTGAAGAACGCCGGGCCGGAACCGATCGCAATACGGCCATCCAAATTGTCATAAACCGAACCGGCCGTGCGTCTTTCATGGCGGCGATTACAACGGCGGCGAGTTTTTTCGCGCTGACGCAAACCCAGTTTAGAGCCTTTTCCGAATTTGGCTTTATCGCCGGCTCTGGAATATTGTTTGCGTTTCTAGCCATGTATACTTTCTTCCCCGCTTTGCTGGTCACATTTGAGAAACTGGGCTGGGATCCCAATGATGTTATGATCGGGGAGGAGCCCAAAGAGCGGGGAAAATCAATATTGGCGATGCGATATCCGAGGGCGGTTATATTGATCGCGATTTTAGGCCTGGGCTTTGCAGCCTATTCCGCGCCTAAAATCAAATTTGAGTCTAATACGAAAAACCTCGAAGCGAGCATGTCTTCCAAATATGAGAAAGCCCGCACCGCCGCCAAGACGGTTTTGGGACAATCGTCCTGGGCCGTAATGGTCGCCGACAGCTATGATGAGCTTATCGCGATCGATGCCTACTTTACAGAAAAGCGAGAGACTGACACTGAAACCCCAACCATCCGCCAACATCGAAGCCTGCTGAGTTTTGTTCCTCCTCCGGATGTTCAGGAACGTCGATTGGCGGTTATTCGCCGCCTAAAAGACACAGCTGATCGTTTCTCCGGACTGGCGCCTGATAAGTATGAAACCGGGAAAGAATATTTGTCGATTGAGAGTATGAGCGTCGCGGCGCTCCCGCCTCTGCTGCGCCAAACCTATCTCGGCAACAGTAACTCTCCGGGCTATCTTTTCTATATCTATCCGGACATTGATATGGCGGATAGTTCCAATACTGAGCAGTTTTACGCTGACGCGGCTCATATTAACCTTGGCGGCAAAGACTTTTACAGCGCGTCGGAGAGTTTCGTGCTTGTCGAAATGCTCGACCTTATGCGGTCTGACGCGATGCGGGCCGTGCTTTTGGTGACCCTAACTACGGCTTTTGTTGTGTGGATGTTTTTCAGAAATCTTCCAGCCAGTCTGGTGGTCTTGGTGCCACCGCTATGTGGCGTATTGCTAACGCTCGGCGTGATGGGATATTTCGGACCCTCTTTGTCGATTATGAACATGGTGATCTTGCCGTCGCTGGTCGGTATTTCGGTCGATAACGGGATACATATTGTTCACAGGGTGGTGGACCACAGTCCGAACGCGGACCTTAATCACATTATGCAGACGACCGGGCGTGCTGCCTTGCTAACAACCGTGACAACGCTCATCGGTTTTGGTGGGATGATTACCGCCTCAGTCGGCGGATTACGATCTCTGGCTATCTTGGCAATCATAGGATTCACACTCTGTCTATTGATGACGTGGTTCCTATTGCCCGCCATTTTGAATTTTATGTCGATTGGCAAACGCGCCCCGGCTCACTAATTGACGCTTGCCAGTGTTGCTCCCAAAAAAATACCAAGAATTTTTGCCGCTAAGAGAAGTTTTCCTCGACCGGTTGTTTCGCTCGCGCGCGATACCGGGACCGTTACCCGATAAAATTGTGCCGGTCGGTCATCGCGGGACAATGACCTACGCTCCGGAGAATACGATTGCCGCTCATGAGACAGCCTATCAGATGGGCGCGCGCTGCATAGAATTTGACGTACGTTGTACCCAAGATGGTCATTTCATTGTCTTTCACGATCACGACGCTGATCGCACGACAAGCGGCTGCGGTAATGTTGAAAATTTGACTCTAGCCGAAATTCAGAAATTTGATGCAGGCTCTTATAAGGGCGAGGCTTTTAAAGGAGAGCGTGTCCCAACTTTGCGAGACGCTCTTCGCAATGTTAAGGGCCGCTTTGCCGTCGATATTGACTTTAAGGCCGGGCCCAAACACTCCGCCGAAATGCTTGATGAAATTCTGGAAGAAGAAGGGTTTATGAATGATGGCTCGCCGCTCGTGACTATATTTGCCCGGCATAATCATTTTGCATTGCTCCGTTCACTGGCGCCTAAACATGCGCTTCGCCCGCACTATCTCGGGCGGCGCCACGCCCGCAAAATGGTCAAGGAACATGAGATCGAGATCATGGGGCTGCGTCGATATGTTTTCTCATTCGCCGCCGCCCGTAATATTCGGGCTCATGGCCTGCACCTATTTTCCAACACGATGAGTGACGAAGAGCACAATGATTATGAGATCAGTTACGCCTCCGCCGCTAAGGCCGGATCGCTTTTCATTCAAACCGATTTCATCGACCATCTCGTCCAATATTTGAAAAGCATTGATCGGCTCGAAACCCGCGTCCTAGGCCGCGATTATTTACCGATTGAACCGACTACTCCAAAAACATCAGGATTGGATCTTCCAGCAGGCCCTTAATATATTGCATCATTGCGGCAGCATCGTAACCATCAATAATGCGGTGGTCGCAGGAGATAGAAAAATTCATCACTAGACGTTCCGTAACTTGGCCGCCGTCGAGCACCAGTTTCGGGCGGATTTTATTGGGACCAAAAATTGACACTTGCGGGCGGTTAATGACCGGTGTGGTCACAATGCCGCCCAGCGGGCCGAGGCTCGTCAGCGTCGTTGTTGCGCCGGTTAATTCTTCTTTGGTCAAGCTGGCGTCGCGCGCCCCTGCGGCGAGGCGGGAAATTTCGGTGGAAGTCTCCCAAACATTCAAGCTCTGAGCATTTCTAATAACAGGCACCATGAGTCCTTGATCGGTCTGGGTTGCAATGCCCAGATGAACCGGTTCGAACTGCGAAAGGAATCCTTGCTCATCACGGAAAAGCGCGTTCATTTGCGGCCATTTGCGAATGCCGGAAATCATAGCGCGGATGATGAAAGGCAATACGGTGAGCTTGGGTTTTTCCTCGCTTTTCTTTTCGTTCAGCCGTTTGCGTAGCGATTCCAGCTCGGTGACGTCAATTTCCTCGACATAGGAAAAATGCGGAATATTGCGTTTTGAGGCAGCCATGCGCTCTGCGATGACACGGCGCATCCCGATGATCTTGATCCGCTCTTCACCGACTTCAGGTTCCAGTGCTTTTTCAAACCGGGCAAGATCATCAAAGGTGACTTCGCCGGACTTGCCGCTAGGCGTAACCTGAGCCAGATCAATGCCCGCATCCATAGCCCGCTTCCGCACCGCAGGGGAGGCGAGCGCTTTTCCGGATTGCGCTTTTTCCGGAGGTTTCTTGATTATTGGTTTCGCTGCAGGCCTAGCCGCGGGCTTGTCCTGTTTGGGCTCTGGCTTGGGGTCTTCCTCGGTTATGTCGCCTTCAACATTTGTAAACACGACCAAATCCGCCCCAACCGCGAGCATATCGCCTTCGTCACAGCCAAGCGCTTTGACCGTGCCTGTCACCGGCGCAGTGAGCTCGATTGTGGCCTTGTCGGTCATCGCGTCTGCGACCGGCGTATCTTCTTCGATCACATCGCCAACGGCAACGTGCCAGGCGGTGATCTCGGCCTCAACCACACCTTCGCCAATATCCGGCATTTTGAAATGAAAATTAGCCAATTTCTAAGCGCCTTCCAGAACTTTTCGAATAGCTTTCTTAACCCGAACCGGGCCTGGAAAATAGGCCCATTCTTGTGCGTGCGGGTAAGGGGTGTCCCAGCCGGTCACACGCTCAATTCTGGCTTCTAGGGAATAGAAACAATGTTCTTGAACTTGCGCCATGAGCTCGGCGCCAAAGCCGGATGTCTTGGTCGCCTCGTGGAGGATGACGCAGCGGCCGGTTTTTTTGACGGACTCGGTGATGGCGTCAATGTCGAGCGGGAGCAGAGACCTTAGATCTAGAATATCTGCGGAGACGCCCATTTCGGAGGCTGCGGACTGCGCAACCCAAACCATAGTGCCATAGGCCAAAATAGTAAGATCATCACCGTCCGAAATTTTGCGGGCCTGCTCAAACTCGACCCGGTAATGACCTTCTGGAACTTCGCCGAGCTCATGGCCAGACCAATTGACAGCGGGCGTGTGCGGGTCCCCGTAAAAAGGTCCGTTATAAAGCCGTTTCGGCTCGAGAAATAATACCGGATCATTATCCTCGATCGCGGTGATCAAAAGCCCCTTCGCGTCATAGGGATTTGACGGGATAATGGTTTTAAGACCTGCAATATGTGTAAATAGAGCCTCAGGACTTTGGCTGTGGGTTTGGCCGCCATAAATACCGCCGCCAACGGGCGTACGAATGGTTAGGGGCGCCGTAAATTCGCCATTGGAGCGATAGCGAAGACGCGCGGCTTCTGAGGCAATTTGGTCATAGCCGGGATAGATATAGTCGGCGAACTGAATTTCGGCGATCGGGCGCAGACCAGCCGCTGCCATGCCGATGGCGATACCCATAATCCCGCCCTCGGAAATTGGCGTATCAAAACAGCGGTGCAGACCGTGCTTTTCTTGCAGGCCTGCCGTACAGCGAAACACGCCGCCAAAATAACCGACGTCTTCGCCGAAGACGAGGACATCCGGGTCCATGCTCATTTTTACATCCATCGCCGAGCGAATGGCTTCGATCATATTCATCTGGGCCATGACTAACACTCACTCTCGTGAATGGCATCTTCGATCATGAATTCATCTCGCTGATCCCGCAAATGACGTGGTAGCTCCTCATAGACTTGTTCAAACATTGTTTCCGGTTCAATGCCGGTATCTGTTGCCAGCGAGCCAAGTTTTTCGGCGGCCTTGTAGGAGGTGCGAATATAGGCAGCGATCTCTTTTTGCAGCGCATCGTCGCGCTCATCATCCCATTCTTTGATTTTGACCAGGTGAGCTTTGAGACGGTCAATCGGATCGCCAAAGGGCCAAACATCCGGATCTTCTTTGGGACGGTATTTGGTCGGATCATCCGATGTTGAGTGGCCTTCTTTGCGGTAGGTGAAATGTTCAATAACGGTTGCACCTCCGCCGCCGCGGGCGCGCTCTGCTGCCCACTGCATTGCCGCGTAAACAGCCATGAAATCATTGCCGTCGACCCGTAATGTGGCCAGTCCATATCCAACGCCGCGAGCAGCGAATGTTTCGCCTTCGCCGGCAGCGATACCTTGGAAGCTGGAAATAGCCCATTGATTGTTCACCACATTGATAATGACGGGCGCGCGATAGGTTGACGCAAAATTCAGCGCATAGTGAAAATCGCCCTCGGCGGTAGCACCTTCGCCGGTAATTACTGAAGCAATTTCGTCTGTGCCTTGATAGGCGCGCGCCATGCCCCAACCCACGCCCTGAATAAGCTGGGTCCCGAGATTTCCTGATACAGAGAAAAATCCGTAATCTTTAAATGAGAACAAAATCGGTAGTGATTTGCCATCAAGCGGGTCGCCCTTGTTGGACAGAAGCTGGCACATCATATCCTGCATCGGACAGCCGCGCGCAATTAATAGCCCGACCTGACGATAGGTTGGAAAGACCATATCTTTATCGCGCAAGGCCATAGCCATGGCGACACTGATGGCTTCTTCGCCTGTACTTTTCATATAAAACGATAATTTGCCCTGGCGCTGCATATTAAACATGCGTTCATCCATCGCCCGGTTAATCATCATGAAGCGAAGGCCCGCGCGGAGTGTGTCGGCTGAAAGATTCGGATTCCAGGGCCCTTCAAGATCACCATTAAGCCGCAATACCCGGATAAGCCCCAGCGCATGGTCGGCCGTTTCGTGATGATCCACCATCGGATCCGGCCGTGGCGGAGTCATCTTCGCCGGAACCGAGATATGCGAATAATCCGGCTTGTCACCCGGCCGAAAAGGCGGCTCTGGAATATAGAGCCGGGACTGGTTGGAGCGTTTGGACATAGCGCTGGGATTCCCACTAATTAAGAATTTGGGCGATATTACCTTAAATTTGGACGATTCATATAATTTTTTCGATTGAATTTGCCGTATAATTAGAATAATTTGCCGTAAAATAATTTAACAAGGGATTATTATGCCGGGTCAAATAGACGGAATCGATGCCAAAATTTTACATCTTATCCAAAACAATGCGGCGCTTTCAGTTGCAGATATAGCCGATAAGGTTGGCTTGTCATCTTCCCCTTGTTGGCGCCGTATCAAGCGTATGGAAGAATTAGGAATTATTCAAGAGCGGGTGACGATTTTAAACCGCAAAGAACTCGGCCTAGATTTTGAAGTTTTTGTCGCCGTCAAGCTGGCGTTGCCAAACCGTGAGAATATGGAAAAATTTGAGCGGGCCGTGAAAAATATGCCGGAAGTCGTGCAATGCGCTGTCGTAACAGGCGCTGTTGATTTTATGCTACGGGTTGTGACCAAAGATATGCACGCTTATGATGATTTCCTGCGGGAAGAACTGCTTGGCATTGATTTAATCTCGGATGTTCAATCCCGAATTGTTCTGCGCCAAAGCAAAGAAACCTATGCTTTGCCGCTAAATTTGATCTCAAACGCTGTTCCGCGCAGCTAGCCTATTGATAAGGTTTACCTCTTGCCCAAATCTGGTTAGGCGTGATCGGCGGGAGGATCGATGAGCGAGCTGTTTAGGCAAGAAGTTATAGACCGGCAGACGTCGCGGCATTTGGGCGACGTGATATTGGCTGCTCCAAAAACGCTGTTTTTCTATTTTAGCTTAGTTCTTGCGCTCTTTATCATCACGATTGGGATTTTGGGTTTTGGCAGTTACGCGGTGAGTGATGAGCTTTCCGGGTCTGTCAAAGCGGTCTTACCAAGCGGTGAGTATGAAGTGTCATTGACCGGGAATCCGGACGCCCTTGCTGCAATTGAAACAGGTCAATCACTTTCTGTGAGCATAGCAAAAGGCAAACTTACCGGTTTCACTGTTGAGAAAGCCGGGCCCATCGTGACAATACCGGTTGACGGAGGAAAAATCTACGCCTCCACGATCCGGGTGAAGCCTCATATTGAACTTGAGCCACTTAACCTGGCCCAACATGTCGACATCGTCTTAAAAGTCAGACGCCGAACGGTGCGCTCATTAATTTTTGGTGACGCTATGGAAGGTCAGAAATGACCGGCAAGCTCCCGCAAATTTTCCAAACCGAAGCCACGGAGTGCGGCCTTGCCTGCCTGGCTATGATTGCCAACTATCACGGCCATCAGGTTGACCTTAACAGCCTTCGTCAGGATTTCGCCGTGTCAATGATGGGCGTGAGGTTAAGCGACATTATCGCTGCGGCCGAGCAACTCGATTTGGGATCAAGGCCTCTTAGGCTTGAAATAGAAGACCTTCCCAATCTCCAGCTGCCGGCAATATTGCACTGGGATTTGGATCATTTTGTGGTCCTTAAAAAAGTTAGAGGCAACAAGATTCATATTCATGACCCGGCGTTCGGCGCCCGCATATTATCGTTAAAAACAATATCGGACCATTTCACCGGGGTCGCGCTTGAACTGACGCCATTGGCAAGTTTTTCTGCTCAGACGCGCGCGCGAAAAATGCGAATTTGGGATCTCTGGGGCAAATTGGTTGGCCGGAAGCGGGCCTTATTTCAGCTGCTCATTCTGTCAATAATTTTGCAGGTTTTAGTTCTAGCGGCACCATTTTATCTACAGCTCGCCGTCGATCAGGGCATCGCCAATAATGACGATCAGTTTCTGCTGGTGATCGCGCTCGCTTTTGTCGCTTTTGCAATATTGCAAGTTCTGACCCGGCTTGTGCGGGATTTGAGCATATTGCATTTTGGTTACCAAATGTCGTTCCAGATGGTTTCCAATCTGTTTCGTCATTTAATGCATCTGCCGGCCGGGTTTTTTGAGCAACGTCATATGGGCGATATTCTCTCACGGATACGCTCTACCACGCCGATACAGACGGCAATGACCCAGACCGTTGTTGCCACCATCATTGACGGGATCATGGCGGTAGTGACCGGAATAGTGATATTTCTCTATAGCCCGTTTCTGGCCTTGATCGTTCTAGTTTCAGTTCTGCTATTATTACTAATAGCGGTGATTTTCTATCCGGTGCTGCGCCGCGCTCAGGAGGAAATGATCATTAAAGAGGCGCACGAAAATACTCACAAAATCGAGTCTATTCGCGCCTCGACCGCCATCAAACTATTCTCGGCCCAAGCCCCGCGCCTGTCGACATGGCGCAATCTTTACGCGGATTATGTCAATGCCAGCCTGAAATACGGCAAATATGGTGTTTACCAGCAGGCGCTACAAAACGCGATTGTCTTAATACAAGCTGTGATCATTATTTATTTTGGTGCCAAGCTCATTCTTTCAGATAGCAGCGCTTTTACGATCGGTATGTTGTTCGCCTTTCTGGCTTACCGGCAAAGCTTTACGGACTCCGTGGTTTCGTTATTTAACAAATATATTGAGTTTCGGCTCTTGGGACTTCATCTCGACCGGATCGCAGATATCGCTCAGTCGGAAACTGAAAATACTTCACCGGCAATGAAAGGCTTGGACTATCAGGCGCTTGAAGGCGACATCGAAATAAATGGTCTGAGCTTTCGCTACTCTCCTAATGATCCCTATATTTTAAAGGATTTTGATCTTCAGATTAAAAGCGGTGAATTTGTTGCTCTGACGGGACGATCGGGCGGGGGCAAGACCACTTTGCTAAAATTGATACTCGGACTCTACGAACTGGAAGCCGGGGAAATACTGATCGGAGGACACCGTTTGAACCCGGCCTTGCATCAAGCCTGGCGACAGCAAACAGGTGTGGTGATGCAAGATGACGCGCTGCTTTCCGGCACAATTGCCGAGAACATATCTTTTTTCGATCCGCAGATCGATATGAACAAAGTCGAAGAGGCCGCGCGGCTGGCGCAAATTCACGAGGAGATTACCGCCATGCCGATGAGCTACCTCTCTATGATCGGGGATATGGGCTCGGTCCTATCGGGCGGTCAGAAACAAAGAGTTCTTCTGGCCCGTGCTCTCTATAAAGATCCGAAAATCCTATTCCTTGATGAAGGCACGGCCAATCTAGACCGCGAGACTGAGAAAATAATCGTCGATGTCGTCGAGGCTATGGACATGACCCGGGTCATCGTTGCCCACCGCGAAGAATTTCTCAAGCGCGTCGATAAGACGGTAGAGATTTAGGCATAAAAAAACCGCCCTTCGTATAAAGAGCGGTTCTTAATTCTTATTGGCTAGAAAATCTAAGCTTTAACCGTGTGCGGCTGGCTGTGGTTTTTCTTGGCGACTTCGGCCAGGGCGGCGAAGCTTTCCGGCTCATTGCCTGCCATGTCGGCGAGGACTTTACGGTCAAGCTCGATACCGGCTTTTTTGAGGCCGTCCATGAAGCGTGAATATGTGAGGCCGTGAAGGCGAGCACCGGCGTTGATGCGCTGGATCCAAAGGGCGCGATATTGGCGCTTCTTCAGCTTACGACCGATATAGGCGTACTGACCGGCTTTTTCGACAGCCTGATTGGCAATACGGAATGTGTTTTTACGGCGGCCGCGGTAACCCTTGGCTGCATCGATGACTTTTTTGTGGCGGGCGTGTTTCGTAACGCCGCGTTTGACGCGAGACATAGTCTACTCCAAATCTGATTTTATATTAAAATAGGTTAGCCGTTGGGCAGGAATGATTTTTTGATGCGCTTAGCATCGCAATTTTTGAGCACTTTTGTGCCGCGCAGATTCCGAATTTGATCGTTACTGCGTTTGATCATCCCGTGTTGTTTTCCGGACTGTCCGGCTTTAACTTTGCCGCTGGCTGTCAGTTTGAAGCGTTTTTTGGCACCTGACTTGGTTTTCATTTTTGGCATTTCGGTCTCCTAATAATGGGCGTTGCTTCAAACCAATAAAGCGTCGCCAGCCTTTTGAGCATTCAGGCATGCCTTTGGCCTGATATGCTGCTCCCATAGCGGGTGAGGGGCTTATAGCGGCAGATTTAAGAGAATCAAGCCCGAACTTGATCATAAAACTCTTGACCGATAGATTAGCAGCGTAGGAGAGTTTTATGCTTAAATTGTTTAATGGCGGTAACGGAATATTTTATTTGCTCTGGGGGATTTGGGGTACAATAAGACCCAAAGACAGTGCAAAACTCATGGGGTGGGACCATAATTCGCTTCTGGGATTAAATGAGCTTCGCGCCACCTGGGCAGCATTTGCGGCCCTCGGGCTAGGAATTTTATGGAGTATTTATCGCAATCTTGATCAAAGGCCGATAACGGCGGCACTTGTCTTGGCCACAGGCGGGCTATTTGTCGGCCGGGCCATCTCTATTGCGATCGACAAGTCGGGATCTGGAAGAACCTATATGGAACTCGGCGTAGAATTATTGGTAGTCCTTCTGGGATTATACCTTCTAAAAAGCATGCGCCGCACTTCATAATATGCTGGGCAGAGTTACGACCGCGATTGCTTTTATATTGGCGAGCTGTTTTGCGCCGAGTGAGGTCAAGGCGTCAAATTCTTACGTCTTAGGGGAATATGACTTTCAAGTTTCCTTAAGCGAACTGGTCGGCGAGAAAACCGATTTTCGGTTTTCGGAATATTTCGAGCAAGAGGAGACGCTGAACTGGCATATTTATGTCCCGGCAGACTATGATCCGACCGATCCGTCCGGCCTTATGGTTTTCATCAATCCCCTAAAATCCGATTATATGCCGCCCAAATGGAAACGTGTATTTGATGATCACAATATGATTTATATTAGCGCCACGGGCGCCGGAAACTTCGTCCCGGTCGGACGGCGTATGGCCAATTCAATATTTGCCGTCACTATCATCCAGAAACTTTATGTCATAGATCCAAATGTCAAAATTATATCGGGATTTTCGGGCGGCGCGCGCACTAGCTGCATCATCCTTGAAAACCTCCCTGGCGTTTTTAATGGGGCCTTGGTTATGGGCGGCGGGCTACCTTGGAGCGAAAGTACCGAGACGCTGAAAAAAACACTTGGCGCCGGCGCCTATGTGTTTCTGACGGGAACCAAAGATTCTGCAGAGCAGGAAACGCGGCAGACCTATTGGCAATATAGAAATGCTGGAGTTGACAATATCAAACTGATTTCTGTCAAAAATCTTGGCCATGATTTTGCCGGTGAAAAAGAGCTGTCCGAAGCGCTGGAATTTCTGACAGGGTCGCTCAGACCCGCTGATTAATTATTGCAGCGAGCTTTGTCGTCAAGCCAATGGGCCGTCCAGACTAGACCGGCATTATAACTGATCGTCACCTCGTTAAATGTGTAAGCCTCATAATCATCTATCCAGCAGGTTTGGGCTCGGCATGTTCCGTCGAGCTGACGAGATATGGGATCAACCATCGCTGTATTATTTGGGCCGCCTGAAAGAACACCCGGTGGAGGCGAGGGCCGCGCTATATCTATCGAGTTTGACCAAAAGCGGTGATGCGGGTTTTCCATCGCCTGATCGCCGTAACCGGTAATATAAGATTGGCCCAGAGGATTATTGCCGAGCAGGTAATTCATTACGCCGAGCACTTCATCTTGATAATCATTATTTGGCGAAATATCGCTGGTCGTAGCCAGTAGGATCGCGCGCAATAAAAGATTAGAATTTGAGCCCCAGTAATAATTGCTGTCATCGTCCGGAACGTTGAAACCCGTATCATTCGATTGCCGCTGATAAAAATTTGATATGGTAACAAGGTTGCCGACAATCTCGGTTTCAACATCGGCCGGTATATTATGGGCAGAATGTTTGATCTGGGTCGCGAGGCTGAGCATTCCTAAAGCTTCAGTGTCGCGCCAACTTGGCTGTGTTCGGCCGCTTAAATAATAGCCGCCGAGTGTATAGGACAGAACATCATTCAAATAAGAAATATCCTGCGTCGTGATATAAAGCTCGGTTGCGGCCCAGCTAAATTCATCTGTGACAATCACATCTTCATAGGGTCCGCCGCCGTCAAAATTATCATATGCATACGCATCAGGCGTTGCCTGCGCGGCGCTATATGCCGTAATGGCGGCCGCTAAACAGCGATCAGCAAAGACGGAATCGATATGACGCCATATCCGGGCGCACTGCGCGCCGGTCGCGGCCAAATGCAGGGACGCTGCTGTGCTTGGCGGAAAAAAATACCAGGTTTGGATATCATCTGCGGGCGCGGCGCTATCGGCTGGCCAGCTTTCGCCGTGAGCTTTGTGGTGGACCATTCCAGATGCGTCTTGGGCGGTAATAGTTAAATTTGCGCCCGGACTTTGATCGCCCAAAGCCATACCGACGGGCGCTGTATCAATGACTTGCAAGCTTAGCAAAAGCTCCATGCCGATGCGGGCTTCATTAAGAATATCGTGCAGTCCATCTGCGCTTTCCGGAATATTGAGGTCGGCCGCGGCGCCGTTCATAAGACTGCACTGACCGGATTGTGCCTCCATGGATTCAAACAGGTTTTGAAGCGCCCAGACTGTGACGCCCGTATTGATAGCATATAGTCCGTAATCGCCCGCATCATACCAACCACCTTCAAGGCTCTGTGAGTAATTGCAGGCGGGCCATACATTGCCCTCTAAATCGGCGCCGCTAAAACAGCTCAGCGACAGATTATCATGCCCGGATTGCCGGGTAAGAGACGGAACCTGAAGCCGCGTATAAGGCTCGCTGACTGAAGATCCGGCGCGGTTATAATAAAAATATTTGGCCGCGTCATTGGCAATTCGGCGAAAAGGTCTATTGGCGATATTAAAAGCATGGCTTTCGCCGCCACCAACTTCAAGCCGAACATCTGGCGCGACGCGGGCATAGTTTGAGAAATCGATATGGTGAACATTAAGCCCTGAGAGCGGGCTTGGGCCAAATGGCATTGTCTGCCCAGAGGCATAAAGACGATCAGCGCTATCGAGCAATTGCCATGTCAGCGGAACGTTAGAATCGCTAATGAGGGTTGCGAGCTTCTGACCCTGTGTTTGATAGCCATGCTGATTGACAAGAATATCACCGTTTTGGGCGAGGGTAATTGTCGGGCCTATCGTGCCGCCGCCGCTTCCTCCGCCATTACCGCTGCCGCCATTACCGCCATTGATTATCGGCGCCGGGTTAGATGATGATCCACCGCCGCAATTGCCGAGCATCATTATCGAGCCGGCAAATACCGAAATTTTGAGTAAATCTGAATAGCGCATCTAAAATCTGAGCCCCGGAAGCTGGAAAGATCAGATTTAGTCGCAAGTTTCATGCCATGACGGCTATTGCATTTTGGATTATTTTGGCGCGAGCACCATGGTCATTAACCGGCCTTCGGTTTTGGGTTCAAACTCAACCTTAGCAATTTCCGCAAAATCTTCTTTAACGCGAGCCAAAAGATCGGTTCCGCGGTCCATATGAGCCATTTCGCGCCCCCGAAAACGGATGGTAACTTTGACTTTGTCGCCGCGATCAAAGAACTTGGTCATAGCACGGGTTTTAACCTCATAATCATGCGTATCGATATTCGGGCGCATCTTGATCTCTTTGAGGTCTTGCGTGCGTTGGCTCTTACGGGCAGCTGCTTTTTTCTTTTGCTGCTCAAACCGGAGTTTTCCGTAGTCGAGAATTTTCACGACTGGTGCGTCAGGATTGGGCGCTACTTCTACCAAATCGAGACCCGCCGCGCGTGCAGCGGCCAAGGCTTCGTCAATTGGGACGACACCCTTTTTTTCACCAGTTTCTGTAATTAGGAGGACTTTGGAAGCGTCTATATCCCCATTAATTCGAGGGCCCTTGGGCTTTTTCGAGGGCGGGGCTGCGTATGGTCGTCTTGCTATACCAAAATCTCCTTGGGTTGTTGAAAGCGACCAGAATATGGGCAGAAGATTACGTTATTTCAAGGGTTTTGGACTCGGAATCGCAAATTTCTTCCAATATGTGGCGAATTTACATCAATAATTCAGAATAGACTTCCAATGTTTTAGTCTGAAGCTGTTTTTTGGAATATTTTTGGCGGACATGATCGCGGGCAAATTTGGGGTCATAGGCAGGCCAGTTCAGGCCCCGTTTTATCGCATGGGCCAACAATAGATTATCGTTGGGATCTACCAGAAAACCGGTTTTTTCTGATATGATTGTCTCCATGGGCCCGCCATGATTACTGGCGATAACTGGGCGCCCCATGGCCTGAGCTTCTGTCACAACACGTCCAAAGGCTTCGGGTTTGATTGAGGGCGCTATCACAATGTCGGCCGCCATCAAGGCGAGCGGTACATTGCTAAAATGTCCGGGCATTACGATTTGCTGAACTATACCTAAATTCGCGGCGAGTTTTTTTATTTCCGCCTGATATGCAGTTCGATCCTGCGCGTCGCCCAGCAATATTAATTTACACGCTATTGGAAGTGCGGCTAGCGCCCGAATCGCGACAAGCTGTCCCTTCCATCTTGTCAGCCGGCCAGGCAATAAAATTGCCTTTTCATCCGTCCCCACATCCCAGGAATTTCGAAGCTTTTTGATATCCTCCGGATATACGGTTTTTGGGTCAAAGAGGGCCATATCCACACCTCGCGGAATGACTCGGATTTTTCCCGGATCAAGCCTATGTTCCTTTATGATGTGGGATTTAGTATATTCGGAGTTTGCGATTACAAGATCGCCTTTGGCCATAATGGCATTATAGTGGCGTTTTAGCCGTGAACTCGCATTATATATGCCGTGATAGGTCGTCACAAAGGGGCGACCGGCGGCGCGAGCAGCGGCGTATGCTGGCCAGGCGGGCGCGCGAGACCGAGCGTGAATCAGATCAATTTTCTCATCTTTGATGATTTTGATTAGGGCTTTTTTATGGGCGGAATATTTCAAAGGGTTCTTGCTGCCAATATTTAGGCAATGAAGTTTGGCGCCTAATTCCACAAATTCCGGCTCAAGCCGACCCCCCTGACTGCAAATATGGGGTGTAAAACCTTGCTTGAACAAAGCTTCAGCGATTTCTAGGGTTGTGCGCTCGACACCCCCTGAATTAAGTTCTGGCACAATTTGAAGAATGTTCACGAACCAAAGCCCTATGTCTGACACTTTATCCTATCTGGATGCGCCGCCCCACCTATCAGGTTCGCCTGAAAAAATCGCCTATAAAATGTCATCCGGACAAGGCCCGGCCATAATCTGGTGCGGCGGGCTAAAATCAGACATAGAAGGTAGCAAGGCGATCCATCTTCATAAATGGGCGAATAGTCATTCCCAAACATTTATTCGATTCGATTATTTCGGCCATGGTGAAAGCTCAGGCCTTTATGGCGAGGGCACAATTTCGCGCTGGGGTCAAGACGTAGTGACGGTGATGGATAGGTTGGCGCCGGAAGGCGACATTTTATTGGTGGGCTCGTCCATGGGCGGATGGGCGTCTATGTTGGCTGCCCGAGCCCGGCCCGAGCGGGTCAAAGCGCTATTGCTGATCGCTCCGGCGCCGGACTTTACTGAAAAACTCATGTGGGCAAATTGGCCCGCAAATATTCGCCAAACGATCATGACTGAAGGCGTATATTTCGCACCATCGGATTATGATGAACCCTATGAATATCGGCGAGCTCTGATCGAAGATGGCCGCGACCATCAACTGCTGGACGAACCATTTAAGTTTGAAGGCCCGGTCCGCATTTTACAGGGAGGCAAAGATGATGTTGTGCCGCCGGAATATTCGAAGCAATTAATCAACATTATCACCAGCCAAGACATGAGTTATACGCTGGTCAAATCTGGCGATCATAGCCTGTCATCACCACCGGATCTGTACCGGCTTGAACTTACGCTCTCAGAATTATGTCA
Organism: Hellea sp.; assembly: GCA_013002305.1. Classification (GTDB taxonomy): domain Bacteria; phylum Pseudomonadota; class Alphaproteobacteria; order Caulobacterales; family Maricaulaceae; genus JACOMS01. Next base: position 203,149 of record JABDKG010000040.1, read on the forward strand.
AACTCTATCACAATAGGGGAGATCTACCGTCAACTTGCCGCGCAGTTAGGCTCCTTTCTCGACGCCGGGCGAATAGTCGAATTTGCAATCGGTAAGTCTCGCGCCGAGCAGATTGTGTCAGAAAACCAATCTGTCCACCAAGATGATTTGAAAAAGGTTCTTGCATTGGCCGAGCGCCGCAAAACTGGCGAACCGCTGGATCATATATTTGGTACCAGAGAGTTTTATGGTCTGACCTTTAGGGTCAATAAGCATGTTTTGTCGCCGCGCCCTGAAACCGAAATGCTTGTTGATTTTGTTTTTGCAAAAAGCACCGCGGCGGATTCCCTGCTAATCTTGGACCTGGGGACGGGCAGCGGCGCTATTCCGACCGCCATATTGAAAGAGCGGGCCAATGCTCATGCACTAGCAGTTGACGTTTCTGAGAAGGCATTGGAGATAGCCCGCGAAAATGCTACCCGGCACGTCGTCAGCGACCGTATTGAATTTGTCAAAAGCAACTGGTTTGAGAAATTGTCGGGAACATTTGATTTTATTCTCTCTAATCCACCTTACATTACGGATGTCGCAATGAAGCAGCTTGATAGGGAGGTCTCGGAGTTTGATCCAGAAATTGCTTTGTCTGGCGGTCAAGATGGGCTGGATGCTTATCGCGAGATAATCTCAAAAGCGCCCCTTTATCTTTCTAAAACGGCTTGGCTGGCCATGGAAATTGGATTTGATCAGGCAAAGGCCATTATAGAATTGTTGGATAAGCGCGGATTTAAAGATATATTGGTTCAAAAAGACCTAGCGGGTCATGACCGATTGGTTGCGGCTAGGCCTTAACAATTTGCGACCAAATAGCCCAAATAATGACAATCTGCCCATAATTGGAAAAAAGGGCTTGGCGTGACGGCACCTCTTTGCTAGTCAAAAGTGTGATTTGGACTTGTAAGTCCGCTCACAGGCTCAATCAGAATAAAGTACAGAGTATTTATATTTCTCAGACTTTCGAAGAGTTTATGCCGTACATATAAAAGGATCTTCCGATGAAGCGTCAACGTGGGCGTTCAC
>JABDKG010000072.1 GCA_013002305.1 Hellea sp.
CCGCGCCGGCGTTTAACAGCACAATATCGCGGTAGGAATCGACTTGCCCGATCAGAAGTTTGCGCAGGCGCTCTGCATTCACCGCCGGTTCGCCGCCGCGCAGATCATCGAGACTGCCGCGCGCAAAACCGTAATCTAGCGGTTCGATTTCAAACTCGCGATACGCGCCGTTTTTGACCTCCGAAACCTGTGTCGTGCCCGTAATCGTAATTTCGTCCATGCCGTCGCTGCCGTGAACAACCCAGACATGGTCGCAGCCGCGTTCTAGCAATGCCCGCGCCATCGGTTCGCGCCAGCGATCTTCGGCGACGCCGAGTAGCATACGCCTGGCGCCCGCTGGATTACAAAGCGGACCGAGCAGGTTAAACAGGGTTTTAATGCCAAGCTCTTTGCGCGCCGGGCCGACATGACGCATGGCCGGGTGGTGATTGGGCGCGAATAAAAAGCCGATTCCGGCCTTGTCGATACACTCAGCGGCCTTTTCCGGGCTCATGGACAAATTGACGCCGAGGGCCGACAACGTATCGGCTGTACCGGTGAGGGAGCTGGCCGCGCGGTTCCCGTGTTTGGCGACTTTTGCGCCTGCGCCCGCGCAGACAAGCGCGGTTGCGGTGGAGATTGAGAGCGTGTGCAAGCCCGTTCCGCCTGTGCCAACAACGTCGATCACATCATGGCCGGTCTTAACCGGGATCATGTTGTCTCGCATGACTTTGGTGCCGACAGAGACTTCATCTGCCGTGATGCCGATATCCTCAAGCCCTTGCAGGAAGGCTTTGATATGGTCCTTTTTGGCCTCGCCGTTCAGGATCGAAATCAGAGCCGCTTCCACCGCTGCGCTATCCGGGCGATCACCCGCAGCGAGGGTCTTGAGAATGGATTTCTTGAACGCCACTAGGCTGGCTCGGGCAGTCTTATGCCGGCCAGACCCAGAAACGCCGCCATCAAATCGTGGCCATGCTCGGAGGCAATGCTCTCGGGATGGAATTGCAGGCCGTGGATTGGCTGATCCTTGTGGCGCACGCCCATAATCTCGCCGTCTTCGGTCCAGGCGTTGATTTCAAGGCAATCGGGTAGAGACTCCCGCTCTATCGCCAGGCTGTGATAGCGCGTGGCTGTAAATGGGTTGGGCAGGCCCTCAAAGAGACCTGTATTGTCATGATGGATCGGCGAGGTTTTGCCATGCATGATGTCCTTGGCGCGAATGACTTTGCCGCCAAACGCAGCGCCCATGGACTGCATCCCGAGGCAAATTCCTAGGATCGGTAGATCTTTCGGCGCTTGCTGCAACAGCGAAACGCAAACGCCGGCTTCTTTCGGCGTTTTTGGACCGGGCGATAGCAGGATAGCCTCCGGCCCCATCGCCAGAATTTCATTCACGCCCATATCGTCATTACGAATGACACGCGTGCTCGCGCCCATTTCCTCGGCATAATGCACGAGGTTAAAGGTAAAGCTGTCATAATTGTCGATGACGAGGAGCATTTAATTTCCGTCGAAGTGAACGCTTTGTTCAGCTGCTTTAAACAACGCGCGGGATTTATGCAAAGTTTCCTCAAATTCCATTTGGGGATTGCTATCTCTCACAATCCCGGCGCCGGCGCGGACGTGGAGTATGCCGTCTTTGACGATGGCTGTGCGCAGGACGATGGCCGTATCCATTTCGCCTTCGCAGGAGATATAGCCGACGGCGCCGCCGTAGATGCCGCGTTTTTCGTCTTCCAGTTCTTCGATGATTTCCATGGCGCGGATTTTCGGTGCGCCTGAGACTGTACCGGCCGGGAAGCCTGCAAACAGCGCTGAGAGGGCGTCATAATCGTCTTTGAGCTCGCCTTCGACGTTTGAGACAATGTGCATGACATGGCTATAGCGCTCGATCACGAACTCTTCTGTGACTGTGACGGTCCCGGATCTGGAGACGCGGCCAACATCATTGCGGCCAAGGTCGAGCAGCATGAGGTGCTCGGCGCATTCTTTTTCATCCGCGAGCAGGCCTTTCTCAAAGGCAAGATCTTCCTCTGGCGTCTTGCCGCGCGGTCTTGTGCCCGCGATAGGGCGGATGGTGACTTTGCCGTCTCTGAGGCGCACCAGGATTTCCGGACTGGAGCCGACAATGGCGTGGTCTTCAAATTCGAGGAAATACAGAAAAGGAGACGGGTTCATCCGCCGGAGCGCCCGGTAAAGCGCAAAGGGCGAGGCGGGCGCGGGTGCTTCGAGGCGCTGTCCGATCACGACCTGAAACACATCTCCGGCTTCGACATAGTCTTTGGCGGTGGCGACCCGGGATTTGAACACTTCGGCGGTTGTGCCGAGCTTGGGCTCGAGCGTGACCGCGGCAGCCTGCGGCTTGGACTGTCCAGCAGTCGGCAAGTGCAAATCAGCCACGGTTTTGGCGAGTCTTTCCTGAGCCAATTCAAAAGCTTTTTCCGCGGTTAAATCGGATTTGAAAACAGGCGTGCAGATCAGGATTTCTTGGGCGATCTGGTCAAACACGGCGATAATAGTCGGGCGCACCATAATGGCGTCAGGCGTACCAATCGGGTCAGGGTTGCCGGACGGAATATCCTCGATTTGGCGGATCATGTCGTAGCCCATATAGCCAAAAAAACCGGACGCCATAGGCGGCAACCCGTCTGGCAAATCAAAGGCGCTTTCAGCCTGCAAGGCTCTGAAAGCTTCGAGAGGTTTACCGTCTAATGGGTTGAAAACGCTGGAATTAATCCCGCGCGCGGCTTCGGATCGTTCACCGAAGCACCGCCAAACTAAATCCGGCGAAAACCCCATAAATGAGTAGCGACCGCGCACTTCGCCGCCCGTGACACTTTCAAACAGAAACGCATAAGGTTTGCCCTTGGCGATTTTCATATAGGCAGAGACCGGCGTGTCGAGATCATTGACGACACGGGTGTAAACAAGAGCCGGTTTCCCGGCCTCATAATCGCGCTTAAATGACGAGAATTCGGGTAGGGACTGAAGCGCCATTATTCCTGATCAGGAGGCGTAACACCCATGACTGACATAACGACATCCGGAAACTCTTGCTGGGGATGATCTGTTACAACAGCTTGAAGATAGGCATCAGTCAAATCATTGATCAACGCGGCATTCATTCGCTGCTGCGCAATCTCCGCTTCCTCGCCGGTTAGCGGCTCCTCATGCGGAATGATATTCTCCAGCTTGGCAATTTGCTGAGTGAACTGCACGGGCCCGACGCCGCGTTCAATATCGCCGATTGAGGCTTGTTTGATAGCAATGTCGAGCATTTGACCGAGGCCGGGCAGTGGTTCAGCGCGGGTCATTGGCCCGCTTTGAACGAAGACGCCTTTTTCAAACGTCTCGGCAACATCTTTCATAGATTGGCCATCGCGAATAAGCTGCGTCAGTTCCAAAGATAGTTCATCAAGAGCGTCCAGCATGTGTTGGCTTTTCCAAAGCCGTGCCGTGTCGTCGCGGATTTCATCAAATTCACGCGGCTTGGCCTCGATAACATCGTCTACCCTTACGATCGCCATGCCGCCTGTGCTGGTGTCGAAATAATCGCTTTCAAATCCAATTTCTGTTGTGAAGATAGATTTCAGGATTTCTTCGTCAGTGCCAATACCGGGCCTAAGCTGGGGGATACCCATCAGTTTCAGTCCGTCAGGCGTTTGTCCCGAGCGATTGACAAAATCGATCGTCGCGTAAGGAACGCCTGCGATCTCAACGGATTCTTCAAGCGTACGGCCATCGCGGACGCCGTCTTCAATCATTTTAATGGTATCGTACATCCGCTCGCCAGCAATGTTTTTCCGGATTTCTTCCACGATTTCGGGCCGAAGTTCATCAACCTCCGGCATGATTTCCGGGACTTCTTTGGTAATTTGCACCACGACCCAATTGTCAAACCCGCCTAATATTGAGCGAATTTCATCTTGTTTCATTTCAAAAGCGACCGCGCCGACCTCCGGGTCAAAAATATCGTCTTCACCGACATCCTCGTACGTAACGGGCTCAACCAAGCCATACAGCGTTGTAACTTCTTCCGGGCTAAGGCCGCTTTCAAGTTTCTGTATAACCTCGGCTGCATTATTTTCATCGGTGGCTGTTATTTGAACCAATGAGCGAGTCGCCGGACTGCCGACTTCGCCGGATTGGACCCGAAGATCGAACTGATCTTTAATATCGGATTCTTCGATGAAGATATTGTTGAAGGCTGTTCTCAGGTCTTCCTCGGATCGGACGTTCCGCATCATAGTGTCATTCATATACGGGAAATCATGCTGTTCCAGCCGGACAAGTGTGATGCGGCGATACTCAGGCTCGTTGAACAGGCTGGGATAATTATTGGCATTATCAGTGATGAAGATTTGCAGCTCTTCATCTGTTGGTTCCGGTGTTGGCGGTAATGCTTCTGGCGTTATCGTCAGGACCTTTACTTCAAGTGTCTCATTGGCGAATTTGTTGATTGTGTCGGTAAATTGCGGCGGTGCTACAAGACCGCGCGAAATGGCCGGCACAGTTTGAGAGCGTCGGACATTAAAGATGATGTCGTTTAGAAATTGATCAGTCGAAATTGGCGGCTGCGCGCGGGCCAGCCTGGCGGCCATTTGGTCTTTGCTGAACTGTTCTGTAATTGGATCCTTAAAGGCGTCAAATTGGTCAAGTTCTTTGCGGGCGGTTTCAATGTTAAACCCAACCCCTAAATCGTCGGCGTCAACTTCGATCAGCTTTTCGACCAAAAACTCGTTTAAAATAGATTCGTGAACCCCTTGCTGATAGGCTTGGTCACCGGAAAGATTTACACCGCTTTCGGCCGAAATATCTGCGAGTTTACGGCGATAGGCCAAGTCAAAGTCATTGGCCGATACTGAGGATTCGCCGACTTTAAGGACGATATTGCGGGTTTGAGGACTAAATACATCCGAGACGCCCCAAGCCGCAAACGCGATAACCAGCAAACCGATTAGCGATCCTACGACGATAGCGCGAAATTTGGAACCGGACGAATACGACTCTTCCATGAACTTCTTCCTAAAAATTTCGCCCTACATAACCATGCCTTTGGCGACCTGCAAGCAAATGCCTTGCGAAAAGTCGATAAAATCGCATGATAGGCCCAAACGGAGAAAAAGATGTTGCGCAAACTGATTGCCGGGAACTGGAAAATGCACGGGGAACAGGCCTGGACAATTAAACCGGCGGGTTTCGATGGCATGTTCAAAGCTGCGGATCGGAGCCATCTCGATGTTTTGATTTGTCCGCCATTTCCCTATGTGAGAGAAATGTTCGCCGCCAGCGCAAGTCGCAACATTTTAACCGGAGGACAGGATTGCCACGCGCTAGAGAAAGGCGCTCATACAGGCGAGGTAAGCGCTGAAATGCTCGCCGATTGCGGTGCCAGCTATGTTATTGTCGGTCATTCCGAGCGAAGGGCCGCAGGCGACACCGATGCTGATGTCCATGTCAAGGCGATGGCCGCCAAGCGCGCCGGGATCACACCTATCATCTGTGTCGGCGAATCACTGGCGCAGCGCGAATCTGGCGACGCTAATAACATCGTCGGGGCCCAGCTCGCGGGCAGCGTGCCAGAATGCCTAACCGACTATGTCATCGCCTATGAACCCGTTTGGGCCATCGGCACCGGCAAAGTCGCCAGCGTAGATGATATAAAAGACATGCATGTTCATATTCGGGGCATCGCGGGCGACACCATCCGGATCCTGTATGGTGGATCGGTTAAACCGGGGAATGCGGCGGAAATTCTTTCGACCGAAAATGTTGATGGTGCGCTCATTGGCGGGGCGAGTCTGAACATGGCTGATTTCGCCGCTATCGCGAAAGCCGCCTAAACTTGTAAAAACGCATAATCTCCCCATTTAGCTCTTTAAGTCTGCGGGCATTTAAGGTAATGGCCCGCCAAATCACGTTAATTAGAGTCTTCTCATGGAAAATGTCCTGCTCATCATCCTGTTGATCATCAGTATCGTAATGATCGGCCTTATCCTTATTCAGCAGTCCGAAGGCGGCGCGCTGGGTATTGGCGGTGGCGGTGGCGGCGGTGGCGGCTTTATGAGCGGCCGAAGTGCGGCCAACTCTGTCAGCCGGATGACAGGAATATTAGGCGCTGCATTTCTGGGATGTTCGTTGCTATTGTCGATCTTTATGACCAATGCTTCTGTCGACCGGGATTACCTTGAAGAAATCGAGCAAGCCAATCAAGTTGAGGATAAACTTCCCCCATTACCGTCTGGCCCCTTGACGAGCCCTACCGATTCAGGCGAGACGACAGACCCGTTAGCTGGTACAGATGAAGTGGCCGCGACGGATGAAAATCCCGCCACCGATTCTGACGAAAATCCAGAGAAACCAAACGATACGCCGGACGACGAATAAGCGTCTTCGGCTTGGGTTTGGCCGAAATTAAGCAGGCGGGTTATGCCACGATATATATTTATCACGGGAGGCGTCGTTTCTTCCCTCGGGAAAGGTTTGGCATCTGCGGCTGTTGGCGCGTGTCTGCAAGCCCGTGGCTATAAAGTCCGATTGCGTAAACTCGACCCTTACTTGAATGTCGATCCTGGCACGATGTCGCCTTATCAACATGGCGAGGTATTTGTCACAGATGATGGCGCTGAAACCGATCTAGATCTCGGTCATTATGAGCGTTTCACAGATGTGTCCGCCGCACAAAGCGACAATATCACGACCGGTCGGATCTATTCTAACATAATTGAAAAGGAACGCCGGGGCGACTATCTCGGCGCAACTGTGCAAGTCATTCCGCACGTCACCAATGAAATTAAAGACTTCGTTCTGTCTGATGCCGGCGATGTTGATTTTGTTTTGTGCGAAGTAGGCGGAACTGTTGGGGATATTGAAGGCTTGCCGTTTTTTGAGGCGCTGCGCCAATTATCGCAAGAATTGCCGCGTGATCAGACACTTTTTATGCATGTCACCCTGCTGCCATTTATTAACGCCGCCGGCGAAATGAAAACCAAGCCCACCCAACACAGCGTCAAAGAACTACGCTCTATCGGTATTCAGCCGGACATAATTTTATGTCGTGCAGACCGCCCTATTCCGGAAAATGAGTGCAAGAAAATCGCGCGTTTTTGCAACGTTCGGGAAAGCTCCGTTATACAAGGCCTCGATGCGCGTTCAATCTATGATGTGCCGCTGGCCTATCACGCGGAAGGTCTTGACCGGGAAGTTCTTGAACATTTCGGCATAATGGATGCGCCAGAAGCTGATTTGTCCACATGGCAGGAAATATCCAACAAGCTCCAAAACCCGGATGGTGAAGTCAACATTGCTGTCATCGGGAAATATACTGTCCTGCCGGACGCCTATAAGTCATTGACAGAGGCGTTAGTACACGGCGGCATTGCCAATCAGGTCAAAGTCAATATTCGCTGGCTCGAGGCAGAGGATTTTGAAAACACTGAAGACGTCTCAAATTTACTTAAAAATGTGCACGGCATATTGGTTCCTGGCGGATTTGGCGCTCGCGGCGCTGAAGGAAAAATCAAGGCAGCCCATATAGCGCGAACTAAAAACGTTCCATATTTTGGCATTTGCTATGGAATGCAGATGGCCGTCGTTGAAGCGGCGCGCCACCTAGCGGGCATTACTGACGCGTCATCTTCTGAATTTGAAAATGGCGGCACGCCCGTTGTTGGCCTCATGACTGAATGGACAAAAGGAAATGAGCGGCTGGAACGGTCAGCCGAAACTGAATTGGGGGGCACAATGCGGCTCGGAGCCTATCCGGCGCAACTCGTGAAAGGGTCTTTAGTCGCTGAAGAATATGGCTCGACCGAGATTGAAGAACGCCATCGTCACCGGTACGAGGTCAACATTGATCATAAAGATAAACTCGAAGCGGCAGGGCTGCTTTTCTCAGGGCTTTCGCCCGATGGAGTATTGCCCGAAATCGTCGAAATTCCCACTCATCCTTGGTTTATCGGCGTGCAATATCACCCAGAATTAAAATCCAGACCATTTGATCCTCACCCTCTGTTTTCAGGTTTTGTGCGAGCAGCGCTAAAACAAAGCCGGCTGGTGTAGTCAATTCACAAAAAAGCACTTGCACCCTTTGCCGCTGCTAGAATTAAAATCCCTAGCAGCAGAAGTTCAGTTCGGTCATAATATGCTGGAAAAATGATTCACAGGGGCATATGACAAAAAAACTTCCTGATAAAATTCTTATCCGGCCGGTTATCAGCGCGGATGTCGATGATTTATTGGACATGGTTGAACGCTCGAGCGGCGGACTGTCGAGTCTCCAACCACGTCATGAATTTTTACTCGACTATATCCAAACATCCGAGAAAAGCTTTTCGGGCCAATATGACCTGGAGGACCCGCACAAATATCTTTTGGGTATGTTTGTATCTGGAGAGCTGATCGGCTGCGCGGCCGTAAAAACGCAAATTGGCGTTGGGAGCCCTTTTATTAATTTTGATATTATTGGCGATGGGCTGGACCAATATTTGGTTGCATCGTCGCGATTTACGGGTGCAACCGAAGTGGGCTCGCTTTTTCTTCATCCTGATTACCGTGCCTATGGGCTGGGAAAATATCTCGCCAAAGTCCGGTATTTATTGATGGCAGCTGAGCCGTGGAGATTTGGCGACACGGTAATCGCGGAGCTACGGGGAATATGCGGCGCCGAAGGCAGTCCGCTTTATGATTATCTTTTCAAAAACAAGTTAGAGCGAACTTTTCTCGAAGCTGATGAAGAATATTTCGACCGGAATCCAGACAAGCTCGGCGATATCGTTCCCATAGGGAGGATAGATGTATCTGGCTTTCCGATGCCAGTTCGGGCCTCGCTCGCACAGCCTCACCCTTCGGGCGCGGCGGCCTACCGAATGTTGCAAAAAGAAGGATTTATCTTTTCGGGCACGATCGATCTGTTTGACGCGGGCCCGATTGTTTATGCCTACCGCGATACAATAAGAACAATCATGAACCGCAAAGAAGGTGCTATTTTACCGGTAAGTTCAATCTCAGGCGGCCAACCCTATTTGATCAGTGCCGGCGAGGTTGAGAATTTTCGAGCGATTGTTTGTCCGGCGCAAACCGGACCAACCGGATTGCTGATTTCGGAACTAGACTATGCAGCACTGGCGCTTGAATCCGGTGAAAGCGTTTTCTACTGGAAGAATGACGCGTCATTGCGGGACACTCGAAAAGGTCCGGTGAAAGCACAGATCTAGCGCCAATTAAGCAAAAATTCTCGCTCTGCGTATAGTTAATCCTAAATTTGCAATCCTGACCTATGTTCGTGTCCTAAGGGAATTTGGGCATCATTCTTGAAGGTTTACGCCTGAGTCAGGAGACGTGCGTGGGAATTGCGCCAAAACAGAACAGTGTGCCCGCCAAAGAGCACGTATATTTTGGCGCCCTCGACGGATTTCGGGGGCTTTTGGCCGTTTTTGTTGCAATTTATCACACTTATTGGCCGAGCCTCACGAATGGGTCGGCCTTTTTCGAAAATGGCCCCGTCATCATTGACCTATTTTTTGTGTTTTCAGGGTTTTTGCTGTTTACGCTCTATGCCAATCGTATCAATTCGCCGGATCAAGCTGGCGCTTTTCTCAAAAAACGATTTGCGCGGCTTTATCCGTTACATTTATTTATTCTGATTCTATTTGTGATGTTCGCGCTTTTGCGGCTTGTCTTTCACATGAGCGGTATCGCCCATGATGATCCCGGCGAAATATTACCCTTCGAGCCTGGCGCGACCGAAAGTGTCGGCGCTTTAATTTCAAATATCTTCCTGACCCATTCCATGGGGCTCCACGGATCGCTTAGTTATAATGTCCCGAGCTGGACAGTGAGTGTGGAGTTCTTTGCATATTTTACATTCGCGGCGATGTTGCTCTGGGCACCACCCAAGAAAGGCTGGCATTTTGGCCTCATTGGTGTGGGAGTCGTCGCCATTTATGCTTATCTGGCGCAGATCAAACCCGATATGAATATCACTTATGATTTTGGTTTCTTGCGCTGCATGGCAGGGTTTTACACGGGGATTATCGCAGCCTATCTCTATTCGAAATGTCGAAAATTGAACTTCGTCATGAACATGAATTTTAATATGGCAACCATAATCGAAGCCGTGACTTTACTGTCCAGTACCTTATTTGTGATTTACTGCCCGGGTAAGCTGCAATTCTTCGTCGGCCCGGTCATTCTCGCCTTTGTACTCGTGTTCTCCTTCGACAAAGGCATGGTTTCCAAATTCATGATGGGGCGTGTATTTCGTTACCTCGCAAAGGTCTCATACTCGGTCTATATGGTGCATATGTTGATCGCTGTGCTGTACTACGCGCTAATCAGTAAATTTATTGCCAATCCGGAATGGTTTGGCGCCGGAATAAATGGTGATTTGATGCTGTTACCTTACCTGGCAATCGTCTTGATTTTCTCGCACTTCACTCAAAAATATGTCGAGATTGGGGGGCAGAAATGGATAATGAGCCGCAGGTTCGGTCGAATTACCAAAGATGTTTCGGCATTATCTAAGTCTTGAACCCGTTTATAAATGGGAGTAGGGGGCGCCCATGAGTGATACGGATTATAAAAAACTGGATCAATTAGGCGCGCAGTCAAGCCTGCCAGCCTCGCCTGATGAAGCCGTGCTTGAACGCGTCCCTAATCCTACGGATGAGCCATATCTAATTCGTCTGACTTGTCCGGAGTTTACATCGATTTGCCCGGTAACCGGTCAGCCCGATTTTGCTCATCTTGTTGTCGATTATTGCCCTGATAAATGGATCGTCGAATCCAAAGCATTCAAGCTTTATCTTGGCAGTTACCGAAACCATGGTGATTTTCATGAAGCTTGCACAACCGGTATCGGTCAAAGGCTGGTCCGCGAGATTGAGCCCAAATGGCTTCGCATTGGCGGCTACTGGTATCCGCGCGGCGGAATTCCCATCGATGTATTCTATCAATTTGGCCAAAAGCCTGATAATCTCTGGGTCCCGGATCAGGGCGTCCCGCCTTATCGCGGACGCGGATAAAGATTTGATTTTCCTTTGCATTCGCGCGAAGGCTTCCTATCTCTAATAAATTGAGGAGACAGATATGAGCCGATTGAACATTGCCACGAATGACCAGAAGGACGTCTGTGCCTGGTCATGTTTGCGCAAAGAAGCAGCGGCCTATGCCACTAAAGAGCCGGCACTGTCTTCATTCCTGTATTCAACAATTCTGGAACAGGATTCGCTCGGCGCAGCTCTGGTCAATCATTTGTCAGACAAGCTCGCGACAACAGATTTTAATTCTTTAAAGCTAAGGCGGGTTTTAAGCGAAGCCATCGAAGCCGATCCGTCAATCGTTGATAGCGCCGCGAGAGATTTGTTAGCGGTGATGGACCGGGACCCGGCTTGCCGAACCTGCCTTCAGGCGTTTTTATATTTCAAAGGCTACATGGCTATCCAAACCCATAGATGTGCTCACGCGCTTTTCAATGAAGGGCGGGATCTTGTGGCGTTTCACTTACAAAACCGCGCCTCCGAACAGTTTGGCGTCGATATAAACCCGGCAGCCAAAGTCGGATCTGGCATTATGCTGGATCACGCGACAGGATTTGTCATGGGTGAAACCGCTGTGATGGGAAATGATTGTTCGATACTCCAGGCCGTAACCCTTGGCGGAACCGGTAAGGCGGATGAAGACAGGCATCCAAAGATAGGCAATCGCGTTCTGATAGGAGCGGGGGCCAGCGTTCTTGGAAATATTTCTATTGGTGACGATGCAAAAATCGCTGCCAATTCAGTTGTATTAAAACCCGTACCCGCTAGATGTACAGTCGCCGGAGTTCCGGCCAAACCCGTTGGCGGATCCTGCAAAGACAGTCCCGCCCAAACCATGGATCATAGCCTAGGAGATCACCTATGACGCCCGAACAAATCGTTAGTGTTCGCAATTACCTTTGCCAGCGACTTGGCACTGAAGCTATTTCAATCAAGCCTCGCAAAGTCCAAGACAGTGTTGAAGTTTATCTCAATGATGAAATCCTGGGTTTGCTGTATATTGATAACGAAGATCCGGACGATATATCCTATGATCTAAACATCTCAATCCTTCAGCAGGATTTGGATGGCGCTTAAATATGGCCATTTATAAACTTGGCGACATTAACCCAAAAATCGATCGGACGGCTTGGGTTGCTCCGTCGGCCTCCGTCATTGGCAATGTCATATTGGAAGCTGAGTCTTCTGTTTGGTTTGGCGCTGTTTTGCGCGGCGACAATGAACCAATTAAAGTTGGGGCTCGCTCTAATATTCAAGACAATTCGGTCCTACATACAGATCCAGGCATGCCGCTTGATATAGGCGAGGGAGTAATCGTTGGACACCGAGTCATGCTTCACGGTTGTAATATCGGCGACAACTCTCTGATCGGTATTGGCGCGACGGTTTTAAACGGTGTTAAGATCGGCAAGAACTGCCTTATCGGGGCTCATGCGCTAATTACTGAGAATAAAGTGATCCCGGATAATTCAATGGTCATTGGCGCGCCCGGAAAAGTTGTTAAAACGCTCAGTGAAAATCAGATTGCATTTTTAAAATTAAATGCGGATGTTTATGTCAAAAATGCAGCCCGCTTTGCGGCCGAGCTTGAACAAATAGCCGACTGAAATATTGTCAATCTGTCCACAGGGCCTTAATCCGCTCGCCCATATCAGCGCCGAGATTGTACCATGCAATGTTCTGTTCGCTGCATTCAGATAAAAACAACCGATCCAGCCGCGTAAGCGAAGATGAGAGATGCTTTTGTACATCTGCTAACGGGACTTCAGATTTTAGAAGCCAAACCTTGTCACCAATACGCTGTGCGGTCCCTAGACGTTGGATTAAATGCAAAAACTGCATCGCCTGATCTGAGCTGATTTCAGCCATGACCATCACCACGCGAAAACTAAGGTTAGGCTTTGGCACCGTTGAGCTTTGGTCAAAAGGTTGGGATTTTAAGGGCGAAGGAACATTTCCAATGGGTTGAAATAATTCTGTTTGCCCCGCCCGCAAAAACCCCTGGTTCGGGTTTTTTGAAATCATGGAACCCGAAATGACCCGGCCTTCGCGCACAAATGCTTTCATCTGATCAGCGTCATAAGGACCGTAAATCTGATCACCAAGCTGCACAAACCAGCCAGCCGGATTATTTGAAGTAGAGATGTTGATGATTATTCCCAATTATTATTATTATTTTGAGAACAACTATCCGCTCTTTCGTTTTTTCGCAATAGGTATAACAATCTTTAATCAGCGACGGCTTAAAAGAATCCTATGAAGCGTAGAGAACCAATATTTAACATAACGGAACCGACCTTATTCGCGTTCTTGGGGGCTTTAATAGCTATCCATTTGGTTCGTCAGTTACCGGAAATAGGGCCTGCGATTGACAAGAATGCGCTATTATTTCCATTTGGCGCTGAAGCCGATAATGGTCAGCAGGCGTTTCGGTTAATTGCCCATGGATTTCTTCATGGCGATGGATTTCATCTTTTGATGAACTCGGCCATGATTCTAATTTTTGGACTGCTGACCTTAAAGGGTACCCGGGCAAAATTTCGCAATCAAACAATTGCTGTTGCAGCGTTTTTGGCCATCATATTGGTAGGCATTGTAGGCGGCGGAGTTGCGCAATGGGCCGAATGGGAATGGCAAAATAGTTTTGGGGTTATGCTGGGCGCGTCGGGCGGCGCATCGGCTCTGTTTGCAGCTGCTGGCTGGGCGATAGGCGGCTGGCGTCATTTGGGCATATTTGCTGCTGCATGGGCCATGTTAAATGTCGTCATGGTTTTATTCTCCGGTACAATCGGAAATATTTCCTGGGCAGGTCACCTTGGCGGATTTGTTGCAGGGGCACTCATTGCGCCCCTATGCGTCCAAGCTTTTAGCGCTCGCAAGCCTGATTAACGATAGGCGTAAGTTTCACCGCTAATAGATACGCTCACCAATCGGGCAACGCCTTGATCATTAATTGCAATCATTGTTTTACCCTGCTGAACGCGCGTAGTTCTGACCAAACTTTTCAAATCAGAGGATGGTAAAAATTTCTCAAAATTATAGCGTACCAATAATTGGCCAGCCTCTATGCCTGAGACTTTGCCCTTGATCATGAAAATTGATCTATTGATAGAGTCGGGCTTATAACGGGTGACAGCAAATGGATAAGCGATATTTCCGGGCCCCTTTGACATATGGACATAAACCGTTTGTCCGCGCACAAACCTGTTATCTCCAAACATTTCATTCAGATCCAGCATGTTTAAATCAGACCAAATATCGAAATTCTCCACGTCTGCACGCGGCGAGATAATCGATTGAAATTCAAAATGAATGTCACTTTTTTGAATGTAACTATGGCGCGCTATGGCCATCAGCGGAATACCTGCAAGAAGAAACCCGGTTACAATCGTCGCCGCAATTGTTTTGACGTTCGTCAATGGCTGCTCACGCTGGTTTTAACACTATCCTTGCCGGCTAATTGCGGATTTACCGCAATCATCGTCCCCGTTATTGCAGTAAGCAGTCCCAAGATCGTAATGAGCCACCCGTCTTCGTAATAAATATCAACAGATTTTGACGCGGCACTTAACGCGCCAACCATAGCAAGCGCCGCGATGACATGTGAATATTTCGCGCGCCGGAATCCATTTGCAGCAAAAAATACGAGGTTACCAGCCACGATTCCGAAAAGGAACAGTCCGGCGGCAGGATAAAATGAGAGCTGCATTAACGCTTCAAACTGCATAGCAATGTCAGTTTCGTACCAAAGTGCAAAAGGGATGGCCGCCATGGAAGTGGTCGTCATCAATATACCCGCAAGGCTCATATGATTGTGCTTCCGCCGCACAAATCCAGCGAACAATGTCAAGATCAAGGCCGTGAATATTACAGCCAGCCAAATCAGATTTGCTATAGGGTCGTTTTGGGCATTGGCTTGCCAAATTAAGGCGTCAGGTTCGGCGCCATAAGTGGCAAGCGCCAATAGGCATATATTGGCACCAAACCATGCCGCTAAAATATGGATCTCGGTGCCCGGTGCAGACTCGTCAGCGGCGGCTTTGGCAGATCTGTAATGCATGCCGGTAACGCAAAATGCGCCGCATAACAAAAAAAGAGTGCCGATGGCGCCGGATTTAAAGGCTAGGTAAGCGCTTCCAATTAGCCAGACATAAGCAACAAAAAGGGTCGCGAGAAAAGCCGCATGAGATTTCAGGCGCAAAGATTGGACGATCATTAGCCCCATTAGGACAGGTATCGCAAAACTCAATTCACCCGAATTTATATATCCATCAAACTGCAAGGCCGCCCAAAATAATGCGCCGCCAATGGCTGATAAAAGCGCAATTTCAGAGCGGTTAATCAACGATACAGTCGCGGCCGTGATTACGAACAGGCATAATCCCGCCGGGAATGAAAGCGGGTAACCCAATTGGATTGCGGCGGTGACCAAAATGGCGGCAAAACCACAAAGGGCGCTTAGAATAGAGATTTCCCCTAGACGGGGCTTTGCGTGGTCAATTGCCAGAAAGCGCAGCCAAAGGCTGCTCCAGACAACGCCAAAGGCGCCAAATATCCGGAATCCGACGGGCTGGCTTGCATAGAATGCCCAGGTGGTTAATTCGCAAAAAACCGCCCAAAAAATAACGGATAATGTTAGGACCGATGAACGGCGCCATGCGGCCATAGAGTCTGGCAGAATGTCGATTTCTTTGTTTTGCGAGAACCGGTCGCGCAACATCGCGTTAAATCCAACAGCGTCGCCGCGCGGTACGCGGCTAATCGGCGAATTGTCATTAGCAATAAATGAGACAATGTTTGATTTTTCTGACATGCAGCTTTTTGTAGCGTGATTTGTCGTTTGTCACAGCGCTTGCACGTGTCAGGCGAAATATAAGCTTCAATCCTGAAATTACGCCAAAATTCCCGCGTCAGGCGCTATTGCCGGACGGGATTTCGCTGAGAACTTCAATGACAGATTTAATAAGGGGAATTTCATGCTGCATGGCCCTGTAGCCGCGCTCAATCAACTCTTCGGCCTTTGTGAATTCCATCATACCTATATGCCCAATACGCGGCGCAACAAAAACGTCCGGCGGATCGCCGGCTAGTCGCGATCTGGAGATTCTGTCCATGACAATGTTCAAAGTACTCATCATTACGGAGCCGATTTTAGGCGATTTCCCCTTGGGGGCCGCGCCCATCATGCTCTTGAGTAACAATCGGTCGGGCCGCAATTTGTTCAGTGATTGTGAGGCCAGTTGAAAAGGATCGACTTTATCAGGAAGCGTATCGTCGACGTCAAGTTCGTGCGAGCTCCCGATCGGACCGAACGCATCTCCGTTGAGGCTGACCGCTATTACCATATGGGCGCCGAGTGCACGGCAAGCGGATACTGGCACGGGATTTACAAGCGCGCCGTCTATCATATAGCGCCCATCAATTTTTACAGGATCAAATGCGCCGGGCAGGGCATAGGAGGCCCGGACTGCGGAAACAAGCGCGCCTTTTTGAAGCCAGACTTCATAACCGGTCCGCAGGTCACAAGTCACCGCAGCATATTTGGTCGGCAGATCTTCGATCCTTGTATCTCCGAGATAGTGATTTAGCACACGAGCCAAACGATCGCCGCGCATTAAGCCTGAACCGCCCCAGCGAATATCCATATAGCTCATCATTCGGCGTCGATTCAGAGCGAGGGCCCAATTCTCAAGAACGTCGAGCTTGCCGGCTAGGTACACGCCTCCGACGAGCGCGCCGATGGAAGTGCCGGCAATGATATCAGGTTTAACATCAGCTTCGATGAGAGCTTTCAGTGCGCCAATATGGGCCCAGCCACGCGCGACGCCGCCGCCAAGGGCTAGCCCTAAAGGCGGCCGCTTAACATTGGTAATTTCGTTCGTGTTCGAGGATGAAGTCTTAAGTCTCATCAACCAGCCTAGATTAGTTCACGTGTTTTATGAACCGTATCATCGGGAAAATAAAGAGAAGATGAATGGCTGAGACTAAACCGTGAAATCGCTAGATTGAGAAGCTCGTCCCGCAGCCGCAAGCCGCAACAGCTTGCGGGTTATGAATTTTGAAGGCGGAACCGATAAGTTCGCGCGCATAATCAATCTCTGAGCCTTCAAGGAATCCTTGGCTAATTTCATCAATCAAGACCTTAGCCCCATCTTTCTCAAGGACAAGATCGTCGGCTTCTGGCGCGTCGGCGAAATCAAATTTATATTGAAATCCTGAACATCCGCCGCCCTCGACCGATACGCGCAGGAAAAGGCCATCAGTACGCTTCGCCATAATCGCATTGATTTGGCGGGCTGCAGACTCGCTAAGCGTGATCGTAGTGTCAGTCATAAGACTATCCATTTGCTTCCTGCCCTATATAAGGATTTGAACGCAAGAATCAAAGAGCGGAGCCTCGTGTGGGTGAAATATTATCAATTCGGCCCCGGGCCATATATGCTTCTGATCCCTTTAAAAGCCGCGGAAGACGTATAGAGCAAGGAACCAACTCCGAACGAAGTCCCTATCAGCGCGATAAAGACCGTATCATTCATTGTAGCGCTTTTCGCCGCCTGAAAGGGAAAACGCAGGTTTTTGTGTCCCACGAAGGCGATTATTATCGAACCCGTTTGACCCATTCTTTGGAAGTTGCCCAAATCGCCCGTTCCATTGCGCGGGTATTGGGGCTTGATGAAGATCTATCCGAATGTTTGGCCCTAGCGCATGACTTAGGGCATCCGCCTTTTGGCCATTCCGGAGAAGAGGCGCTGGCTGAATGTATGAAACCTTATGGTGGTTTTGACCATAATGCGCAGACTCTGCGGATCGTCGAAACGTTAGAGCATCGCTATGCTCTCTTTGATGGGCTCAATTTGACTTGGGAAACGCTCGAGGGGATTGCCAAACATAATGGGCCTCTATTGGTGAAAGGTGAAGATCCATCAAAACTTCCATGGGCGCTTCGGGCGCTTGAAGACTGGGAGAGGCTAGAGCTGACAAATTTCGCGGGACCCGAAGCGCAAGTTGCTGCAATTGCTGACGATATTGCTTATAATAATCACGATATTGATGATGGTTTGAGGGCTGGGCTTTTCTCGGTTGAAGAAATTTCGGCGCAAGTTCCGCTTGTTCAATCCGCATTTGCGGATGTTCGGAAACGGTTTCCGGATACGAGTGAAAACCGCATGATTCACGAGACTATTCGAGATCTCATCGGCGCAATGATAACAGATGTATTAGAAGAGTCTTCGCAGCGATTGAAAAAGGCTGATCCGAAGTCTGCTGATGAAATTCGGGGCCTAGATTACCCCGTTATAACATTTTCGAAGAAATTCCGGACTCTTGAGAAGCCACTTCGGCGGTTTCTTTATGATAATATGTATCGCCATTATAAGGTCAATCGTATGATGGGACAGGCGACCCGGGTCGTAAAAGAGCTATTCGAGCTCTTCATCGAAGACCCCACTATATTGCCGACAGAGATGCGCGAGCTATGTCAGGGCCCACATAATGCGATAACGGCCCGGATAATCTGCGATTATATTGCGGGGATGACAGACTCTTATGCGATTGCCGAGCACCGCAAACTTTTCTCAGTCACTGGCTATCTTCAAAGTTAATTATCGGTTAACTGCGATTGATTAGCGTGACGGGTTGGAAATAGAAGAGTTTTAATCAATATATCCGTCACGGAGAAATAATCGCGGCGGTCCGGCCAAAGGATTAGAAATTATGCAGCAAGATGAGGAATATTTACGTCCCGATCCCCACGCGGATGACGAATTAGTCCCTTTTGATGTGCAGGGATATTCCAACCGTAAAGGTTTGTTTATGTTAGCCGCTTTTGGTTTGGCTGTAATTTTTGGTCTGTTTTTCTTTTTCAAAGTTTATCAACCGGGTGTCAGAGATCGCGGCGAAACGCCAAAAGTCATGGCCGATAAAACCCCGTTTAAGATCGCGCCGGATGATCCAGGCGGCTCCATTGAGCCCAATCAAAATCTGGAGATTTATAATCAAATGAACGGAGAAACTTCGGAGCCTGAGGTTACCGTAACCGAAAGCGCTGAAGAGCCGGTAAAACGTCCCGGAACAGTTAAGATCGATGTCATCGATCAGGAAAAGCCGAAAGTCACCGAGACTCAGCCTGTGACAACACCAAAACCGACTGTGACCCCGAAGCCCGTAGAAGTGATCCCGACGACGCCAGGTCCCTCGACTGCAACCGATAGCCGTCATGTTGTCCAGCTTGCGTCACTGCGCAGTCAAAGCTCGGCTGAAACTACCAAGACAGAGATTCAGGCTAAACATAGTAATTTATTTCCTACAGGCAGCTATTTGGAAATCGTTCGGGCGAATGTCGCCGATAAAGGGGTCTATTATCGTTTACGGTTGGCAGGTTTGCCGAATAAAGACGGTGCACAGCGGATTTGCGACCTTTTAAAAGCCCGTCAACAGACCTGTTTCACGACGACAAAATGACAGAATTAGCGGCCATATTTGGTCTGCAAGGGCCGAGCCTCTCGGCAGCTGAAAAAGCCTTTTTTAGAGACGCAAATCCATGGGCTTTTATCCTTTTCGCCCGGAATATTGAAACGCCTGATCAAGTCAAAAACCTCACCAATAGTCTGCGCGATACCGTTGGTCGAGAGTGCCTGATCTTTATCGATCAGGAAGGCGGTCGGGTGCAAAGATTGCGATCGCCCCATTGGTATGATTATCCGAGCCTGGGCAGCATTGGTAGTCTCTATGAAATGGACCGTGAGAAAACCCGGCGCACAGTTTTTTTACATCATTGTATGATCGCCGCGGACCTTAGGGAAGTCGGTATCAATGCTAATTGCGCGCCCGTCTTGGATATTCCGATTGAAGGTGCTGACCCGATCATTTCGGATCGTGCTCTGGGCGCAACATCAAGACAAGTATTGGATTTAGGACAGGCGGCTTTAGCAGGTCTTATGACAGCTGGCGTCGCGCCCGTTATTAAACATATCCCTGGCCATGGCCGGGCGACAGTTGATAGCCATCTGGAATTACCAATTATACAAGACTCAATTCTGAAACTTGCAAGCACAGACTTTGTCCCGTTTATCGGTATGCAAGAAGCCCCAATGGCAATGACAGCCCATTTGATTGTTGAAGCGCTAGACCGCGATAATCCGGTTACCGTGTCGCCAAGAGCGATTTCTTACATTCGTGAGAAAATGGGTTATTCAGGCCTATTAATGAGCGATGATCTAGATATGAAAGCTTTGTCGGGGAACCTGACCGAGCTAACCCGAAAGACTTTAAAGGCCGGATGTGATGTTGTTCTCCAATGCTCTGGTAAATTTCCGTCCATGGTTGAGGTTGCCAAAGGGGCCCGAATACTTGATGAGTTGGGACGAATGCGCGCAAAAATAGCCGAATATTGCGCCGAAGACCCAAGAGACTTTGACTACGAAGCCGGAATGGCCGAATATGAAAGCCTAATATTCCGGGAGTGACTCGCAAATGAGCGAGGTTTTTGAAGAAGATCTAAAATTTGAAGCTGCAGATGACGCCGCCGATGGTGGTGCGGGCTTGATTCTGGATATTGCTGGGTATGAAGGACCGTTGCACCTTTTGCTCGAGCTTGCGCGCCAGCAAAAGGTCGACATTGCCCGGATATCTATTCTGGAGCTTGCCGAACAATATTTGTCATTCATCAAATCAGCTCAGGATCTACGGATAGAATTGGCGGCTGACTATCTGGTGATGGCGGCATGGCTCGCCTATCTTAAATCTCGCCTGATTTTACCGCGGGATGATGAAGAGGTCGTGCCCGAAGCTGATGAATTAGCGGCGCATTTGGCATTTCGTCTAGAAAGGCTAGAAGGCATGCGGCGCGCGGCGGATGGAATATTTAAATTACCGCAAATCGGACAGAAGATTTTTGTCAGGGGCAATCCCGAAGGACTGAGATCGCGGACAACTCCGATCTGGGAAGCCGAGCTGTTCGATATTCTAGAAGCTTATGGGCAAAGTCGGTCCAAATCCGCCATCCTCAATCACAAGATTCCAAAACCGCTCGTAATGACCGTGGAAGATGCAAGATATCGCCTCCGACGGGCTCTCGAAACTATCGGGCATGACCTGTCAGATTGGACGGCGCTCGATAGTTTGTTGCCAAGCACACAAGATCTGCCGGAAGAAATCCCGCAGCCTTCAATTCGCGCCAGTTCATTGGTTGCCGGGCTTGAACTTGCCAAGCTTGGTGAAATGGAACTTCGGCAGACTGGCAATTTCGCGCCGATCTATATCCGGGGAACCGGCCAGAAAAGAAAAGAGTCCTAACGATGAGTAAGCGAGTCGAGAAAGCCGCCGCCGGAATTGAGTCAGACGTTGTTGATCTGACCGAGCGGCTCAAACATAAGCCGGACACTGATCAGGAAATTCGCCTCCTCGAAGCGCTGTTATTCGCCGCGGTGGAACCGATCGATGTTGAAACCTTGCGCGAAAGAATGCCGGATGATGTCGATGTCGGTGCATTGCTGGCCCGGCTTCAGCGCGACTATGCGGGGCGCGGCGTGAATCTTGTCCACGTCGCGGGCCGTTGGCGTTTTCAAACGGCGCCTGATCTCGAACATCACCTATTAGACATCAAAGAGGCGCCAAGGAAATTATCCCGCGCGGCACTCGAAACGCTCGCTATTGTCGCCTACCACCAGCCCGTCACGCGCGCTGAAATCGAGGATGTCCGCGGTGTTGGCGTATCGAAAGGCACGCTCGACGTGTTGATGGAGCTTGGCTGGGTCAGACTGCGTGGCCGTCGCCGCACGCCGGGACGCCCGGTGACCTACGGCACAACCGATGGGTTTTTAGCTCATTTCAACCTTGAAAATATAACAGATTTGCCGGGCAGGGACGACCTTAAGGCCGCCGGTCTGCTTGATCCGCGACTGCCAAAAGACTTTGAAATGCCGGCGCCAATCATGTCTGATGATTTGGAAGCTGATGAAGATCCACTGGATGAAAATGATGATCCGGAGTTTTTCGAAGACTTTTTAAACGATGATGAAAATGAGTAAGCTTGCGATTGCGGTTTAAGTGCCTATATCCTAGAAGCTCAGCTAGATACAAAAATAGAAAGTTGTCCCATGACGAATCCTGTTGCACTTATGGCCGTTGGCGTAGTTGGTCCTTGGCAAGCCTTGGTCGTTATTGCGCTGATTATCATTCTTTTTGGCGGCAAAGGTAGAATTTCGTCCATCATGGGCGATATGGCCAAAGGGATCACTAGTTTTCGCAAAGGGCTTAAGGATGACGTTAGCGACTCCGCAGACGCAGCCGAAGACGCTATCGACGTGACGCCCAAAGAAAAAAGCAAGCAGAAAAAATAGCCGCTGAGTAGGCGGCCTTGAGGGACACGCATGATCCCACAACCCGGATTTATGGAAATGATGATCGTGGTCTTATTGGCCATCGTTGTTGTGGGTCCAAAAGATTTACCAAAGCTAATGCGCTCGATCGGACAGTTTTTCGCAAAAATTCGGGCTTTGGGGCAGGAATTTAAAACGGCCTTTGACGAGATGGGGCACGCCGAAGAAATGGCCGAACTGCGTAAAGAGATCGAAGATCTGAAAAAAATGGGCAAGCTTTCTAACCTGTCAGATGAGGCTCTCGAAGAAGACATGCGCGAATTGGACCGGGATATCCGCGAAGGCACTGATCTCAATAATCCTAAAACTGATGATGGCGGCGCTACGTGAGCGAGACGCCCAAACTGGAAAATCCGGAAGATGAAGTTGAGCAAAGTAAAGCGCCTCTGCTTGAGCACCTGACCGAGCTTAGATCGCGCCTTATCAAAAGCATAATGGCGTTGGTTTTAGGCTGTATCATTGTCATTCCGTTCTTAAATGACATTTTGACCTTCCTGGTCGCGCCATTTGAACAGGCGGTCAACAAGTTAAATGAGACGCGTCTGAATAAAGGGCTGGAACCCTTAAACGATGATCTGATTTCGACCGAAGTGTTGGAGACATTCTTTGTCAACGTCAAACTGGCTGTATTTGGCGGCATCATTCTCGCTTTTCCAGTCTTTGCCTATCAGATTTACCGTTTTGTTGCGCCCGGTCTGTATAAGAATGAGAAACGCGCTTTTCTGCCCTATCTTATTGTTTCTCCCGTGCTTTTTAGTCTCGGTGCGGCGCTCGTCTTCTATTATATTTTCCCCTACGTTTTGCGATTTGGACTTGGAATGTCGACAAGCGGGAATATCGATCTTCTTCCGCGGATTAGTGATTATTTGAGACTGGCCATCCGCCTATTTATCGCCTTTGGTCTATCATTTCAGTTGCCGGTGGTTTTATCTCTTTTGGGCCGCGCCGGGATTGTCAGTTCCGCTACGCTGAAGAAGGGAAGGCGCTATGCCATAGTCGGGATTGCTGTGTTCGCCGCCTTTGTGACGCCGCCTGATCCGCTCACGCAAATTGTTCTCGGAAGCGCTATTTATCTGCTTTATGAGATTTCGATAATCTCCGTGCGCATGCTCGAAAAAAAAGCGCAAACCACTGATTGATCCGTTTGCGATCGATAATATACCAGATCACGATCGCCCCGAACATTTTTCCTATTATCGACATGCTGACATTCGGTAAGCTAAAGCTCCCGGGGATCATGTCATTGGCGAGATACAGAAATATTGTTGTATCAAGCGGCGCAGCTAGCGCTGAGGATAATAACACCCGTGTCGCCAAACGTAATTTGGTGAAACTGAATAAGGCCCAATCAATCAGCTCCGCGATAATGAAGGCGGTGCCGCTGGCAAGCGCCAATTCTGGTCCGGCAAAATATGCTGTGAGTACCAGTGCTATCAACATTGCTATTAAGACTTCATGGCCGATCTCTCGTTGGGCAAAGTCTCTAACGACGAGAATCAATCCTGTTATTATGGTGATGGGGTTGAAAGCCCATTCCGGAAATAGCTCGACTTTGAAGTCCAGACTAAAGGTCCAATTTACAAACGGAATTAGCAGGATATAGATCAGCGTATATTTGAAATACCGCATACTAGTTTTTGCAGGTTCGCGTTCGGCATAATCTGACATTGGCCGACTATACGTAAGCTCCGCGTTGGTGTAACCCGCAAATCATGACAAATTTCCCCAAAATTTCGGCAATAGTCGCCAAGTCGCAAAATAGTGTAATTGGCCGAGATGGCGGACTGCCCTGGCATTTATCTTCGGATCTCCAGTTTTTCAAAAAAACGACCATGGGAAAGCCGGTTATGATGGGCCGTGTAACCTGGGAGGGTCTGCCATTTCCATTGCCGGGCCGTCCCAACCTGGTCTTAACCCGTAATCAAGATTATATGTCTCCGAATGCGGAAATTTATAATTCAATCAATGATTTGGTTGGGCGCGGTAATGAGATGGCAGGCGAGCTGGGTATTGATGAAATAATGGTGGTGGGCGGGGCGAAGCTCTATGCGGAAATGCTTGAATATTGTGATCGGCTATATGTTACCGATGTCCATGTGAGCTTATCTGGCGACGCCCATTTCCCCATTATTGAGCCAACCGACTGGAATCTCTCATCTGAAAGGATTCACGGCGCCGGTCCGAAAGATGATCACGACTTTACCATTCGAATTTATGATCGGAAATAGTCTGAATTATTCATATCAGGGTCTTGATATAAACCGGCTTCAAGTCCACATATAGGCAAATCTAATTAGCGGAGACGATATGCCAGATAATAAGAGCCCGTGGGGTAGTGGCTCCAGCGGCGGAAATGGCGGCGGGAAAAGCCCATGGGGCCAAGGCGGTCAGGATCGACCTCGTCCGAAGAGCCCAAAGCCGATGGACAATCCATTTGAAGATCTTAAGCGAAGATTTGGTGGCGGCGGGCCCAGAAAACCCGGTAGCGGGAAAGGTGGTCCTATGGGACGGGTCGGGCCATTTGGCTTGTTCGTTATTGTCGCGGCGCTAATGTTACTATTCTCGTGTTTCTATACGGTTGACCAAAAAGAAGATGCGCTGGTTTTTCGCTTCGGTAAGTTTTCGAGATCATCAGCTCCCGGTTTGAATTTTAAATTACCGTCGCCTTTTGAATCTGTCGTCAAACGCGAAATTTCAAGTATTAATCAAGAGAATATTGGCGGAACTGATAGTGCCAGCTTAATGCTGACAGGCGACGAAAATATCGTCGATATCGATTTCACTGTTCTTTGGCGGATCAGCAATTTGCATGATTTTATTATCAATGTTGATGAAACAGATGGCGCAGTTCGCGCTGTCGCAGAGAGCGCTATGCGCGAAATCGTCGGGAAAAATGAGCTCGAAAAGATCATCACGACCGACCGTCTAAAAATTACAATTGATGTTCGAGATCTTATGCAAGTAACGCTGGACGAGTATGAAGCCGGTGTTGAGATTGTTGAGGTTCAGTTACAGAAAGCCGACCCGCCGCAAGAAGGTAATGTTATCGAAGCTTTCCGGGACGTCGTGAATGCCCAGCAGGACGCTGAGACATTGGTCAATAAAGCCACAGCTTATAAAAATGATATTGTTCCGAGAGCCCGGGGTGAAGCGGTTCAAATTATTCAAGACGCTGAAGCTTACAAGGATAAGATGATCGCAGAATCAAATGGTGAAGCTCAGCGCTTCAAACTCATTCTTGAAGAATATAAAGCCGCGCCGCGCGTGACTCGTTACCGGATGTATCTGGAGACAATGGAAGAGGTCTACGGTCCGGCCAATAAAATGATCCTGGACGGCGAATCGGGTTCTGGCGTTGTGCCCTATCTCCCGCTTGATGAATTAAGACCCCGTACACAGGGAGGCAAATAAAATGAAATTCAAAGCTATTTACGGCATCATTGCCTTTGTTATTTTCGCAATCATTTGGGCCTGTGTATTTACAGTCAAAGAATGGGAGCAAGGCCTCGTCCTCGAATTTGGTAAAGCCAAACGTGTTGAGAATGAATGGGGGAAGCCCTCTGATGCCGGGCTGAAGTTCAAAGCTCCTTGGGAAAGCGTCGTCAAACTGGATCGGCGCAATTTGGAAATTGATTTGAAACCCGTTGAATTGTTGGCATCGGATCAGGAACGCCTCGTCGTCGACGCTTTTGTTCGCTATCGAATTCTAAACGGTATCAAGTATTACGAAGCGCTTCGCGACGAAGCCGGTGCCGAACAAAAACTGAATTCGATTATGGATTCGACTTTGCGCGATGTTTTGGGCCGTGTTGACACGCCGGAGATCATAGCAGGACGCCGGGCTGAATTAATGGCTGAAATTCAAGATGTTTCCAATCAGGTTGCCGCTAATCAGGATTTGGGCGTCGAAATAATTGACGTCCGAATTAAACGCGCAGACCTGCCGCGTGAAAACGCCGAGAGAGTATTTGCCCGAATGGTGACACAGCGTGAGCAAGAAGCTTCGCTAAAGCGTGCCCAAGGTCAGGAACGGGCTCAAGAAATCAGAGCAACGGCTGAGAAAGAAGCGACGGTCATTAAAGCCAAAGCCAGAGAGCAGTCAGAAATTATCCGCGGTCAAGGCGATAAACAACGAAACGCAATTTACGCTGAAGCCTACGAGCAGGACGCGGATTTCTTTGAATTTTACAGAAGTATGGAAGCCTATAAAAAATCGTTAAAAGAAGGCACGACCTACATTATGTCACCTGATAGTGAATTTCTCGAGTTTTTAAACCGTCAATCTGGCGGTCGACGCTAGGGAAATCAATGAGTCTTTTGACGATTTCATTGATCGCAATGGGCGGCGCCTTTGCTATTGAGGGAGCCCTCTGGGCGGTGATTCCGAGTAAAATGCGGCAGCTCTATGAAGACTCGTTCAGGATGGGTGATCGGATGCTTCATAGCGCCGGCCTGTTTTCAGTCGCGATCGGTATGATATTGATCGTCCTGGGTGCCAAATTATCGGGTCTTTAACTGTTGTCCGCAATTTATGTGACCGAGTTTTCACGCTATAATGCTTTGGAAATTCTCCTAGCCTATGTATGATTGTTTTATGACCCGACTTTTAAGCCTTTTGACCATGTGTGTATTTATGGCGGCATTTGCAGGAACGCCTGCGCCCGCCCATGCCAAAGGCGTTCCAGAAGGATTTACCAAACTGACCAAAGAGCTCAGCCCGGCCGTGGTCAATATATCGACTGCGCAAAAAGTCGAAGTCTCCGATTTTGTTCCCCTTTACCCGGAGGGATCTCCGCTGGAAGGATTTAATGACTTCTTCGGCGGCAATAATGGGAGTGGCCGCGTCTCCAAATCTTTGGGTTCAGGGTTCGTTATCGATCCTGATGGGTTTATTGTTACCAACAATCACGTGATCGAAGACGCTGATGTGATCGAGGTCATTTTTCCTAATGGCGACGTTTATGATGCCGAATTATTGGGCCGTGATCCTGCGACTGATTTGGCATTATTGAAAATTGACGATGAGGATCCATTCCCAAGCGTGAATTTTGGCGATTCCGATACGATCGAAGTCGGGGAATGGGTGATGGCGATCGGCAATCCGTTTGGTTATGGCGGATCGGTCTCGGCAGGTATCGTGTCGGCACGCAATCGATCGCTGGAAATGGGCGCATATGATGATTTCATTCAAACTGACGTCGCTATCAATCAAGGCAATTCCGGTGGACCGCTTTTCAATATGGACGGCGAAGTGATCGGTGTGAACACAGCTATTATTTCGCCCACTGGCGGAAGCGTCGGCATAAGTTTCTCTATTCCATCAGATCTGGCAGGATCTGTTGTCGCTCAGCTCAAGGAGTATGGCGAAACTCGGCGCGCGACCATTGGTATTCGCGTTCAGGAAATAGATCGAAAACTCGCCAAATCGCTAAAACTGGATGAACCTAAAGGGGCCATCGTCACGCGCGTAACGGAAGGTAAGCCTGGGGACGAAGCCGGGATGAAAGTCGGAGATGTGATCCTTAATGTTGGCGGTGTTGACGTCGATAACAATCGAGAGCTTTTTCGAATAATTGCCGATACCAAGGTCGGCAAGCCTGTCGACGTTACGGTTCTGCGTAAGAAAAAACGTCGCGTTTTGTCTGTAACGCCAGATCGCTTGAAAGAAAAAGTGACAAAAGATAATTTAAAGGGCGAAGAAAGAAACCCAGATATGGCCGATTTGGATATAATGGGCATATCCATCGAAGGGCTAACTGACGCTACGCGACGAACGCATAAGATAAAACCTGAAGTCGAAGGCGTGCGGGTTTTACTGGTCAACTCGCGAAGCCCGGCCGCCGGCAAACTGCGCGAAGGCGATATTATTGAGCAGGTCAATTTTGAGGATATATCTACCCCAAAGGCTTTTGAAGACGCGATCAATTCAGCGCGAGACAATGGGCAGACTGTGACCTTTATGGTCAATCGGAACGGTAATTACATTTTCTATTCTTTTGACTCCGCCTAAAATCTAGGCGAACTCTGCGTCCTTAAAGCCTTGAAAATAAAGCGCTGTTGTCAGATCTGAGTGATTAATAGCGCAGTGTGCCGCTGCCGCAACAGCGGGTTTTGCGTAATAAGCAATACCGAGGCCAGCGGCCTTTATCATCGCCAAATCGTTCGCGCCGTCACCGATCGCCACGGCTTGCAACGGGCCGCCGACATTTTCGCTGTGATACTCAAGCGCAGCTTGCTTGGCTTCGCGTCCCAGGATTGGATTCTCAACTTCCCCGGTTAGGAGCGTGCCGTCATTTAATAGAATATTGGCCTGATGATGGGCAAAGCCGGCGTCTCGCGCAACCCGTTCGCTAAAGAAGGTGAAACCGCCGGAAACAATGACAGTCTTTGCGCCGTGCTTTGCCATGGTTTGGGCCAAGGTTTTAGCGCCATCATTCAATGAAATACGTTCGTCAAAACATGTCTGCAAAATAGAAGTCGGTAGGTCCTTTAACAGAGCAACCCGCTCGCGAAGCGCGCCCTCAAACCCGATTTCACCGCGCATGGCGCGCTCTGTTATTTCAGAAACATGATCTTTTACGCCAGCAAAATCCGCAAGTTCATTTATGCATTCTTGCCCAATCAACGTGGAATCCATATCGCAAATCAAAAGCTGCTTCCGGCGATTTTTATGAAGTTGAACGGAATAATCGAAAACCAGCCCGGCCTGCTCTAGTTCTTGTACTATAACATGCAGGCGCGATTGAATATTATCGAAATAATCTAGCGCCTTATTATCCGACAAAATATCGATCCGGTCAGTCGGTAATACGCCCAGCATTTTTTCAAATTGCATTGCATCGGATTTCGGCAGGACAAGGGTCAGACAGTGCGTTATAGGGTCTGGCATGAAGCGACTTTCGGATCAGATGAATTTGGTTGTGTGTATTGCAGGCCCAACTGCCAGCGGCAAGAGCGCTTGGGCGATCGAAATTGCCAAGGCTGTGGATGGCGAGATTATCAACGCCGATTCCATGCAGGTCTATAAAGAATTGCAAATATTGTCTGCCCGGCCTGGTACGGAAGAAATGGAAGATATTCCGCATCATCTATTCGGGTATGTGCCGGCCTCGCACCGTTACTCCGCTGGACAATGGACCCGTGAGGCCACAGATCAAATAATTGATTGCCTGGCCCGAGGGAAGGTTCCCATATTGGTGGGAGGAACAGGTTTGTACTTTAAGGCCCTAACAGAAGGACTGGCGTCCATACCTGCGGTCGATAAAATAGGCATGGATCGGGCAGACGGTCTTCTGAAAGCAGGGATAGACAAATTACGCAAGGAAGCCGAAAATATTGATCCTGTTGCTGCCGCGCGGGTTTTAGGAAATGATCCTCAAAGACTGCACAGGATTGTCGCCGTCGCGGCTGGTACTGCGAACATCCTTAGTGAGTGGCAGAAAGACACAAAACCCGTCATCCCGAATAGATATTGGCAGGGCGCTGTAATGCTGCCAGAGCGCGATATGCTCTATGAAAGAATTAATGCACGTTTTGAAATCATGCTCGAAGATGGCGGACTGGATGAGGCCAAAGCTTTTCACAAATTGAGACTTCCCCGGAATTTACCGGCCGCCAAGGCGATCGGCGTTACGCCCCTGCTAAATCATTTGGATGGTAAAATATCCTACGACGAGGCAGTTTCACAGGCAAAACGTGACACGAGACGCTTTGCCAAAAGGCAATTTACTTGGTTTAGAGGGCAAGCTAAGCATTGGTTTTGCGTGAAAAATAACGAAAATAAGCTCGAATTTAGGAAAAATATTCTAAAAAATGTATTTGACGGGGCTTAAAAGGTAAAATATTGTTTAATGGCTCCATGATGGAGCAGTCATGCGCAAACTTACCTTTCTCTGGTAGGGCACTCTCAAACGGAGTGCCTTTTTTTTATAAGTGCCAGATTGTTACAGGAATTTACTAAAAATCCCTCTTTTGCAAGCGCCGCAATTCACTTAAGCCGCAAAGCAAAGCAATTGGAGCCGGTATGTTACCGCGGTTTTTTACACATATGGACGATCAGGCGAAACGGGCCGTATTGGTCGTCATCGCAATGTTTATCGTGGTTGGCGCGATTGCGCTCATTGGAAAAGCGTCCCTTAATCTAGGAGCCGGCGAAAACCTTTCTTGGTTCAACAATGTTAAAAGCTCGCCTTTGGCTTGGTTTATTGTCCTAATTTCATTTGTGATCGGCGCGTTTCTCGGCGTTCCGCAATGGGCATTAATTGCCGCTATGACGACGGCTTTCGGTCTCTGGATAGGCGGAGCCGGCGCGTGGATTTGTACGCTAATTTCGGCCAGTCTGAATTTTTGGTTGGCCCGCTGGGTCGGCGCTGAAAGAGTGAGCCAATATGGCGGAGACTTGGTCAATCGAATAGCAGATATTGTCCGTAGGAATGGATTTATGACGAGCTTCGCCGTCCGGCTTGTTCCAACCGGTCCTTTCATCCTAGTCAATATGGCCGCGGGCGTTTCTCAAATGAAATACGCCCATTTCACAGCTGGTACAGCGCTGGGCATAATTCCGAAAATCGTCATTGTTGGCCTGATCACGCAGGGAATCCTCTCCGAAGACGGCAACATCTGGACACGCATTATTCCCATAGCGCTCGCCATTTTATTCGTTGGTTTAATGCTCTTAGCGCGTAAAAGGCTTCGGACGGTTGTAAAACCGATTGATTGAGTATTTTCACTGCCATATACTATTTAAATACTCTCCCGCGCTTGCTTTTTTTTTAGAGTATCGGCAGAAAGATTACACTTTAAGGAATCGCTCAAATCGATTTCCCCTAATCGTCTTTGCGATAGCGGACTATATAAAGAGTTAGGAAATACATGTTTAACCTGGCTGGTCTATTTTCTTCCGATGTCGCCATCGATTTGGGAACTGCCAATACGCTCGTCTATGTCAAAGGTCGGG
Source organism: Hellea sp. (assembly GCA_013002305.1). Lineage (GTDB taxonomy): Bacteria > Pseudomonadota > Alphaproteobacteria > Caulobacterales > Maricaulaceae > JACOMS01. The sequence continues at coordinate 31,356 of JABDKG010000072.1, forward strand.
ATATTGTTTTGAACGAACCCTCAGTGGTTGCTTATTCCATCAAGAACGGCCGAAAAGTCGTCCATGCTGTCGGTGCTGATGCCCGAATGATGCTCGGCCGGACGCCCGGAAATATTGAAGCTATTCGGCCCATGAAAGACGGCGTTATTGCGGATTTCGAAGTTGCCGAAGCGATGATCGATTATTTCATCAAAAAAGTTCATAATCGGCGTTGGAATGTCCGTCCGCGCGTCGTTATTTGCGTGCCCTCAGGCGCAACGGCAGTTGAGAAACGCGCGATCCATCAAAGCGCTGAACAAGCTGGTGCCAGCAAAGTTTATTTGATCGAAGAGCCGATGGCCGCTGCGCTTGGCGCGGGTCTTCCAATACACGAACCGGCCGGTTCGATGGTCGTCGATATTGGCGGCGGAACAACCGAAGTCGCCGTACTGTCTCTTGACGGTATCGTCTATTCTCGGTCTGTCCGCGTTGGCGGCGACAAGATGGATGATGCGATTATTCAATATGTCCGTCGCACGACCAATCTTCTAATTGGCGAAATGAGCGCTGAACGTGTCAAAAAAGAAATCGGTTCCGCAACAATGCCTGACGATAATGAGGGCATGACCGTCCAGATTAAAGGACGAGATCTGATGAATGGCGTCCCGCGCGAAATTCGAGTCTCAGAAGCCATGATTGCCGAGAGCCTTGCAGAGCCGGTTGAGCAAATTGTAGAAGCCGTGAAAAATGCGCTTGAGGCAACTCCGCCTGAACTGGCCGCCGATATCGTTGATAAAGGAATCATGTTAACCGGCGGTGGTGCGCTTCTTCGAAACCTCGATACAGAGCTCAGAAACAGGACGGGGCTACCGGTCTCTATTGCAGATGATCCCTTATCCTGCGTTGTTAGAGGATCGGGTACCGTCGTTGAAAACTTGAAGAAATGGAAAAGCGTCCTCTCAAGTGGAGTTTAATCCCTGCGCAGGATCAGCTAGTTTATGATCGGAAGCCGAGGAAACACTTTTAGACAAAAGCGCCGGAATTCCCGCGTTACTTTTTTGGTCCTAAGCCTATTGGCACTCGTCATTTTCCTGTCTAGCCGAGGCAATGACGCGGCTTTTGATACGTCCCGGAAACAAGCAGACGGCATTGCGGCCAAGGTACTCACCTATATTTCGCTTCCAGTTCGCGGGCTGGAAAATCTGGTGTCCGACGTTCGGGGCCGATTCATAGCCCATTCTGAGAATGAACGCCTCAAAGCTGAAATTGCCCGGCTCAGCGATATTGAAGCGCGGGCTAAAGTCATGACGATAAAACTATCGCGGCTCGAAAACATTCTCAATGTGGATGTCGGATCGGGAATTCCAGAGCAAAAAATCGCCGCCCGCGCTGTAAGTGAAATTGACGGCCCATTTGTCAGATCTGCGCTGATCAATGTCGGGCACAAAGACGGCGTTTCTGAGGGCGATGCCGTTATGACCATTCACGGTCTTTACGGACACATCGTAAGAGCCGGTAATCAATCCGCTCGAGTTTTAAAGCTCGAAGATCTTAATAGCCGCATTGCCGTTATGTCCGAGCGAACTCAATCCCGGGCAATTCTGGTTGGAACCAATAGTGAAATCGCGGAATTAGCTTTCACCTCGATTGAATCGGATTGGCAGGACGGAGACAAGATAATCACATCTGGCGACGACGGTACGTTACCGATGGGACTACCGGTCGGTGAACTGCAAATAAAAGAAAATGGCGATTTACAAGTTATCCTCTTTGTGAATCAGGCCTTCGTCGATTGGGTTTGGGTCTATCCTTATGAAAAGATGCCAAAACCGGAAGTTGACCCTTTTGAGGATCCGGAAGCGAAAGAGGAACCAGCGGCGAATGAGGCGCTTCCGCAATGATTAGCGACACTATAACCGCCAGTAAAGCTCGCGGTCAGGCCCTCCAGGCCTGCATTGCATTATTACTGGTCATGATGGCGGGAATATTAAAGATCAATCTGTTTGGGTTTGAGGTTGGATTTTTGTTCACGCCGTTAATCGTCATATTTTTGTGGCCACGTGGGGCAGATCCGGTATTCACCTATGTGATCTTATTCAGTCTCGGTCTGATCTATGATTGGATAAGCGGCGGTCCAAGCGGCTTATGGGCGCTGTTATTTTTGATCGCCTTTGTGAGCGTTCAGCCTGGGCAGCGGCCCAAAGAGATTAATCTCATGGAAATCTGGATCAATTTTATAATCTGGATGATTGTCTTATTGATCGTTCTGATGGCGTTGGACAGTTTGGAGGTTACCCAGATCGCTTTTCGTCCGCTTGCGATTATGACAGTGATCAATATCATGTTTTTTCCGCTATATATTTTCGCGCGTCACTCTTGGAGAAATATTCTCGTCGGAGATGATGACTGATGATCGATCACCAGGACGACAGTCATACCTTAACGCGCCGGACCATGATATTAAGCGGGTTGGGATTAGGCGTGTTTGGTGTGCTCGGAGCCCGGCTCTACCAATTGCAAGTATTAAGAGCGGCCGACTACACGGCCCTGTCCGAAGATAACCGGTTTAATTACAATATACTTATCCCGACACGCGGCCGGATCTTTGATCGTTCGGGAGAATATCTAGCGATTAACCAGCAGCAATATCACGTTGAGATTATTTCTGAACGTATAGATGATTTGAACAAAACATTGGATAGAATTGACGAGATCGTCCCGCTGACGCCCGTCAATCGAGAGCGTATTTCCAAAGATGTCAAAAAATTTGCCAAATTCGTACCTGTGATTGTCAAAGATCATTTGTCTTGGGATGAGTTCGCCGCATTGAATTTCAAAGCGCCTGAGCTCCCAGGCGTTATTCCGCGGGTCGGGCAGGGCCGTTCCTATCCTCATCAAGGGGCATTTTCTCATGTGCTGGGATATGTGGGGAGGGCAAGGCCCGAAGATATCGCAATTGATAAAGATCCGTTACTTCGTCAGCCATCATTCCAAATCGGCCGAACAGGTGTCGAGGCCGCAGCGGATATGAAACTTCGCGGAAATTCCGGGCGTCTCAAAGTTGAGGTGAATGCCTTGGGCCGAATTGTCCGGGAATGGCCCGAAGAAGATCAACGCGCCCAGCCCGGGTCAGATGTCTGGCTCACACTCGATGCACCTTTGCAGAAATATGCAGTCGAATTATTTGCCGAAGATAGCGGGGGAGTGGCGGTGATCGACGTGATGACCGGTGAGCTGCGAACGCTGCTCTCAATGCCGGTCTTTGATGCCAACCAATTTGTTTCAGGATTGACCCAAGCCGAATTTGACGTCCTGGATAAAGATCCGAAAAGGCCTCAGTTCAACAAAGTAATAGGCGGGAATTTCCCGCCCGCATCAACTTTTAAAATGAATGTCATGCTTGCGGCTCTTGAAAACCGGATGGTCGACCCGCGCGAGAAAATTACCTGTACCGGTAAAATCAGGCTGGGGGATCGCAATTTTCATTGCTGGCGTCGTCAGGGTCACGGCGGTGTTAACATGCAACAAGCTTTGCAATATTCCTGCGACGTCTATTTCTATGAAATGGCGCAGCGGATGAGTATGGAGTCAGTGCATGATATAGCGGTAAAACTTGGCTTGGGGCAAACCTATGAATTGGGCATAAGCGGGCAGACCAAAGGCGTAGTTCCGACGCCGCAATGGAGCAGAGAAAAAGTCGGGACACCGTGGCGCGGCGGCGACGCGCTAAACGCTTTTATCGGACAGGGTTATGTTCAAGTTAGCCCTTTACAGCTTTCGGTAATGGCAGCCCGCATTGCAAATGGGAATAAAGCCGTTTCGCCCCATCTTATTATTGGCGATAACGTCCCTGAATTTGCACTGCTGGATATAAAAACTGAAAATATGAGCTTTGTCCAAGCCGCGATGCGGAGCGTTTGCCACGAACCGGGCGGAACGGCTTATCGTTATATGCCGCTAGGCGTTCCGGGTATAGAGATGGCCGGGAAAACCGGGACCGGGCAAGTCCGCGGAATTTCCGCTAGTGAGCGCGCCTCGGGCGTTTTGAAAAACCGGGAACTGGATTGGCAATTCCGCGATCATTCTATCTTTGTCGGATACGCGCCTTATGACAAACCCCGTTTTGCTGTCGGCACGATAGTAGAGCATGGCGGGTCGGGTTCCAAACGTGCCGCGGATATCACACGTAAACTTCTGCGACGCGCCCTGCAACGTGACGGACTTATAGAACCTGACCCCGAACCATCTAAAAATCTGGAACCGGAGGCGAGGCTATGAGCCTGGTTGCTGCCGCCCGGACCAAAATTTACGAAATTAACTGGCTGCTGCCAGCTTTGATTTTGGTGCTGGGGTTAATCGGCGTTGCCATGATCTACGCGGCAACGGACGGGGTTTGGACAGATGGCGCGCAGCAGCACCTGGTCCGCCTTTTGGCGGCGAGTGGGTTGATGATCGTTGTTGCCGTTATCGATATCCGGTTTTGGTATTATATGGCTTATCCGATCTATGCTGTGAGTTTGTTGATGCTCGTAGGTGTTGATTTTATGGGCGTTGAGAAAAATGGCGCGACTCGCTGGCTCGATGTCGGTGTGACGGATATCCAGCCCTCCGAAATTATGAAACTTGCGATCGTTTTGGCTCTGGCTCGATATTATCATGATATTGGCAAGCAGCGCGTTTCTCATATTGTTGGACTGATTGGAGCCTTGTTTATCATAGCTATTCCGGCGCAGTTTATTTTGCGCCAACCGGATTTAGGCACAACTATGCTGCTTACCATGACCGCGCTGGCGATCATATTTTTGGCAGGCGTGAATTGGAGGATTATTCGGTCGGGCGCAATCGCGGCCGCCATTGCAATTCCGTTGTTTTTTCAATTTTTTCTGAAAGATTATCAACGTGCCCGGATTATGACATTTTTTGACCCTGCGGCCGATCCCAGCGGGGCGGGTTATCATATCGCCCAGTCAAAAATTGCACTGGGAAGCGGCGGTGTTTCGGGAAAAGGTTACTTACAGGGCACGCAAAACAAACTCGAATATGTGCCGGAGAACGGGACGGATTTTATTTTTACGGTGATTGGGGAGGAGTTTGGATTGATCGGCGGACTTGCGACGATGGGCCTGTATATTTTACTGATGGGTATTTGTATCAACATGGCGTTGCAGTGCCGCCATCAGTTTTCAAAACTTCTAATCCTGGGCCTGACGACAACTTTTGCGCTTTACGTATTTATCAATTTGGCCATGGTTATGGGCTTAGCGCCGGTCGTGGGTGTTCCGCTTCCGCTTGTCTCGTTTGGGGGCACTGTGATCCTTGCGGTGATGACTGGGTTTGGTCTGATGTTGTCGGCACATCTTTATCGGCAAAATGAACTGCCACGCAGCGGATAATTGGGTAAAAATTCCACAATAATCCGCGAGTTTAACTTGACCTTTCGCGGTCGATACTTTGTAACCGTTAAAATAAATATATAAGGGGAAATATTATGGCGACTGTCGGTACGGCACAATGGTCTTCCAGATTTGCATTCATTATGGCAGCGGTGGGTTCCTCCGTCGGCCTCGGAAATTTATGGCGGTTCTCTGCCGAGGCAGGAGACAATGGCGGGGGCGCCTTTGTCTTGATCTATTTAATGTGCATCGTTTTTGTCGGTTTGCCGGTTTTGATGTCTGAGTTTGTTATTGGGCGTTCAGGACAAGCTGCCAGTGCTGTTTATAGTATGGATGACCTTTCCAAACGCAGTAAAGTTTCGACATTTTGGAGTTCAGGTGCTTGGCTCGGGATGACCGCATCATTTTTGATCGTAAGTTTTTATTGCGTCGTCGCCGCTTGGGTGCTGGCCTATATTCCCAAATTTTTGTTTGGCGCGTTTGAGGGCATGTCGTCCGAGCAAATATCGTCTGTATTTTCGGGGTCAGCGGATGTTGCGTCCGGGGCGTTGGGGTGTGACCCGAAAGTTTCGGAATGCAAAAATGTCGGCTTGTATTTCTCACCCAAGCAGGTGTTCCCTTGGTTTGTAGCTTTTGCATTAATGACGACATTTTTAGTATCGCGCGGCGTCAACAAGGGTATTGAGCTTGCAGCGAAATATCTTATGCCCGTGTTTTTCTTATTGTTACTGTCATTGGCCGCGTTTTCCTTAATCACAAGTTGGAGTTCAGGTGGCACGAAGCAGGCTTTTAATTATTTATTCAATCCGGATTTTTCTGCGATCAACGGAGATATAGCCATCAGAGCCCTCGGACAGGCGTGTTTCTCGATCGGTATTGGTAATGCAATTATGATCACTTACGGGTCCTACCTTCCGAGGGATGTCAATATTCCGAAGTCTTCCGGATTAATTGTCTTCACCGATACGGCGGTTGCCTTGATAGCCGGGCTGGCAATTTTCCCGATATTCTTCTCGACTGGTTTGATGGAAAGCGGAGTGCAGCCGGGCGGCGGAATTTTCTTCCAAGCATTGCCAAATGCACTCGTGCAGATCCCGGGCGGAAACATGATTGGCGCTGCTTTCTTCTTCCTTGCGTTTTTTGCAGCTATTACGTCGTCGGTGTCGCTGCTTGAGCCAACCGTGGCTTGGGTAGCCGACCGATTTAATATGGCTAAGGCCAAGGCGGCGTGGACAATGGGAATTTTAATGATTGCACTTGGAAGTGTATCGGTCATGAGCGGTGAGGTCATGGACTTCATCGACGAGACATTGACCGGGTCATTTATTGCGCCATTATCGGCACTGGTCGTCGTGTTGTTTACTGGCTGGCGTCTGGATAAAAAGATCTTGAACGAAGAAATAGGCGCGGGCGGCCTTGGGCAGTTCCTCATGATCTTTGTGAAATATCTCGCGCCAATATTTATCGGTTTGGTATTTGTTGCCAAAGTCTACAAGGTTACGATTGGAGCGGAATAGACCGTCTTAACCCCATAAATTACTTTCAGGCGGGCATATTTGCCCGCCTTTATATTTTAAAGATGGCGAATGATCTTTGCTGAGCAATAGCGGCCCATCAAGATCAATGTAATCGGCGAAACTTTCGAGCATCATCATAGGTGCCATCGCAAGTGACGAACCGACCATGCAGCCAGCCATGATTTGAAAATCCAGTTCTTTTGCCTTTTTCATAACTTTTAGGGCCTCTGTGAGGCCGCCAGTTTTATCGAGCTTCACATTTACAGCACGATATCCGGCTTGCTTAAGGGCAAGGAGGTCATTGGAGGTATGCAGGCTCTCGTCGGCGCAAATCGCCAACGGATGGCCGATTGTAAATTTGTGATCGTTTCCGGCAGGATAGGGCTGCTCTACCAGCGCAATATTCTTAGCACCGTTAAGGTCTGCGAGAGCGCTTAGGTCTGAGGCGGACATGGCTTCATTGGCGTCGATGATAAGTGCGGCGTCGGGCCGGGCATTCAATACGGCCTGACAACAGCTCAGTCCGTTTTTATCGCCGATTTTTAGTTTTAGGAGAGAGTAAATTTTTGCATCGCGCGCAGCCTCTGCCATACGCTTTGGTGTATCCAATGATAGAGTATAGGCAGTTTTTCTGGCGTGAGGCTTTGGTAATTGCAAAAGCTGCCAGACGGGCGCTTTATCCATTTTCGCCTTTAGGTCCCATAGAGCGCAATCAATAGCGTTGCGCGCGGCACCGGGAGCCATATGGGATTGCAGATTCTGAATGCTTAGCCCGGACTCGATCTCGGGCCTAATTGTTTCGATTTGCGCGATGACGCTGTCGGCTGATTCGCCATATCGTGCATAAGGCCGACATTCGGCGATTCCGGTAAATCGGTCATGAGATATGCTGACCTGAACGACGGTAAAAGATGTGAGCGTACTCCGGGAAATGCGAAATTCGCCTTTTGCGGGCCAATCGACGATTTTGAATGCTAGATCTCGCAAAATTTATATCCGTAACTTGACCCTGTCCTGTAAGGCCGCCACCTTAGGCGCAATGAGTGAACTGACCAATACAGATTCTTCCGCGTCGGCGGATTTCTCATTGTTAGTCGATGGGCTGACATTGAAGGTCACCGCAATCGGGGATTGGAGCTTAGCAACAATTGCGACAAACCATGATCGATTGGTCGCGGCATTGGATTCGCTTGAATACGAAAATGTTGATTATGATTTTGATGGCGTAACCAATCTCGATACAGCCGGAGCTTACATTCTGGCCAAGGCGATTAGAAGCACACCGGACGTCTGTTTTCCTTATGAATTAAGGACTCAATCTCGCGGTCATCAAGTCCTGATGCGTGAAGCAGCCGATGCGACTATCGGACGTCCGGCGATCCGCAACCGGCAATGGTTTGATATACTGGTGCGGATGGGAAAAGCGACCGAGCATTTTTTTGCAGAAGTCTTTGACACGCTGGCCTTTTTGGGCCGGTTCGTGACTGCTTTGTTCAGGCAGTTATTAACGCCGCACACCATTCGCTGGAAATCCGTGGTCGCCCATATTGAAGATGTCGGTCTTAACGCTGCGCCGATTATCATGACTCTCAGTTTCTTCGTTGGCGCTGTGATTGCCTATATGGGGGCAAACCTGCTCGCTTCGCTGGGTTTCCAAGTCTATATGGTCGATTTAATCGGTTTCGCAGTCCTTCGGGAATTTGCGGTGATTATCACGGCTATTCTGTTGGCCGGGCGATCAGATTCCGCTTTTACAGCTCAAATCGGATCTATGAAAATGCGCCAGGAAATTGACGCAATGGAGATCATCGGACTCGACAGGTTTGAAGCGCTCGTTGTTCCCAGAGCATTGGCTTGCATGTTGTCGGCTCCAATCCTGACATTTTTGGCGATGATATCTGGTATGGCAGGCGGTCTAATCGTTGCTTGGACGATCCTTGAAGGAATTTCACCAACGCTGTTTTTAGCCAGATTGCAGGCCGTTGTAGAACCGAGTCATTTTTGGGTCGGTATGGTCAAAGCGCCGGTCTTCGGGTTAGTCATCGCTATCATCGGTTGTCGACAAGGTCTTGCTGTCACCGGGAGCGTAGAGTCCTTAGGAAGCCGCACGACCAAAAGCGTGGTGCAGGCCATATTTGCGATTATTTTCCTCGACGCGATGTTCGCGATCATGTTCTATCAAATGGGGGTTTAGATGGATTTGAATTACAATTTACCTCCAATGCAAGTTAAAGGTCTCGGCAGTTGGTTCGGAGATAATGTCGTCCATGAAAACCTAAATTTTCACGTCAATAGCGGCGAAATATTGGGCCTTGTCGGTGGTTCAGGATCGGGAAAAACCGTTTTGATGAACACGCTCCTTGGGTTGAAAGAAGCAGATGCGGGCGATGTTTATTACTTTGGCCAAAACCGGGCAGAACTCAGCGAGAATGATCGTCAAAGCCTGCGCAACCAAATGGGTGTATTGTTTCAAGCCGGCGCGCTTTTCTCATCCATGACCGTTCGGCAAAACATTATGGTACCCCTTCGGGAGCACACTAATCTGCCATTGCCATTAATGAGCGAAATAGCAGATATGAAAATCCATATGGTTGGACTGCCAGCGTTCGCCGCAACCCTATATCCGTCCGATCTGTCTGGCGGCATGAAGAAAAGAGCAGGGCTGGCCCGGGCTCTCGCGCTCGATCCGAAACTTCTGTTTCTAGACGAGCCGACGGCAGGGCTCGATCCGATTGGGGCATCCGCTTTTGATACGTTGATATTGGAAATGCGCGACGCAATGGATTTAACGGTTCTGATGATCACTCATGACCTCGACACCTTGTTCACCGTCTGCGACCGGGTCGGCGTTCTCGTTGATAAACATATTGCGATTGCTGATAGTTTACCTAATGTGATGCAGTATCCCCATCCATGGGTGCAGGAGTATTTTAGCGGACCGCGGGCACGTGCTGCCCAGCAGGCTGGAGCGAGATAATGGAAAACAAAGCGAATTACGCTCTGATTGGTACATTTGTTATTCTGGCTGTTGTGGCTGTGATTTCGTTTGTTACATGGCTGTCTGGACGGCAATTTGATCAGGAATATGACTCATATGTTGTAGAATTTGAGGGCGCTGTTCGGGGACTGACCCGCGGTTCAGAAGTCCGCCTCAACGGCCTTAGTGTTGGGGAAGTAACGCGGTTAAGTTTTGATCCCGATGACCCCAATTTGGTTAGGGTAAATATTCAAGTCATTGACGGAACGCCTATATTTGTTGACGGGTCGGCGCAGTTGGAGCCACTTGGATTGACCGGGCTGAACTACATACAAATTACGCCCGGAACCGCCAATAGCGCGCGTCTTGATCCAGATGTAAGTCTGCGGGGAAAAATGAGTCAGCTTGATAATTTGTTTGAGGGTGGTGAAAATATTATTGACGGAACGACCATGGCAATACGCAGGGTCAATATATTGCTTAGCGAAGAAACTATTTCTGATTTGCAGGGAATATTAAGTAACCTCAATGAAATTACAGCCAAACTGCGTGAAGCTGAAATTGACCCTGAAGATATTCAGGAGACAATGAAATCCATTGAACGCGCGGCGAAAGCGATCGGTGATGCGGCAGAAGCTATCGACAAATCTGCCGTCGCTATTGGTTCTGTTGTAGATGGCGATGTCACCAATTTTTTCCAATCCGCCAACAATACGTTGGCATCCATTTCGACCACTGCCGATGAATTTGGATTATTTGCCAAGGACGGGCGCCTGATGACGCAAGACCTTAGAGATAGCGTTAATCGACTGTCAAACTCTGGGTTCGCTGATCTGGAGGACACAACCGATGCCCTGCGGGATTTGATGCTGACATTGTCCAATATTGCAGATCAGTTGGAACAGAATCCGGCCCAATTTTTTGCTGGCGAAAAGAGCGAAGTTATGGAGCTACCGCAATGAAAATGATCAAAATCATTTTGCCAATTTCCGCGCTGTTGCTCTCGAGCTGTATGAGCATTCTACCCGAACCTGCGCCCGCGAAATCGGTTTACCGTCTGACCAACACTGTCGAGCAGGTCGATCCAAGCCCAAATGCACTTCAATTGCGAGTCGATACACCCAGTGCGGCGCGCCTTTTAGGAAGCCGGCAAATCATTGTGTCACCAGATGCCACGAGGATGGCCGTGGCTGCCGGCACCGAATGGGCTGACGCCTTACCAAACTTAGCGCAGCAGGCCTTTATAGAGACATTGAATGGCCGGTCCGATATCGTGGGCGTCATTCCTATTGCTGGCGCGCGAACAAATTACCGAATTCATATGAACATTGATCATTTTGAAGCGCTTTTCGATCAGGGCGAAACCAGTGCTCCAATGGTAATTATCACTTATTCTGTGACCCTTGCGCATTCCGGGACGCGCGAACTACTCGGCAGCAAAAAGTTCCAAAGAACCCGCCGAGCCAATAGTATTGCAATTTCGTCGATAATCCCTGCGATGAACACGGCGAACAATGAAGTCCTCAGCGACATCGCCGATTGGATTTCAGCATTGCAATTGAATAATCAGGAAGCTTTACGCTAGCTGTTGAGCGCGGCATCACACATCAGAAAAAGTCGCCCATCTTCGGTTTCAAACTTAGTCCGAAGCGCGTCGGCATTTCCGGAAACATCGCTCAGGCTATGATGAAACTCGATGGCGAATGTAATGGCCTGGGCCTTTATAGATTGGTCATTGTCAATCAATTTTGAAAAATGCTCGATCGGTTCACCAAGGCGCTGAGCCACGGTGAGCGACATTTGTTTGGTGCCTTCATTGATCCTTGTATCGACAGCCGCCAGGACGCACCCGTCATCGACAATCGCGTGAGGGGATAAGCCGTTGTTGGATAAGATCGTTAAAAAGGATTGTGGAGCTCCACTGGATTCGGACTTGGGAAGTTTAACCGGATTGGTCAGACCTGCTTGGGCCCCGGATTTCGGGGCAACCGGAGGGCTTTGCGCCGGAGTGGTTAATGGCGCACTATTATCCGTGCTTAGTTTGCGGCCGAACAAGCCTTTAAGCCACCCGCTTGAGGCACTTTCATCCATAACCCTGCGTTCAACCGCGTCGCCCGAGCGCCTTAGCGGTGGTGGGGTCTGGTCGTCAGAAGGCTCCACTTTTTCCTGATGGACATCCAGCTCGAGATCTGGGGCTTCCGTTACAAATTCGACCGGATCGTCTATGACCGGGCGTAACCCTGATATTCGCGCATCTGGATCTCGCGTCGGGACGTCCATGTCTTTGACTGTTTCGTTGCCACTTGAACCGCTAGCGCCTGGTGCTGGCCGCAAATTCAGGAAGCCCTTTTTTTCTGGATTATCAAGTGCAGGTGCTGCCTGTTCAGCCGGGCCGGGCCTTGGGTCAGGGATAGCCAGCTCGATCTCTGGCGTGAAGTCTGCGTCCATGTCCGAAGCGTCGGACATTTCAGGCGCTACGGCTTGAGCGGCCGTATCCTTACGGGCGGTCTGGGTCAATTTCTCTTGCAAGCTCAGCATATCAGCTTCGATGCGGGCAATTTCTTTGCGCGTCTGCGAGAGGCTATCTTGTACCCGCCGCGCGGCTTTTTCATTGATGCTCTCAGCGCGCTGGTTGGAAAACTGTACCATTTCCTCCATTTCGGAGAACCGTTGCTTAATGGTACTTTCGGACAATTTAGCGGCCTCCGACAGGGAGGTTACGGTCTGGCGCCCGGCCTCGCTGGCATCTGTCAGACGTTCGGCGCTGACCTGTGCAGATAAGGCAACATCGCGCATTTTGACCAATCGTTCTTCTAACGACTGGCTTAAGACTTCTTGCTCATTGCGCATTTGTGCAATCATGGCGTTGAGGTCCCGCCCATGTTTTTGATAGATTATATCAAGTTCGCTGGCGCGGGCCTTGAGCTGTTCGGACAGACGTAATATTTCGGCCTGATTATCCGTCATGGTTGCGGCCGCTTCCATCGTATTGCTGCGCACAAGTTCAGCCGTCTGATTGATTTTGGCGGCTGTACTTTCCACACTGACGCGGGCTTCCTGGATTTTTTGCTCGGCCGTCCGCGTTGACATCGCCAGATTTTCAGACTGTTTGTCGAGTGTTTCGGAAAGCATTTTCATCTGCTCATCAAAAGTGTTGGATATGGACCAAAGGGCCTCGCGTTCTGTCGCCAAACGTTCCGTTATTTTCTGGGTCTTGTCTTCAACGGCGAGGCTGGTCTCGCCGAGCTTACCGGTTTGTTCTGCTAGCACACCTTGAAGCGTTGAGGCGCGGGTAAGGGCAAGGTCGATATCCGCGTTTAAATTTGAAATCTCGCCTTTGATGACACCAGACATTTCCGTGGCCCGGCGCACAACGGTCTCGTCGACCTTCATCAAGGCATTTGCGGACTGTTCCAAACGCACCGCCTGCGCGGATAAGCCTGATAGTTGCTTTAAACCCACATATAGCAGCGATAGAAGTAGCAAAGGAAAGAGTACAAAAAAGGCAAGGCCGCCCAATTGAGCGGGCGTAAAACTGCCAATATTCCCAATATCAAACAGGTTAAATGCTGTGAGCAGCGAACCGATTAGCCAAAGAGCTGAAAGACCTAGCGATAAGAATAGGGGCCAGCGCGCATTATCTTCAGAATAATTTTGTCCATTTCCAAGGCTCGCATCGCGTGATCTTGTTACGATTGCGGGCATGCGGTCGTCATCGTCTGGCTTAGCCGTTGCAGGCTCTGTTTTCTGAGTTTGCGCTTTCATATCGAGATGAGGGATGTCGATCTCGCTGGTCGGGTGCAATCCTAGCGCTCGGCTAACGACATCATCATCTGCCTCTATGCTGCTGATTTTACTTCTTATTTTTGACAAAATTTGTTCTCTAATTTCTGAGTTTGGCCATGTTAACCGAATTTACGTTAATTAAGTGTACTATGTCCATTCGGAAGGGAAAAGACGAAATTAACAGTCCTTCCGGGTGAATAACATGGTGGGTGAAATGGGAACCAAATTAAGCAAGCGTACAGCGCTGTCTGGCGGCGAGCGCGACTATCTCAAAATGGGTTTGAAACAGCCCGGCGGCAAATTGCCTATATTTGATGAGAGCGGACAGACAATATCGACAGCAACAATCCAGAAGTGCATCGAAAAAGGATTTGCCGAACGTTGGTTCGCCAATCCGATGAAACCGGACTGGCTGGTTTGTCGCCTTACGGATGAGGGCCGCCGCGCTTTAAAATAATCTGCTCATCGTCAAGCGGCGCTAATTTGGTCCGTGTCCGGTAGAGTAGATAAGCGATAATGCCGAGCATCAGGATAAGTGTAAAATTATCTGATGTTTCAGGCGCCTTGGCCATAAATATAGACGGCGTCGGCAATACGGATCCTTCGTAATTGACAAAGATTGCCGCGAACAGGTTATTGGCGGCGTGTACACCGATGACGGCTTCCAAGCCGCCTTCGAAATAAACGATCACACACAATACAAATCCGAACAGGAAATATCCGCTCATGATCAGAATATGGTGTAGCATACCGACCTCGGCTCCGGCCTGACTTTCCGGATTGGAAAGATGCATTGACGCGAACAGCGCGCTGGTGATCGCAAATATGATCCATTTATTCTTGAAAAACGCGCTAAAGGCCTGATTGAGATAGCCCCGAAAAACCAGCTCCTCTGCTGCGCTTTGAAACGGAATAAACAGCAGGCTGGCTATAGTAAACCCGGCAAACCGTTTGGCATCAAAATGATAGGACACTTTCGAAAGGCCGGTAAAATGCAGCACTGCGGTCAGCAAACCAAGAACGCCAAAAGTTATGAAAGCGCCGACGACCATGCGTTTCCAGTTGACGCGTTCAGCGGCCGTTATGAGGGTGCGGGCGTAGCGACGATGGGCCAAGCGGGTCGCTATCAATAGGGCAATTAGCGGGAAGATAAATGCTGATAAAATGATTGCATAATTGACAGCGCTTGATCCCATAATGATCTGTATCATTGCCGTCATTTCAGGTGGCTGCGGGGCGGACAGTAAATATCCGGCAGCAATAGCCCCGATAAGTACTAAGACTAGAGAAATATATCCCCATAAATTTGGCTTTTGGCTACCTCGGAACAGCAAAAATGCAGGGATCGACGCGATCGCGCAAAACGCAAAAATGGCGGCGATAAGACTTTCTGTGAACCCTTCAGTTTCAACTGAGCTCAGTGACTCTAAAAATCGATTAAACAATTCGGCGTCGCCCAGCAGGCTGAGCATCAATAAAATTGCCAGCACAATCTGACCAATAAAAAATCCGATGACCATGAGCCAAGAGCCCATGCCCCAGCTCCACCAACGGGATTCGCCTTTTGTTGATTGGTTGAAATAAAGGTGTCCGTTCTCAAACATGATGTCTCTTTTTGGAAATTGCAGCTTTATTCGATAGACTTAAGGCTCATATCTTTCTAATTTACCAACATGTCTACGGAAAATACTCACATCGATTTTGACCATTTGCGTCAATATGTTGGCGATGATCCGGCGATGACCGCAGAAATTTTTGGATTGTTTAAAAATCAGGTTGATTTGTGGTCACCCAGTCTTGTTTCGGATCTCGATGATGACGCATGGGCGATGATGACTCATTCCATCAAAGGGACAGCTCGCGCGATTGGCGCGTTCGAGCTTGCCGATCTGTGCGAACAGGCGGAATTGTTGATCGGAGAGGGCAAACGACCAGGCGCTCGCGAAGTCAGCGTTGAAAAAATAGATAATGAAATCGACAAGATTATGATCGAAATTCAGCGCTGGGAATATCGGCAGACTATATCCAAGATGAAATCAGAAACCTTTTAAATCAAAAGGTTAAATCCGATTATCGGATATCCGTTTTAAAAAATGCTGGCATCGTATCGCCAAATCCATTGACGTTGGTGCTCTTGTCTTTTGACTTTGAGGCCTTACTGGAGGATGGCTTCTCTGTAGACTTTCCGGATGACTTTTTGCTGTCAGACTTCGATTTCGTCGATTGTGCCGATGCTTTTGAGGGCTGATGTTTTTTGTCAGATGGTGTCGTTGTTTTAGCCGAGCTGGTTTGTTTCTTGTCGGCCTTCGGTTCAGATTTCTTATAATCCGATTTCTTATTATCTGAATATTTCTTGTCGCCGCGCGATTTTGAGGATCGGCTTTTTCGCTTATCACTTCGGCCGCGGCCGCGTTGTTCTTTTGGAAAATCATCAATTCCCGGAATTTTTATTTCCTCGATCGAATCGAGCTTAATGAGATCCAGAATATTTTTATAGGATTTCTCATCGAGACGGGCGACGAGCATAATCGTATCGCCTTTCCGTCCGGCGCGCCCAGTCCGGCCAATCCGGTGGACATAGTCCTCGGAATGGTTTGGCACATCATAATTAAAAACGTGGGACACATCGGGAATATCCAGACCCCGCGCCGCAACATCACTGGCTACCAGCAATTTGAGATCGCCATCTTTAAAATTGGCCAAAGTCTTGGTTCTCAAAGATTGATCGAGATCGCCATGTATAGGCGCGGCAGAATGGCCGTGCGCCGTCAGCGATTTCGCGACAATGTCGACATCTCTCTTACGATTGCAAAATACAATACCGTTTTTGACATCATTATTGTCGATTGCCCATCGCAGGGCGGTCCGTTTTTGCTTGGAATCAGAGCTCGGCATACGAATTATTTTTTGAGTGACGGTATCAGCCGTCATAGCCTTGCGGGCAACCTCAACGGTAACCGGCTGATGCAGAAACTGGTCAACCAGCTGTTTGATCTCATTTGGCATGGTCGCAGAGAAAAACAAAACCTGCCGCGTAAATGGTGTCAGTTTGAAAATCTTTTCAATATCCGGGATGAATCCCATATCGAGCATACGATCGGCTTCATCAACGATCAACGTTTGAACACCGGTAAGAAGAACTTTACCGCGATCAAATTGATCAAGCAGGCGTCCCGGTGTGGCAATCAGTATATCGACGCCGCGGTTAAGCTTAGCGTCCTGCTCTGCAAATGAAACACCGCCGATGAGAAGCGCCATGCTGAGTTTGAGATATTTTCCGTAAAGCTCGACATTTTCAGCCACTTGCGCCGCAAGTTCGCGGGTCGGGCAAACAATCAAGCAGCGCGGCATACGGGCCCGGGCTCGTCCTTTGGAAAGTTTGTGCATCACTGGAAGTGTGAAAGCGGCGGTTTTACCTGTGCCTGTCTGGGCAATGCCCAAAACATCGCGTCCCTGCATAGCCGAAGGAATGGCCTGTGCCTGAATGGGCGTCGGTGTGACATATCCCATATCGTCCAGCGCCTGCTGGATTTTTGGTGCAAGGCCAAGCTCGGCGAATGTTACATCGACGGTCTCTTCCTTGGGGGTTTCATCTTTTTTGGCTTTAGAGCTCAATTTCTAGTCCATCTCGGATCAATTGCGGCGCAACATAGCGATGAAGTAGTACAGGTCAAGCACTGATAATTGTCCGTCTTTATTGCCAATCCACGCCAGCCCCCCTATATCGACCAGCGAATGAAGGAGACATCTATGTCTGAATGGCGTGCGCGATTGGAAAAAGGATATCAGGATTTCAAGTCCGGCGATTTTTTGGAGCAAAAAGCGCTTTACGAGACGCTCGGAACCCACGGACAGAATCCGGATATTATGCTGATTGCCTGCGCAGATAGCCGTGTCGATCCTACCGATATTTTCAATGCTTATCCGGGCGAAATGTTTGTCGCTCGCAATGTCGCCAATATTGTGCCGCCAGCGGGTAATGACGAGGCCTATCATGGGACGCTAGCCGCAATCGAATATGCGGTAACTGTTCTTGAAGTAGACGTTATTGTCATCCTGGGGCATGAGAGCTGCGGCGGGATTGCGGGTTGTTTGGCCGGATTGGGCGAGACCGGCGCTGATGGCTATGTCGGAAGCTGGGTGTCAATTTTGAACGATGCCAAAAATAAGCTGATCGCGAACAACCCAAATGCGGAAAATCTTCAGTTCGAAATGGAACTTGAAGGCATTCGACAATCGATCAGAAACTTGATGACCTATAGATTTGTGAAAGACGTGGTTGAGACAGGAAAGTTAAAGCTACAAGGCGCGTATTTCGGTATTCACTCAGCCGAACTAATGTTAGCCGATGATGACGGGCAATTTATCAAAGTCTAATTGACCAACCCCAATTTTTGCAAAGTGGGCAAGACGCCTTCTTCAGGAGCGATCAATATTGCTTGCATGCCCAATGAAATGGCCGCCTCGACATTAAGCGGAGAATCGTCAAAGAATAATATGTCTTCGGCCATGCAGTTCACGGCTTTAATAGCCTTTAAAAAACACTCTCGATTGGGTTTGCTCGCGTGTAATTGATGTGAGGCGAGCGCGGGTTCAAATATTTGACTGCAATTGAAGTAAGCGTTGAGATGTTTCCAGTGAAGGTCATTTGTATTGGACAGGCAGGCGACCGTGAAATCCTTCTTTAAATGTTTGAGGGCTTTGAGAACGCCTGAATATGGCGCGCCGACCCAGCTGTTCCAAAGTTCAGTTGCCTGCCGGGGTGAATAATCGAACCTAAACATAGCGTTTAGCTCATGGAGAAAGGCCTCATTGGTACATACACCGCGTTCAAAAGCGAGCGCAATTTTCGAATTTGCAAATTTGTTGAGGACCTGATCTTTGGTCAGGCCGGAGAGCCGGCAGATCTCAGCCACGCCAGTCCAGTGGACGACGACACCGCCTAAATCGAATAATAGGGCTTTAGGGCGGTAGCCCTTAGGCGGCATGAG
Organism: Hellea sp.; assembly: GCA_013002305.1. Taxonomy (GTDB): domain Bacteria; phylum Pseudomonadota; class Alphaproteobacteria; order Caulobacterales; family Maricaulaceae; genus JACOMS01. Next base: position 49,999 of record JABDKG010000072.1, read on the forward strand.
GGGCAGCGGCCTTGACGTCGTCGGTGACGTGACTTTCAAATTTGGCGAAGTTGTTGATAAACATTTCAACAAGTTTATGGGCTTGGGCGTCATATGCGGCGCCGTCGCTCCAAGTGCCGCGCGGGTTCAAGAGCGCCGTATCAACGCCGGGAACTGCGATCGGAACTTCAAATCCAAAATTTTCATCTTTGCGGTAAGCTGCGTTCGTCAACTTGCCATCCAGTGCTGCGTTGAGCATAGCTCGCGTTGCTTTGATCGGCATGCGGTGACCGGTTCCGTAAGGGCCGGCTGTCCAGCCTGTATTGACGATCCAGCAATTGACATTGTGTTCCGCAATGAGATCGCGCAGCAACTCACCATAAATAACCGGATGTCTGGGCATGAAAGGCGCACCGAAACAGGCTGAGAAGGTAGCCGTAGGTTCTGTCACGCCTTTTTCAGTGCCGGCGACTTTGGCGGTATATCCTGAAAGGAAATGGTACATGGCCTGCTGCGGCGTCAGGCACGCAATCGGCGGCAATACGCCAAATGCATCCGCTGTCAACATGATGAGATTTTTAGGCTGACCACACCGACCTGTTGGGCTTGCATTGGGGATAGCCGTAAGATCATATGCGCCGCGGCTGTTTTCGGCCAACGTGGCGTCGTCAAAATCAAGTTCGCGGGTTTCCGGGTCCATGACGACGTTTTCAAGAACCGTTCCCCACATTTTCGTTGTGGCAAATATTTCCGGCTCGGATGAGGCGGAAAGGCGGATCATTTTGGCGTAGCAACCACCTTCAAAATTAAACAGGCCATGTTCGGACCAACCATGTTCGTCATCGCCGACAAGTGTGCGATCAGGGTTGGCAGACAGTGTGGTTTTGCCGGTGCCGGACAGGCCGAAGAAGATTGCACTATTGTCGTCATCATCGACATTGACCGAGCAGTGCATCGGCATGACGCGCTTTTCGGGCAGCAAGTAATTCATAATGGAGAAAACAGACTTTTTCGTCTCGCCGGCATAAGACGTGCCGCCGATCAAGACGATCTTGTCGGTCATATTAACACAAATTACGGTCTCGGAACGCACGCCATGGCGGGCGGGGTTGGCGCGAAAACTCGGTAGATTGATGATTGTGTATTCGGGTTTGTAGGATTTCAGTTCGTCGGCTGTCGGTTGGCGTAGCAAGTGATGTACGAAAAGGCCGTGCCAAGCATATTCGGTAATGATTTGGACGGGCAATCGGTGCTCAAGGTCAGCGCCCCCAAACGTGTCTTGACCATAAAGTGTTAGGCCGTGCATATGCCCTTCAAAATCTTCGCGCAGTGCATTATATTGTTCCGTTGAAATGTGATCGGCGGCTTCCCACCAGACTTTATCTTCGGTTTCGGCATCGCGTACGACGAACTTATCGGTGGCGGACCGTCCGGTATGTTTCCCGGTCTTCACGACAAGCGCGCCGCCAGTGGCGACTTCGGCGTTTTCTTTTTGCACGGCGGTTTCGTAAAACCGGGCCGGTGTCCAGTTCCAGTGAATATTATAATCAGCGGTGAAGCCAGGCACGCCAAGCGTCCGTGTTGACGGGTTTGATGTCATGGTCTTATCCCTATTCCATTCCCTGTCTAATCTTGGCGCAGGGCCTAACAGAATTCTGATCTATTTCTAGCCCCGAAATTGGAATAACGCTAAAAAATAGGTAATAAATTCAATTATTTGGAATGACAGCGCTGTCAGGCTTGGCTTGAGGCGCGGGCTGAAACTTTGCCATACCAATCATAGAGTGCCGAAAGGGACTGATCAGGTTTCGCTTTAATCCATTTGGAGAAATCGACAGCGACCATAGCCGTAATATCGGCAAATGAGAAAAAATCTCCGGCTACAAACCCACTTTCGCTCAGTCGTTCATTCAGATCTTCGAAGAAAAAGCCCAATCGCTCACGTCCACGGACGGCCAGTTCGGGCAGCTGCGCCATGTTGCGTTTTCCCGTCAAGGCTCGGTTTTTCATGCCCGGAGACGTGTTGCGAAGGGTCTCGGCGATGGCCATCAAACCTTCAAACTCGCAGCGCCAATTCCATTCAAGAACTGCGGCTTTTTCAATCGACGTTGCGCCCATAAGCACGGGTTCGGGATGTAGATCCTCCAGGTAGCTGGCAATCGCGACATTCTCGGAAATCACATCGCCGTCCTCGGTAACTAGCGCCGGTACCGCGCAGCGCGGATTAATCGCCTTAAACTCATCGCCAAGCTGTTCACCGGCCATGAGATCGATTTGAATGCATTTATACTCGATGCCTTTTTCCGCAAGAAAGATACGAGCGCGGCGCGGCGAAGGCGCGGGTTGATAATCATAAAGCGTCAGCATAATGTTCCCTTGTGACCAAAATAAGTTCTGACATAAAAGCGGTTTTGTCGCCAAAAGCCAAGTCATTAGGCGATGGAATTACGGTTAAACGGGCCTTGCCCTTTGCGGGTCTGAGATCTGTCGGGCCGTGGGTCTTTTTCGACCATTTCGGTCCAGTCGATTTTAGTCCCGGGCAGGGCATGAATGTCCGCCCGCACCCCCATATCAATCTTGCCACGGTGACCTATCTGTTTGAGGGCGAAATTTTTCACCGTGACAGCCTTGGAAACGCATTGGTGATCAGGCCAGGTGCCGTCAATTTAATGGTTGCCGGAAACGGAATTGTACATTCCGAGCGGACATCGGCGGAGCTTAAGGCGACAGGCTATAGCTTGCACGGGCTGCAATTATGGCACGCCCTACCGGAATCCAAAGAAGAAATCGATGCCGAGTTCCATCATTACCCTGCCAGCGAAATTCCGGAGTTTTCCGTCGACGGTGTGAAAATCCGGTTGATCATGGGAAAGGCGTTTGGATATGAATCGCCGGTTAAAACATTTTGCCAGACGCTGTATATGGAAGCTACGCTAAAAGTCGGTCAATCCCTAACTCTGCCCGATATCCCTGAAATGGCCGTATATTCGCTAAACGCCGGCCTGATGATAGACGATCAACCAATCGACGAAAACCAGTTTGCCGTCGTTAATTCACAGGCGCGAGTAAGCAGCAATTCGGCTTGCAAGATTGCCGTCATCGGCGGTGAATCATTGGGTCATCGATTTATGGAATGGAACTTCATATCGAGCCGGAAAGACCGGATTGAACAGGCCAAATCGGACTGGATTGCCGGTAAATTTCCAATCGTCCCGGGTGATGAAGAAGAATTTATTCCTTATCCGTAACGGGCATGCGTAAGGCCAAAACCTCATTGTCATAGCCTGTTGGCACCAAAATCAGCTTTTCATCGGATAAAACCGCATGGTTAGTGCTCGATAGTCCCGGTGCGGTCCATTCCTCCAATTCTCCATCGGGCGCAAAATGCCATAAATTACCGCCGACGATTGACAGGACCAAGCCGCCGTGCAGGCCATTTTCGATCCCGTCAATATCGATTAAAACTTCCGGGTTTACGGTCTCGATAATGTTGCTTTTCAGATCGACTTTCCAAAGAAGATTTCCGCCGACATAAAGTGACCCGTTTCGTAGATGCAGACCATTGGCGAATTTAAATTCAGTTTGCGAATCGGGAAACTGAACAAATCTCCCCTGATTGACAGCGAACACCCGGTTAGAAAATGAATCGCTAATATAGACAGTTTCATCGGCGCTTACCGCAATGTCATTAAATGCTCTGACGTCAAAAGAGGGCTTCACGGTCGATAGATTTTCTCCGGTATCGAGATCGAAAATATGATATCGATCCAGATCAGTCACATAAATCTGCCGGCCGTTGATCGCCATACCAGCGGGCGCGTTCAGTCCCTCGATCCATCTCGCATCCGATAAAGTGCCTTCGAGGGATAAACGCGACAAATAGCCATTTCCGTTTTTACGAAAACCACAAATGTTGCTGACGATCAGATCATTTTTTAAAGGATCAAATATAACAGTCTCGGGTTCACACATCTGCCCGGTTGCAACCCATAAAACGTCGAGCTGCCGGGGACCTGATGTTTGAACATGATGACAGGCAGCGCTAAAAATAATCGTTGCACAAGTGGTAAGCGTGCGCATCGACCATCGGACCTTACAGAATCCGGTCATTTTGCAAAAATCTGATTTGGGTCCTTAAAGGCTTTGAACTCCAGTGCATTTCCGGATGGATCGTGGAAAAACATTGTGGCCTGTTCGCCCGGTTCGCCCACAAAGCGGATATAAGGATCAATGACAAATTTAACCCTTTCCGATTTAAGTTTTTGAGCCAGTTCCTGCCAAGAGTCCCACTCGAGAATGGCACCGAAATGGCGGACGGGAACGTCTTTGCCGTCGACGGAATTTGCGCTGACCGGCGTGAGTTCATCAGGTTTGACATGAAAGGAAAGCTGATGGCCAAAGAAATCGAAATCAATCCAGGTCTTGGCTTCGCGGCCCTGTTTGCATCCCAAAAGAACGATATAAAAATCCCGCGTTTCCTCAATATCCTTGATCGGCGCGGCCAAGTGAAAGGCGAGTGCCTTCATCGGTTAGTTATCCGGGCCAAAGGCGTAATCGCCGCCTTTGGATAGGGCCTTCAAATAGGCCGGGCGTTTGTGGATTTTTTCGACATAATCCTTGCAGGCGTCATAGCCCTTTAGCCGGCCGCGGGTTTTCGCAGCTTCCAGCGGAAAAATCACCATGAAATCGGCGCCTGTCAGCTCGTCGCCGGCAATATATTCGTTTCGGATAAGATGATATTCCATATAGTCAAGCTGGCTTTTGATCTCGCGCATGATGATCGGATTTAGAGGCGCAGCGGCTTCGCCAAGATAGCTTGTGTATAAAGCCAGTAAGAATGGAAGCATTGCCGAGCCCTCGGCGTAATGCATGAAATGCCGGTAATTATCATATTCCTCACTGCCTTTTTCAGGCACGAAACGGCCGTCGCTGTGATTGTCCAGAATATATTCGATAATGGCACCAGTCTCGGCAATGGTTTTATCGCCGTCCGTAATAACGGGTGACTTACCAAGCGGGTGGATAGTTTTTAAATCTGCCGGTGCACGGTTGGTTGTTTGATCGCGCTCGTAGCGGCGGATCTCATATTTGATGCCAAGTTCTTCCAGAAGCCATAATACGCGTTGAGAACGGGAATTATTGAGGTGATGAACTGTCAGCATAGGCTGACTATCTGCTCTTTTAGATTATTTGGCAATAAGGATTTTTTGATATTCCCGACCGGCCAATCGGGCCGAGCTAATGCTGCCATTTACGTTTAAATCCACCAGATTGATTTGATCGCCAAATTCCGAGCGAAGGAAGTCGCAATAGATCAACAATTTGTTCGGTGGCTTGGGAAGATCGGTTTCCTGGTAAACATAAATATTTTGCCCAATTTTTTCGGCCCCCACCGTTGTAATTGTGAGCTCATCATCCTCGGAACGTCCAAGCGCAAAATGATCTTCGGCGTATAGCGCCAAGCGGGCCTGATGCTCCAGCGACGTTAAATCCGCCTTTCCAACCAATGCCATTTTCTCCATCGCAAGTTCGGCGTGATGGATGTGAAAAATATGTGAAATTTCGAGCTTTTTTGTCGATTGGTTCCAAAACAAATTGGTCGTTGTCAGCTTTTCGCGGTGCGCATAGGCCTTAAGCCCGGGCAACGGATAAACCGTAAATCCGGCAACGCAAGCACAGGCTAAAAAGTGTCGACGGTTCATCATTTAATAAACGGATCTAGAATGCGTTTAAGAGTTTGCTCGATCTGGTCCTCAGCATTCTCTTCGCCGTTCTCTTCTTCGCCGTTCTCTTCGCCGTTTGAATCCTCTTTAGCATCGTTAATATCGTCGTCCTGGTTGTCATTGGAAGGTTTCGAGAGGGGGACGCCTGCTGTTTCATCTTCAGTCGCCGGAGAGTCTTTGCGGAGCTCGGTGAGCATTTCGTTCATCATATCACGATCTTTACGACTGCTCTTATATAGCTCAAGCCGTGAGCGGCTCACTTGCGGCGGGAAACTATTATTACTGAAATCGGCGTCCGCCGTTTGATGGGCCGTGTCGAGTTCAATTTTGGCGACAGGTTTGTCCAGCACGAGTAATTTGGTGACCTGCACCGGATCGCGGCGCCAAATTTCGGCGGGGAGCATAATCTCCTCGGTCTCGTCATCTTCAAATGTTATTTTCAGCGGGAGCGGGCTTATTAAGCCGCCAATATTATCAAAGTCGATAAAATATAGATAGTTTTCTGCTTCCAAAGCTCGTTCAAATGCCTCTTTTTCCCAGTCTCTCAGACCATCTAAAAAGGACTCATAGTCTTTTTGATCTTTGGGGGTTGCAGTGAATTTGTCATTGTCATTGTAAAAGTCGTTGAGAGATTCAAACCGGTCGACGCGTGTAATAACGCCTTCGTCGCGGTTACGCCGCTGTACTATATTCTCTGGATATTTGCGCAGGTTCTCTGTGCGATCTGCAATTTCTTCTCTTTCAGGATCTTGTGTCGAGATTTGGTATTCCCGGACATCGCTAATCGCAATGTCAACATGGTCAGTCGTGTAGAACCATCCTCGCCAGAACCAATCCAAATCGACAGCAGAGGCATCTTCCATTGTTCGGAAAAAATCAGCCGGCGTCGGGCGTTTAAAGCGCCAGCGCGTGGCATATTCGCGAAACGCATGATCAAACAGCTCGCGGCCCATGACGGTTTCACGAAGTACGATCAGGGCTGCAGCAGGTTTAGCATAGGCGTTTGAGCCAAATTGCAAAATTGTGTCAGATTGGGTCATGATCGGGACTTGGTCCGAACTCGTCATATAACGCGTAATCTGATCGAGCGGGTTTTGCATATTGCCGCGGATCGGGAAATTTTCTTCCCACTCATACTCGGCCATATATTCCAGAAATGTATTGATGCCTTCGTCCATCCAGGTCCATTCGCGCTCATCCGAATTGACAACCATCGGGAAATAAATATGTCCGATCTCATGAATAATGACGCCGACCAGTCCATATTTGACATTGCGCGAATAGGTGATTTCGTCTGTGTCAGGATCAACTTTGGGCCGGTAACCGTTAAAGGTAATCATCGGATATTCCATACCGCCGCGTTCCCATGAATTGACAGACTGCGCCGTTGGATATGGATAGTTAAAGGCAAATCGATTATAGACATCCATCGTGTGCACAACAGCATGGGTCGAATATTTTGACCAAATTGGCTCAGCCTCATTGGGATAGAATGACATTGCCAATACTTCAGGATTGACCGGGTCGTCCTGTTCGAAAATCATTGCATCCCAAATATATTTACGTGAACTGGACCAAGCAAAGTCGCGAACATTATCGGCTTTAAATTCCCAGGTTTTCGTGTCGCGGGACTTGTTTTCCTGATTATCCAACGCTTCCTCAGGGGAGACAATGAAGGTGATTTCTTCTGTGCCTGCTCTCTTGAGACGGTTGCGCTGTTTCGCAGTCAAAACTTCATTCTGGTTTTGCAAGACGCCGGAAGCGGCGACAATATGATCGGCCGGAACCGTTAGATTGACCTCATAATCACCAAATTCGAGGGTAAACTCGCCGCGTCCCAGAAATTGCCGGTTCTGCCAGCCTGCATAATCAGTATAGGCGGCCAATCTTGGGAACCACTGGGCCATGCCGAAAATGTAATTGTCTTCTTCCGGGAAATATTCAAAGCCGCCGCGACCACCAATGACGGCCTCGTCGAGGATATTATGTTCCCAATCGATAGAGAAGATGACGGTCTCGGTCGGGGCCAGCGGCACGCCGAGATTGAGTCGCAGCATAGTATCATTAACGACATAGGAAATATCCTGGCCATCCTCACCGAGAATTGCCTGGATTTCAAAGCCATATTCTTGATCTTCGAAACCTTGATATCGGTTGAGCGCGGCAAAGCTGTAGCTATCTCCTCTGCCTGATGCGTCGCGCCTTGTGCCGACATCGCGGTAAGTTTCGCTCATACGCGCCAGAGATCCGTCCTTAAATCGGTTTTGATCCAATGCCAGCCATAGATATTGCAGCGTATCGGGAGAGTTGTTCGTATAGGTGATAGTCATAGACGCGCTCAGGCGCTGCGCGTCCTCATCGAGCTCCGCGTCGATGACGTAATCGACCTGTTGCTGCCAGTAAGCCGGACCCGGGGCGCCCGAAGCCCCGCGATACATATTAGGGGTAGGGAGTTCCGGATCCAGCGCGCGAAATTTTCGGGCCCGGTCATCCTCTGTTCCGATCGGGCTTTGGGCGGCAGCCGAAAACCCGAATAAGAATGAAAGCGCAAAGCCAAAGATTAATTTAGTCATGGGAGTCTTCTTGATCTAATTCGTACAGCTTGGCTTCTTTGAGCAAAGCGTAATGGGCGCAGTTTATGGACAAAACAAATCCGCGTATTCCGGAAAGGCAGTGCCGTTTGAGTAGATAATATTTAAAAAACACTATTGGGAAAATGAAAACAATCTTGAGGCGTGAAGGCCGTTTGTTTTTCTCAAACTTGTCCCGAGCGCTAAGCGATGAATATTTATTGTTCTTCATCACCGCCAGCTCGACAGATTTTGCACCAAAATGGGTAATATATCCCTTTGCCTTAACGACCTTGCCGTCAACGAACTGGGGAATATGGACCCGCGCTTCTCCGTAGTTAAATTTCGACTTTCTGAAAAATTTGACCCTGTGGGTCAATTTCACGCCTTTGCCGGGCAGTTTTCCCATAAAATATTCGCGGATATTTATATCCAGGCCGTCGACTTTGTCGCTTTCGACCGTCTTGCGAATATGGGCCAATAACTCCGGGCTAATCTCTTCATCAGCATCAAGACTGAGAACCCAGTCAAACTGACATTGCGATAGAGCGAAATCGCGTTGCTGAAATTCGTTGATCCATTCATTATAGATGATATTATCAGTGTAAGCACTTGATAATTCTTTAGTTTTATCAACGCTGCCTGAATCTATGACAACGATATCCTCAAATTCTTTGACACTCTCAAGAGCGCGCGCAATATTGGCTTCTTCATTAAGCGCCACGATATAAACGGACGCCCGTATCATCTGAATTTCACCATCGCTTAAAGGCTTGCCGGACTATTTATTGGCCCGCATTTTATCGCGTAATGCTCTAAACTCTCCGCCCTCGTACCAGTTCGGCCAGTCACGGCTATTGGCGAGGTCGTAACCAAGCTGAAATAAGATTTCGGTGGTTTGCTCTATGCCTGATAGGTCCCAGCTATTATCATATTCATCCGCAGGTTTGTGATAGCGTTCTTTGGTATATTCATCTCCAAATGCTTGACCATATTCAACGCCCTTAGACTCATGGTCATTTCCGCTGTCGGCATAGAGCATTGGCACACCGAGTTTTGCCAAGCTGATATGATCGGATCGATAATAATATCCGGCTTCCGGCTTTTGATCCGGGACAATATACATGCCGCGCGGCTCTAAAATCGTGTTGAGCCTGTCTTCCAGTTCGGATGATCCGTAGCCAACGACAATCATGTCCTTGGTTTTTCCAACCGGCAATATTGCATCTATGTTTAAGCCGCCGACTGTGTCGGCGAGCGGAACGAGGGGAGCTGCGCCGTAATAGGCTGATCCCAAAAGCCCCGATTCTTCGGCCGTGACAGCGACAAATATCGCGGATCGTTCAGGTATACCCTGTTCGACAAACGCCTGGCCTATTTCCAGAATGGCTGCCGTACCCGTCGCATTGTCGACCGCGCCGTTAAATATTTGGTCGCCTTCCAAACTTGAATTAACCCCAAGGTGATCCCAATGCGCCATATAGAGGATATATTCGTCCGGATATTTCGTGCCGACAACGCCGCCCGCGACGTTTCGGGATTTCACGGTCGATACTTTCTGATCAATTCTAGCATCAAGTTTGACGTCTTTTAAGGCGACCGGTTTGAAGCCTTTCTTGAGCGCATCGGCTTTAAGGGTCTCAATGTCATGACCCGCAGCATCCAAAACAGATTTTGCGGCATCATAATGAAGCCAGCCTTCAAGCAAAGTTCGATTGGCGCCGCCATCCGGCCGAACCAAATCATATTGCGACCCTGTCCAGCTTCCAGAAACGACATCCCACCCATAACTGGCGGGCGCTGTTTCATGAATAACCAATGCTGCGGCCGCGCCTTGGCGACCAGCTTCTTCATATTTATAAGTCCAGCGGCCATAATAGGTCATGGAATTGCCCTTAAACAGGGTTTCGTCCTGGGTCGCGAAGCCCGGATCATTGACCAGCATCACAACGGTCTTACCTTTGACATCCAGGCCTTCATAATCATTCCAGCCAAATTCCGGCGCGACAACGCCGTAACCGACAAATACCAGATCACTGTCAGAAATAGCCAAAGACGGATCCATACGCTTGGTCCAGTAAACGGCATTGCTGCTTTGATCGCCGGATAAAACAGAAGTGTCACCGGATTTAATTACAAAGGAAGATGAGCCTTGTACCACGGCTTCAGTCAGCTCGACGGATTGAAAATAGGTGCCATTATCGCCCATTGGAACCATGCCGGCGGCCTCCATTTCATCGGCAATATATTGACTGGCAGCAATGCCGCCGGGCGTACTTGGTGCGCGTCCCTCAAACTTATCTGACGCTAATGTTTCTATACGGCGTCGCAAATCGGCCGCTGAAGCTATCGGCGGTTTAACGGCCGGCGTTTCAGATTTGGTTTCCGATTTACAGCCGATCAAACTCGACGCCAAAAGAATAGGTAAAGTGTATTGAATAAGTTTTTTCATTTTCCCTGCCTTGAAGAGATTTGGCCGTATCAACCACAAACACCGCCAAAATAAAAGCAATTTTATATTTGAAATTCCGATATGACTTTGCGACATACCCATTCCACTATTGTGAGGCCCCGATGAAGAAATTATTCCTGATATTATGTATAAGTGCAAGTCTTACAGCTTGTCAGAACAGTGAACAGTCTTCTGACAAGACTGCAGTCGATAAATCTTCGGGTGAAATTTCCGCGCCTGCCTACAAATTATCGCCGGAAGTGCAGAAGCTTCAAGAAGCCGCGCTTGCCGGGACGCACGCTTATGACCTCACCGAGTCTCTGACCACTGAGATTGGCCAGCGTCTGGCAGGAAGTCCGCAAGAGGCCAAAGCCAGAGAATGGGCGGTCGATAAGTTTAAAGCCGCCGGACTGCAAAACGTCCGCGTCGAAACGTTTCCGGTTCGGGGCTGGGTACGCGGTGTCGAAACAGCAGAAATTATTGCCCCTTACCCACAAAATTTAGAAGTTACTGCACTTGGCGGTTCATCGGCTACGCCGGAAGAGGGTGTTGAAGCGGAGATCGCATATTTCCCGACATTCGAAGATTTGGCGGCAGCGCCAGAAGGCGGGCTTGATGGCAAGATCGTCTTTATTTCCGGCCGAATGGAAAAGGCCCATGACGGCGCGGGATATGGTCCAGCCAATCAGAAAAGACGCAGCGGCGCGACCGAAGCGGGCAAGCGCGGCGCGGCTGCTGTCGTGATAAGATCGGTCGGAACGGATAGCCATCGCTTCCCGCACACTGGACAAATGCGCTACCAAGAAGATGTTAAACCCATTCCAATAGGGGCTTTGTCAGCGCCGGATGCCGATCAGCTTGACCGGATATTGGCCAGAGGCGAGACCGTTCGGATCAAACTGACTTTGACACCCAAAGAATTAGGACCGCTGGAGTCGGGCAATGTCATCGGCGATATTATAGGCACTGAAAAACCTGACGAAATCATACTCATTGGTGGGCACCTCGATAGTTGGGACCTAGGCACAGGCGCGGTCGATGACGGCGCCGGTATCGGTATCAGTTTGGGGACGGCGCAGCTATTGCTTGAAAACGGCCTAAAACCGAAACGCACAATCCGGGTCGTGGCCTTCGGGTCAGAAGAGGTCGGCTTGGTCGGGGCATTTGCTTATGCCGAGAAACACAAAGATGAGCTTATCAATCATGTCCTCGCCAGCGAGTCCGATTTCGGTGCCGGCAAAGTCTATGCTCTGCGAACGACTGTGCAGGGCGAAGCTCGCGATGCACTCATCGAAATTCAAAAATCTCTCCAGCATTTAGGTGTTGCGATGGAAGATGGCGACACGTCAGGCGGCCCCGACATTATCCCGCTTCGCAATGCCGGCGTGCCAGCGATCAGGCTCCAGCAAGACGGCTATGATTATTTTGATTTGCACCACACACCGGACGACACGTTTGATAAAATTGATAAAGACGAAATTGCTCAAAATGTTGCCGCATGGGCGACCATGGTCTGGATGGCATCGGAAGCGGACGTCGATTATCGCGCGGCGCCCGCACAAACAATTGGCGAGTGATTTTTAGCTTCAGATAAGGTTCATCAGAAACGCGTTAATCCGCGTTGCATCAAACGGGGCAATCGGTTAAGACGATTCATTCTTAAGATTCCTAGGAGGGAATTATGGCGAAATGGGTTTGGGGAATTCTAATTCTCGCGATCGTTTCGGTTTTATTGACGACGATTGGCCCTTGGAACGCGGAAGCGTGTTCAATAAAAAAGGGCGAGTCGGCTGAGTCTGCTTTGATGCAAAGCACCCAAAAATTTGCCGATAGTAAAGGACTATACAAATGAGCAATATTCTTTCTTATATCACCTGTTTTGGGTGGTTACCACTTTTTGCAATGGGGCTGCTTGGCCTTATTCTCGGCTTCCTACTGTCGAAATTATTCGGCAAGGGTCATTCCGGTGATTTGACGTCTGACGGCGAAGGTGCGTTGCGCTCCGAAGCCGATGGCCTGCGGACCCGGGTTCGTGAACTTGAAGGTCGTCTATCAGATAGTGACGGTGAAGTTTCAAATCTGAAATCGCAACTGACATCAGCAGGAACTGGCGCAACAACCGGAGCTGGCGCAGCAGCGCTTGCGTCTGGCGGCGGAAGCGATGATGACGATTCCTATGCCCTTGAATGGCGCAATCGTTACCTTGCAGCGCGGGTGAAATATTTAGAAGGCCGCTTGGCTGAAGCACCAAAAGCAACCGCCAAGAAATCTTCTGCTAAGAAATCGACTGCTAAGAAATCGACTTCAGCATCTTCCCGCAGCAAGAAGAAGTCGACGAGCAAGAAAGCCGCCGGTGCGGCTGCAGCGGGCGCTACAGCGGCTGCTGTCACAAAAGCGACGGCGACGAAAGCGAAGACAACAACCAAGAAAAAGCCAGCGGCTAAGAAGGTCACAGCGAAAAAAGCACCCGCTAAGAAGACGGCGGCTAAAAAGGCGCCCGCTAAGAAGAAAGCTCCAGCTAAAAAATCTTCTACAAAGACTTCTTCAACCAAGAAATCTTCGGCCAAGTCTTCTGCTAAGCCTAAGGTTCTTTATACAGACGGCCCGACCGCTGGTAAGCCGGACGATTTGAAACAGATCAAAGGCATCGGTCCTAAGTTCGAAAAAGATCTGAACAATAAGGGTATTTATTACTTCAATCAGATCGGAAACTGGAAAGCCGCTGACGTTAAAATGGTTGAAGGCGTGATTGATTCAATTCCAGGACGCATCAAGCGTGACGATTGGGTTAAGCAAGCCAAGGGCTTCTCTAAGAGCTCTGCAACAAAAGCGGCGCCGGCTAAGAAGAAAGCTCCGGCGAAAAAGAAAACCGCCGCTAAGAAAGCGCCAGCGAAAAAAGCCGCCGGAAAAGATAATTCCAAATATTATGAAGGCGTTCGCCGTTTCCACAAGTCTGCCAAGGCCGGAACGATTGACAATGTCGTGAAATATTTGGGTGCGTCATTAAAGAACCGCGACTCTGCGTTGGTCGCCTGTTCTGATCCAACCGAAATGGCGACAGTCGCCAAAAACTTCGGTCAAAAGAAACTGGGTCTATCCAAAGAAGCGGCTGAGAAAGCCGCTGCGGATACTTGCGCGGAAATGAAGCCGGTACGTCAGAAGAACCGCGCCGTGTTCTATTATCTGATGGCCAAGCGCGTAAAACAGCTGAGCTTCTTTGAAAAATAAGCTCGCTTACATTTAGAATTAAGAACCCGCCCTTTGAGGCGGGTTTTTTTTGTGCGACAATTTATATACAACTTTTTGCATATAGTCGTTGCGCCCAGACTAAGGCGTGGTAAATATAATTATGAGTGAGATTAATTTTTCCGGCGAGCATGTTGCCGTGACCGGCGCGGCAGGCGGCATTGGACGTGCGTTTGCTGACATGTTTTTAGCCGAGGGCGCGAAAGTATCAATTTCTGACCTAAGTGCGCCCGAATGTGCGGGGCAAGACAACCTAAATGGTTATAGCTGCGATGTCAGCGATGAAGCGCAAATTATCAAATTTATCGATGATGCCGAAGATGCGTTTGGCCCTGTCGATATATTTATCGCAAATGCCGGCGTCGGCTTTGGTGACGGCCCCGGCGGTAACTCTGCCGGCGGCAGTAACGAGTCCTGGGATAAGAGCTGGGCGATTAACGTCATGGGCAGTGTCTATGCGTCCCGCCGCCTGATCCCGGGCTGGAAAAAGCGCGGAGAAGGGCGGTTTGTCATCGTCTCTTCAGCTGCAGGCCTCTTAAACCAAATTGGGAGCGCTTCTTACAGCGCCACCAAACATGCTGTGCTGGGCTATGCCGAGGCGATGGCGATTGAACATAAGGCCGATGGCATATCGGTACATGCGGTCTGTCCGCAATATGTCCGCACCAATATGACCAAAGGCATGTCATTTGCTGAAAACAATAAGGATGGCCTTTTAGAACCCTCCGATGTCGCAAACGCGCTCAAGGCTTCTATCGAAAAGAACGAATTTCTGGTTCTATCCCATCCAGTCGTCGGCGACTATTTCAAGGCCAAGGCCATGGACTATGATAGCTACATATCTGGTATGGCGCGGCTCAGAGCCAAGCTCAGTCAGGCCGACGTCAAATTATAAGCAAGTAATAAGGAGTGCCAAATGGCCCGTTTTGATTTTACAGGAAAAGTTGCCCTCATTGCCGGTGCAAGCCGCGGTATTGGCGAGGCGATCGCGCACGGTTTGGCCGAACATGGTGCTACCGTTATTTGCACCAGCCGTAAGCTCGAAGCCTGCGAAAAGGTCGCCGAGGATATCCGCGCTAAGGGCCTCCAAGCGTCTGCTAAAACATTGCACCTTGGAGAGATCGATAGCCATCAAGCCGTTGTAGACGAGATCATGGCCGAGCATGGCCGGCTGGATTATCTGGTTAATAACGGCGCCACTAATCCCTATATGGGACCGGCTCACCAAGCTGAGTCGTGGGCGTTTGACAAGACCTTCGAAGTCAATGTGAAAGGGCCGTATTTTCTCAGCTCAAAATGCGTGCCGTTAATGCTGCAAAATGGCGGCGGCGCAATCGTCAATGTCGCGTCGATCGACGGGCTTAATCCCGGAATTTTCCGCGTGATCTACGGCATGACCAAAGCCGCCGTGATCAATATGACCAAAGGATTCGCCAAGGAATATGGCCAGCAGGGCGTTCGGGTTAACTCGCTTCTGCCAGGATTTACCGATACGAAGCTGGCGTCCGCGCTCAAGGAAAACCCGATGGCGCAGAAGCTCATCAAAACTTTACCGATCCAGCGCATGGCGCAACCTGAAGAAATGGTCGGCGCTGTCATGTATATGCTATCCGATGAGGGCAGCTATTTCACCGGCCAGACAATGACCGTCGATGGGGGCGCCACTATCCTATGACGGACACGCAAAATCCAGCAGGAGACGTCCGCAAAGGCGAGGAGCTTGATATCGCCGCAATTGATGCTGTCCTAAAGGAAGCGTTGAGCGGCCTTGAGGGCACGCCTGAAGTCCGGCAATTCTCCAGCGGCGCATCAAATCTAACCTATGCTGTAACCTATCCCAATCGGGAGCTGGTTCTGCGCCGTCCGCCTTTCGGCACTCGCCCAAAGTCCGGCCATGACATGCACCGTGAATACCGGATAATGACAGCGCTCAAGCCTGTTTATCCGAGCGTCCCTAACACCGTTTATTACACTGATGATGAAAGCATTATCGGCGCTGAATTTTATGTCATGGATCGCGTTCACGGTCATATGATCATCGATATGCCCAAAGAGTGGGGGTGGGGCCGCGAAAAAGGGCGCGAGCTTTGCGAAAACCTGTTTCAGAAACTCGTTGACCTTCACAAGATTGATTACGAGGCAATCGGTCTTGAGGACTTTGGGCGGCCTGAGGGATATGTCGATCGCCAGATCGGTGGCTGGAACCGGCGCTTCCAAAAAGCCTGGACCGACGATGTTCAGAAATTTGACGATGTGATGCAGTGGCTTGAGGACAATAAGCCCAAGAGCGAAACCGGCGCGGCGATCCTGCACGGGGATTTCCGGATCGATAACTGCATTTTAAACCTTAAAGATCCGACAAAAATTGATGCGGTCCTGGACTGGGAGATTTGCGCGCTCGGGGATCCTCTGATGGATTTGGGCAATACGCTGTCTTATTGGATAGAGGCGGATGATCCGCCAATGATGCAAATGATGGTCCGTCAGCCCAGTAGTGCCCCGGGCATGATGACCCGCAAGGAAATTCTGAAATTCTATGCCGATCGAACCGGCGCTGATGTTTCTAATTTCCAATTTTATTATGTCTATGGTCTCTGGCGGCTCGCTGTCATCATCCAGCAGATATATTATCGCTATTATCATGGACAGACCGATAATCCTCGCTTTAAGCCTTTTGGCCAAATGGTCAATGCGCTGGGCGAGCTGTCCCGTATCAAAATTAAAACAGGAGAACTGTAATGAGTGATCTCAAAGAATTCCGCGAGCAAGTCAGAGCTTGGCTGGAAGAAAACTGCCCGGCCGAAATGCGCATACCAATGAAAGGCTTTGATGATGCCTGTTGGGGCGGCCGGAACTATGAATTTGCAAGTCAGGCCCAAGAGGACTGGATGCGCGCTATGGGCGCCAAGGGCTGGACCGTTCCGACCTGGCCCAAGGAATATGGCGGCGGCGGCCTATCCAAGGAGGAGGCCAAAGTCCTCAAATCTGAAATGAAACGCATCAAAGCGCGTAGTCCGCTGAGCTCCTTTGGTATCTGGATGCTCGGGCCTGCGCTGCTGAAATTCGGCAATGAAGAGCAAAAGAAAAAGTTCTTGCCGCCGATAGCGCGCGGGGAAATCCGCTGGTGTCAGGGCTATTCCGAGCCGGGGGCCGGATCTGATCTCGCGGCGCTGGCGACTAAATGTGAGGACAAGGGCGATCACTATCTGGTCAATGGCCAAAAGGTCTGGACATCTTATGCTGACCAGGCCGACTGGATTTTTTGTCTCGTCCGCACGGATCCCAAAGCCAAAAAACATGAAGGTATTTCGTTTGTCTTGTTCGACATGGAAACGCCGGGCGTTGAGGCCAAGCCGATCAAGCTGATCTCCGGAAAGTCACCATTTTGCGAAACTTTCTTTGAGGATGTCAGGGTTGAAAAGAAAAACCTTGTCGGCGAGAAAAACAAGGGCTGGACGATTGCGAAATATCTGTTGACCCATGAACGCGAAATGATTGGCGGAATGGGCGGCGACATGCGTCCGCTCAGCGAAATAGTCGCCGGTACCGTGGGACTGGAAGATGGCAAGCTTGCCGATCCGATGCTGCGGGCCAAAGTTGCCCAAACAGAAGTTGATGAATGGGCCTATATGCTGACCCTGAACCGTAAGCTGGCCGAAGCCAAAGCGGGTGCGTCGCTTGGCGCGGACTCTTCAATGCTAAAATATTACGGGACGGAGCTGAATAAGCGCCGTTTTGAGCTTATGATGGACGCGGCAGGTCATGACGGCCTCGAGTGGGAAGGGGAGCGCTCCAACGATGGCGATCTTGCCCGTATGTGGCTGCGTACCAAGGGCAATTCTATTGAAGGCGGAACAACCGAAATCCAGCTCAATATAATTTCCAAACGCATTCTAGAATTGCCGGGAGCGTAACCCATGGCCATGCTTTTGAATGAAGACGAAAAAATGCTCGCCGAAACGGCGGAAGGTTTTTTCGCGGATAAATCACCGGTTAAACAACTGCGGACCCTGCGCGATAATCGTGATGATACCGGCTATGATAAAGGCCTATGGCAGGAAATGGCCGATATGGGCTTTACCGGTGTGCTAATCGACGAAGAACATGGCGGCGTCGACATGGGTTTCATGGCGGCCGGATTGATCGCAGAACAGATGGGAAAAAACCTGACGGCATCGCCGTTTCTATCAACCGGTATCCTGGCCGCGACCGCGCTTAAGCAAGGCGGCTCTAAAGAACAAAAAGCCGAATGGCTGCCCAAAATCGCGAGCGGTGAAACTATCATGGCACTGGCGCTGGAAGAGAGCCGGAAACACAATCCCAAAGCTACCAATATGAGCGCTGAGCGCTCTGGAAACGGGTTTAAGCTTAGCGGCCAGAAAGGCATGGTGATAGACGGTCACGTCGCCGATCAAATGATCGTTGTCGCGCGCACATCGGGCGAAGCCGGCGAGATGGACGGGCTGACGCTTTTCCTCGTTGACCCCAGGACTAACGGCGTATCGGTTGAGCGCACGCAAATGGTTGATAGCCGTAATTCGGCGCGCATCGATTTTGACGATGTCGAAGTCAATGCTGACGCCGTTTTAGGCGAAGTCGACAAAGGCGGCGAAGTACTCGGCGCTATTGTCAATGCCGGCCGCGCTGCCGTTGCAGCGGAGCTACTAGGTTCCGGCGGCGAGGCGTTTCGGCAGACGACTGACTATATTCGCGAGCGCAAGCAATTCGGCGTCAATGTCGGGTCATTCCAAGCGCTTCAACACCGATCCGCGCACCTTTATTCCGAGCTTGAGAATGCGCGCTCAGCCGTCCTCATGGCGCTCACAGCCATGGATACGGACGCCAAGAGCGCAGAGCTTCCGGTTGCGATGGCCAAAGCCAAGCTCGGACAGGTCGCGAAACTGGCCGGTCTCGAAGGCGTGCAAATGCATGGCGGCGTAGGTATGACCGATGAATATGATATTGGACTATATTTAAAACGCATACGCGTTGCTCAGGAGCTCTTTGGTGATGCCAATTACCAAATGGAACAAATAGCAACTATGAAGGGCTACTAGCATGACAATGGATCTAGGCATGAGCGATCGGGTAAAACCGATCTGGGAAAAAGTCCGCAAAATGGTGCAGGAAGAAATCCTGCCTCTGGACGCTGAATATCATCACGAAGTCGGCAAAGCGCCCGGCGGACGGTTTGCGTTTACAGACCGCCAAAATGAAATCCGCGAAAGCCTTAAAAAGAAGGCGCGAGAGCAGGGACTCTGGAACTTCTGGCTGACGGATAGCGAGCGCGGTTTTGGATTGTCGACCGTTGAATATGCCTATCTGGCTGAACAAATGGGTTGGTGCGCACTTGGGCCGGAAGTCTTCAATTGTTCCGCGCCTGATACAGGCAATATGGAAGTGATCGAGCGTTACGGCACTGCCGAGCACAAGGAGAAATGGCTTAAGCCTCTCCTTGAAGGCGAAATCCGTTCCGCCTTTTTGATGACGGAGCCGGATGTGGCATCTTCAGATGCAACAAATCTCGAATTTTCTGCCGTCCGTGACGGCGACGAGTGGGTTTTAAACGGCGAGAAATACTGGTCATCCGGCGCGGGCGACCCGCGCTGCGAAGTCTATGTTTTAATGGCCCGTACGGCGCCCAAGGGCGGCGACGTTCCAAGGCATGCTCAACACTCTATGTTCCTGATTGATTCGGATCTTCCGGGCGTTGAGATACTGCGTCCGATGACGGTGTTTGGTCATGACGATGCGCCGCACGGCCATATGCATATCCGCTATACCGATGTCCGCATTCCCGGTGACGCCTTGTTGATCGGCGAAGGTCGCGGATTTGAAGTCTCGCAGGGCCGTCTAGGGCCGGGCCGGATTCACCACTGTATGCGCGCTGTTGGACAGGCGGAGCGGGCACTTGAGCTTATGTGTCGCCGTGCCGTGAGCCGTGAAGCCTTTGGACGACCACTGGCGAAGCTTGGCGCCAATTACGATATCATTGCAAAGTGCCGCATCGAGATCGAACAAGCCCGTCTTTTGTGTCTTAAAGCGGCCTGGATGATGGATCAGGGCGACGCGCGCGCCGCAGCGCCGTGGATATCCCAGATCAAAGTGGCCGCGCCGAATATGGCGCTCATGGTCATTGACGAGGCGATGCAAATGCATGGCGGTACCGGTATTTCTCAAGATACGCCGCTGGCCATGATGTATGCTCAAATGCGCACGCTCAGATTTGCTGACGGACCGGACGCCGTTCATCGTATGCAGGTTGCCCGTAAGGAGCTCAAAGGATATACCAATCAAAAGGTATAGCCAAGGAGGGCGATTTGCCGTCATTTGATATTGTTTCCGAAGTCGATCATGCAGAGGTCGATAATGCGGTCGCGAATGTGTTGCGCGAAATTTCCGTGAGGTATGATTTTAAGGGCTCGAGATCGACCCTTGAACATAAAGAAGGCGTGTTAACGGTCTTCGCCGATGATGATCTTAAGCTCAAACAAATGCATGAGATCCTGCGCGGGCAGCTCCACAAACGCGGGATTGAACCGGGACAGCTGGATTACCAGAAAGTCGAGCCCGCAGCCGGACAATCGGTGCGCCAGAATATTCTGGTCAAAGAAGGCATTGAAAAAGAACTCGCCAAGAAAATCGTCAAAGATATCAAAGGCGCAAAGATGAAAGTTCAAGTTGCGATCCAAGGCGATGAGCTGCGGGTTTCCGGCAAAAAGCGTGATGATCTCCAAGCGGTTATCCAATTTGTCAAAGACCTCGGGCTTGAACAGCCGATGCAATATAAGAATTTCAGGGATTAACAGGGCATGATGCGCGTCGTTTTGATTCCGGTTGACGAAATTTACGTTCCGGCCTCCAAGAAAAAGGAATTTGACGAGGAAAAAGTCTTGCCTCTCGCCGAGGAAATTCTCGAAAATGATGATCAAAAACCGATCTATGTCCGAAAAGGCAAAGGCCGGTATGTGCTCCAATCCGGCGTTCACCGGCTTGAGGCTATTAAACTTCTCGGCAGCGATAAAATTAAAGCCTATGTGGTGCAGGCCCAGAAGTTTTGACCACCATTTTCAAGCGCCTTGAGTGGATACCTATTCTTGGAGTTTTGGTGTTCTTCGCCGGACATTTTGTGGCCGCAGCCCATTATCCCGGTGGTCACCAGTGGGATTATGATTCAAGCGGATATAATGTCCTACTGAATTTCTGGTGCGACCTTATCTGGCCGACCACCTATAATGGTGACCCCAATCCAGCCTCGATATATGGAATTGTGACAACCGTATTTCTTACGCTAAGCCTCGCGATATTCTTTATCGAGTTCGCCAGAACCATTCCGATGTCAAAATTATCGCGATTAGTCGTTATGGCGAGCGGTTCTGCCTCAATGATTTCGGCGTCGCTTATTTTCACTGAAGCCCATACATATGCGATTTATGCGGCGGGCGCATTCGGGCTGGTCGCTTTGATCGCGATGTTCAAGGCTTTGGTTCGAAACCGGTATCAAACTTTAATGATCTGGGGCGGGGCGACGATCGCGATTTTGTTATTCTGTATGCTGCAGCTCTGGCTGAAATTTGCCTATATGACCTATCCTATGGTGCAAAAGATTGCATTTGTAATCGGTCTCACTTGGGTGATTGCGATATGTCTCAAAATTACTGAATTAAAACGGGCAAATATCTCGCAGGCAAATCAGAATTAATTGGCCTTGGCTGAATAGACCACCGCCCCGTTCACAATTGTCATAACCGTCTTTACGTCCAGAATTTCGGTTTCAGCTATTGTCATAATATCCCGGTCAAAGACGGTAAAATCCGCCGATTTTCCGGCTTCGATAGTACCGAGACGATCGTCTTCAAATGCCGCGTAGGCAGGCCAGATTGTAAACATTTTGAGGGCTTCCTGACGCGTAACCTTTTCGCCATCATTCCAGTTCTGATTTGAATAGCCTTTGAGGTCCTTTCGCGCGACGGCCGCGTAAAACTCGATCCTGGTGTCGCCGACCTCAACCGGGGCGTCTGAGCCCCCGGCAATAATCGATCCGCTGTCGATCAAGCTGCGCCACGCATATCCGCCCGCTAACCGCTCTGGTCCCAATCGGTCGACTGCAAAATGCAAATCGCCGATAGCATGGGACGGCTGCATAGAGGGGATAACGCCAAGCTTGGCAAAACGCGGAATATCTTCGAGCGCAATAATTTGGGAGTGCTCGATCCGCCACCTGGGTTCGGCAATCGCGCGTTCGGACGCTGGTACGGCGTCCATTGCTTCTTCATACCAATCAAGGACCAATCGA
Source organism: Hellea sp. (assembly GCA_013002305.1). GTDB lineage: Bacteria > Pseudomonadota > Alphaproteobacteria > Caulobacterales > Maricaulaceae > JACOMS01. The sequence goes on from JABDKG010000072.1 coordinate 72,265, forward strand.
TTGGCTTTGTCGCCAATGGCATGGGTATTGACCTGTACGCCGTCTTTCAGGGCTGATTTTAAAACAGGCATGATCGTGTCATAAGTAGTGAGCATCAGGCCGATATTTTCCGGATCATCTTCGTAAGGAGCGAGCAGGGCTGCCCCGCGAGACCCTAAGGCGCCATCGGCATACAGCTTAATACTGCGCCGCGTAATCAGATTATTGCGATCGGGGTTAGCGGCAAATTCGCTTGTCTCAAATCCACCGCCAATATCGGTTGACGCATAGACGCGGATTTTAACGTTGCCCGCATTGGCTTCTTCCTGAACTAAGGAAATGCCAGCCGGATCGAATGACATGGAGTGGATATTGGTCCAGCCGCGGCTGGCATAAAGATCAGAGGCCTTTTTCATAGCCGTGCGAATGCGAGGTTCGGTGATAGTTGGCATAAGGTCGCGAACCAGCGCATCGGCCTTGTCAATCAACATGCCGGTCGGGTTCCCAGCATCGTCTTTAAGGACATCGCCGCCAAACGGAATTTCAGTGTCTGCCGTGATATTAGCGGCCTTTAATGCCGCGCTGTTCACGACGAGGGCGTGGCCATCTGCGCGCTCCAAAATGACCGGATTGTCCGGCGCTATCTCGTCTAGATCCAGACGGTTTGGGAAACGTTTTTCAGGCCAGTGCGTTTCGATCCATCCGCGCCCATAAAGCGTCTCGCCAGCCGGTAAATCTTTGATCGCGGCGCTGACCCGGGTTTTTAGCTCTGCGATAGATAATGTGCCTTCAAGATTTAGGGTCATCTCCCGAAGACCGATACCGACGAAATGCCCGTGTGCGTCGGTAAATCCCGGATACATGGCGCTACCAGCAAGATTGATCATCTCGCCGCTGTCACACCAATTATCGGTAGCTGCGCCGGCATAGCGAATGACCCCGTCCTTAACCCTTACGGCTTCGACTGTCGGGGCGCTGTCAATCGCTGTGTAGATTGGCCCGCCCGTATAGCAGCTTTCGCCCTCATAAGTGACATCTGAGCCTTTGCCGGATGAGCAGGCGGTCAAACCCATCACAAGAGCGCTGGAAAGAATAAAGTGCAAGCGATATGACATGGATTTCCCCTAACAATGAAAGGGAATTCTTATAGAGATTAGATTTGTCTGTCGAGTTTTTAAGCGGATTTCGCCATCGGAATGCGCGCGTTCCGATTTGCCAGAACCTTGTCAATCGCTTCGAGAATGTCAGCCAGCTTGATCGGTTTAGCGACCGCAAAGTCCATGCCGATATTCAGACAAAGCCTTTGCTGTTGATATTGCGGGTCAGCGGTTACGGCAACGATCAAAACGTCAGACCAAGATTTGGGGCTGCTGCGAATGGCCAAGGTCGCTTCGATTCCGTCCATGACCGGCATGTGAATATCCATTAGAATAATATCGATATCCTGGACGTCCAAAATATCCAAGACATCCTGCCCGTGATTGGCGGTGTAAATTTCGGCAACAACCGTATCGAGCAAAGATTTGACCACCATGTGATTGGTTGGGTTGTCATCGGCGACAAGAATTTTCAATCGGGAATAGGGGGTATCTTTGACGTCTTCGGCTGAGTCCATAATCTGATCAAATAATGTGTCGGACGTCACGTCGCTCTCTTCCGATTTCAACCGGATCGGCAATGACAGTACAAAAACAGAGCCCTTTCCAATTTCAGATTTTACCGAAATTGTGCCGCCCATTCGTTCGATCAGGTTTTTCGTGATGTTCATGCCAAGGCCAGTCCCGCCAAACCGGCGTGAGATAGATTCGTCACCTTGTTGGTATGCTTCAAATATTCTGGACCGCTGATCGTCGGTCATGCCGATACCTGTGTCCTTGACGGCCAAAAGCAAGGACGGCGCGCCATTTCTGTCGACGCGCGTACAGATGACATTGATTGTCCCGCCGGGGCTAAATTTGATCGCGTTGGAGAGTAAATTATTTAAACATTGCTCATATCGATAGCGGTCGACAAAAAGCTCGTCCGGTACGCTCTCATCCACATGGCATAAGATTTTCGTATTGTTAGCTTTGGCTTTGCTTTCCCACAGTTCGCAAATTTGCTCGACCGTTTTTCCGATATTTTCCAGTTTCGGGTCTACGGTAAATTGATCTGTATCCAGCTTACTATGATTAAGCGTGTCATCCAGAATGTTTAGAATACTGCCCGCAGAGTTTTGAATGAGCTCAAGTTTGGGCACGATTGCCGGGCTTTTATTATGATGGATTAAGGCGTCGGCAATACCGATAACGGCGTTCATAGGCGTTCGGATTTCGTGGCTGATGCGTGCCAGAAAATGGGTTTTTGATTTTAAGGCTTCTTCGGTTTGCTCCTTGGCGAGTTCGATTTCATTTCGAGATGTTAAGTCGTCAGTTATATCTTCGAAAAATCCGATCAAATGGGAAAAACTTCCGGATTGATTATATAGGGGCCGTATATTGAAGTTCAACCACCGCGTCCCGTGCATTTGCGTGCGAATTCGCAGGATTAAAGAAAGCGGTTTTCTTTGCTCGACCGCATTTTTCCACTCATGTTCGGCCTTGGCAGCGTCATCTGGTACGAAAAATGGCCAAAATCCTTTTTGGCGTAAAAGTTCAAATTCATCAGCGGTCAGAATATTCTCCAGATATTTACTGGAAATTGTCATCTCATTAGAATTGAACATGTAATTAAAATATCCGGACTCGCCCATCTCCAAAGCCATATCCAGAGATTCTTGATTGCGCCGGATTTCGGTGACGTCTTCTGAAAATAAAGTGATAATGCCGCCGCTAGATTTTACGGCACTGAATTTCAATATGCGCCCATTCGCCGGCGTTATATTATCAAATATGGCTTCCTGATCGTCCACTTCGCGGAATCGATCTAATACACCTTGTACATTGGTTTCGCCGGATTGAATTTTGAAATCACCGCGCTGGGCCATAAAATTGAGCCAGTCACCTATGTTTTTTGATCCAGTAATGATTTGATCTGGAAGCGCACAATGTTTCAATAAATGACCATTGTGAAAAACGATTTGGTTTTTTGGTCCGAACATAGCCATGCCAAGGCCAAAGACGCTGCCGATTTTTTGCAACCATTCCGGAGCGCGTTGCTGAATTTGAAGGTCAAATTCAGCGTTGGGCTTGAATAATTGCTGGTCGTCTGAAGTCATATGAATTAAGGAGCCTTCACGCCAAATTGTTTAAGTTCTGTTTTTCGGGTTTAAGGTTAATTTTTCGTCAAGGAATGACGGGATGTCGAGGGTTGTATGGTTGATCAATATGATATGCTTATCGTCGGGGGCGGCATCAACGGTACGGCTATTGCGCGCGACGCTTCAGGGCGCGGACTCAATGTCCTTCTATGTGAGAAAGATGATCTCGCCAGCCACACTTCTTCGTCCAGTACCAAGCTGATACATGGCGGCCTGCGCTATTTGGAATATTACGAATTCCGGCTAGTTCGCGAAGCCCTGATTGAGCGCGAAGTTTTGCTGCGCTCCGCGCCCCATATCATCTGGCCGATGCGATTTGTTTTGCCCTATGATGAAGGGCTGCGGCCGGCTTGGATGTTGCGACTCGGCCTGTTTCTCTACGATAGTCTTGGGGGACGAAAAGAGCTTCCAGGGACGAAAACGGTCAAGCTCGATAAGGCACCTCATGCCGGCGTTCTCGAAGAGCGGTTGGTCAAAGGGTTTGAATATTCCGATTGCTGGGTCGAAGACGCCCGGCTGGTCGTCCTCAACGCGATCGATGCAAAGAACCGCGGCGCGGATATTAAGACCCGGGCTTTTGTATCCAATATTGAAAGATCAGAGGGCGGCTATCGGGCGGACGTTACGGGGCCAGACGGAGTTCAGAAAATTTCGGCTCGCTGTATCGTCAATACGGCCGGCCCCTGGGTTGATGAGATATTGATGGGGATGAAAGGGGAAACTGAGGAGAAGAGCGTCCGGCTGGTCAAAGGCAGTCATATTGTCACGAAAAAACTGTTTGAAGGTGATCACGCCTATATTTTCCAAAATCAGGATAACCGGATTATTTTTGCTATTCCCTATGAGCAGGATTATACATTGATCGGGACTACGGATGTGCCTTATGCCCATGCGGATGGTCCGGTTAAAATATCGCAGGGCGAGATCGAATATCTGTGCGACGCGGCCAATGAATATTTTAAAAATGATATCACGCCGGATGATGTAACCTGGACCTATTCTGGCGTTCGTCCGCTGTATGATGATAAGGCCAAAGATGCGTCGGCGGTAACGCGGGACTATGTGCTAAACATTGACGAATTCACCAATGATGCGCCGTTCCTGTCTGTTTATGGCGGCAAAATCACGACCTCGCGCAAGCTTGCCGAACATGCGATGGACAAGCTGGCCAAATATTTCCCCAAAGCCGGGGACCGCTGGACCAAAAAATCATGCTTGCCGGGCGGCGACATAGGCGGCACCGATTTTGACGATTTCTTCGAAGCTTTGTCGCATAAATATGACTGGATGCCAGCCGGGCTCCTAAGGCGTTTGGCCCATGGTTACGGCAACAGAATTCATGAACTGGTCGGCGAGGCTGCTTCAATGAAAGATATGGGAAAAGAATTTGGCGAAATGCTGACAGAGCGAGAGTTAAAATATTTGATCGATCATGAGTGGGTTCAAACCGCCGAAGACGCGCTCTGGCGCAGGACAAAATTAGGGGTTCATTTGACCAAATCCCAAATCGGCAATGTTGAAAAATGGTTCAAAGCCAATGTCTGAGTCTGATCATAGTTTCCATCTGTTCCGGCCGCTTATTATATTTCTGGCAATTATCTGGATCGCCCAGATTGCCAATTTTGTCACGGGATATAATCTCAATAGCTGGTTTGGATTGATGCCGAGAGAATCCAAAGGTCTTCCCGGTATTTTCCTGCACTCCTTTCTCCACGCTGATTTTCAGCATGCAGCGCTTAACAGCGCGCCGCTGGCCTTGATGGGCGGCGTCATTCTTGCGATTGACCGGCGCAAATTTATCCCCGCCACACTTATGATCATTCTCATAGCCGGTTGTTTAATATGGATTTTTGCTAAATCCCGAACCATTCATGTCGGGGCCAGCGGCGTCGTATTCGGATATCTTTCTTACCTGGTTGTTTACGGCATCAGAACCCGTAGCTGGGCCGCGATATTCGGGGCGATAGCCGCCGTGATATTTTACGGATATCTGATCCGAGGCGCTATGCCGTCCGATACACCCGGAATCTCTTGGGAAGGTCATTTATTCGGCCTGTTTGGCGGCGCTATTGCGGCCTATTTTTTGTCCGGAAAAAAACAAAAATCCCCAGCTTAGCGTTTATTACAGGTCGAAACAATTTCTAACATATTCCTTGATATAGTGCTTCTGGTCGCTATCTCTTAATGCGTTAATGATCTCAGGGGCGGGAAAATGAACGATAATCAGGGCAATACAGGCCGTCGCCTGCGTGGCAGATTGATATTCTGGATTATAATCATAATTTTACTGGTTATTTTCGCGCTTCGCTAGGCGCTGGCGGAGTGCGGCGATAACCTAAGTCAGGCCTTTCAAGGCGACCTGATAAGCCGGCAATATGTGAAAAATTTCTGTCATTAAAAATGGTGCCGCGAGGGAGAATTGAACTCCCGACCTCATCATTACCAATGTCGTATTCTAGGTATTTAGGCCATTCCGGACAATTCCTGTTATGTCATAAATTCAAGGTCTTACGTCTTTTTGGGGGTGTTTTGTTTCCCCTATGTTCTTGACGGTTCCGTTCAAGTTGCTTACTATTTGCTTATTGAAATTCTTAGTAAGCATGATGGCCCATGAAAACCCGGATTAGTAAAACATCAATTGACGCAACCAAACCTAGCGAAAAAGACTCCTATCTCTGGGATGACAAGCTGACAGGGTTTGGATTGAAAGTTACACCGGCTGGCAGAAAGGTGTTTTTGATCCAATACCGGATGTCTGGTAGAACGAGGCGCGTTACACTAGGGGTATTTAAAACTCCGAATACGCAAGGCAATAGCTTGACAGAATCCCAAGCCCGGCAAAAAGTCCTGAGCC
>JABDKG010000079.1 GCA_013002305.1 Hellea sp.
TTTAGCCATTGTCTGCTCTTCGATCCCACCAATCCTGATAGTGCCAAATATAACCCCTTGCTGGAAGTGCGTATGGGCGAGACCGAAGTCCGGGATGTCCAGAATATTGCCGATATCCTTGTCGATCCCGAAGGCATGCTTGAGCGCCGCAATCATTGGGAGAAGACGGCCCATTCTTTGCTGGTCGGCGCAATCTTACATATTCTCTATGCTGAAGAAGACAAGACGCTGTCTCGCGTAGCTTCATTCCTCTCTGATCCCAGCCGTCCCTTTGAAGACACGCTTTGGGTCATGATGAAAACCAATCACCTTGGCGATAATCTGAGCGCTAAAGTCCATCCCGTCGTCGCACAAGCAGCGCGCGAACTTCTCAATAAATCTGACAATGAGCGCTCAGGTGTTCTTTCGACGGCGATGAGCTTTCTATCTCTCTACCGCGATCCTGTTGTCGCCCAGGTGACCTCTAAATGTGACTGGCGGATATCTGACTTGGTGAAAGCCGAGAAACCTGTCTCGCTCTATCTGGTTGTCCCGCCGTCCGATATCTCCAGAACCAAGCCCTTGGTGCGCCTAATCCTCAATCAGATTGGTCGCCGTCTGACGGAAAAGCTGGAGACAGCCAATTCAGGCAAGCGCCATCAAGTCCTTTTCATGCTTGATGAGTTTCCTGCTCTAGGGCGTCTGGACTTTTTTGAAAGTGCGCTCGCCTTCATGGCTGGCTATGGATTGCGGGCATTCCTAATCGCACAGTCACTCAACCAAATTGAAAAGGCCTACGGCCCGAATAATGCCATCCTTGACAACTGTCATGTCCGCGTCGTTTTCGCGACCAATGATGAGCGGACAGCCAAACGCGTCTCAGACGCTATCGGGTCTACGACTGAGATGCGCGCTATGCGAAATTATGCAGGGCACAGGCTTGCCCCATGGCTGGCCCATGTCATGGTTTCGCGTCAGGAAACAGCCCGGCAATTAATTACGCCCGGCGAGGTCATGCAATTGCCTGCCGAACAAGAGCTAGTTTTGCTCGCCGGCTTTTCCCCCATCAAAGCCCATAAGATCCGTTACTTCACGGATAGAAATTTCACAGACCGTGTTCTACCGCCCTTTGACACTTCCCCTTTGTCAAATGGTTATCCGGGCGCAGCACCTCCCTCTTCATGTGACTGGGAACGTAGATCGCGGTCTGTGGATGACAGACTGGCTCTCGAAGAAGAGATAAAAACCTCTTTCGAAAATACGGATGGCGGAAGAGCAAAAACGCCCGAATTGCCTGAGCAAAATATTGAAAGCCCGGTTCGGGACGAAGGTAGCAAATCCGTAGAACTATCCGAGGATACGCAAGATCCGATCAATACTGTTCGTATTGGCGCTCTTGGAGCCCTGTCCAAAGCCCACGGTTTGGACATCACCGTAGATCAGAATTTGGGGATGTGAGCATGGCAGATGAACGTCTCCGTATTCGTGTTCGCATTTCCCGCAATATGCACGATCGGCTTGTCGCAAAATGCTTGCGGCCTGACATGAGCCAATCGAAAATCGTTGAACAAGCGCTTTTGGCTTATTTTTGCGGGGAAGTTGAAGATGCCCGCGATGCGGCGCTTTTATCCCGCCTGGATCACATGTCCCGTGCCTCGCATCGGCATGAGCGCGACCTAGCCGTCATGTCGGGCGGATTCTCCCTCTTCATCCAATACTTCCTGACGATGATGCCCGATATTCCGCAAAGCGAAGCGGATGTAAAAGCGACAAAAGGTGAGCTTCTCTATAACGAGTTTTTATTGCGCCTCGGGGATGTCATGTCATCTGGTGGGCGCACCATCAAGAACGCGCTTGAAGACGTGATGGTATCAGACGCTGACTTTGTCAGCGAAGAAGACATTGCCGCGCTTAAATCAACGGATCAATCGGAGGCCTTCCAATGAGCCTTCGCCACCCCATTTCTCAATCACGTACGCTTGATATGCTGGCCTCGGCTTTCGGCAAACATGTCTCGGAAGCTTTATCCAAAACGTCCGTCACCGAAATCATGCTCAATCCGGATGGTCACCTCTGGACGGACTGCCATGATCTTGGCCGCATCAGTACGGGGCACCTAATCTCGCCTGAAGACGCAGAACGGATTATCAGGCTGGTCGCCAGCTTCAAAGGCGAAGGCGTCGACCGAGACCGACCCATAGTGAGCGCGGAGCTGCCGGGCGGTGAACGTTTTGAAGGTCTATTAC
>JABDKG010000042.1 GCA_013002305.1 Hellea sp.
TCCTTCATCCAAGCATATTCATCAACCCGCGAACGGCTCAATTGCGTAAAAGTTTCCGGTTTTTTGGGCGCGATTGGAGGATTTGCGTCGGAGAAGGATTTATGAGGCATGAAATATTCCGGAAGACTAACTGTGAGAAGCCTAGATAAGGCGCGTGGCCGAATAGGCAAGAGGCTTGATAAATATGTCTATTTTGGGGTGAATTTGGTCACCCTTGGTTAACCCTCTTTAACTATGGTTTTCCCAGGAATTGGCAAAGGATGTCCATGCAACCCCAAGCGGCACTCGAATTAACCGAGACGACCGAAGCAAAACCCGTTGATCCGGCCGTTGTCCGGAGCCAGCTGGCGAGGCGTTTGGCGGACGTGATTTGTATTCCCGAAAGTCAACTTGCGCCGCAGGAACGGCATATGGCTGGCGATGTTCTGGTCGAGCTTCTGCGCGATGCCGATATCAGCCTGCGCGAAGCGGTCGCCAAGCGATTGGTAATGCTGAACGAGGCGCCTCGGACAATCTTGATGATTTTGGCCAAGGACGAATTGACAGTTGCCCGTCATATTCTTGAGAAAAGCAAAAGCTTGACAGATTCAGATCTGATCCAGATTTCCCGCAAAGTCCCGAAGACCCACCGTATGGTGATCGCACAGCGCCGCCACATATCGGACGCGGTTGTCGATGTTCTGGTTGAGTTTCTCGAAGAAGAGGTCGTCGAAAAGGTCTTGCAGAATAAAGGCGCTAATTTTTCCGAAACAGCACTTCAGCGCATTTTAAGGATGAGCCGCAATCATCACCGATATGTCGAGCTTCTCGTGTTGCGCGATGAAGTCCGGCCGTCTCATGGTCTGACGATGTTTTGGTGGTCCAACCACGAAACCCGCCGTAAAATTCTCAAACGGTTCTCGATTGCCCGAACAGTCCTGCAGGATTCCTGCGCCGATTTATACCCCAAAGCCGCGGACACAGGATGGTCTGATCCAGCCGTGCGTAAAGCCCTGCAATTTATCGAACGCCGGCAGCGCAATCGCGCCGCCATGGAGCGTAGTGATTTTGAAGGTCTGGAAGCCGCTTTGGAAACAGCCGAGCACGAAGGTCTAACCCGGGAAATTACCCAGGAAATTTCATATATGGCGGGTGTGAAGCCGGCGACCGGCGCTCAGATATTGACCGACCCGTCCGGCGAATCCATTGCTATTCTGTGCAAGGCGCCAGGTTTGAAACGCGAATATTTGTTGAAGATATGGAAAGCCTTGAAAAAACCGCTTCGGGATGAGGATGGCAATCGACATCCGGATTTGGAACGCGCGATCTCGACTTATGACGAGATTTCTACGGATAAAGCTCAGACCGTTTTGCGCTACTGGAATTGGTCGCTGACGTCCTCGTTAAATGCGGACGTACTGCGCCATATCAAAGACGGCGTGATTCCTCGCGAAGAGGATTATGGGGCTGCAGCGATTACGGCGGCGCTGGTCTTCGGATACAAACCTGATCCAAGCGTCAACTAGGCCATTTTTTTCTATTTTTCCCCTGTTTTCGAGCCAAATAACCTTGGCCATTTGAGCGACTATCGTTAAACCAATGCAAAAGTAATATTACTTTGGTTAATTGGAGGGAACATGCTGCGCTTTGGCTTGGTACTGGCAATCGTCATGGTGATTTACTGGTTCTCGCTGTCCGGCTATTTCGACCATCCTCTACTCCTTGTTCTCGGTGCGATCTCTGTTTTATTAGTGCTTGGCCTGTGCCAGCGTATGAAGATATTGGATGAGGAAACAGCGCCCTATCTAAATCTCCCCAAAACGCTGACTTATTTTGTTTGGCTTTTCAAAGAAATCGTCAAAGCCAATGTCCATGTGATGCGCGCCGTATTAAGTCCGGGTCTGGAAGTGTCGCCAAAAATGGTCAAAATTAAATCTTCGCCGGCAACGGAAATTGGCAAAACAATGTTCGCCAATTCGATAACTCTGACGCCCGGCACTGTCAGCGTCGAAATGTCGGAAAAGGAAATTTTAGTGCATGCCTTACTGACGGAGATGAGTGATCCTGAGGGTTTTGAGGAAATGGCGGATCGTTCCGCTTGGGCGATAGGCGAGCTTGCGGAAAATCGTCAAGCGAAGGGGTCATAGATGGAACATATGATGGCATATGTGAATTTGGGTGCTGCCTTCCTGATTTTGATCAGTATGGCGATGATGCTTGGCCGATTATTGATTGGGCCGACCCTTTACGATCGCTTGTTAGCGGTAAACTCTTTCGGCACAAAAACCGTATTGTTTTTATGTGTCTTTTGCCTCGTGATTGGGCGGCCAGACGGAGTCGATATTGCGCTACTCTACGCGCTGATGAATTTTATCGCGACCATCGCCGTGTTGAAATATTTCAGATATCGGGCGCTCGATGTGTCGCTACTGAAAAGTCACATCACCAAAGGTGAGGGCGCGGGCAAATGATAGTTTCCCTAATCCTTGCCGGAGCTGACACTGTCGCATCCGGGGCAATGTCGATAGACATTTGGGAAGTCATAAGAAATGGTTTGGCCATCTTAAGCCTTCTTGCCGGACTATTTTTTGTTTTAGGCGGAACTCTGGGTGTCTTGCGTCTACCGGATTTTTTCACGCGTCTGCACGCAGCTGGCATGACAGATACGCTCGGCGCTGAGTTGATCCTGCTGGGCCTGATCATTCAAGAAGGCTTTACACAGCTGAGTCTGAAGTTCTTTTTGGTTGCATTCTTTCTCATTGTGACAAGCCCGACCGCCACTCATGCGGTCGCCAATGCGGCTTATCAGGCCGGGCTCAAGCCCCTTTTGGGCAAATATAAAGCGCCGGATCCTGAAGATATCGGGAAGGAGGGCTAAATGGTACCGACTATCCTATTAGACGTTGGGCTTATGGCAATGCTAGTCGTTGTCGCTTTTGCAATTGTTCGCTTAAAATCCCTGTTTGCGATTGTGATGCTTCAAGGCGTCTATAGTCTCGTATCGGCTGCCTGGTTTGTATCGCTCGATGCCGTCGATGTCGCTTTCACAGAAGCGGCCGTTGGCGCCGGTGTCTCGACCGTCCTGATGTTGGCTGCGATGCTTTTGGCGGACCGCGAGTCCCGTCCCGTGCCCATAAGTCGCCAAATCGGGCCGCTTATCATTGTCATGGTCGCCGGATTTGCCATGTTTGCCGCGATCGGGGACATGCCAGCATTTGGTGACCCTCATTCACCGGCCAATCAATATGTCGGAATGAATTATATTGATCAGACGGCGGAAGAAATCCACATTCCTAATGTCGTGACCGCCGTGTTAGCGAGCTATCGGGGTTACGATACTTTCGGCGAAGCGGTTGTAATTTTTGCCGCTGGTCTTGGGGTTCTCTTATTGCTCGGCCTAAACGGCAATGCCGGTAAATGGCGGGCACAACCAAATGGCATCCGTATTTCCAGCGCGTCAGCACCAGCGGCGCGCAAGCGCCCAATGCCCGAAGATGCGCCAAAGCCACCGTCAAAACCGAAGTCTACACCCAAGCGAAAATCAAGCCCCAAAACCACACGAAAATCGACGGGAGGGAAGTCATGACGCCTCATGTCATATTGCGGGTCGTTTCCAAGCTCCTGATCCCGCTCATCGCCATGTTTGCTTTTTATGTGCAATTCCATGGTGATTACGGGCCTGGCGGTGGTTTTCAGGCCGGCGTCATTTTGGCCGCCGCCGTCATTTTATACGCGCTGATTTTTGGTTTGGACGAAGCTAAAAAAGCGATCCCGCCGTCTTGGGTCCGGATCGGAATGACCCTTGGCGTATTGCTCTATGGCGGCACGGGCGTCGTGACCTGGCTGCTCGGCAGTGAGTTTTTAAGCTACGGTGTTCTGACGCCGGATCACCCGTCTCATGGGCAGCATTACGGCATTCTCGCGGTCGAACTGGGCGTGTTGCTGGCCGTTGCCAGCGTCATGCTCGCAATATTTTACGCATTCGGCTCACGGCAGCCCGAACTTTCGGATGAGGACTGGTAATGTTTTCAGCCATTTTTGAAAATTTTCACTACACGATCGTTATCATATTGATGATGACGGGGCTTTATGTCGTGTTCTCGTCCGGCAATTTGATCAAAAAACTTGTCGGTTTGTCCGTGTTCCAGACATCGGTTTTCCTGCTGTATATTTCAATCGGTAAAGTTCGCGGCGGACAACCGCCCATTTTGGTCGATGACCATAGCAGCGGAGGCGAACATGCAAGTGCCGCGACAAATCTTTTGGCCGGCGCCGCTGAGGTGCCCGCAGGCGGCGCACATCATGCCAGCGACGTCTTATACTCCAACCCGCTGCCGCATGTTCTCATCCTGACAGCGATTGTGGTCGGCGTTGCAACGCTGGCGATCGGATTGGCGCTGACCGTGCGTATTCGCGAAGTTTACGGATCGATCGAAGAAGATGTGATCAATGAAATCGACTATCGATATAATCTTGAAGGCACGGACAGCTAATGGGAATGCTTGAATTCTTTCCAGAGTGGTTACAATACCACGGTGCAGCCTTGGCCGTCGTCTTACCCTTATTAATGGGCGCCATTTGCGCCATCTTGCCCAGCGAGCGACTGGCGTGGATTACCACATTAATTGTCGTTTCCATATGCACAGTTACGGCCTTCGGTCTGCTGCTCGTCACTTTTGGCGGAGAATCCGTTATTTACAAAATGGGCGGGTGGGATCCTCCGAAAGGCATTTCCTACGTCATTGACGGTCTTAATACGCCGGTGATTTTCTTGATCTCAGCGATGGCGCTTTTGACAACGCTTTACGGTTTGCCAAGCGTGGTTGCAGAGGTTGAGCCAAAGAAACGCGCGCCATTTTACGGAGCGTTTTTGATTGGTGTTGCCGGACTGTTGGGAATGGTTGTCACGGGCGACGCGTTTAACGTGTTTGTATTCCTCGAAGTCTCATCGATTTCGACCTATGTGCTTGTTGCGATGGGCGCTAGCCGGGATCGGCGCGCTTTAGCCGCGGCATACCGATATCTGATATTGGGATCAATCGGCGCAACTTTCTTCGTGATCGGGCTTGGCTTTCTTTATATGGAAACCGGCACGCTCAACATGGCCGATATAGGCCGGAAGCTTCAGGAGCTTGAAGGCGGAAGCCGGGTCGCCATGGTGGCCTTTGGGTTCATCACTGTCGGACTGGGCCTTAAGCTGGCTATGTTCCCACTGCATATGTGGCTCCCGGGAGCCTATGCGCATGCGCCGAGTTTTGTGACTGTCTTTTTGGCGTCAACCGCGACCAAAGCTGCGCTTTACCTGATGCTACGTTTTAGCTTTACGGTCTTTGACGTCTCTTTTGACTACGTCCTGACAGTCGTGACCTATTTATTTACCGGACTTGGATGCGCCGCCATGGTGCTCGGTTCACTGCAGGCGATATTCCAAACAGATGCTCGGCGAACGCTGGCTTATTCGTCAGTTGCGCAGGTCGGCTATATGTTGCTCGGTGTTGGCATGGCGACCTCTCTGGGACTGACCGCCGGATATGTTCACCTCCTTAATCACGCCGTCATAAAAGGGGCGTTGTTCTTCGCGCTCGGCGCGTTCTGGTATCGCTACGGCATCACCCGAACTGAGGATTTTGCAGGGCTCGGGAAAATGATGCCATGGACAATGGGCGCCTTTACGCTGGGCGGCCTGTCTTTGATAGGTGTGCCTTTAACGGCCGGATTTATTTCCAAGCTTCAGCTGGCCGAAGCCGCGTTACAGCGCGGTTGGGGCTGGGCCGTATTTGTCATAATGGCAACCTCTATCCTTGCCATCATCTATATTGGTCGATTGATTTTAACGGCCTATTTCCAGGCGCCGCCCGAAATTGACGGCGAAGTCGTCAAGCGCAACGAAGCGCCGCTGATGATGTTAATCCCAATGTGGATTTTGGTGGCGCTGTCTATCACTATTGGCGTTAATTCTGATTTTGTCGTACAAGCTGGCCAGATGGCGGCTGAAGTCTTGGGGGGGATCTCCTAATGTCTTACACACCTGAACTCGCACTGGCCCTGCTATTGATCATTCCATTGGTCGCATCGGTACTTATTCCTTTATGTCGGCGCCATGCCAATATCCGCGAAGCCGTAACCCTAATCTCGGCAGCCTTGCTGCTCGCCAATGTTATCTATCTTGTTAAAATTGTCGCTGGCGGCGCGCGACCGGAACTCCATCTCGGGACCTTTGCCGGGAAATTTGAAATTAAATTTGTGCTCGAGCCGCTGGGCGCGGTTTTTGCTGCAATCGCCAGTTCGCTTTGGATTATCAATACGCTGTTTTCCATTGGATATATGCGCGGCAATGAAGAAAAGAACCAGACCCGGTTCTACGCTTTTGTCGCCATCGCCATCGCTGCCTCGATGGGCATCGCGGCCTCAGGCAATCTCATTACATTGTTTGTCTTTTACGAAGTTCTGACCCTATCAACATTCCCTCTGGTCACCCATAAAGGCGATGCCAAAGCAAAGCGCGGCGGTACAATCTATGCGCTTATCCTGATGGGAACGTCCCTGGGCCTCTTACTGCCTGCGGTCATCGGCGTTCAGGTGATCGCGGGAACGACCGACTTTATGGTTGGCGGCGTGCTCGAAGGTAAAGCCAGCATGCTCGCAGTTTCGATCCTACTATTCTTATTTGCTTTTGGTATTGGTAAGGCGGCTTTGATGCCGGTTCACCCATGGCTGCCCAATGCCATGGTCGCGCCGACACCTGTCTCTGCGCTTTTACATGCCGTGGCGGTTGTGAAGGCCGGTGTGTTTACAATGTTAAAAGTGGTGACCTACACATTCGGGCCGGCAATCGCGACGGGGTCATCCATGAGTACGATTCTGTCCTGGGTCGCAGCCTTCTCCATTGTTATCGCGTCGATCATCGCGATGCGGCAAGACAATCTCAAGAAAAGACTGGCCTATTCGACCGTGTCGCAGCTGTCCTATGTAACCCTCGGCGCAATGCTCGCGACAGGCTACGCCATCATTGGCGGCGCACTTCAAATAATTATGCATGCCTGGGGCAAGATCACGCTCTTTATGTGCGCGGGCGCGATTTATACGGTCGCCCATCGCGGCGAAATATCCAAACTCAATGGCCTTGGCCGGACTATGCCGTGGGTATTTGGCGCATTCCTCGTGGGATCTTTGTCTATTATCGGCGCGCCGCCAATGGGCGGCTCTTGGCCTAAATTTTTCCTTATGGCCGGCGCTATCGATAGTGAGAAGGCCATCCTGCTAGCGGCCCTGATCGTCTCGTCAATATTAAACGTGATTTATCTAATTCCTATCGCTGTGCGCGGCTTTATGCGTCCGCCTGATGATCCGGCGAAAGATGCCGTGATCGCAATAGAGCGCAAGAAACATCGATGGGTAATCATTCCGCCCGTCCTGACGGCGCTCGGAGCTTTTATCCTGTTCTTCTTTGCAGGGGATATGACTGACTTCCTGATGCCCATACTTCCGGGCGGAGAATTCTAATGGCCAAGAAACCGCAATCTAAAAAACAAGATGATCACATTCATCCTTTTGCCCGTAAATTTTTGTGGCTCGGCGATGAGAAGATAATAAGAGGCTTTATCTGGGTGCCAATTATCGGCCTGATTATTACAGTTATGGCGGGGTTCATTTTTCCTCATGACCCCAAACATGCTGCGCCTTGGGATATTTGGCGGGTCGGCTTTACTTGGGATTCGTTCCCGTCTTGGGCGTTGATCGGTTTTTGCGCCTATAGTTTTGTCGTTCTCTCGGCTGAACCTTTATTTCGCCTCCTCTCGCGTAAGGAAAATTATTACGGCGAGGAAGAAGTGCCTGAAGTCATCATAGAACCAACGGCGGAGGTCCATCATCATGATTGATCTCATCTTTAAAAATCCTGAAGTTCTGGCGGATATGTTCTTCTCTAACCCGGGTTTCATTATCATATTTGCCGGATTTTTGTGTGCGTTCTTGCCGCGCAACGAAGCGCGTAAGTTTTTGGTAGGCGCAGCGCCGATAGCGGCAGCCTTTCTAGTATGGCGCGCTGCAGGCGACATGGACGGCGCGCGGCGCGCGATAGAAGCGGGCGGAAACGAATTTGTTCTGATGCGGATCGACAGGCTGTCGATGATTTGGGGTTATGTCTTCTGTCTGGCCGGGGTCCTAAATGCAATCTACGCTCTGCATGAAAAGTGCCGGATTACGGACAGTTCTGCCCTGATATATATGGGCGCCGCGGTTGCCGGAGTATTTGCCGGCGACTTCCTGACCTTATTTATTTTCTGGGAACTGGCAGCGCTTTCATCAGTATTTCTGGTGTGGAAGGGCGGCGAGAACGCGTTCCCGGCAGGTGTTCGATATTTAGCGATACATATCTTATCCGGCGTACTTTTACTCGCCGGCGCCGTAATTTATGCGCGCTCTAAAGAATGGGATTTTACGTTTGGCGAAGCCGGAGAATATGGCTTCTTAAGCCTGCAGGATCCGGGCGCGGTTCTTTTGATGATTGCCATGGGGATTAAATGCGGATTTCCGTTTCTGCATAACTGGATCCAAGATGCCTATCCTAAGGCTTCTGTCACCGGCACCGTCATATTATCCGCTTTCACGACCAAACTTGCGCTTTACGCGCTGGCCCGGACTTTTGCGGGCGAAGACATCCTTATTTATATCGGCGCGATCATGACCTGTTTTCCGGTTTTCTTTGCCGTGATTGAAAACGATCTTCGCCGCGTCCTGTCTTATTCACTGAATAACCAGCTGGGTTTTATGGTCTGCGGAATAGGCCTGGGTACAGAGCTTGCGATGAACGGCGTCGCGGCTCACTTGGCTGCTGATGTGATCTTTAAAGGCCTCCTATTTATGTCCATGGGCGCAGTGCTGATGCGCGTCGGAACCGCTAAAGCCTCAGAGCTCGGCGGCCTTTTCCGCTCCATGCCCTATACAACCATATTCTGCCTGATTGGGGCAGGATCGATCGCAGCCTTCCCGCTGCTATCCGCATTTGTCACCAAATCCATGATCATAGCGTCCGCCATGAACCAGCATGAATATATTGTGATGGGCATGCTGTTATTTGCGTCCGCAGGTGTGATGGAGCATTCTGGAATTAAAGTTCCATATTTCGCGTTCTTCTCTCATGATAGCGGAAAGCGCGTCAAAGAAGCGCCGTGGAATATGCTCGTCGCGATGGGCCTTGCGTCGCTCTTATGCGTGTTCTTTGCCTTTCCTTGGGGCGGCTATCAATTCCTATATAGCCTCTTACCATTCCCGGAAAATTATTACGCGCCATACACGGGTAACCATGTTGTGACCCAGCTTCAGCTCTTATTTGCGGCAATGCTGGCCTTTGCGTTCCTCAAACGGATGAAAGTCTACCCAGATGAGAGACGCGCTGAAATTCTTGACTTTGACTGGACTTATCGACGGTTAGGCAAGGGGATTGCGGTTTGGATCGATGCTATGTGGACCCGACTGTCCGCCAATTTGGCAATTATTCGAAAAGACTTTTTTGCAAAGGCAGGGCAGCGACTTTATCATATGTTCAGTCCGGCCGGCACGTTTAGTGTCGGCGCGCCGAGTGGCCTACCGACGCTCTTAACGGGCGGAATGCTGGTACTGGTCTTAATCGTGGTTTATTTGGCGAGGTTATGACCGAGCTGGACCGGACAGATATACTATATATCGCGGCAGACATTGTGACGGCCTATGTCGGACGCAACGATATTCCCGCCAAAGACATTCCGCAGCTCCTGAATAGCGTCTTTGATTCCGTTCAGGCGCTAGCCAACCCCGATATAGAAACCGGCGAGGACCGGGTGCCGGCGGTCGCGGTTGAGGACTCCGTGACAGATGAGGTCATCTATTCTCTTGAAGATGGTCAGCCCTATAAGTCTCTAAAACGGCATTTGCGCTCCAAATATAATATGACGCCCGAAGATTATAGGGCGCGTTGGGGTTTGTCGCCGGACTATCCAATGGTGTCGCCTGCCTATGCCAGAGAGCGCTCGCGGCTCGCCAAAAAATCCGGTCTGGGTAAAAGCTAGGCCGATATAGACCCCTCCCGCCTTAATTGAATCGGAACCGTGACAAAAAACAGGGTTAATAAGCCGTTAACCCTTGATTTAACCTTTCTTAATGCTTGAAGCCGCCGCGCAAATCATCCCATCCAAACTATATCGAGGGGATATAAGAGGGTTAAAAAATGCTGGTGGGGAATGCACTCAGACATCAAATGATACTGCCTGAGCAACAGGCACTATATGATTATTGGCGCGGCAAATGTCAGGCCGGAAAATTGCCGACACGACAGGATATTGATCCTTCTGACATTTGCGCCCATCTGCCGATGGTCTCGCTGATAGAGGTTAAAAAAACCACCCATAAAACGCGCTTTCAGTGCCGTTTGGCCGGGACCGGATTTTGGGATCTTTATGAAGAAGAAATACAAGGCCGTTATATTGACGAGCTGCCGCTTGTCTCCGATCGCCGAACCTATTGGCACCGCGTGCTTTCACAAGTTGCCAATAATCGCCGGCCTACGGCAGGCGTCACGAAACCCGGAACTAAGTTAGGTTCACATCTTGCTCAGTTCTGGATCAGATTGCCGCTATCGACCAATGGACGCGATGTTGATCTAATTCTGGGTTATGACCATCTCGCAAAAATGCCGAACACAGAAGCCGCTAAAAAGCAGCTCGTGCCAATGCGCGTTACGGCTTAAACCCGGCTTAAGGCCTCGGCTTTAATTCGGCTGATCATGGCTTTGAGCCCGTTGGATCGTTGTGGTGATAGATGCTCCGAAAGACCCAGCTGTTTTAAAACTGGCGCCGCGTCCATATCCACTATGGTCTGCGGGGATCGACCGGAATAAATCTCGAATACGATTGCAACCAGTCCTTTGACAATATGGGCGTCGCTATCGCCTTTGAACGTCAGAATATCGCAGTTCGGATCATAATGGGTTTGCAGCCAGACCTGACTAACGCAGCCTTTGACTTTGTTGGCATCGACTTTGAAGGCGTCGGGTAGGGGTTCCATTTGCTTGCCCATATCAATCACATGCATATAGCGATCTTCCCAATCGGTCAGAAATTCAAAATCCTCTATCAAGGTCTGAACATTTTCAGGCAGCTGCATTTATAATCCTTTTGCCTGCTCCACATAGAGAGTGGGAAGGGAGGCTTCAAGAGCTGTATTTAATTTCTCCTCAGGCGGGAATTGACTGGAACTCAATCGCAAAAAACAGTCAGATACGGGTGTGAGTCTATTTGACTGAAGGATTTGGCGATGTTGGCCCTGAATAATCATAGAGGTATCTGGATCACCAGTATCATCTGGTTGATTTGTATTGCGGCGGCATTGCTGGCAGCCGTGCTGAAAAGTACAGATATTACGGAGCTTTGGCCGATTGCGGGGATTGCGACCATCCCCGCGCTAATGAGCCTGTTAATGACCCCGTTTTTAAAACGCGAATGGGCGCAGATATTGGTAATTTTTGCCTGGATTGCGCTGGCGATCCTGGCGAGCCTCGCAATCAGTTTTGTCCCGATGGCAGTGCTTTTCATGTGCGCGCCGGCCATCGCCGCTTTATTTGAGAAGGAAAAGGTCATTGAAACCATGGTCTTGGCCGCGCTGGCGGCGTCGGGACTATTTTACTACGGAAAATTTGGCGGCGGGCCAGACCTATCACTCGCCAGTGAGGTGCAAATTAATTGGGGCGTGACAACAGCAATTGCCGCCACGATAGGTCTATTAATCGCCGCTCTTTACGGGGTAGCGGCCTCTAAATCCGAACTTATTTTGGGCGAAGACTTCGAAGCTGAACCGCAAACCAAAGTTGAATTTGCCCATGATGATGACGTTTTAGACGCGGTTCCGGGGGGACTTTTAAGGGTCGATTCAGAAGATAATATTATTATGCAGACGCAGGCGGTAGCGGCGCAGCTTAACCTGTCAACCAGCGAAGTCGCCCCTACCATATCTGATCTCTTTAGCGATGCGGATCAGGAAAGTGACCTTAGAAATCTGCTCGAAAGAGCGCGGGCGATTGGCCGGGAGGTAACGCGCAAATTTCACCTGACTTACGGCGAAGGGGATAGCCGCACAGCTGAGATTACGGCCGCGCCGATCGAGGGCGGTGATGTTCTTCTACATGTTTACGACTCGACGGCCCATGAAGCGCGTTTGAAATCGATCCATTCTGCCTATGCTTCGGCGCAGAAAGATGCCGATAGCAAATCCTTGTTCTTTGCCGGGGTGAGCCATGAGCTTCGGACTCCGCTTAATGCCATTATAGGATTTTCCGATATGATGCGCTCGCGCCTATTTGGACCGTTGCCGGGAAAATATGCCGAATATGCCGAGCTGATCCATGATAGCGGCCAGCACATGCTGGATCTGATCGGCGACGTTCTTGACATGTCCAAAGTCGAGGCGGGTAAATATGAGCTGGCCTATAATAGTTTTGACGCCTCTGATGTTATTCGCAGCTCGGTCAAAATGTTGCGCCCGGCCGCCGATAGCGCAGAAGTGCAAATGGATGTTGAAATTCACGGCGAGGAAGGCGAGCTATTGGTAGATGCCGATCGCAAAGCGCTTCGCCAAATCATTCTCAACCTTTTGTCCAATGCGATCAAATTTACGCCCAAAGGCGGACGGGTGGTCATCAAAGGCGAAGTTGATGATCGCGATCTCAGTTTGACGGTCGAGGATAACGGCGCTGGAATGACGCCGGAAGAACTCGAATCTATTGGCAAACCCTATATGCAAACAGAGACCGGTATGACGAGCGAAGTGCGCGGCAGTGGTCTGGGCTTGACGCTCGTCAAGTCGCTAGCGGCACTCCATGGCGGACGGATGGATCTCACAAGTGAAAAATGGATCGGGACGACCGCAACTATCACTATTCCGCGTCAACGCAGCTAGGCTTGAAGCAGCCTAATCTCTTCTGAGTTTTGGCCGGGCTAGTCCGATTAAGATCAATAGCAACACCATCACCAATGCGATAATCACAAAATTGGCTCTGCGGTTTGGATTGTCCTGGGCAAAGGGCCCGCCAACATATTGATCCATAACATTGCTAAGCCAATTGGTTGACCCTGTATAAGCAGAAGACACTGCGCCAATAAGGCTGCGCTTCTGCGCCGTTTGAATAGTCGAAGGGCCTTGGCTGCCGCGTAGGCCATAACTGCGTAGCGTTGCGCCCGGTTCATATTGCTTGGCCCTATAACCGTCAAAGCCGTTATCCAGCTTCGGCGCGGGTTTTAAGCGCGAAAGGGTGGCTTGAGAAGCTGCTGCAACTTTTGTCGGCTGACCTGCATTGATAGGCTCGATATCAACTATCTGTGCAGCGCCCTGCATATCGTTTGTTGCCTCTTTTTTAAACAAAGAGCGCGCCTTGCCTGTCGTTTGTTTCCAGACGTTTTCGTAAACATTGGCCGTGCGTTTGCCGGAGATTTTTAGACGATCGCCAACGGGCGCGAGGTCAACGCTTGGTGAGCCGAGATTTGGTAATGTAAGTCCGGGCTTGTCTGTTTCTTCGGCTATCTGATCCGCATCATCAACGCGATTGTCGGTATTATAATTAAACGCCGTTTTTGACATAGCAACGCCGTTTTTATCCCACCTTGCCAGACTACCCTCTAGCTGATTCCAGTTCTTACGTTTCACGAGCGTGTCGACAGCCCGTGTAAAGCTTCGACCACGTGCGCTGGTGATATAACCGGTCATCATAGTTTCATTGCCCTGTGGCGGGTAGAGAGCTGCAATCCCGCCGCGAACCGGCTCTCCTGCGCGCACAGACATCAAAAATGTGCCATAACCGTCTAGGCTGGCAACTTGAACTGTTTTAGGCGGGGCAATCCGGCCTTCAATCGCTGCAGTCAGATCCTTTGGAGCGCTTTTGCCGGTCTGAGGCCCGATAAATAAAATTTGTTTATTCGGCGTTGCCGGTAGATCGCTTGCGAAGACAAATTCGGCATTGATCCATCCCGAACCATATGCTTCGCCGAGCTTGGCGAACGCGCGCAGGGCCGCGGCCCGGTCCTTTAGATTATCTGTCGCAAACACAATGATTGTGCCCTGTCCGTCGTCGTTTGCGAAAGGAAATCCGGACGCAGCAAAGCGGGTCAGATCGCCTTGAAATCCGCTTCTATCGTCTTTGATGTTTAGGTAAGATTTAGCTTCGATTGCAAATCCCGGAAGATCAGTTCGAGCTGAGCAATTTGACCCTCTGTCATTGGGCGATAGAACCGGCATCACAGTGAGCAAATTGTCAGTGCCCTTTAGCATACCGCGCGGAAGATCAAATTTGGCCAAATTACGTTTGCGCTTGAGCTCTACTGTGCCCAGATCATTGCCATTAAGGGCGACACTGACGGTTGAGTCTTTGGAAACATAGGGCCCTTTTTGAAAATGAAATTTCGCCGTACCTTCTGCAGCTAATGGATTGTCGACATCAAAGCTGATTGTTTGTGCATTATTTCCCCAGCCGCGATCAAAGCGCATATTTCCAAGCTTGTAGATTGGCGTTTTTCCGTGGACCGGTTGATTATTGACATAGAAGGATGGCTGCCAGGAAAATTCACCGCTATGGGCAAAGCTTCGCCTTGAAGGCGGCATTTCACTTGTGGCGAACGCTGTGACGATCTTTTCAAGTTGGTCGTGATTATCGGCGGTTAGCACCATTCGAATGGGCGCATTTTGCGTAATGCCAATAACCGGGCCGTCGGAACGAGAAATTGCCGTGCCCTTTAAGATAGAGGCCAGCTCTGCGCGCGTGCCAACATGAATTTCCATGTCACGCGGGCCAGATCCGAGATTAAACCGCGGAAGAGACGGGATATTCAGCGCAATCCCCTGGGCTGTCAGTGCTTCATATCGTAACTTTTTTGGACCATGGGTCTTCAACGTCACGGTTTTGGGCGCCGTTAAGGGCGATGCCAATATTTGCTTAAGATCGCGAAGGTAATAGGGCCGCGACGGTGTCGACGCTTCCAAAACGATCAGACTTTCAGATAAGTCGAGTGAGAAGGCTCCATCCGATGGCATAACGCACCGATGTAGGTCGCCATAACTGACGGAAATTACATTACGGTGAGATTTGACGTAGGATGTATCTAGTGACAGGCGGGCTTCAAAACTACTGCCTCTCGGAAAAACCGCGACCGGATCCGCCTGATTAAATCGAATATAGATCGGCTCATCTCGGTTGGTTGGTCCTTCTGCGTGGACCTTCAAAAAGACCTCAATCTCCTCAACCCAGTCACTGGTCGGGATTTCAAAGGGAATGTCAAAAGCCGGATTCCGCCAGTCAAGTGTGGGTTCATCAATGTGCGATAGAGCATCAAGCTCGACCTTATAGGTTTCATCTTTTCGAAGTTTATGGCGCGAAAATTGGGAATCCGCGGCGATTGCCGGCGATGAAAATAAGACTAACCACATCGCGACAGACAAAATTGCAAAGAGACATGGCCTTGATTTTAGCACCCGGCACACTAAATTTGCATTGTTTTGGGACATCCCAATGTCAGATAGGCTTAACATGCCCTTTAAAGAGCAATTTAAGTGCCATGTAGACCTTATAAGGGGAATTTCACCCCAAAGGCGAAAAGGAGCGGCTAACTCGCGTGTTTAGCTCATTAAAGACATCATTTTGGGCGCCGGCGCTGATCCGGCGGGCCGAAACGGGCGGCGCTTATGCGTCCGTGACCCACCGAGGCGATCCGGACGCCGGGGCCGCGCTGATAAAAGTCCGAACGCTCGACGAAAAAGCTGTTCTATATCGATCCATGCGCAATATGGCCGGACGACGGGTATGGCATCCCAAAGGGCCGCTCGAGGAGTCCGAGATCGATCAGGATATTCGAAAATCTTTGTCCAATGACCCTGACCTTTGGATTATTGAAATTGAAGACCGGCAAGGGCGCCATTTCCTGACTGAGGACGTCGATGAATAGGTCTTGCGGGACCCGCCCATCCTTTCTATGAGAACAGCCGCAATTTAACGAAAGTCCTTCATGTCAAAAGCCGCCATAGAAGCGCCGCGCCGCCGCGTGTTTGCCATTATTTCTCACCCGGACGCCGGTAAGACGACGCTGACCGAGAATATGCTCTATTCCGCTGGGGCTATCCATTTGGCGGGCCAGGTCGCCGCGCGCGGACAGGCAAGGCGGACACAGTCTGACTGGATGAAAATTGAGCAGGAGCGCGGGATTTCAGTGTCCTCATCCGTCATGACTTTCGAACATAGTGATTTGATTTTCAATCTGCTGGACACGCCGGGTCACGAAGACTTCTCCGAAGACACTTACCGGACTTTAACGGCGGCCGATTGCGCTGTAATGGTGCTCGACGTCGCCAAAGGCATTGAGCCGCAAACGCTCAAACTTTTTGAAGTCTGCCGTCTACGGGATATTCCGATCATCACCTTTGTCAACAAGCTCGATCGGGAAGGGCAAGAGACTTTTGATCTATTATCCGAAATCGAAGACAAGCTTGCGCTTGATGTCCGGCCGATGCAGTGGCCCGCTGCGTCTGGACGCCGTTTTCGCGGTGTCGCCGATCTTCGGACCAACGAATTTCTAAAATATATTCGTCCGGACGAAGGCGGAGATGCTGGGATGGGCGCGGAGCGTATCCCTATGGAAGGCGAGGCTATTACCGCGCACTTCAATGATGATGATTTACTCCTAGAGTTCCAAGAAGAAGTCGAGCTCGCCAAAGAATACGGTGGATTTAACGTCCAATCTTTCCGCGAAGGCCATATGACGCCGGTCTATTTTGGTTCGGCTTTACGAAGGTTTGGGGTACGCGAACTGATCGACGCGCTGGCCGAATTTGCGCCCGGCCCCCAGACCGAAAAGGCCGAGAAATTGGGCAAGGAAATAGAGCTTAATCCAACCGATAAAGAGGTCGCCGGATTTGTTTTTAAAGTGCAAGCTAATATGGATTTAAACCACCGGGACAGGGTGGCGTTTTTGCGCCTGAATTCCGGGGAATTTAAGCGCGGCATGAAGCTGAAGACATTTGAGGGCAAGACTATGACGGTGCACAATCCGATCTTGTTTTTTGCGCAGGATCGTGAGCTGGCCGATAATGCATTTGCGGGCGATGTCATCGGGATTCCAAATCATGGCGCGCTACGGGTTGGAGATAGTTTATCTGAAAGCGGGAAGGTCAAATTTGCCGGAATTCCGAACTTCGCGCCTGAGATTTTACGAAAAGCCAGAACCAAAGATCCGCTAAAGGCCAAGCACCTGAAAAAGGCGCTGGAGAGCTTGGCGGAAGAGGGCGTAACACAATTATTCAAGCCGCAAATGGGTAGCGATATTATTGTTGGCGCGGTCGGATCGCTTCAAATTGATGTCATGGCCGAGCGAATTAAAACCGAATATGGGCTTGAGGTTATTTTCGAAGCGCCGCCTTACCAAACGGCCCGTTGGCTTGCCTGTGACGATGAAGCCAAGATCGAAGCTTTCGCCGCCAAGAACCGCAATACCATGGCCGAAGACATTGATGGCGATCCGGTCTATCTTGCGAAGTCAGCCTGGGATGTCGGGTACGCGCAGGAAAAGAACCCAGACATCCGGTTTCTGAAGGCTAAGGAGCGGCGATAATTTGGCTGACAAGGCGAGACTTCAAGCTTAGAATGGCAGCATGAAATCACCGCTGACCCTTTACATCGGAAACTATAATTACTCGTCTTGGTCCTTGCGGCCATGGTTGGTTCTGACCAAGGCTGAGCTTCCATTTGACATTAAAGTGATAGATCTAGATGTGCCCGGATATAAGAACAAGTTGTTAGCCTTGTCGGATGCCGGAACCGTTCCCGTGCTGCAGGTCGGGGAGGACAAAATCCCCGATAGTTTGGCGATCAGCGAATTTGCCGCCAAGGCCGTGCCCAATCTTTGGCCAAAAGATCCAGAAGACAAAAAACGCGCCCGTGAAATTGTTGAAATCATGCATAGCGGGTTTGAAGCTATCAGGCGCGAAGCGCCGATGAATTTACGCCGGCGCACCTCAACACCGATGCCGCAGGATTGCCTTGATGACGCCGCTGCTATTGACGCGCTTTGGTGTGATCTTCTGTCCCGGCATGACGGCCCGTTTCTTTTTAATGATTGGTCCATCGCAGACGCGTTTTACGCCCCCGTTGTTACTCGCTTCGCCTCTTATGATTTGCCGCGCTCGATCCGAGCTGATACATATATTTCAGAACAGATGAGCGATCCGGACTTTCAGGACTGGGAGATGATGGCATTTGCGGAAGACCATATTCTGCCTGAAACCGACGCCGTAAACAGGGGATAGGATGAACCTGAAGGACACAATTCGTACGATTCCCGATTTTCCCAAAAAGGGCATTATGTTTCGGGATGTCACTACTTTGATGACCAGCCGCCGCGGATTTGCTGAATCCATTATTCAGCTGTCAGCCCCGTTTCAGGATATAATGCTGGATAATATTGTCGGCATAGAAGCCCGTGGTTTTGTTTTTGGAGCCGCTGTCGCCTATGAGCTTGGCGCGGGATTTGTCCCTATCCGAAAGAAGGGTAAACTGCCTTTCGATACTTATGAAGAAGCCTATGATCTGGAATATGGCCACGACGTATTGGAAATGCATGCGGATGCTGTTCGGCGCGGCGAAAAGATTCTAGTGGTCGATGATTTGCTCGCAACGGGCGGAACTGCAGTGGCTGCTATAAAAATATTGCAAAAGGCCGGCGCGAAAGTCGTTGCAGCGGCTTTCGTCGTCGAACTCCCTGAACTGGGCGGACGCAAACGGCTTGAAGGCATGGGTATTGAAGTACAGAGCCTAGTCGAGTTTGACGGCCAATAAAAAACCCCGCTTGAATTAAGCGGGGTCTTAAATTCATATGGTGTGCAGATCTACTGCATACCTTCCATGATGCTAGGGTCGCATTTCATAACGGCCATACCCAATTTCATCATTTTTTCCATCGCTTCTGGATCGGACATGTCGCCCATCAGCTCTTCCATGACAGCGTCGGTATCATTGCCGTCTTTGGCAGCTTGAACCAGCTTGCCAAAAGTTTTCTTGTCAAGATTGTCTTCCATGGCGCCAACCATGCAGACGCATGTTTCTTTATCGGCTTCACCATCTTCAACACATTTGTCGACCAGTAAGGCTGAATCGCCTCCGCCCTTTGAGCCGCATGCGGCCAAGAAAGTCACAGTCACAGCTGCTAGTAAAATCTTCTTCATTTGGAACCCTCCCTTTATCGAATGATTTGAGCGACAGTTACATATTCAAATTTTAATTGCCAGCGGAAATCGAGTGAAAGAGAGTAAATATAAATCCTTCTCGCGAGACGCGAAAAGGCCGGATGAGGCTAAACGTTGAACTTGAAAAGCATGATATCGCCGTCTTTGGCAATATATTCTTTGCCCTCTTGGCGGACCTTTCCGGCTTCCTTCGCGCCCTGTTCACCGCCGAGCGAGACATAGTCCTCATAGGCCGTCGTTTCCGCGCGGATAAAGCCTTTTTCGAAGTCTGTGTGGATGACGCCGGCGCATTTTGGCGCGGTCCAGCCATCTTTGAACGTCCAGGCTCTGGCCTCTTTCGGCCCGGCCGTAAAATAGGTTTTAAGACCAAGAAGCGCGTATCCGGCTCGAATAAGGCGGTTAAGACCCGGTTCGGTCAAGCCAAGTGTCTCAAGATATTCATCACGTTCATCGCCGTCGAGCAGCGCCAACTCGGATTCGATTTGGGCGGAAATAACAACAGATTCGGCGCCTTCTGATTTGGTATGTTCGATGACTTTAGCGGAAAACTCATTGCCGTTTCCGGCGCTATCCTCGTCGACATTACAAACATACATGACCGGCTTGGACGTCAGAAGTTGCAACATTTTCCAGGCTTTCTCGTCATCTTCGTCAATATCGGCATAGCGCGCCGGTTGCCCTTCCGAGAGCACAGCAATCGCTTTTTCGATTAAAGCCATTGTCTGTTTGGCGTCCTTGTCATTTTGCTTAAGCTTTTTCTCAAGCCCGACTTTGCGCTTCTCGAGGCTTTCAAGATCTGCCAGCATGAGTTCGGTCTGAACGGTTTCCAAATCGGCAATAGGATCAATTTTACCGTCAACATGGGTGATGTCTTCATCTTCAAAGCAGCGCAGTACATATAAAATAGCGTCAGTTTCGCGGATATTGGCGAGGAACTGATTGCCGAGACCTTCCCCTTTGGAAGCTCCGCGAACCAAGCCTGCAATATCGACAAAATTCATCCGTGCAGGAATTTTTTGCGCGGATCCGGCGATCGCGGCTATTTTATCCAGCCGCGATTCGGGGACGGCAACGTCGCCGACATTTGGCTCGATGGTACAGAACGGATAGTTCGCAGCCTGCGCATTTGCAGTCTGCGTAAGGGCATTGAATAGGGTAGATTTTCCGACGTTCGGAAGACCAACAATTCCGCATTTAAATCCCATCGGACGCTCCGGCTCTATTAATTTCGACGTGCACTGGAACCGGGTGCCGGTGCCAGCAAGTCTATTTTGGTTTGATATTTATCATGGTCGCCCTCGGCCAGATGCTCGGTGCCGCGCGCAAGCGCGTCGAGGAAATCGCCCACCCAGTTTTGCTCGGATTTGGCAAAATCAGACAAAACATAGCTATGTACCTTACCTTTGTCCCCCGGATGACCGATCCCCAAACGGGCGCGATGAAAATTTTCACCGATATGTTGGCGGATAGATCGCAGCCCATTGTGGCCTGCAATGCCGCCGCCAGTTTTCATCCGAAATTTACCAGGCGCAAGGTCGAGTTCATCATGGAAAACCGTCACTTTATCGAGCGCGATCTTGTAAAATTGCATGGCTTGTTGAACGGACCGTCCGGACTCGTTCATGAATGTCATGGGTTTTAGAAGAAGAACTTTAACCGGACGTCCACTAGCCGTAATGGTGCCTTCGCTGACAAAGCCCTTAAACTTGGACTTTTCATCTGAAAAATTGTGAAAGTCGCCAATAGCGTCAATCGCCATAAAGCCAATATTATGACGGTTCCCGGCATATTTTTCGCCGGGATTCCCAAGTCCTACCCAAAGTAACATGTCTTTCGCCTTCGTCTCACCAAAGAGACGTCGAAAAAACGAGAAAATTACTCGTCTCCGCCTTCAGGAGCTTCGGCGTCTTCGCCCTCTTCGCCTTCAGCGCCTTCGAGACCCTCTTCGCCTTCACCTTCTTCCTCTTCTTCGATGGCTGCACGAGAGGCAACGATCGTAGCGATGGTAAAGTCGCGGTCAGTAATGGTTGGCGTGACGCCTTCCGGCAATGTGATTTCACTGATGTGAATGCTGTCACCAACATCCATTTCGGAAATATCAACTGTGATCGTGTCTGGAATGCTGACAGCCGGGCAGGAAACCTCAATAGTATAACGCACGACGTTCAATGTGCCGCCGGTCTTGATGCCAGGGGAGACTTCGTCGCCAATGAATGTCACGCCGACTTCAACATCAATGATTGATTTTTCATCAACGCGATAGAGGTCGATGTGAACCGGGGCATCGGTTACGGGGTGAAACTGAACGTCTTTCGTGATGACTTTCTGTTTGTTGCCCTCGTGCGAAATTTCGATCATGCTAGCAATAAGCTGGCCGGCATTTAGCGCTTTCAATACTTCATTATGACGTAAGGAAACAGCCACTGAATCTTTGCCACCGCCATAAATCACAGCGGGTACGTTTCCGTTACGTCGGGCTTCACGGGCTGAGCCGGTTCCGGTATTTTCTCTGACAACAACGTCCAAACAGATGCCACTCATGGTCTTGTCCTTTAAAATCTTGCCCTCGTGATGAGGAGTAGGGCTTCTTCCTTAAAAAATGACCGCCTGTGAGACCTCGAAAAGGCCGAATTAGGCGGTATCTTTGAGATTCCCTCAAATTCAGCGCGCTCCTTACATATTCCCGCCTTAAAAGGCAAGAGCTATTGTAACAGGAATTCGTCGGTTTCAGCGAAATTAAGCGCCAAGAAAACGTCGAAAAAGAAAATTCTTAACAATTCGTTATAATTTTGCCAAACTGGCCCGAGGCTTGCGTATTATTGGCCTGTAAGCCTTGAGGGAACCGGAGCACAATCAAAATGGAACAATATCTGCCAACTTTAATCATGTTAGCTATCACTGTTGCGTTCACAGCCCTGATTCTATTTCCAACCCGCTTTAAATTTGGAACCGACTTAGTGCGATTTTACTGGATCGGCTTCTGGGTGTTTCTAGCGATGATTTCTTTTGTCGCCGGTGGATCACAAGTCTTGTCTCTTGCCGGATTTCAGATTGACGATATCGCAGTCGCAGCTCTGACGGGCATTTTAACGTCATTTGTGCTATTTGTCGTCTTTGCATGGGTCAGGCTTGCCGGTGCCGCCATGTTTGAAGGCTTTCGTCGAATCCGCAAAACTGCCTGATTTATCTTATAAGTTTCCCTGATCGATGTGTCCAACTGGAACTGACCTCACAGTTGGTATGGGCGCGTCAGGATCGTCCGGAATATCGGCTGGTGTCAGGGCTCTGGGAATTTTCACGTCATCATGGAGTGAACCATATAAGGATTGGCGCGCCAGAATAGGGGCGCCTGCAAGACCAGACTCGGCAATCGGCCGACGCATTGGCGTGGCTGGAATTTGCGATATCGGCGTTAAACCCGATTGCGATTTTTCAGGAGAAGACACGGCGTTGTTTTGGGCTTGCGCCGGGGGTTCAGGGCGGCGCATGTCGGAGGCCGGATTGGCGACCGGTCTAGGCATTTCATCAAGCTGCGGTTCAATCCGCTGGTTCGCCGGATAGTTCAGGGCCGCAGCCGGCTCCGGAACCGCCGCATAAGGGATTTGCGGGGAAGGCATTTCATTGACGGCATTGGCTGAATAAACATTAGCGGTGCGCATGTGGTGAGGCGCTGCATTGGTTTTTGGCAACGGAGCCGACATCTGGACTGGTGCGGGCGCTGGTGCCGGGTTTGATTGTTGGATTTTGCGGATAAGCGGCGCAGGCACGGCTCTTCTTTGCGCGGTTGCATTATACTGAGCCGGAACCTGTCCAACCCGAATTGTATTTTGCTGTCTGGCTTGTGGCTGGGTCATTGTTTGTCCGACCCGGGTCGTGCGGTAGCCGGCCGGAACAATCCTTGAGGAGTCCCAGGAGGCCGGATTTAAGCCGCTAATGCTCATCGCATAAGGAACGGGGGTCACAAGGCGGGCATTGAACTCGCAAATCGCGCCGGAAGGGGTGTTGACCCTGACAAAATTCCAACTTTTGCAAAGCGCGTCGCCCGCACATTGGCTGGCGCAAATATCAGGATGATGGGCCGGCGCCCGCAAATAGCTATGGCCGGGCCTATATTGCCCTTGTTCAGACGCGATTGCTGGCGCACTTAAAAATAAGCTGACGATAATGAGAAATAACCAGCTGCGCATAAAAACCTCTTACGAATCGAGGTGCAGTGTGAATGTCAGGAGTTAGCGTTTGGTTAACTATAAATAGCGGGGGAGTTTAGATCGAAACAGTCTGGTTGATCGAATAATCTTTATAAAGCGCCCATGCTGATTTGCAGGCAATGTCGCTCGTTTTAAGCTGGCGTAAGCCTGAACTTAATGCATCAGAATCATGAATTTCGGGCTTGAAATCACCCAATGAAATCATGACTTCCTCTATACTCAATTGAGTATCCGTTTCTGACTTAGCAATCTCGGGAAATGCCGTCCTGATATTTAGGAGAACTTGCCGTAATAGGTATAAATATTGTGGTTTCATAATTGCCTACGCCCCATGCAGACTTTTAATTTAAGCTAAATATCATCTTTGATTGCATCTATATTTAGATGCAACGTTAGTATTCTGTGAATGTGCCGGGAAAAGGAGAAGCGACGACCATCGCCCAATAATATCGATATTGTGTGGTCCGTTCATACACCAGAGCAACCCCAAACTCAGTGACATCCGGAAGGAGCAAATTCTCATTGTGACCTGGACTGTCTTGCCAGGCTTTGAAAACTCCGTTCCAGCTTTCTTGGCCCGACGCAACATTCTCGGCGGCGATCGAAAAATCATAGCCATGTTCCTGAACCCGGTCACTATGACTGGATCCGTCTGTGCCTGTATGCGAGATCATTCCGTTGCGCGCCATATCTTCGGCATGGCGTAAGGAGGCATTGTTCAGTTTTTTATTAAGCGTTACAGGGCTTAGCCCATATTCTGCGCGGTATTTATTAAGATCATTGACGGCGACTTCAATATCCAGAGGTTCTGGCGGCAAAATTTCAAAAGGGGACCCTGCTGAAAGACCATCATTGAGGTAGCACTGATAAACTTCCTGAGTGATGTCGGGCTGTAACAATACACTGCCGCGGCAAACCTGCTCCTCGGCATGACAAAGTTCGGAGCAAACACTGGCCTCTGTCAGGGTCACGGTTTTATAAGTGCCAATGGGCGGTCCATCGAGAATAGTACCGGCCGCGCCCAGATGGGGGATGATAAAAAAGGCCATAATACTAGCTAAATACCGCATATATCGCGGTTACTGCACCACAGTCGTTAGGCCAAGTTACAAAGTGATTAGGTTATAGTCCGTTATTTGGCGTCGAGACCGATATCGAAATTGGTCGCTGAGTGGGTCAGGGCGCCAATTGAGATTATATCAATACCGCTTTCGGCTATGTCTTTGACGGTGCCGAGATTGACGCCGCCGGACGCCTCGAGAACCGGACGAGGGCCATCAAAACCATCGACAATGGCGACAGCTTTCTTGAGTATATCCGGCCCCATATTATCCAAAAGGACAACATCAGGCGCAAATGGTAGCGCTTTTTGGAGCTGGCCGAGCGTGTCCACTTCGACGCTGACCCGGACCATATGATCCGCTTTTTCCATAATCTGGGTGAGCGCCTTTTCGATCCCGCCGGCCAGCGCTATGTGATTATCTTTGATCATGATTGCGTCAGATAGTGACTGACGATGGGTCGCGCCGCCGCCAGCCAGCACAGCGCGTTTTTCAAGCGCCCGAAGACCCGGCGTGGTTTTGCGGGTTGCGGCCACTTTGGCTTTGGTATGAGCCACCAAATCAGCATATTGAGACGTTAATGTCGCGACGCCCGACAAGCGTCCAAGGAAATTAAGCGCCGTTCGTTCCGCCATAAGGAGGGACCGGACAGGCCCTCTGACTTCGGCGATTATGTCACCTTTCTTGACCCGACTTCCATCGTTTTTTCGGGCCTTGAAAATCATTGTTGGATCTACAAGGGCGTAGGTCATTTCCGCGGCTTGCATTCCGGCAAGAACACCGGTCGCCCGGGACTTAAAATAAAGATGGCCATTTGCTTTGGCCGGAACAAGAGCGTTGGCCGTAACATCCCCGGCTGTCCCGAAATCTTCTTGCAAGGCCAAACGAATAATAGGCTCGATTATAGTTGCGGGTAGGAGAGCTAATTCGGTCATAATTTCTAATCCAACATGTCATAGCTGATATAGGACGAAATAGCGGGCGTTACCATACCGGGGTGGTCTTCGCGAAAATGTCCGCCGCGGCTCTCTTCGCGCGCAAGCGCCGAGGCAGCGATTATTCGCGCTGCGATCAGCGGGTTGGCACGCCCAACATCCTCGATCAATCCGTCAATTATGCTAATGAGTTTATTTAGCCCCAGGGCGGTTCGTCTGACGCCGCAATATTTTGTCATCCCATCGCGCATTGTCTTGGACACTTCCGGCGTCATAGATAGCCAAGGCTGTGATCTGATTTTATCGGCTGTTTTTAGCGAAATATCGGTTGCCAGCATCATTTCCGCCGCTCGCCCACCAAAGACGATTGCCTCGAGCAAAGAATTACTGGCCAGTCGGTTGGCGCCGTGAAGGCCGGTGGCGGAACATTCACCAACGGCGAGGAGGCCGTTCAAAGATGTCCTGCCATAACTGTCTGTTGCCACGCCGCCCATATGATAATGGACCGCTGGCGCGACAGGGATAGTCTCTATACGCGGGTCAATATTGGCGCTCATACAGGCATCAAACACAGTCGGAAAATGTTCCGGGAAATGATCTCCGACCGCTTTTCGGCAATCGAGCATGGGTTTTCGCCCTGCCTGAATTTCGGCAAATATAGCACGGGCAACATCATCGCGCGGGGCAAGTTCGCCGTCCGGATGGTAATTCTGCATGAAGCGTTGGCCGGTTTTATTGATCAAAATAGCGCCGTCGCCGCGAAGGGCTTCAGTTGCCAGCGGCGCCGGGTCACGGCCAATATCAATCGCCGTAGGGTGGAATTGAACAAATTCCATATCGCGCATCTGGGCGCCCATTACGGCCGCCATGCCAAGCGAGTCGCCGCGAGCTGTTTTGGGGTTCGTTGTAACAGCGAATAATCCCCCAACGCCGCCGGTTGCGAGGACCGTCATGTCGGCTTCAACACCTAGTAATGCACCATCGTCTCGGCGGGCGAGTGCGCCGGCGATCCCGCCATGGCCATTCGACAAAAGGCTTTCGGCGCGCCAGCCAATCAGCGGCGTGATGTGCTCCGCAGCTTTGGCATGTCTAACCATAACCTTTATAATTTCACGCCCTGCCGTATCGCCTTTCACCCTTGCAACCCGGGGCATAGAATGGGCGGCCTCCAGCGACAAATAAAGGCTGCCATCTTGTTTGCGGTCAAAAGGAACGCCGAGCGCCGCCAGATCTCTGACGCGATCAGGGCCTTCAGCTGCGAGAATATTAGCAATCTCTGGATTCACCAATCCATCGCCAGCCGCGATCGTATCGGCGGCGTGGGAGGCGGCGCTATCATCCGGGTGAAGCGCGGCGGCGATACCGCCTTGGGCCCAAGCCGAAGCCGCGCCTTTTTCCGAGCGCCGCGAGGTCAAAATATAGACCGGGCGCGGGGCGAGTTTAAGGGCCGTATATAGACCGGCCAATCCTGCGCCGACGATGAGCACGGCCCCGTCTGGCAGTTTTTCTGTATCGAGGGCCCAATTACTCATATAGTCAATTTAAGCCTTAAATGGATCGCGCATCAAGATAACATCTTCGCGTTCCGGGCTGGTTGAGACCATCGAAACCGGACATCCGATAAGTTCTTCAACATGGCGAACATATTTGACGGCTTCGGCAGGAAGATCTGCCCAGCTGCGCGCGCCGCGCGTCGAACCGGACCATCCGGGCATGCTTTCATAAATGGGTTCAACATTGGCCTGATTGGCAATGCCCGCCGGAAGGTGCCGGACTATTTTGCCGTCGAGCCGATAGCCAGTACAAATTTTGATCTCTTGAAGCCCGTCAAGCACATCAAGCTTGGTCAACGCGATCCCGGTGATGCCGCCCGTAATGATGGCTTGGCTTACCATGCAGGCGTCAAACCAGCCGCAGCGGCGCTGCCGGCCTGTGACCGTACCGAACTCATGGCCACGTTCACCCAATCGCTGCCCTATTTCGTCTGTCAATTCTGTCGGAAAGGGGCCTTCGCCGACACGGGTCGTGTAGGCTTTGGTAATGCCAA
Source organism: Hellea sp. (assembly GCA_013002305.1). GTDB lineage: Bacteria > Pseudomonadota > Alphaproteobacteria > Caulobacterales > Maricaulaceae > JACOMS01. Next base: position 27,479 of record JABDKG010000042.1, read on the forward strand.
GCACGTAATTAAGCGCCCTTGGGCCCATTCCCGTACCGGCCGCAGCCTGTCCGGCGATGGTATTGGAGCTGGTGACAAATGGATAAGTCCCATGGTCGATGTCGAGCATGGCGCCTTGAGCACCTTCAAATAAAATTCGTTTCTCTGCCCGCACGGCATCATCCAGAGTTTTCCAAACCGGTGCCGCAAACGGTAAAATCTGAGGCGCAACTTCGGTCAAAGCCTTATGCAGTTCGTCGGCATCATAAGGGTCGTGGCCGAGACCTGCGCGTAATGCATTGTGATGGTGAAGCAGGTTTTTAACGCGGGCCATTAAATTATCAGGATCGGCCAGATCGCAAACCCGAATTGCGCGGCGTGCAACTTTATCTTCATAGGCCGGGCCTATACCGCGCTTAGTCGTTCCGATTTTGATGCCGTCAGCGCGATTTTCACGGATGCCATCTAGTTCCGAGTGAATTGGCATGATCAGGGCCGTCGACTCAGACATTTGCAGATTTTCCGCATTGATTTTAATGCCTTGAGCTTTTATCCGCTCGACCTCGTCTAAAAAAGCCCACGGATTTAGAACCACACCATTGCCAATGACGGATAATTTACCGCCGCGAACAATGCCCGATGGCAAGAGGCTTAATTTGTAGACTTTGCCATCGACGACGAGCGTATGTCCGGCATTGTGACCGCCTTGAAATCTGACGACTACATCGGCTCGGTTGGACAGCCAATCAACGATTTTCCCTTTGCCCTCATCTCCCCATTGAGAACCGACTACGACTACATTTGCCATTTTAAACCTGTCACATCAAAGGCGCGGGAAAGCCGCGCCTTGGTATTAAGAATCTACGATTTTTTTCCCTTAGACAATTCTAGCAATGAAGGCGAATCTATTTCGCAAAAATGCCGTGTGGGATAAGATCAGATAGTTAGGGGCCGATCCAAAAAAGTAATTTGAATATTCAAAACAAGCTGATAATGGTATCCACTTGTGGTCAGGTGACCAGCCTTAAGGGCTGATTAACCATGTTGTGTGATTTTAACGCAGAATTGAAGGGGTACGGCGTGGCCGGACGCAAAAAATTGGATTTAAAGCGAGAGCATCGTAAATCAACACGCCAGCTGGCTGTGCTGAACCGTGACCTGGCCGCGAAGATGATCTTACTGGCCTCTCAAACAGGTGACACCTCGCCATTGATCCAAGCTGTCGACGCCCTGCAGAAAGCAGATGAGCTGTTCTCGACAGAAAGCACACCGCGCGAACTGGTTGAGATACGTCAGGCCTTGGCCGAAACCCTTCACATGCTGGGTAAAACCCAAGATGATGTTGAAGCGCTCGAAAAGTCGATTGAAAGCTATCGGAGCGCCATCACATTGGCGTCTTTGCTTGGCGACGATAAAATGCGCAATGATCTGAAGAAAAACTACGCCAAGGCTCGGGATTTATTAGCTAAAAAATCACCAAACGTCTCTGTCCTTGGCGCTGCGTAACCTTTTATTACTGTAATTTTGTAACAAATTTGTTTCCAACAATTGGTTTTTGCCATATTGTTGCCCCTATAAATGGGCTATGTTTAGCTTAATGATGGGGAGATTCTTATGAAACGCGCGCTATTTACAGCATCAATTATAGTTCTTTTAGGCTGTTCGGCCCCGAGTCAGGCTTCCGATCCTCTCGAGACACAGACAGACGCGTCCGATGAATTGGCGCTTACGATTTATGGTGATGGACGGGCTCTCATCGAGGACAATCGCCGAATACGCTTTTCCGGCGGAGAGGAAGTCGTCGCCCTCCCGGGTGTCTCCTCAGCTATTCTGCCGCAAAGCGTGACGGTTAAAGCGGACGGCATGACAATTATCGAGCAAAATTTTGATTTTGATCTTTTAACGCCGCAAAAATTGATGGAAAAAGCGGTCGGTCAATATGTAGAAATTGTCAAAACCAATCCGGCAACCGGAGAAGAGTACCGCGAAACCGCTAAAGTCTTATCGGTCAATAACGGGGTTGTTATTCAGGTTGGCGACCAGATTGAAGTCCTTAGGGACGATAATATTCCAACCCGGGTGATATTTCCCAAAGTCCCAGACAATTTACGCGCTAGTCCAACATTGTCGCTTCGAGTCGATGCAAGATCGGGAAGCCGCGACGCCAATATGACTTATATTAGCAGCGGGATAAGCTGGCGCGCCGACTATGTTGCCGTTTTTAACGAAGACGATAAACGCATGAACCTGCAAGGCTGGGCGACCATCGATAATACAACCAATACCACATTCCATGATGCGGAACTGTCTGTCGTGGCCGGGCAAGTTGGCAATGCGCAGCCGCGCAATCAGTATAATAATTATAATCGTAATGTGAACCAAGGCCAGCGTAGCGGCGGAATGGAAGCCGGTAGTGCAGAGCGGATCGGCGATAATTATCTATATCCCCTCCCGGGCACAACATCCCTGGCCAGTAAGCAGAAGAAACAGATCAGCTTCGTCGATGCCAGCAATGTCAAAGCTGAAAAAGTCTATGAATATTATAACTGGAATTTCCAGACGATCGAACAACCTGCCAATGTCGATAGCCGGATCGCATTCTCTAATTCCAAAGCCGGCGGTATGGGCGAAGCGCTCCCAGCCGGGACAGTCCGGGTTTACGCTGAAGATAAAAAAGGCAAAGCTCAGTTTATTGGCGAAGACTTAATCGGACATATCACGGCGGGGTCGGATATCTCAATGAAAATCGGCGAAGCATTTGATATAACGGTACAGCCAACTTTGGTAAAAAGCACCGATATTAGCCGCCGCGTTCGCGACTATGAAATGAAATATGAAGTCCGGAATGCTAGCGGCAAAGAAGTCAGCGTGAATATTTATCAGTCTGTTTATGGACGCTATTATGATTTCCAAATGCTCAAAGAAAGCGACGATCATGTGCGTAAAAATGACGATACGCTGAAATGGACTATTGATGTTCCGGCGGAAGGTGAGGCTGTCTTGACCTTTAAGATCCGCCAGACGTCCAAATGGTAACGGGTTGATCCCATGCGGGCTGCCCTCGCATTATTAATCGCGATTTTCACGCCCATTTGGGCGGCTGCTCAAAGTGTTGTGGATTCGCCTGAAGCTGATTTTACGGAATTGACGATCTATCCCGATAATTTGGCGATGGTGACCGAGAAGCGAAAACTGACCTTGCCGGCCGGTAAAACGACAATTCGCTTTCTCGGTGTCAGCGATCAAATTATTCCGCAAACTGCAATACTCCAATCGTTTGAAGGGATCAGTCTTGAAAGTAATTTTGATTCCAGCCTGATGACAAAAGGCGCCTTGCTCGAAAAAGCGGTCGGACAGGAGATCGGAATTGCCCGCGTCAACACGGCAACCGGCGCGCGGTCGATCGAAAAAGTCAAACTGGTTTCAGCTTCCAATTTAGACGATGTTATTCAAGGCGCTGTGGTCGAAACCGCCGCCGGAATAGAAGCCTTGGAATGTGCCGGGCTTTGGGAAAGCGTGGTTTTTTCCAAGCTTCCTGACGGGCTTAGCGCGGTTCCGATTCTATCGGTTGACGTGATGTCTGATGTGGCCGGCGATGCCGAGATAACGATTTCCTATCTGAGTCAGGGTATTGGCTGGCAGGCGGATTATCGTCTGGATTTTCAAGGCAATGCGGGAGAGGGCGCTTTGTCCGGATGGCTCACAATTACAAATTCGACGGCTAAGTCTTTCAAGGATGCCCCGACCGCCATTGTCGCGGGTGAACTGAACCGCGATTATAATACCCGGCCGGAACGAACGCGACAAAAATACTATTATCCGACATGCTGGACCAAAGGCACCAGTAAAGCCGGGACATCGAGTGACGTCGTTTTATATTCCTATGTCGATATGGCAATATATGACAATTATCTTGGCCAAGACGAAGTCGTTGTAACAGGATCACGTGCACAAAAAATGGGATATGCGTCGATGGCGGCAGCGCCTATGATGGAAATGGATGCGGTCGAGGCTAAGCTGGAAGAGTTTGGGGATTATAAACTCTACCGCGCGCCCTTTCCGGTAACGGTCGCGGCGCAGCAAACAAAGCAGATCGCATTTTTGAATGTCCCGGATGTGGAGTTCGAAAAGATCTATAAATTTGACTATTACCCATGGCATTATCGCGGCATCGCCAACCCGCAACCCTTTCCAATGCAAGTGGAATATGAGCTTGATAATTCGCGCGAAGGTAATCTGGCCAAGCCATTGCCCAAGGGAATGGTTCGGGTTATGACCCGCCGCGAAAATGGTCAGGTCGCCTATCTGGGCGAGGATTTTGTCGAAAATCTCGCCATCGATTTGCCGGTCGAAATAAAAGTCAGCCAAAGCAGCGCCGTATTGGCCATGCCGTCGATAGAAACAATAGAAGAGGACGGTAAGATCAGCATTAGGATGAGCGCTGAAGTCTCAAATGCAACGCTGGATAACATCAAAGCTGAAATTAAGATCAATGTCGATGACGTCCGCTATTCCGACATTGAAGACGAAAGCCATGGCCGCAAACCTAATAAAATTGTCCCAACCTATGTGATGGATGTTAAAAGCGAAAGTTTGGAAAATTTTTCAGTTACCTTACCGCTAACCCAGCATGCCGTCTTTATTCATCACTATTGGCGCTACGGTGAGGACGACGGATCAAAGTCATACAAAGTCCCGATAGCGGGTAAGAGCTTTGCACTGGCGGATAATTTCAGTTCGCCTTGGTGGATCAGGCAGCTTGTTAATTCCAGGACGCTTGAAGAAATATCCATGACGGCACAAATTGAAAGCTTCGAGACTGTCCCAACTGACGACGGTGAAGAATTATCAATGCTGCGGGAGAAATTTACATTCAAAAATGACGGTCGCTACCCCATGGTTGTGCAGTTTGATTTCCCTGACAATATTGATTTGGAATGGGTGAACTCATCGATCTCGCCGATCAATAAAGAAGAGCTCGAGTGGGTGCTTAATATTCCGGCGGGCGAGTCTTTGGAATTATTCGTGACGACCAAAGGCGCGCACGGCCTATAGACTATTTTCGCGTCATCGCGTCTTTTAGATAATCAACGGACTCGGCGCTTTTACGATATTCCGGCCTTTTGTAATGCTGCGTCGCCTGTTCATAGGAATAACCATAAGACAGGATCTCAGCGTCCATATTTTTCCCGCCTATAAATGACAGCCCGATGGGCATGCCGTCGATCTGGCCCATGGGTACGGTAAGGTGCGGATATCCGGCAATTGCGGCCCAGCGTCCGGCCCCGGCCCAAGCCGGCCAGACATCGCCGTTAATCGGATCAATACGGCCCGCAACCGGCCCGGACGGCGAGATCAAAACATCAACTTCATAATCTTCGAGAATTCGGTCCAGCCCGCCCTTTTGATAGCCATGGAGGAGATCTTTTCTGGCCGTGATATAGGCCTCATCCGTTAAAGGACCCTTCTCATCAGACGCTTCCAAAATATCTTGCCCGAACAATGCCAGCTCGACGTCGGCATGGGCCTCATTATAGGCAATTAGTTCGCTGAGGCTTCGGACTTTGACAATATCAGGCGTGCTGGCGAGATAATCATTTAAAGTCGCTTTGAATTCATATTTTAGAAGATCAAAAGACTTTGAGCCTAGATTTTCACCGTCAGGGGCATCGTCCGCAATCTCGACTATTTCCGCGCCGATTTGTTCAAGATCATCAATCGCTTGATCGAAGCGCTGGATTATGTCCGGATTCGAACCTTGAGCAAATCGCAAAACGCCGATGCGGGTCCCGTCAAGGCTTTCTGCGTCAAGCGCGCTGACATAATCGACATCGCGATTGTCCATGGCTGCCAGCATCATCGCGGCGCCGGTGACGCTGCGGGTCATCGGCCCGGCCGTGTCCTGCGTGGACGATATCGGGACGATATATTGCTGCGATACGAGGCCGACCGTGGGTTTGAAGCCGACTATGCCATTGACATTAGACGGGCAGATAATCGAGCCATTTGTTTCGGTTCCGACTGCGCCCGCCGCCATTTCAGCGGCCATCGCTGCGGCCGAACCCGAACTAGAGCCGCACGGATTTCGGTCCAGATAATGGGGATTGCGGGTTTGTCCACCAAGTGCGCTCCACCCGCTCATGGAATTATTCGATCTGAAATTGGCCCATTGCGACAGGTTGGTTTTGCCCAAAATTATCGCCCCTTCCTCGCGCAGACCCGCTGCCAAAGGCGAGTCCCGGCCGGTGAAATTGTCTTTGAGCGCGAGTGCGCCGGCTGTTGTGGGCATATTATCTTTGGTTTCGATATTATCTTTCAGAACGACCGGAACACCGTGCAGAGGCCCCATGATCTTGCCGTTCTCGCGGAGTTGATCCAGCAATTTTGCCTCTTCCAGCGCATCCGGATTAATCGTCAGTATGCTTTGAATTTTATAACCTGCATGGTCTTGCGTTTCGATCCGTCGTAGATATGACTCGACCAATTGTTCTGAATTGATCTGTTCGCTCGACAGGGCATCTGCCAATTCGGGGAGGGACTGCTCTAAGATAGGATCGGATGAAGGCGAAAGGTTTTTTTCCGGCAGATTGGTCGATTTTTCAGCGCAACTGACGATCAAAGTTAGCGCGAAAGCTGCGCTGGTTAGGTAATGTTTTCTATTGAATTTGATCAAGCTGATAGCCCTTGTCTTCAAGCATTAAAATGACACTGTCGGGTCCGGCGAGGTGGGCAGCGCCCACAGCAATGAAGTGGGAACCCGGATCGTCAAGAATAGCTTCAATCCGCGGTACCCAGGTTCTATTACGTGACACCAAAATACGATCATAGGAACCTTCAGATGTATCCAGATCTTTGGATGTCAAAACGCTAAGCCCGTTAACATCGCCGTCGCGCCATTCTTCGATAATGAAGCTTAAAGCCTCATCAATTTCGTCCGCAGATTCAGCCCAGTTTATGAGCTCTTCCAACTGCTCGTCGAAATCGCCTCCGGAAATGGCGACAAATTGCTCTTCGACCGTTTCCATATGACCGAAATTTTTGCCCTGATCCATGCCTTCAGCCCATAAGACCATTTCGACGCCTTTAAGCGGATTGTAGCCTTCAACCATTATGTGATAATCCGAGATATTCATCGACGCGTTCCATGGCATCATGTCCGCAATTGCCTCGGGATCATAATTAATCTCTGCCAAGGCTTTTTTGACTTTCTTTGCTTCTTTCCGGTTCATTTTATCGAATAGATTTTCGCCAACAGGTAAATAGCCGGTCTCTTTGACGAGGCGCGAAAACGTATCGCTGGTTTCATCGGACTCCACGTCAATTTCGAAATAGACCGTGTCAGACTCTGAAAATGCGTCTTCTATGACCTCATTCTGCCATTCAAGTCCGACAGGCAATACGTGGACGGTACCAAACAGGTAAATCGTTGTATCGCTATCGCCCATTTTCCAAAGGGCGGGATTGCCGCTGCCATTTGAGGATTCTGCAGCCTTGACGGCGGCGTCCCATTTAAGTTCCATCTCGTCTTTGCTCTGGCAAGCCGTAATAAACAGTGAAGCAATAGTAGCGATTGCCAACAATATTATAAAGGTTATACGGTTGGAGGAACTCAATCTATTGCACCCGCGTGACGGTATATCCTTCGTTTTCCAGCATCAGAATGACGCTGTCAGGTCCGGCCAAATGGGCTGCGCCAACGGCGATGAAGATTTGACCCGGTTCATCCAGAATGGCTTCAATTTGGGGAATCCAATCGCGGTTTCTTTGGGTCAAAAAGCGATCATATGCTTCCTCAGAGCCGAACATTTCGGGCGCAGAAATAATCGCACTTAATCCGGTCACATCACCGTCCGACCATTCATCAACGAGGATATCGAGATATTTTGTCCCCAGATCAATTGTCTCCGCCGTGAACACCAGACCCTCGAGTTGTTCCTGGGCATCGCCGGCGGCCAAAATTCTCATTTGATCTTCAAGCGTTTCGAAATATCCAAACTCCTTGCCTTGGTCTTCAGCGCGCTTAATCAAAACCATTTCGACGCCGCTGAGCGGGTTGTATCCGGCTTTGAGCATCACGAATTGCTGAACCGTCAATCCCGCATACCATGGTTGAAAGGTCTTGATCATATCCGGGTTGAGGTCGATTTTCTCAAGCGCCGCTTTAAGCGTGCGAGAATCTTCTTTACCCATCATATCGTAGAGAGATTTGCCTTCGGGCAAGGTTCCAAGTTCGGAGATCAAAGCCATCATAGATTGGGCGGCCTCCGGAGAGTTAATATCGGCTTCCATATAAAATTTGTTAGCCTCTTTAAAGGCCGTTGAAATAGCGCTAGTTTCCCACTGAAGTTCTGTCGGCAGAAGGTGGACGGTACCGAAAATATAGATGTCAGTATCTTCATCTGACAATTTCCACAAAGCCGGGTCACCCGAGCCCTTAGAAGCTTCTGCAGCTGCTAAAGCAGCTTCGAAATCTGCGCTAACATCATGGGTAGAACTTTTCTTGCAGGCGCCCAAGGCAAATAGCGCGGCAATGCAGCCTGTGACGAACAAGGACCGTAATGTCATGATTTTTCTCCCATTGTCACAATGTCATGGCACAAGAATTTTGAAGCGTCAAAACCAAAAATTTAATGGTGCTAGGAACTCGAGAGCCTTTCAAATACCAATCGGCCACCGCAAAGTGTCATGACAACCCGGCCCGTCATCCGGCGTTCGTCAAATGGCGTGTTCTTGGATTTGGAAAGTAATTTGTCGCTATCACAAACCCAGGGCATGTTCATGTCGAACAAAACAATATCGGCCGGCGCGCCTTCGGCGAGACGTCCGGTTGGCAGATCCAGCAGGCTTGCCGGGTTCGATGTCAGGCAGGCCAGAAATTTCATCAGGTCAAGTTCACCATTGGCAACCTGCGTAAGCCCAGCGGAGAGCAATAATTCCAGCCCGACGGCACCGCTTGCAGCCTCCGTATAGGGAAGGCGTTTTTGTCCGGCTGGTCTGGGGTTGTGAGCCGATACAACCACATCAATCGTGCCGTCATTTACGCCTGAAATCAGGGCTTGGCGGTCCGTTTCTTCGCGAAGCGGCGGATCGAGTTTGGCAAAAGTTCTATAATCCCCAATATCGATCTCGTTAAGGGCGAGGTGGTTCATACTGACTGAGCAGGCAATTTCAATATCGCGGGATTTAGCCCGGCGTACAGCGCTCAGGCCTTCTTCAGAAGAAATCATATCTATGAGCAAGCGACCGCCGGTAAGTTCGGCTAAAGCCGCGTCGCGATCAATCACGATACGCTCGGCCGCGGGCGGATGTCCGGGGAGGCCGAGCCGAGAGGAAAAATCGCTTTCATGGGCGCAGCTATTTGCCGCCAATGCGCTATCTATCGGTCGATTGGCAATAAGCGCGTTGAACCGGGCACTATAAGACAAAAGCCGGCGCATGATCAGGCTGTCAGAGACGGGCTCGGCGCCATTTGAAAACATGACGGCCCCGGCTTCGCTCATAAGACCGATCTCCGTCATAGTCTTGCCGTCAAGCGACTGTGTTAGAGCGCCGGCGACATGAACATTAATCAGGGTCTGCTCGGCTTTATTTGTAATGTAATTGATTAGAGATACATCATCGATGACCGGTTTAGTATCAGGCATGACGACCATAGTCGTTACGCCGCCGGCTGCCGCGGCAAGGGCAGCCGATTCAATCGATTCCCGGCTTTCGGCTCCGGGTTCCCCGGTTGTGACGCGCATATCAATCAGGCCAGGTGCCGCGACCAAGCCTCTTCCGTCTATGGTTTCGCCTTTAGCGGCGACGTCGCCTAAGGCTTTGATCTGCCCGTTCGCGATGACAATATTGCCAATATCATCAAACCCGGATTGCGGGTCGAGTATGCGGACATCTTCAATCGTTAAATTGGTCATGCGACACCGTCCCGCGCATCAGAGAGCGCGTGCAAAATTCCCATTCGCATCGCAACACCGCTTTCGACCTGACTCGTAATCAGACTGACTTTGGGATCGTCGGCGACATCGGAGCTGATCTCAACGCCGCGGTTCATCGGGCCGGGATGCATGACCATGGCGCCTTGTTTCGCGAATCCCAGCTTCGAGCGATCAAGGCCGTAAAAGTGGAAATATTCCCGTTTGGACGGAACAAACGCCCCGGACATACGCTCCATTTGAAGCCTGAGCATCATCACGACGTCGCAGCCTTCAAGGCCGGTTTCCATATCGTGAAAAACGTCCACGCCCCATTTATCTGCGTCTGCCGGAATTAATGTGGGCGGACCTATCAGCCGGATATCGCAGCCCAGCACGTTTAAGAGCTGAATATCGGATCGCGCAACGCGGGAATGTTTGATATCTCCGCAAATGGCAATCCTTAACCCGCCAAGATCTTCGCCAAAATGACGACGCAAGGTAAGGGCATCAAGTAGGGCTTGTGTCGGGTGTTCATGAACCCCGTCACCTGCATTGATCACAGAGCCGGACACTTTTTGCGCGAGTAGCGCCGGCGCGCCGGAGGCGCCGTGTCGCACGACCAATATATCAGGGTTCATGGCGTTTAAGGTCGCGGCAGTATCCAGCAACGTCTCGCCCTTCTTAACAGATGAACCGACGACGCTCATATTGATGACGTCTGCGCCCAATCGCCGTCCGGCAATCTCAAAACTTTTCTCGGTTCGTGTGGAGTTTTCAAAGAACAGATTAACCAGCGTCTTACCGGCCAGCATGGAACGTTCTTTGCTCTTTTGCACATCAAGATCAAGATAGTGGTTGCCCAGCGTCAGAAGGGTTTCAATATCTGGTCTGGAAAATTGGGAAATCGACAGACAATGCTGTTGTTCGAAAGGGTATCCGTAACTGGATGCCATAATTCCTCTTACGCGATTTGGGACGCTTTATAGGCGGCAATCTCCAGAGTCAAAGAGAATTAAGCGCGCAGTCGATCCAGCACGCCCTGTAAAATATAGGCGGCGGCGAGTTTATCGACCTTCTCTGCTCTTCTTTTACGGCTCAGATCGCCTTCCAGCATTGTCCGGGTCACGGCCATCGTCGAGAGCCTCTCATCCCAGAGAAAAATCGGTATATCGCGCAATTTTAAGAGGTTTGCGCAGAAATCCCGAACCGATTGGGCACGCGGCCCGTGCGATCCGTCCATATTGATCGGCAAGCCCACAATCACGGCGCTGATCTCATTGCCATCAATCATTTTGAGAATTTTCTGCCCATCAATACTGAATTTTTCCCGGCGAATAGTTTCCCGCCCCGTTGCGATCATCCGCAGCCGATCACTGACGGCGAGGCCAAATGTCTTGGTGCCCGGATCAATGCCCAATAAAGGGCCTTCGGTTTGGGCAAGTTCGTCAAAGGTGATAACGGGCATTCGGCTCATCTAGGCGTAGATGGGAAAGGCTTCAAGCTCACACGCTGAATTATTACATATTTTTGGGGCGAATACCGACAAAGGTAGCGTCGACATAGGCTTTGATAGCGGCATTATCTTTGTCGAGGTCACCGGTTACATCCAAAACTTTGTCCAATATGACTTCCTTTGTTGGTCCGTTAATGCCTGCCAAAAAGATCGGGACATTAGCGGCATAAGCCATTCGCAAATAGCCGCGCTTATACGATTTGACTTTGGAGCGTGTACCTTCAGGGGTAATGCCGAGCCAAACATTGTCATTTTCATTAAACCAATCGGCGATTTGATCGGTGATATTGCTTTTCTTGGATCGGTTTATCGGGATGCCGCCCATGGATTTCCAAAGCGGCCCCAGCGGCCAGAAAAAAGCTTCCTTTTTCATCACCCAGTTAAATTTTAGCCCGACGTGAAGCATAGACGACATCGCAATGATCAAATCCCAATTTGACGTATGCGGCATGCCGACAATGATAGCTTTTTTTTCATTCGGCAATTGTCCAACCACTTTCCAGCCGATCATTTTTAAAATGGCAGAACCTAACCAGCGCGTAAAAGCATTGCCCATTCGCGGTGTATTCTCAGATACATGCTCATTGTCGAATTTTGCCATGTAATTTCAGATAACTGAGAGCGCGGAGCGGCGCAATGACGAATTGGCGGAATTACCTGTCATAATGCGCGGCGCAACCAAGGCAATAAGGCCTATTATTGTGCAGGCCATTGTAGGGCTTCGAATAACACTATATTCACTTGCTCAAAAGGCGTGTCCTTGCTAATGGCGCGGCCTGTATTTTCCGTGAATTGGAGACACTCGTGAGTGCACCTGAACATGGCGTTGACGCCGAGACTGTAAGAAAAATTGCTCGCCTGTCGCGCCTTCATGTCGACGAAGACCGTCTCGAACCGCTCGCCCAAGAATTAAACGGTATTCTGGGCTGGATCGAGCAGCTCAACGAAGTGGATGTTGAGGGAGTCGAACCGATGACATCAGCTGTTGATGTGTCTGCTCCGCTTCGCGCTGACGAAATAACCGATGGCGGCATACGCGACGCGGTGCTAGCCAACGCGCCCAAAAAGGATAGCGGTTTCTATGTTGTCCCGCGGTCGGTGGAGTAGTCCATGTCTGACTTAACCCAGCTCACACTTGAAAGCGCCCTTGGCGGCATGGCGGCCGGCGATTTCACCTCTGAAGAAATCACCATCGCGCATATTGACGCCTGTATGGAGGCGGCGGATCTCAACGCCTTTATCACCAACACATTTGAATTGGCGATCGACCAAGCCAAGGCCTCTGATGCGCGCCGGGCCAAAGGCGCTGTCGGCAAGCTTGAAGGCGCGCCTCTCGGCGTCAAAGACCTGTTCTGTACAGAAGGTGTTAAAACAACAGCCGCGTCTCAAATACTCGGCGATTTTAAACCGCCCTATGAGAGCTCGGTTACGACCAATATGAAAGCTGACGGCATGGTCATGCTTGGTAAGCTCAATCTGGACGAGTTTGCTATGGGGTCGTCCAATGAGACCTCGAGCTACGGCAATGTGGTCAATCCGTGGAAGAAAAACGAAGAGCTCGTGCCCGGCGGATCATCCGGGGGGTCGGCGGCAGCGGTTGCGGCCGATATTTGCCTCGGCGCGACCGCGACGGATACGGGCGGCTCTATTCGCCAGCCGGCATCCTTTACGGGAACGGTCGGGATCAAGCCAACCTATGGCCGCTGCTCTCGTTTCGGCATTGTCGCTTTTGCGAGCTCGCTCGATCAGGCAGGGCCGATCGCCAAAACGGTCAAAGATAGCGCGATCCTTCTCGATAGTATGGCGGGATATGATCCGAAGGACTCGACCTCGCTGAATGTTGATAATGGCGACTGGATCGCGTCGTGCGAAAAATCGATTAAAGGCATGCGTATCGGTATCCCGAAAGAATATACGGTTGACGGTATGCCGGCTGAAATCCAGTCTCTTTGGGATCAGGGCGTCGAATGGATGAAAGATGCCGGCGCTGAGATCGTGCCGGTTTCGCTGCCGCACACAAAATATGCTTTGCCGGCTTATTACATTGTCGCGCCGGCCGAAGCCTCGTCCAATCTCGCGCGCTATGACGGCATGCGCTACGGCGCCCGCGTGGACGGCGAAAACCTCAACGACACTTATGAACGCACCCGCGCAGCCGGATTTGGCCCGGAAGTGCAGCGCCGGATCATGATCGGGACCTACGTTCTGTCTGCCGGTTATTATGACGCCTATTATCTGCGCGCGCAAAAAGTTCGGACCCGTATTGCCGAGGATTTTAAAAATGCCTGGGAGAGTTGCGATGCGCTCCTGACACCGACATGCCCGAGCGCGCCTTTTGCGATTGGCCGAAAGGTCAATGATCCGATCACAATGTATCTCAACGATATATTCACGGTGACAGCAAACCTCGCGGGTTTGCCCGGGATTTCGGTTCCGGCAGCGCTGGATAAAAATGGTCTGCCGCTCGGCCTGCAAATAATCGGCAAGGCGCTCGATGAAGATACGGTTTTTGCGGCTGCCGGCGCGCTTGAAAAAGCTGCAAACTTTACGGCTAAACCGGAGAAATGGTGGACCTAATGCGCGCTTTGATAAAATGGTTTTTGGCACTTTTGATGCTAGCGATCAGCGCGGTTTTGCTTGGTTTCTATTCAGGCAATTGCAACACAGCTTCAGATTATAATAAAGCACTGATTGAGACGGAATAAATATGTTTACTGCAGAGCGCGTTGCCGACAAAAAAGACTGGATGAGCGGGGAAACCGGGGATTGGGAATTGATCATCGGGCTTGAAGTTCATGCTCAGGTTGCTTCGAATTCAAAACTGTTTTCCGGTGCGGCCACGGAATATGGCGCGGACCCAAATACGCAGGTTTCGCTAGTCGATGCCGGCATGCCGGGCATGCTGCCTGTGATCAACGAGTTTTGCGTCGAGCAAGCCGTGCGGACAGGGCTGGGCCTTAATGCCAAGATCAATTTGTTCTCACGATTTGATCGCAAAAACTACTTTTATGTCGACCTGCCGCAAGGCTATCAAATCTCTCAATTTGAGCACCCTATCGTCGGTGAGGGCGAGATCGAAATTCAGCCCGAAGATAGCGACGCTGTTACAGTCGGGATTGAACGCCTGCACCTCGAGCAGGACGCCGGAAAATCTGTCCATGATTTGTCGCCGACCGAGACCTATGTTGATCTGAACCGCTCGGGCGTCGCGCTGATGGAAATCGTTTCCAAGCCGGATATGCGTTCTCCTGAAGAAGCCTCTGCTTATGTCGATAAGCTGCGCGGCATTGTACGCGCGCTCGGTACTTGTGACGGCGATATGGAAAAAGGTAATCTGCGCGCCGACGTCAATGTCTCCGTCCGCAAGCCGGGCGGCGAACTTGGCACGCGCTGCGAAATTAAGAACGTCAATTCTCTGCGTTTTATCCGCGAAGCCATCCGCTACGAGGCGCGCCGGCAGATAGAGATTATCGAGACCGGCGGCACGATTGATCAGGAGACCCGTCTGTTTGACAGTGTCAAAGGCGAGACCCGCTCTATGCGCTCCAAAGAAGACGCGCATGATTATCGTTATTTCCCGGATCCGGACTTGCTGCCGCTTAATCTTGAGCAAAGCTTCGTCGACGGGATCAAGGCCAATTTGCCTGAGCTCCCCGATGCGCGCAAAGCCCGCTTCATCGCGGAGTTTGGCATTCCGGCCTATGATGCCGGCGTCCTGACCGCTGATAAGGTGACGGGTGACTATTACGAAACGGCGGCGAAAGGCCGGGATGGAAAAATTGCCGCGAACTGGGTCATGGGCGAGCTGTTCGGCGCGCTCAACAAAGAGGGCAAAGACCTTGAGGACAGCCCGGTCTCTGCTGAAAATCTCGGCGGATTATTAGACCGCATCGCCGATAAAACTATTTCAGGTAAGATCGCCAAAACAGTGTTTGAAAAAATGTTCGAAGGCGGCGGGACAGCCGACGACATCATCGAATCCGAGGGTCTCAAACAGGTCACCGATATGGGCGCGATTGAAGCCATGGTGCAAGAGGCGCTCGATGCCAATCCGGCGCAGGTCGAAAAAGCCAAGCTAAATCCGAAACTGCTCGGCTTCTTTGTTGGCCAGGTGATGAAGGCCAGCGGCGGCAAAGCCAACCCGCAAGCCGTCAACCAAATCCTGCGCGAGAAATTAGGGCTCTAAAAGCCCTTTTCCTACTCGTCGATGGTTTTGTAAAACTCTTGATCACGGCCGCTATGGGCTTCGCCAATGACATAGGCGCGAATGGCCTCAGCTGTTTCGGCGTCATAAACTTTTCCAAAATTGGGCATACCGTTTTCGGCCAGCAGGCCCTCACGAACCACCATTTGCCAGGTTTCCGCATCCGCCGTGACGCCTGAATAACGCAGGTTTGGCGTCAGGCCCGAAGCAAAAGCATGATCGCCGTGACAGACGGCGCAGCTATTGGCATAGGCGGTCACACCCTTGGCTAGCAATTCGTCGCTAATCTCGACGGGCTCCGGCAGGTCAAATTCCGGCATGGCCGCGTCAAGCGGTGCCGGAAGCGATCCGTCTGCGCCGAGTTTGAACACCAGCACGCGGCCGGAATTAAAATCGCTACCTGATGGCAAGACTGCGCCAAAGCCAAGCACAAATGATCCGCCATAGCCTGAAGCCACCGCAACATATTGAACGCCATCAAGCTCATAGGTAATCGGCGCCGCGCCTATGCCGGACTGGGTGAAATATTTCCAAAGCTGGTCGCCGGTCTTGGCGTTATAGGCCGCGAAGTGCGCGTCTGCCGTGCCTTGGAAAACCAGATTTCCGCCGGTCGACAAAATACCGCCATTCCACGGGCCGTTATGCTCAAAGGTCCAGGCTTCTTCTTGCTTAACCGGATCCCAAGCCAGCAGCCGGCCTTTGACCATGGATTTGAGCGCTTTGAACGTCGCGCGGTCAGTCGGGAGTAGGGCGTAGGAGAAATCCGTACCCGTGTTCCAAGTGCCCGGCGTATGTTTGTAATTGGCGCGGTCGCCATAAACCCAAGGGGCTTCCTGTGCCGGAATGTAAACAAGTCCGGTGTCCTGCGAATATGACATGGGGTGCCAGTTATGGGCACCGAGCGGGCCGGGCAGCTGAAGATAAGGCTCTTTGCCATAATAACGCGCGGCCTCTATCTCGACGGGACGACCTGTTTCTTCATCTATATGGGTCGCCCAGTTCACTGGAACGAAATTATTGGCCGAAATAAATTCGCCGCTTTCCCGGTCGATCACATAGAAGAAGCCGTTTTTGGGGGCCTGCATGATGACCTTGCGGGTTTTGCCGTCGATCTCAAGATCGGCCAGCATCAAATGCTGCGTGGCTGTATAATCCCACGTCTCTCCGGGCGTGGTCTGGTAATGCCAAACATATTCGCCCGTATCGGGCCGAACCGCGACCATGGAGGAAAGGAACAGGTTGTCTCCACCATCGGGACTTCGGATCGATTGGTTCCAAGGGGAACCATTGCCGACGCCAAAATAAAGAAGATCCAGGTCAGGGTCATAGGCCATGGCGTCCCAAGCGGTGCCGCCGCCGCCGGCTGTCCACCATTCGCCGGTCCAGGTCTCGGCGGCCATAGCCATCGTGTCGTTTTCAAACCCGTCTTCCGGGTTGCCCGGCACGGTGTAGAAGCGCCAATCCATATCGCCGGTTTCGGCGTCATAAGCGCTGATATATCCGCGCACGCCCAGTTCCGCCCCGCCATTACCGATAATCACTTTTCCCTTAACGACCCGCGGCGCGCCGGTGATAGTATAGGGCTTGGATTTATCGATTGTCAGCTTGTCCCAAATGACATCGCCGGTTTTGGCGTTAAGCGCGACCAGACGGCCATCAATTGTGGCGGTGAATATTGTGTCGCCCCAAAGCGCGACCCCGCGATTGACGATGTCGCAGCAGGCATTACTGGCCTGTACCATGTCGATTTCGGGCTCCCATGTCCAAACAGGCGCGCCGGTTCGCGCATTCATGGCGTGGACGACATTATAGGTAGAGGTCACATACATCATGCCGTCATGGACAATCGGGGTGGCTTCGATACCGCGGCTTGAATCTAGATCATAAGACCAAGCTAATCCCAAATTGGCGACATTGTCGGCGTTCACAGTGGCCAGCGGCGAAAAGCGCTGTTCATCATAGGTCCGGCCATAAGATAGCCAGCTACTATTATCGGCATTGATAATTTGCGCGGAGCTTACGCCGCTATTTGTTTCACCGGATGTTGCCGGTTCTTTTTCTTTGGAATTACAGGCGGCTAGAGCCAGCATCGAAATGGCCGCGGTTAAAACTAATTTTTGCATAAAACCCTCCCCAGAGTTTTCTTAAACTATATAATCTTTGAGCCGGTCTATCACCCAGAACATCGCAATCCCCCCGATCGCATAGGTCATGACGGCTTCTGTTATTCGCGTACGATTGAAATGCATTTTCCCAATTATCGCAAGGAAAATGACCAATAGCGCAACGATTAGGAATTGCCCAAGTTCGACGCCGATATTGAACAGTAAAAGCGCAAGCAGCTCCGTGCCTTGCGGCAGGCCAATATCCGAAAGTGCAGAGGCAAAGCCGCAGCCATGGATCAAGCCGATAATAAAACCAATCAAATATGGACGGCTGGCGGCAAGGCCAATTTCGCCGCGCCGTTTTCGCATGATCTCGACCGCGAGCAGGACAATGCTGACGGCAATCAGGATTTCGACCGGACGTGTTGGTATATTGATCAGGCCAAATGCCGCCAGAGCCAGCGTCAAACTATGGGCTATGGTAAAAGAGGTCGCGACGCCGATGATCTGACGTCTATTCACAAGCAAGACGAGGCCGATCACAAATAACAGGTGGTCCCATCCCAATAAAATATGCTCAACGCCGATCCACAAATAGGCCGAGGTTTTCGCGCCTTCCGCCGTGGAAAGATTAATCGACGGGGATGAGGGTTTTAGAAGTTGGCGTTTAATCTCGCCGTCCAGATAGGCAATCTCGACAAACACATCGGTGAGCGTATTTTCCAGTCCAGCGATTTCGATAATGCCGGAGTGGAGATCACATGTGACCTCAAAATTATCGACCAATGTCCCGGAGCCAAAACTGCGTTTAGGCTCTGTCGTTTCGCAGCCTACTGGAAAAACCGGTTCGAGGCGCAGGCGTTTGCCGGCATTAACCGGCTGTTTCCAGCTAACGTAATATTCAGCGTCCGCCGTCTCGGTAATTTTTAGAAATGCGGGGCGCACTTCATGGGCGCTGGCCCACTGGGCGCAAAAGAATATACAAATAGCCGCGATATAAAACCGAGTCATTATTCGCCTTCTGGAACAACGACTTCATATTCATTGAGAAGGTCGGTCAGGCGCTTTTGATTATTTTCGCGCAGAGTCTCTTCTTGCCAGACTTCCGCTATTTCTTCGCGGGCTTGTTCAAAGCTGGGAACGGAGCGATTGGTCCGGCCTTCGATTTTGACAAGGTGGAGTCCGAATGAGCTTTCGATCGGGCCTTGCCAAACCGGCTTGGGCGGAAGTTCGAACAGGCTATTGGCGAAATTATATCCCATTTTTCGCGCCAATGATGTCTGGTCAATTAAAGGAAATTCGACCTGCTCAATAAACGGGTCGCCAATCTCGCGCCAGTTTTCATCATTTACAATGGCCAAGGCTTCGCGCGCAGCGGCCTCGACATCATCATGTTCGCCGGGGCTAAAGTAAATATGGACAAACCGGCGCTGGGCCGGCCAGACGAATTTTTCGCGATTATTCTCAAACCATTCGCGCAGCTCTTTTTCAGGCGGCAAGGCGGGCGGGGTGTCTTCATTGAGCATAAAACGCATTTTTTGCGCCAGCCGTCTGCGGATGATTGTGTCATCGTCTTCTAGGCCAAGACGCCGGGCCTCACGCATCAATATCTTCTCTTCAGCATGGGCAAATAAAAGACCGTCAATATCGGCATTGGTCGGTTGGCGCTTATTTTCAGCGGCAAAAATTGCGGCTTGCCGCTGAATTTCAGCTTTCGGAATGACGATGGTATATTCTGTCTTGGTTACCCAGCGTTCCCACAGGCCATGGCCCATGAACAGCGCTATGCCGAGCAATACAAAATGGACGAGTGGCTCTCGCATTAATTTCGTCATAGGTTCAAACTTTTGCTTTATTTCGCGTCATACCAAATCGGAGAAGTATAAGCGCGTTCTTGCAGAGTTGTCGGATGGTTTGGATTTGGCGGTGTGCCGGCTCGAAGTGCGTCCCATGTCGACCAGCGACAGGTCGGGTTTTCCAAAACACGAACATAGTATGCTGCCGATATTGAGCTATCAAAATCGGGGTCCTGCCAGAAAGTTTTAATTTCCGGATCACCGGCATCGGTCGAAATAGAGCAATTGCTTAGATCAACACTGGCGCCATTGTCAGGGCATCGATGTGTTACCGGGTCAGGCGAGAGCCCATCGGAACAGCCAATGTCATAAAGCATTTCTTGCGCTTTGCCGTCAGCATGCCAGACTTTGACAAGCTGGATACGCTGCAATGGCGCACTGCGCGCGTCGCGGGCCGCCCAAACAACAAAGCCGGGGGCTTCATCATTTTTCTCAAGCGTGCCGCCCATCGGGACGCCGCCGGCATAGGCTTTGTTGACAAGATCGCTATCGCCAAGCAGTTCTGCGTCATAATCATATCCGCCAAACATGCGCACCTTAATGCGCGGGCCGGTTGTGGCGTAGGTTTCTTTGCGCGCCATGCCGTCAAATATAGCTTCGCGAGTATTTTCCGGTGCCCAAACAGCGGCCAGTCCTGAGGCACCCCAATAGGGAAACCAATATTCGGAATGGGTCGGTAGCTCAACGCCCTCCCAAGTCTTCTTACCGCCTGGCGGAACTGAGCCGCGGGTTTCGGGCGTCGCGTCCAAAATGCCAACCTTCGACCAGTAATTTTTTTCGTCAAATGCGCCGCCGGCCACATGGCTGTCAGATGCGCCGATCAGGCCAAATTTATAAGGGTTCACGCCAATATCTTGCTCGATTTCGATGCCGCGCGCCAATGACTCGCGTATGTAGCTTCCGTTGATTCTTGATTTTACAGTTGAACTTAAGAGATATTCGTAAATTTCAAAATCGGCCCATTCATCATTGGGTGACAATGCGGGATGCGTTTCTGATGTGCCCTTTACCTGAGTCATTTCTACGATCGGTTCGTTGCGCATGCGCTGGGCTGCGTATTCAGCTGTCAGGGGATCGCCGTCAAACGTCATGAGGTCAAACATTTCGCCGTCTGAAACATTGGAATTGTGGGGAATGGCCAACACTTCATTACCGGTCGCGCGCTGACTATCCATCCAGTCCCATAAATCTTCCGGATTGACCGAGTCGAGCGTCGCAAATAGACGATCCGGCGCGCTGTCTTTAAATACCACATTTCTGTGTAAATTGCCGCCGATAAAATCGTTGCCGCCATGACGACCCTGGGTCACCGCCGTATATTCGTAGGCCGCGAAGGTCGTTAATTTGCCGGGCTCATAATGCTTATTGGCAACATCAATAGCATTTTGCCAGGTCGCGTCGATCAAATCGCGGTCATAGACTTCAGGGTAGGGAACGCCGCTGCGAACCGATCCGCCCATTTTTCCAAACGCGCCTGTGACTTTATCAGGATCGGTCCCGAACATGTCTTTGGCCCATTCAACCTCTGAAAGCGGACTTTCAGGGTCATTCATAGCCGGCAAAATGCCCATATAGGCACCATGATCTGTCGCTGCTACAAAATCCAGCGGATCGCCCCACAGGCTGATCTCGTAGCCGGCAGGGTGCCGGATCGTTTCGCCTTTGGCAAATCGATACACATCATCCGGCGTATTGCGGACATTAAAAATATAAGCGTCGAAAGAGTTTTTGGTGTGAATATGCGTGTCCCCGAAATAGACATTGGTCGCGAAGCCATCCGCGCCCGAGTCGGCGCTATCATTTGATATTGTGGCTGCGGGAACCGGCTGGGTTTTCGAGGTCGCGTCGTCTCCACCTCCTTCTTGCCCGCATGCTGTCAAGGCAATTACGGCGCAGCTAAGGCCCAATAAATTTTTCATATTCCCCTCCATTTCACCCTTGTAGGGTTTGTTAGCATTATCGCTAAAAGGCCATGGAATAGGTTGCAAGAAAAAACTCGAACTTGGCCTGAATATTCAGTATTGGCTAATCATTCAAATCTAGAATCGAGCCCGTAATAGAGGATGATTTTCGCTATGAGTGACAGAGAGAACCAGATCGCATTCCTGCGGAAAATGCAGATAATCGGACCCGCGGCAATGATTTTGATCGCCGCGCTCATCTATTTGTTGTGGGATAATGAACAAAAGTCGCTTGTTGTGGGCATCGTTGCGTTTTTATCTATTCCAGATTTTTTGACATTTAAATTTCTGGCCGACCGTCTGGAGTCCTGAGCGTGAAATTACAAGAAGGCCCGGCTTTTGGTGCCCTGTTAATCGGATCCGGCGTCGGCTTTCTGGTTTGGAAGAAAACTGGAAATCCCTTGTCGGGATTCGGAATTGGCATTGCCTTGCTTGTTATTGATTATCTCTTTGTTGTGCAGCTTAAAAAGCTTTTCAAAAAATAGTGGATTGCCAGCCCGGCTTCCCTATAAAGCCCCTCAATCACTCTTTAGCATAAGATAAAACTATGCCCCTTAATACTGACAAATCCGTCTCGGTAACCGACGCGATAATGACCCGTATCACTTGCCGCGGGTTTCTGGATAAGCCTGTTCCCAAGGTCGAGCTCGAGCAAATATTTGAGACGGCTCGCAGAACGCCATCAGGCGGCAATCTACAGCCCTGGCGTGTTCATATTATGACCGGAAAGACGCTGGCCAATTTTACAGAGGCCTGTATGGACAATGTTAAATCGGCGGTGATGGAAGGCGAGACTTTTCCGGCTTATCCGAGCCCGCTCTGGGAACCGCAGCGTAGCTGGCGCTATAAGCTCGGTGAGGACATGTATAGCCTTTTAGATATTTCGCGCGATAACAAACTTGGCCGGCTCATGTGGCTGGCCAATAATGCGCGATTTTTTGGAGCGCCGGTTGGCATTATCGTCACGGGCAACATCAAACTTGGCATGGCGCAGCATATGGATATTGGCATTTATTTGCAGACCATCATGATGCTCGCCCGCGAGGCCGGATTGCATACGGCGCCGCAAGGTTGGTGGCGTCGCCATCCACAGTCGATCATCAAATTTCTCAACGTGCCGGATGACGAGCATGTGCTAGTCGGCATGGCGTTAGGGTATGGCGATCCTGATGCGCCTGTGAATAATTTATGGGCGGATAGAGCTGAACTCGAAGAACTGGTTCACTTTTACGACTGAGAAGCGTGAACTGTTGCAAAAGTTTCACGTTTTTTAACTTCAATTTACCGTTTTTACGGTGTAATCTTGTCTCGAGAGGCACAACATGGATATCAAGCAATTCATCATATCAGTCGTTCTGGTTATCGTCGCCATATTATTAGGCGGCTAGGCTAAGTCCCACCCTTTTTTTACGGGCGCGATCAGTCTTAGCTATGGGCTATTGCATAAGAAACGCTGCAAAAACTCAATCCCGATCATAGAGATGCAGAACTTGCGTATGATTGCGCAAATGCCTAAGTAAAATCATGAAGTCGACCATTACAGATGTTGCGCGCCGTGCTGGCGTTTCCATGAAGACAGTATCCCGGGTCATGAACAATGAGCCGTCTGTCTCAAAAGCCACGCGTGAAAAAGTAAAGTCGGCAGCACGCGAACTGGATTATACTCCAAATCTTGCCGCGCGCCGATTGGCCAGCTCCAAATCCTATCTCATTGCCATGCTCTATGACATTCCCAGTCCGGGCTACGTCATCAATATTCAAAAAGGCGCGACCACAGCTTGCCGCGAATTTGGCTATCATCTGGTCGTTGAGCCGCTCGAGACCATGGAAAGCAATGTCATGGCGGATATTGAGACCCTGCTGGGGCATCTTCGGGTTGATGGTGTCATTTTAGCGCCGCCTCTTTGCGACAATGGTGAAGTGGTCAGCCTGCTGGCCCGGCGCAATATTCCCTATATTCCAATCGCGCCATCGACCCAGCACGGCGATGTTCAGATCGTCAAAATGGATGATGTCCGGGCCGCCCGGGAAATGACCGAATATTTAATCAGGCTTGGCCACACAGATATCGGATTTGTCAAAGGCCATCCGCGCCACAGCGCCAGCGCCCTCAGATTTCAAGGATTTCGCGAGGCCATGCGAAAGGCCAATCTTCGGATTAATCCTGACTGGATAGAAGAGGGGCTATTTACCTATAAATGCGGTGTTGAGGCTGCCGGCAAAATCTTGAGCCAATCCAAGAAGCCAAGCGCCATATTTGCCTGTAATGATGATATGGCTGCAGGGATTATCGCCAGCGCTATGGGGCTAGGCTTGAAAGTCCCGGAAGATTTATCAGTTTGCGGATTTGACGATTCGCCGCTGGCGGACAGTGTGTGGCCGCGCTTGACGACGATTCGCCAGCCGGTCCGCGAAATGGGTTATATGGCAGCCAGTCTGTTGCTCGGAAGACAAGCTCCGCAAAAAAATAAGGCTGAACAATTAGTGTTTAGCTTGGACCATGCGCTGATTGAGCGAGAATCTACCCGATCAAAGTCATAACGCAGCTTCACTATAAAATTGACAGCGCTGTCATTGCCGTATTAAAGTGTTTGGTGATAAGCGATTATTGCGTGTCCCATAGGGGAGAGAAGCGTGGCTAAAAAAAGTAAATCCACAGATAAGGCGCAATTAACGCCGGAATCCCATTCTGCATTTTTGCCCGTTGATAGTTTTGATCTGGTCGTATTTGGCGGAACAGGCGATCTTGCCCGCCGGAAACTGATCCCGGCGCTCTATCACCGCTTTTGTGACGGACAGATTCCAAAAAACAGCCGGATTATCGGAACGTCTCGTTCTGACCGTTCTGACAAGGCCTATAAGGATGAGGTACATAAAGCCTATCATCAATTTTCCAGCGGGGAAGATTATGATGATAAATGCTGGGACGATTTTGCCAGTCTTTTAAATTACGTTGCTCTGGACGTGTCGGATGAGAAGGCCGATTGGGACGGTCTTGCCAAAGCGCTCTCCCAAGGCGGTGACCGGGTCCGCGTCTTCTATCTGGCCGTCCCGCCAAAACTCTTTGTTGATATTTGCAAAGGCCTGAAAACAGCTGGTTTGGTTACGCCGAATGCCCGCGTCGTGCTCGAAAAACCACTCGGCACTGATTACGCCTCGGCGAAGGCTATTAACGAAGGTGTTCGGTTTGTCTTTGATGAGAATAAGATATACCGGATCGATCATTATCTTGGAAAAGAAACTGTCCAAAACCTGTTGGTTTTGCGGTTCGGTAATATTCTCCTCGAGCCGCTTTGGTCGAACCGCGCAATCGACCATATTGAAATTACAGTCGCCGAGTCGATCGGGGTCGGGGGTCGCGGATCTTATTATGACGGGGCTGGGGCGCTACGTGATATGGTGCAAAACCACTTATTGCAGCTTTTATGTTTGACCGCCATGGAAGCACCGGCATCTCTGGATGCAGATGACGTACGCACAGAAAAGTTAAAGGTCCTACGGGCGCTGCGGCCTATCACCAAAGATAATGCACCGGATGATACAGTGCGCGGGCAATATGCCCGCGGCAAGGTCGATGATGAGGTTGTGGCGGACTATCTCACGGATGTCGGTGTCGATGATTCAAATACCGAGACTTTTGTGGCGATTAAAGCCCATATTGATAATTGGCGCTGGGCCGGCGTTCCGATTTATATCCGGACGGGTAAGCGTATGGCTGAGCGTCGCTCAGATATTGTCATACAGTTTAAAGACGTTCCCCATTCCGTGTTTGGAAACGCTAAGCTTAATGCCAATCGCATGGTAATCCGTCTTCAGCCGGATGAGGCGGTTCGGCTCTGGATGGAGATCAAAGAACCGGGCGCCGGCGGGATGAGATTAAAGTCACTGCCGCTAAATTTGACCTATGCCGATAATTTTACCGTTCGCTATCCGGATGCTTATGAGCGGCTACTCATGGATGTAGTACGCGGAAATTTAAGCCTGTTCATGCGCGGCGATGAGGTTGAAGCGGCCTGGAAATGGGTCGATCAAATACTCGGCGCGTGGCAGGATACAGAGCAACGACTCGAGCTTTATCAAGCCGGGCAGGATGGCCCCGACAAAGCGCACGATATGTTGGCGCGGGACGATAATCAATGGGTTTAGCTGCCGTGACGCCAACAGAGTACAACATCAGCGTTTTCGAAACTCACGAGGATTTGGTCTCCGCCAGTACGGACTGGATTGCCGGTCGGATCAAAGCTGCCATTTCCAAACGCGGCATGGCTAATTTGGCTCTGTCCGGCGGCTCCACACCAAAGCCGGTTTATGCGGCATTGTCGCGCTGTGATCTATTGTGGGAAAGCGTCTGGGCAACCTTGGTCGATGACCGACTAACGGATGATCCCAGCGGATCCAACGCTGTCATGGTCAACGAATTGCTCAAACAAAATAAAGCCCGTAAGATGATTTTTCGGGCGCTCAAACCCGAAGCAGGCGCACAGCCTCAGTTTGATGTTGCTATAGTCGGTATGGGAACAGATGGACATACGGCCAGCTGGTTTCCGGGCTCTCGCGATATACAGCGTGTCTTGGACCCGAAGAGCAATGATGCGGTACAAGTGATCGACGCGGCTGGCTGTCCGGGCGCAGGGAATTACCCGAAGCGTATTACGCTATCTTTACCGGCACTGATGAATAGCCGGGATGTATTGCTCTTGATTACGGGCGCGGAAAAACTGAAAGTCTTTGAACAATCGGCCCAAATGTCAGTCTACGATGCGCCCGTCAAAGCGCTGCGCGCCGCCGGGCCGCGATTAACTGTCATGTGGGCCCCTTAGGAAGTAATTATGAAAGCTGCGATTTCTAATGTTACAAACCGGATCATTAAGCGATCGGCTAGAAGCCGGGCCGCCTATATGGCCCATATTGCGGCTAGCTTCCGAGAAGGCCCGCGGCGAAAATTTCTGTCAGAGGGCAATCTTGCCCACGCTGCTGCTGCCTGTCCTTTGCATGATAAGACGGAAATATTTGGCGCGAGTTGGGCTAATCTCGGGATCGTAACCGCCTATAATGACATGCTTTCGGCCCATCAGCCGTTTAAAGAATTTCCGCATTTGATAAAACATGCCGCCCGGCGTAACGGCGCGACCGCGCAAGTCGCCGGCGGTACGCCCGCCATGTGCGACGGGGTTACACAGGGCAAAGACGGAATGGAGCTATCCTTGCTCTCCCGCGATACCATAGCCATGAGTACGGCGGTCGCTCTGTCTCATGATATGTTTGACGCCTCCATACTGCTCGGCGTCTGTGATAAAATCGTGCCCGGGCTTTTAATCGGGGCTTTGCGCTATGGTCATATACCCGCAATTTTTGCGCCGGCTGGCCCGATGCCTTCCGGAATTCCCAATCCAGAAAAGGCTAAAGTTCGCCAACAATTTGCGCTTGGTGAAATTGGCCGCGATGAGTTGCTAAAAGCGGAAGCCGCCTCCTATCACGCGCCAGGAACTTGCACATTTTACGGCACCGCCAATTCCAATCAAATGTTGATGGAACTTATGGGGCTGCAGCTCCCGGGCGCGTCATTCATCCATCCTAATACGCCGCTTCGCGATGCTATGACCGCGCAGACAACACGCCGGGCTATCCAAATTACCCATCTCGGCGATCAATACACACCTGCCGGGAAAGTGATTGACGAAAAAGCAATCGTCAACGGACTGGTCGGGCTCATGGCGACCGGTGGATCTACCAATCTTGCGATCCATATGATTGCAATCGCCCGCGCCGCTGGGATCATTATTGACTGGGATGATTTTTCTAATTTGTCAGAAGCTGTGCCTCTAATTTGCCGCGTATACCCCAACGGGCCAGCTGATGTGAATCATTTCCACGCGGCCGGCGGCATGCCTTATCTTGTTAGCCAGCTAATAGATGCCGGTCTTGTCCATACAGACGTGACGACGGTCGCTGGCGGAGAGGGCCTCGTCGAATATACGCGCGAACCGATCCGAAATGGTCACGCCGAAGCCGACTATGTTCTGTTTCGCAAAGGCCCAACCGAGAGCCTTGATAAAGACGTTCTAACCGATTTTGACGCGCCATTCCGACCTGATGGCGGAATGCGCCTTCTGACCGGTAATATTGGCCGAAGCGTCATGAAAGTTTCTGCCGTTAAACGGGAAAATTGGCTGGTCGAAGCCCCGGCAGTGGTTGTCGATCACCAAGATGACCTGGTTGCACTTCACAAGGTCGGAGCGCTCGAAAGGGACTTCGTCGCCGTCGTAAGGTTTCAGGGACCCAGAGCCAATGGCATGCCCGAGCTTCATAAACTTACGCCGATTTTAGGGGCTTTGCAGGATAAAGGATTTAAGGTCGCACTGGTCACCGATGGCCGCATGTCCGGCGCGTCGGGTAAAGTTCCAGCGGCCATCCATCTTGTTCCTGAGGCGGCAGACGGCGGAAATATCGCCAAGATCAAGGACGGGCAGATCATAAGATGTGATCCGCAATCTGGCACCATCACGGTTCTGGATACAGACATGGAATCGCTTAAGGCCGCGCCTCAGCCCAAACGCGAACTCTCTGCGATTACAGGTATGGACATGTTTGCGCCAATGCGCGCCGGTTCGCGCAGCGCTGAACAGGGTGCATCATTTTTGGGCGAGCCTGACTGGATGACCTAACGCCGGCGTTACTTTATTGGGGCCGGCGTCTAAATGATGTCATTATTGACTAATCAGCTAAGACCCATTGAACTGTAATTTCGCGAGCCTTGCATATAATCCGCCTTTTCGCATCAAAGCGGCGTGCGTTCCCTGTCCGACAATTTTTCCCTGATCCATAACAACGATCCGGTTGGCTTTTTTGACGGTGGCGAGTCGGTGCGCGATCACTAGGGTGGTCCGGTTTCTAGATAGTTCTTCAAATGCCTTTTGCACGGCAAGCTCACTTTCAGCGTCAAGCGCGCTGGTGGCCTCATCGAGCAAAAGGATAGGGGCGTCGCGCAGGATGGCCCGCGCAATGGCAATACGCTGACGCTGACCGCCGGATAGGGTGGTCGCGCGCTCGCCGAGGTCGGTTTGATAGCCCATCGGTAGATTTTCAATAAACTCATGGGCGAAAGCGGCTTTGGCGGCAGCAATCACTTCTGCATCGCTTGCGCCCTCGCGGCCATAGCGAATATTGTCCATCGCCGAGCCTGAAAAGAGCGGAGTATTTTGCTGAACAATTGCAAACTGGCTGCGTAAGACTTCTGGATCCATTGCCTTGATCGAAACGCCGCCCAGACGAATGTCGCCGGATTGGATATCATAAAACCGCAGCATGAGCTGATAAAGCGTCGATTTCCCAGCGCCGGAGGGGCCGACAAACGCAACGGTTTCGCCAGGTTTAACCTCAAATGTCAAACTATCCAGAACCTTATCTTCCGGGCGGGACGGGTAAATAAAACTCACCTTTTCAAAGGCGATATCCATAGGTTCAGTTGGATGAACAGGGCTTTCAGGCGCGGAGATCACGGGCTCGGCCTGTAATATTTCAACAAGGCGTTCGGATGCCCCGGCGGCGCGGAGCAGGTTGGTCCAGGTTTCAGTCAGAAAAGAGAAATTCGATAATGCGAAAAATGCGTAGAGTGCAAACTCAAGAATATCGCCGCCAGTCATTCGGTCCGCAATGACTTCATTGGCCCCGTACCATAATATGCTGATAATCCCGCCCAGCGCGAACGCAAAGATAAGCGCCGTCAAAATAGTTCGAATGAGAATTCGTTTTTTCTGAACATCATAAGTTGCATTGACCACGCGCGTGAATGCGGCGTCTTCAAAACTTTCTCTCGTAAAGGCCTGCACCGTCTGGATTGCCGAAAGACTTTCCCCGGCGCGGGCTGATGCGTCGGCGAGGCGGTCCTGACCGTCGCGTGACAGGTTTTGGATCATCTTGCCCATGATGATAACCGGCACGAGAATAAGCGGGCCGAGCGCGACGACCATTAGCGCCATTTTCCAATTGCTGAAAAACATCATGAAAATAGCCCCGATTGCGACGGCCAGGGCGCGAATTCCAAATGAAATAGAGCCGGTGACTACAGTTTCAATCAGTGTTGTATCGGTTGTGAGCCGGGACAAAACTTCGCCGGTTTTCACTTTTTCAAAATAGGCCGGGCTGAGGGTCAACAAATGGGAGTACACCGCATTGCGGATATCGGCGATGACGCGCTGCCCCAGCGTATTGATCAAGTAGGCACGAATAGGCCCGACGATGGCATAGATCAGGACAAATAGAAAAGCGAACTTGAAATAGGGCGATAGATCGGCTGCTCCGCTGACATTTATGCGCTGGCACATTTTGATATTCTGCGCGTCGGCACCGCCAAATCCGCAGTCCACTATGATCCGTCCCAGGGTCGGAATGGTCAGAGTGGCAATCGCCGAGAGCGCTAGGAAAATTAAAAACAGGGTCAGCCACAATGGGTAACGGCTGATAAAGGGCCAGATATAACGTAGGGGCTTGACCGAACGCGATTTTGAGCGGTGCCCCGCGTCCTGGTCGATCATGGCAGCATGGGCTGCGCCGCTGCTACGATGGGCGGGTCGCTGGCCTGTTTTGGTCGGTTCTGACATGGGGCTCTGATTAGGTTTTTATCGCAGAAAGTAAAGTGCCAAAAACCCGGCCAGAGTGACCGTAATGATAAGCGTCGTCATAAGACCGGTTCTTTCGCGTAAGAGCGCATTTATTTTGGGTCCTGCAAAGTAAATAAGGACGGCAAACATGAAGAACCGGAGGGTTCGGCAAACAGCCGAGATCAGGAAAAACCAAGCAAAGCTATATTTGACGACCCCGGCAGCAATCGCGATAATTTTGTACGGAATGGGCGTCAATGCGCCCATCGCAATCACCCAATCCCCATTTTTCGAGACGTCAGATTTGAAAGTCTCGAACTGCATTTCCAGCCCGTACGAGTTGATAATCCAAGCGCCCACCGAGTCCGCTAAAACGGCGCCGATGAAATAACCCAGACAGCCACCGGCGACCGAGGCCGCACTGGCGACAATCGCGGCTTGCCAGAGCCGCTTGCGACTTGCGAGCATAACGGGGACCGAAAATGCATCAACGGGAACAGGTAAAAAGGCGCTTTCAAGAAACGAAACGATTCCCAAAACCCAAAGGGCGTAGATGCTACCGGCTGCGTTTATGACCTTTTCGAGCTGTTTTTTGAACATGGCGCCTTGTGACTCTGGCGCAGTTAGCCGTCAATCACTAATCAAAATAGGTTGAAAACTCGTCATTTCGTGGCCTTTTGGACACACGGCATGCATTAAATTGCATAATGATCCAAATAGCTATGGCGTAGCCTGTGAATTTTTATTAGCTTTACGACAATAATACTAAAAAATAATTTTCGGGGAATACCAAACAAAAGGGGAAACTATGTCCAAATTCCGCAACTACCTACTGGCAACCACGATTTTCGCGCTTGGCGCGTCTGAAATGGCATTGGCGCAAGAAGACGAGATTATCATTACAGCGACCAAGCGTGCCGAGAGCATTCAGGATGTTCCAATCGCGGTTACGGCGATTCAGCCTGAGCAGCTCGCAGAGCAAGGCGTTGTTAACATACAAAACCTTAGCAGTGTGGCGCCAAGTTTCGCCGCCTCAAACGCGCAAATCGCGTCGGGCTCTGTTGTTTTAAGAATTCGGGGCGTTGGGACGACCTCAAACAATATTGGTTTTGAATCCGCGGTTGGTATTTTTGTCGACGGTGCTTATCAATCTAGGCCCGGCGTCGCTTTAAGTGAATTTGTGGATGTCGAACGGGTTGAAGTTCTGCGCGGCCCTCAAGGCACTCTGTTTGGACGCAATACATCAGCCGGCGCTCTGAATATTACAAACGTAAGACCGGACCTTGATGAATCCGGCGGCTTCGTCAACGCGACCTACGGCAATTACGAACATATGAGCCTGCAAGGCGCGGTGAATATTCCGCTGGTCGAAGGCAAAGTTGCGGCGCGCTTAACCGGCGCAATCCGTGACCGCGAAGGCTATGTCAAAATTTATGACCGAAACGGCCAGAAGCTTGGAACATCTAATGGTGTTGAGCAGCACTTATTGCGGGGCCAAATCGGTTTTGAAACCAATGGCGGTGTGACGGGGCGAGTCATTGCCGATTACGCTAAGAGCAATTCGGTTTGTTGTTCCGCTGTTGAGCTGTTGCAAGCGACAATCGAAACCGACCTGTCCTTTAGAAATGTCGGGCTTGGCCATCGCGGCGGCATGGCAGGACCGGATGTTGCAATTTCTCCAACGGATACGGCTGCGATGCAGCGGGCGATGGACAACAAAATAGCAACGTCTAACCAAGTTCCTGACCCCAGCAACAAACAGTTCGGAATTACGGCTGAAATCGAAGTGCCGGTCTCGGATAATGCCGATTTAGTTTATATCGGATCCTACCGGGATTACGAGGCTGCCGAGATATATGACTCCGCTTTTTCTGGCTTAGATGTGTTTAATGTTGCCCGAAACCCGCAACCTGGCGGCGGTACCTTCATTGATACTATGACACACGAATTGCGTCTGCAGGGTGATGCCATGGATGGTGCCCTTAGCTGGTTAGTCGGTGCATATTACTCGGATGAAGATATCAACCAAACGGTTTATTTTGAGCTCGGCGAAGATTATGGCGAGTTGGTCGGCGCGCTGTTTTTTAACGCGACAGGCGGGACATTAGGCCCTAATCCGCTATCCGTATTTGCCGGTGGATTGGATCCGGCCGGAACCAATGCGACCAACGCATATACGCAAGACAGTAAAAGCTTTTCGGTTTTCACCCATAATGTATTTGATGTCACAGATGACTTTAGTCTGACCTTAGGCTTGCGTTATTCGGATGAAAGCAAGGATGGTTCGTTCTCTCAACCATCTGTGAACAACCCTCTTTGTAATGCGATCATTGGCGCAATTACTGGCGGCGGTGTTCCCGGGCCATTTATCAACAATGTATTCGGAACCGGGTGTTTTGCCTTTACGGCTCCTGCGGATCATCCAGCAGCGGGAGCTTTACCTCTACCCCGCACATTTGCTGATACATTTGAGGATGATGAACTGATTTACACTGGTAAAGCCTCATACGAGTTTAGTCCGGATGCGACAGCTTACGTCAGCTATACTCACGGCTATAAATCGGGCGGGTTTAACCTGGACTCGACGGCTGCAATTGGCGGATCGGATCCGAGGTTCTTATCTGAAGAAGTCGATGCGATGGAAGCCGGCCTCAAGGCCAAGCTCGCTGATGGCCGTATGAGCCTGAATATAGCGGTGTTTAAGGAAGATTTCGAAAACTTCCAGGTTTTGGAGTTTACCGGAGCGCAATTTGTGACCTTTAACGTGCCCAAAGCCGAAACAAAAGGTATTGAGGTCGAGCTGCAAGGAAAAGTGACGGATAACCTTTCGATTAATGGGGGTCTGACTCTACTGGATGCCAACTATCCGGATGATTGCGCCGGCAACCAAACTGCCATCAACGTCACGGCGCTTTGCGGCAATACCCTGACCAATGCCCCTAAAACAGTGGGGATATTCGGAGCAAAATATGAGGGTTATATAAATAATGATTTGACCTTCTTCCTGAGCGGCCAGGCCCGCCATGAAAGTGATCGCCGGACGTCTACTCAGGCTGTGATCCTGGCATCAGGCGCTCCCAATCCATTTGATATCCAGGAAAGCAATACGAAAGTTAATTTACGGGCCGGTATCGGTAATGAAGATCAGGACTGGTCGCTCGAAGCCTGGGCAACCAATTTGTTTGATGAGCAAACGCGCGGCGTGACCATTAACACGGTTCTGCGCGGGACATCCCGCTCGGCATTTTTGCAAGATCCGAGGATGTACGGCATTACCGCTCGTAAAAACTTCTAAATCATCGACATCAATTTAAGTCAATCCCCGCCTTGTGCGGGGATTTTTTATGCCGGTTTTTTGTGCATTAGCGCGGCGCGCTCGCAAATGGCCACAAGGTCACCATTTTGATTAAAACCGCGGTGGATAAAAGTGACAATGCCTTGCGATGGTCGAGACTTACTTTCCCGGACGGCTTTCACTTCTGTTTCAACACGGAGAGTATCGCCATGAAATAATGGATGCGGAAATTTGGTTTCGCTCATACCCAAATTCCCAACCGTTGTTCCGATGGTTGTATCATTGACGGAAATCCCAATCATCAAACCCAGTGTGAACAGGCTATTGACCAAGGGCTTGCCCCACTCGGTTTTAGAGGCGAAGTCAAAGTCAATATGCAGCGGCTGCGGGTTTAGCGTCATGTTGGAAAAGAGCATATTATCGCTCTCGGTAATCGTCCGTCTGAGCTCATGTTTGAAAACATGCCCGACTTCAAATTCGTCAAAATATAGTCCTGCCACAACGTCTCTCCTTAATTGGGAGATATGCCAGAATTAAATTTTTACGCAAGCCGTTCCGGATTGAATGTCCTTGGCCTGATCGTGCCGAACAAATTCAAATGTCGGATTTTCATCGCTATCATAGCGAATACTGACAAGAACAGATTCTTCTATTGGTCCGCCTGCCGTTTCGAAAGTCGAACGCTCACTTTGATAGATTATGTTCCGAGCGCCTTGCTGCGTATGTGAACAGGCAAGCGCAGGGCCTGGAAGGCGGGCGTTTTGCCCAAAATTAACATCGCCAATCCGGCCTGCCGCGAAAATAGAGGTTTGGGCTTCGCCGTCATAATCCTGGCTTGTGATGGTGAAAGGCACATTACTATTGACGAAAAACCGCTGAACGCCCGGAGGAGATTCAATTGTTGCCGTAATCACATTGCCCTTGGGCTTATATTCCATTTCACTGATTATTTTGGCGGCCGCAGGGAGGCTGGCGAGTTCAAACAGTGCAATGCCGAGAATAATATAGCGCTTCTTAACCATGTGCTGTGCCCTTTTTGTACAGTTGGACAGAGCGTTTCAAGAATAGTGCCACTGGCATTTTGCAAAATTTACTTATATAGGGCGCGCTATGAATATTGGTGGCAAAGCGCTTTTACTATTTTCCGGCGGTCAGGACTCAGCAACCTGCCTGGCTTGGGCTTTGTCACGCTATAAAATGGTCGAAACTGTCGGGTTTGACTATGATCAGCGGCACGCAATAGAGCTGCAATGCCGCGATCAGGTTCGCGATCAAATCGCGGCCCTTAATCCAGAATGGGAAAAGCGGCTCGGCCAAGATCATATTGTCGATCTATCTGTTCTGGGCGAAATCAGTGAAACCTCATTAACCCGTGATGTCGAAATAGAAATGCACGAAACCGGTCTTCCCAGCACCTTTGTACCGGGGCGTAATTTGATATTCCTGAATTTTGCCGCCGCAATTGGATATCGCCGCGGGATTACGACCCTGATTGGCGGCATGTGCGAGGCTGATTTCTCCGGATATCCCGATTGCCGCCAGGATACGCTTGATCAGACTATGAGATCCATTTCCATGGGTATGGACAAGACCTTCAGGCTTGAAACGCCGCTCATGCACATCTCCAAAGCCGGGGCCTGGAATTTAGCAAATGAGCTGGGTGGTCAGGCGCTGATTGAAGTGATTTTGGAACAGACCCACACATGTTATCTCGGCGAGCGCGGCGAGCGGCAGGCTTGGGGCTATGGCTGCGGACATTGCCCGGCCTGTGATCTGCGGGCTAAAGGATGGGAAAAATTCTCGGCGGATCAATCTAATCGATGACCTATTCTGTCAAAGAAATATATCTAACCGTCCAGGGTGAGGGCGGGCAAACCGGCTTGCCAGCGGTCTTTTTACGCTTTGC
Source organism: Hellea sp. (assembly GCA_013002305.1). Lineage (GTDB taxonomy): Bacteria > Pseudomonadota > Alphaproteobacteria > Caulobacterales > Maricaulaceae > JACOMS01. The sequence continues at coordinate 62,812 of JABDKG010000042.1, forward strand.
CGGGTGCAATCTTTGGAGCGGACTTGAGCGCGATCGGGCGAACGCGGTGTGCAAATTTTGTGATACGCAATTTGTTGGCACAGACGGGCCGGGCGGCGGAAAGTTTAAGACGGCGCTAGAACTCGTTGCTGCCTGCGAGAAATATTGGCCAGGTGCTGAAGGTCAACGCTGGGTCGTTCTGACCGGCGGAGAACCGCTTTTGCAGCTTGATGATCAGCTGATAGAGGCATTTCATGAAGCGGATTTTAAAATCGCCGTCGAATCCAACGGGACACTCGCCGCGCCTAACGGCATTGATTGGCTCTGTATTAGCCCCAAGGCCGACGCGCCTTTGGTCCAGATCCGCGGCCATGAACTTAAGCTCGTTTTTCCGCAGGCTGAGAACAGCCCGGAAGATTTTACGCATTTGGATTTTGAGCGGTTTTCGCTTCAGCCACTGGATGATGAAAATCTGAGAGACAATATGCAGGCGGCGCTCAACTATTGCCTAAAGCATCCGCAATGGCGCCTCAGCGTTCAAACCCATAAATGGCTAGGCGTTCCCTAAAGCCGGCTAATTAATCGATTTGGCCGCTTTTTTGGCAAACCGGTCGATCGCGCGCTTTGCGTCGGACCAGGTTGTTCCATATTGCGCTTGGTGAATGTCATTCTCATACCAAGCATAAGAAAGCTGTCCTTGTGTTTCGCCGGATGGTGACAGGATCTCGCCTTCAAATGCTGCACCGCCGAGCGCGAAGCTCTGCATCGATAGGCCACTGCTTTTCGACATTTGCTTCATGGTTGGACGTGTTGGGCGCGCATCGGTCAATGTAATGCGAAGCGTTTGGCTCGCATTGTCCGAAATGGCGACACCTTCTTTTTCAAGACGTTTCGCCATCTGTCTTTCCATTCGTTCGGCTAAAATATTCAAATCGCGTTCGCCGTAAAACCCGTTGCCACCAAATCCGTCATTCAGACCTCGCGTATGGCCACGGTCCCGAATATTTTCGGGAAGATTATCGGCGCGCCAGGCCAAATCTTCACCGATCACAACTTCGACCTTCACCGTGCTGATAGGCGCCGCGACGTCGGATTTAAACTTCTGAGAACTTTTGGCCAAAGCCGGGCTCGCGAAAGCCAATCCGGCAGTGATTATAAGGGTGGTTGTTAGGCGGCGCATGGTTTCCTCCAAATATTACATGACATAATATAACATAAGAGGCGTTCCGGCGCAAATAAATGCCGCAGTAGAGGCGCGTTTAGCGAATGACGTCAACCAGAACGCCGAGCACATTCTTGGCCCCGCGGAATTTATTAAGCTCACTCTCAAGCTGAACCGATTGAATATCCCGGCTTATAGTGACGACTTGACCGCTCAAATCAACCATTGTGGTTGTGATCCTCAGGACCCGTTCGGTGGTGTCGAGCGCCGCGTCCGTGATCGTTACTGGAACAGATCCGACATAATACACACCCTTGCCAACCGTATAGAGACCTTTTCCTGCGAGCTTGGTTCCGCCGACCGCGACTTTGCCGGTGCCATAGGCGACTTCGCCTGTCGTTTCCGCGACTTCATATCCGGCTTTAAACGGCGCGGTCGCGACTTTAGCGGTCGTTTTGGCGACGCCGCACCCGGTTAACAATCCGGCAACGGCAACAATAGCCAATGATTTTATTATGATTCGCGACATTTCAGCTTCCTTAGATCGGCGTCCCCGTAACATAGGGGCTATCAATATTCTACTGGCCTATACAGCTGAATTATTACGCTATGGTTTATGAATATTTACTGACCTTCGCGTCGCCATGCCCAGGCCAGCGCCGCGATTGCGAGCGCAAAAAACAGCAAAGCGGGCGCGAGCGGTTTGCGTCTCGAGTTCCTGGTGACAAATTGGCGGTTTTCAACGAGGCCCATCCAAGATGCGTCCGACATGGCGTTGCCGGGTCGGACGCGCCTCATGTTTGGAATGTCCGCGGGCTTATTGATGACATAGGTCCCGCCGCCGGTTAACTCGCTAAGAGGCCGGATAATGGCGTCGGTCGTCGTCAGATCTTTATATTCTCTGGGGTTCAGCGCGCCAAGCGCGGTGACCGCGTTAACATCACCGCCGTCCAGGAGATAAGCGCCTTGTCCGGCGGTCTTACCAATACCACGATAGATCCCGTCACTGACAGGATTGAGCTTGATTGTTTCAGTGCTGCCATCGGGTTTTCTAACCGTTACATCCTGAGCTGTTTCACCGAGCGTCATGCGCTCGACAACAAGTTCGTCGCCGCTAATCTTCGCGGTTAATTTCTCTGCATCCAGATCAGGTTCCCCGAGTAGCCAATGGGCCATGCGCCTAAACAGTTCGCTATAGGGGCCGCCGCCATCATAGTTGCGAGACCATAGCCAGGCCTGATCCGACATCAACATGCCGACACGACCATCAACGACCTTTTCCATTATCAATAGGGGTTCCCCATTGGGGCCTTCCATCAGCACATGGCCGGCGACGACTTCGCTTTCGATAATTCTAAACCATTGGCCCCAATTATTGGCGACACTACCAGCAAATGACGAGGTCACCGGATGTCGGCGGCCTTTGTCGCTCAATTGGGCTTGGTAAGCAAATTCGGAAATTTTGCCGGTTGGTCTCGCCGGAAGAACACCGGCCAAAGCTGTGCGATAGAGGCTTTTATCCCCGGCAAAGCCCGGGCCGGTTGCAACAAGGAGCGCCCCGCCATCCTCGACATAATTGGCGATGTTTTGAATGTAAAATGGCTGGATCAATTCGCGCGATCGGCCGCCTCGCATTCGCGAAGACCGGCGCGTAAAATTATCGAAGATTATCAAATCAAATTCATCAAGCTTTTCTTCAAACAGCTGCGCGGTCGGAAATTCGATCAAGGAAAGTTCATCCTGGCCGGAAACGCGTTCTTTAACATCCGGTATCGTCAAAATCGTAAAGTGGACCATTTCAACAGCAGGATCACTTTTCAGAAGATTGCGCCAAGCACGGCCGCCGCGGTGCGGTTCACCGGTAATCAATAAGACCTGCATCTTATCGCGAATGCCGGAAATTTCAGAGACGAAAATATTGTTTTTTAACGTCAGCTCATCCGGAGCCGCAACAACATTAAGTTCAACCGTATTTGTTCCGCGTTTTTCGATGGTGATTGGGATAGACACTCGGTTTCCGATCGTGGCCGGAAAGCGCGCGATCAGCTCACCATTGACCCGGATTTGGATGACCGCTGTGTCGCCTTCAAATCCTGGATCATCGACGCGGACCTGAAAATCGGTTTGCTCACCGACCAATCCGTATCGGGGGGCCAGAATTGCGCTGATCCGGCGATCGCGGCTTTCCGTGTCATTCATGATGAGAGCATGGAGCGGCACGCCGTCGGGGAGAAGCCCTTCTGGATTCACGGGTATGTCATGAATTTGCCCATCGGTGATCGCGATAACGCCCGCCAGCCGGTTTTGCGGCATGTTTGAGAGCGCTTCAACCAGGCTGGAGGCGAGCTTGGTGCCCTCTTGATTATCTCCTGTCTGCACGCGGGTGACTTCAAGATTTTCGATCGATTCAAGCCGGCTCGAAAGCGCGGCAATTATTGTATTCATTTTTTGTTTGCGATCGCCCAGTTCGGCGCTTTCGGAATTGTCTGTAATAATCAGTAACTCGTCTGCCAGCGGATCTTTATCTTCTTCAACGGTTTGCGGATTGAGCAGGGCCAAGGTCAAAAACAGCGCGCTTAACGCACGTAAGAAAAAACTTTTAAGCCGGGATAAGCCGCTCATTGCCGCGGCGATAAAGGCCAACGCTAAAATCAGCCATATCAACGGCATGGCGATGAGCGGATCAAATGCAATATTGGGCAAATTGTCCATTACTCATCGGCCTCGTCATCGTCGAGATTTCGAGGTGCTAATTCGCGCCTTCTCTGGCGTTCGATCAATTCTTTAGCATGAACCTGATCCGCCTTATAATTACCGGCCAGCGTGTACATGGCGACATTGATACCGAACCTCATGGCCATTTCTCTTTGTTTGGGGATGTCCCGCTCAAGGTCGCCAAGAGGTGTGCCGTCTTCCGCCTGTTGCCAGGCTTCGGCCCAATCATTGCCGCCGATAATGACGCTGGAAACGCCGTCGCGCGCCGCGCCGTTTTGGTTGCGGTCCACCCAGACAGGGCCATTGGCCCAGCGCCCCGGATAAATGTCGATTAGATAGTAACTTTTGTTCAGAACATGATTTTCCGGGACTTGCTGCAGCTCCGGTATATCCAGGCGTTCGGTCACGCGCTGAAGGCCCGGATGCGGATAGCCGACATCTGAAAAAGAATCGCCGCTATCCTGAGTGTCAAAAATAATCGTTCCCCCGCTGGCCATAAATTCATTAAGTGCTGAAACGGCCCGGTCAGTCAGGGCGGGCGCGTCTCTATTAACGGGCCAATAAAGAAATGGGTAATAAAGCAAATTATCGGTTCCCGGATCAACAGCGCGCACGCCGACAGGTTCGATCGTTGTCCGCCGATTTAATATATCGACCAGCCCGGCCATGGCTCGCTCGCTAACACGATCGGTTCTAACGTCATTGGTAATGACATAGGCGAGTCGGAGCTCGAGTGCGTCTTCAAAATATTCACCCTCTTGCGCTGGACTGTCCGAAACGCTCAAAAATGTCGCGGTGATGATAAAAGCGGCGGCTGTCCCGCTTTTGGGCAATTGCTTAAAACGGCTTTTCAACGCGTTCATTCGCCCGGAAACCCAGATTGCCAATATGCCGTCTATTGCCAGAAGCAAAAGCGCAAGCGCCAAAAGCCGCCCGCCGAGATTTTTATCTTCAGACTGCCCGTATTGCGAGGTTGATATGCCTTTCACATCGGAAATCGAATTGAAGGTCACAGGATCAATGTCGAAATTGAGCGCCTTGCGCCGCGGACCTTGGCGATAAAGGCCGGGCGGGTAGGTTCGCGAAATTTCCGTCGTTTCAAAAGCGTCAAAAGCAATTGGTTTGGCAAAAATATCGGGCCCGGTTAGCCGTCCATATCCGGTGAGGACCCGCTCCGGGGCCCAATCACCGGTCGCGCCGTCTGCGACCAGATTATTCGATGCCTTTGCCAGCGACAGAAGGCGTCGCAGCATATCAACATAAAGTCCGCTGACCGGAAGGTTCGACCATTCGGGGCCTGCTGTGACATGGAATAATACAATGCGCCCAAAGCCGACTTCCTGGGTGGTCACAATCGGAGAGCCGTCTTCGAGCCGGGCCCAGGTCCGGCTATCGGTCTCCGCGCCGGGTTCGGCCATAATCTGTTGATTGACTTCGACATCCTCAGGAATGGACAGGCCGAAAAAGGGGCTGTCGGCGGTGAAGCTGGCGAGATTTTGCGGCTCTTCCCAGGTCAGAGCGCCGCCCATGGCTCTTCCGCCTTCGCGCAGGCTTACCGGAATATAAGCGTCAGATCGTTTAGCCAGTTTCGGCCCGGCAAAGCGGATCAAAAGCCCGCCATTTTCAAGGAAGGTTTTGATCTCGGCCGATTCTGTCCGGGCCGCGTCAGGCATCACAATAATACTGGGCGCGATCGGCAGGAGATCATCAAGACTGCCACGAAACACATCGGCATAGGGCCGCAGGGCAGTTTCGGCGTAAAATGGTTCAGATAATAGTGGGCTGCCGCTATCTTGGCCTTCGGTCAAAACGCCAATTAAGGGACGGCCCCAACTATCATCGAGTAATTTAACGGAGCCCGCGGCCGCGCTGTCACTGGCGCGTAAAATCGTAATCCGGCTGCGAAGTTCAGCGGGCAGTTCGATTACCGCTTCGGCCGAAGATTGCCCGGGCGAAAAGGAAATGGAGTTGCGGGCGATGACGCGGCCATCTTTGCCGTGGGCGGTAATATCGGTGCTGCGCAGTCCGTTTGTGTCAGGCCGGTGCCAGACCGTACGAAACCCGTCTGCCGTTTCGGAAAGCTCGCCCGGGATGAGCGGTAGATTAGTGCTGTTCGGGCTGATTACATATTTGTTTTTCGCGCTGTCCAATTTGGCGCTAAGCGCGTTGATGTCTTCCAAATTCTGCGTAATGCCGCTTGACATAAAATAAATGTCGCTGCCCGCGAGCGTCTCGGCTTTGAGGAGTTTGGATAATCCTGCGCGATCACTATGGACGGCTTTGGGTGATAAGCTTTTGAGCTTGCGCAGAGCATCACTTGGATTAACAAATTCTGCCGTTTGCTGGTCTTCACCACTCGCAATCAGCATAACATCGACATTTTCACGCCGGGCATCCGCAATCCGGTTTTCCGCTTCTTTGGTTATTTTTGGCCAGTTCGGCGCCGCGTCCCAGCCATTGTCAACGATCAAAACCACCGGGTTAGATTCAACGCCTTCCGGTTTGGAAATTAGGGGCTGAGCTAAAGCAATGGCGACGAGCGCTACCAAAAATAGCCTGAAAATTAAAAGCCATAGAGGCGTACTATTGGGCGTTTCTTCTTCCGGATTGACCTGCCGTAAAATCCGCAGGGGCGGGAAGAATTGCTGAAGCGGTTTGGGCGGGGTTATGCGCAGGAGCCACCAGATCAGGGGCAGAACGATCAAACCCAGCAGCGCAAGCGGCGCGAGGAATGTCAGCGGCCCAAGTGAAAGAAGCGGCATCATTGATTGGCCTCCCCGTTGATCGCCATATAAAGCGAGGTCAGGGCCAAATTCGCAGAGGCGTCGGTCTGGTGGTTAATAATTGGCCAGCCAAGTCTACGCGCAATATCTTCAATCGCCGCGCCGTGCGCTTCAAATTTCCGTTGATAAGCTACTCTTGCCCGTTCCGCCCGCCCGATAATAAAGGGCTGTAATTTTGGCGCGCCCGGCAACTTCATTTCAACCCGCCCTTTATAGGGAAAGAGACGCTCTGCTGGGTCCATCAGCCGAAGCAAAGTGGCTTTGACCGGTCGTCCGGCAAGCCTCGACAGGCGGGTTTTCCAGACCTCAGGGTCCTCGAGGAAATCGGATACAATTAATATTTGCGCGTGGGCCGGAATTTTCGCGCTCAGATTTTCAAATGGCCCGCCGCTTTCGGCCAGCCTTTTGGCAATTCTCTCAAGACCCAGACGTCCGGCGCGCGGCCGTTCGCTCTCGCCCAAAACCGCGCAGCGTTCGCCGCCGCGCAATAACAGGCTTGCGAGTGCCATACATAATACGCTGCCGCGATCTTTTTTGGTTGGCAACCCATCTTTAGAGGCCCAGTTCATACCCGGATTACCGTCGCGCCAGAAAAACACCGTATTGGCGGCTTCCCATTCGTTTTGCCGGACATAGACCTGATCGCCGCGAGCAGACCTGCGCCAGTCAATCGAGGCGGCTGGATCGGAGCTGTGATAATTGCGGAATTGCCAGAAGGTCTCGCCTTGACCGGCTCGGCGCCGACCATGGACGCCCTGCGCAACAATAGCGGCCACGCGTTCAGCCTCGGCCAGAAGCTCCGGATAGCTAGCGGCGAGACGCTCGGAGCGCCGCCTTAGTTCAGTATGTTTTTTTAACGCGCGCGCCACTTAAGCAATGGAGTCCTTAAGGCGGGTAATAACATGTTCGAGCGTGACCCCATCGGCGCGGGCCGCGAAATTAAGCGCCATTCGATGCTGCAGAACCGGCATGGCAAGATCCAGCACATCATCGATCGACGGGGCAAGCCGTTCATCCATCAGCGCTTTGGCGCGGCTGGCCAGCATTAGAGCCTGTCCAGCGCGGGGTCCCGGCCCCCAGGCCACCTGTTCGGAAACTTCAGAAATTTCGCTTTGGTCCGGACGGGCATTGCGCACCAGTTTTAAGATCGCATCAACGACGCCCTCGCCAATCGGGAGTTCGCGCACGAGCTGTTGCATATCGATCAGGCTTTTGGGCGTCAGGACTTTCTTGGCCTTGGCCTCTTTCGCGCCAGTGGTTGAGATTAAAATTTGTTTTTCTGTATCCAGGTCCGGAAAGTCGACATCGATCTGCAGCAAGAACCGGTCAAGCTGCGCTTCGGGCAGGGGATAGGTACCTTCCTGCTCGATCGGATTTTGAGTTGCCAAAACATGAAACGGTTTGGGCAATTCATAGTGCTGACCGGCGACAGTTACGGTTCGCTCCTGCATAGCCTGTAGCAATGCAGATTGCGTCCGGGGACTGGCCCGGTTAATCTCATCGCCCATTAAAAGCTGAGAAAATATCGGTCCCTTGATAAACCGAAAACTGCGCTTACCTTTGGTGGTTTCTTCGAGCACTTCGGTTCCGATAATATCTGACGGCATCAGATCGGGCGTGAACTGAACACGGTTATTCTCCAGACCCAGGACGGTTCCGAGCGTTTCGACCAAAAGTGTTTTCGCCAATCCGGGGACGCCAACCAGCAATGCATGACCGCCCGACAGGATCGCCGCGAGCGATAAATCGATGACATTATCCTGACCTAAGATGACGGTTTGAATGCTGGATTTTGCTTTGGCCAGTTTGTCACCGGCAGCCAGCGCTTTCTTTTCAAGCGCGGCAGAAACTTTATCGGACATATTCACTCTTCGTAATGATGTTTATATTTATGTGTGTTCTTTGGCTGACTACTGGAATAAACAGTAAAAATCGATAAGAATTTGTCTATGGTTGAATCATTAAAAAGCGGCAAAGAAGGATTTGATCTTGCCGACCTTATTAAAGCCGCCAAATCTCAGGGAGATGGTAGCGGCGAGCGTCCGGTCGAAAAGTGGAATCCCGAATATTGCGGCGAGATGGATATGGTCATCAAAGCTGACGGATCTTGGTGGCACGACGGGACACGCATCACGCGCCAACCGCTGGTAAAACTATTTGCGTCTATTCTGCGAAAAGACGAGGACGGCGAAACTTATCTGGTGACGCCGGTCGAGAAGATTAAAATCGAAGTCGAACGTAGTCATTTTATCGCCATACGTGTTGACGTCGAAGGGCAAGGTGAAGATCAGCGGGTTTTCTTCACGACCAATATGGACGAAATAATCGAAGCAGGACCCGAACGGCCAATCCGTGTCGAAATTGATCCAGAAACGCAGGAGCCCAGTCCTTTTGTTCGCGTTAGAGGCCGCCTTGAAGCCATTCTGGCCCGTCCGGTGTTTTACGAACTGGTGGAACATGCCGTACGCTGCGAACAAAATGACAGAAGCGAGCTTGGTATTTACGCCGGCGGTACTTATTTCCCTCTTGGAAATATATAATGCCAGAAACCATTGATAAAATTAGCCGGGCTTTATTGCCTGTTGCCATAAAGGGAGACGATGACCGTATCCGCCGTGACGGTCAGCGCCGCGCGGCGGTGTTGATGCCGCTGGTGCAGCGCGACAAATGGCAAGTGATTCTAACGCAGCGCCCGGAAACCATGCCCAGCCATCCGGGACAAATCAGTTTTCCTGGCGGAAAGATTGAAGCGGGAGAAAGTGCCCGCGACGCGGTCCTAAGAGAAACTCACGAGGAAATCGGTCTGCAATCTGAACATATTGACCTGATCGGACGTTTGCCGTCTTTTGATGCTGTTTCTAATTATAGAGTAACGCCCTATGTCGGCGTGGTTGACCCGATTGCGCAGATTATCCCCGATCCAGGCGAAGTTGCCGACGTGTTTGAAATACCGCTGTCTTTTTTAATGAACCCGGACAATCATGTCCCGCGCGACGTGTTTTTTGATGGGCGCGAGCACCGACTTTATGACATGCCTTATGATGAACCGGACGGGGTGCACCGAAATTTATGGGGCATGACGGCCATGATGATCTACCGTGTCTATCAAAGGACATTCAGTCATGAAACTTGATCCTAAGGAGCATAATTGGCTCTCTGGAGAAGACGTTACGGCAATTTTGGCAGCTCTGCCGGCCGAGTCGACCCGTTTCGTCGGGGGCTGCGTTCGTAATGCTATTCTGAGCGAGAAAATTGGCGACATTGATTTGGCGACTCAGATCGCGCCCGAAGATGTCCAGACCTTGCTAAAAGCGGCCGGGATTAAAACCGTCCCGACCGGAATTAATCACGGTACGATTACCGCCATTGTCGGCGGCAAACCGTTCGAGATCACGACCCTTCGCAAGGATGTCGAAACCGATGGACGCCGCGCCGTGATAGCCTACACCGAAGATTGGGCCGAAGATGCGATGCGCCGCGATTTCACCATAAATGCCCTTTATGCTGACCCGGACGGGACCGTGTTTGACCCTTCAGGGCAAGGCCTTGACGATATAAAGAGCCGGCGCTTTCGCTTTGTTGGCGATGCCAATGCAAGAGTGCGCGAGGATTATCTGCGGATATTGCGCTATTTTCGGTTCCTCGCCTGGTACGCAGGAAGCGATAAAATAGACGCGGATGCGCTGAAGGCCTGCCGGGATAATCGTGACGGTCTGAGACAGCTTTCGTCCGAGCGTATCTGGATGGAACTTAAGAAATTTCTCAAAGCACCCAGCCCGGTTCGCGCTGCCCAGATCATGCTGACCAATGATATTCTAAGTCAGGTTTTACCGGAGGCCAACAATGTTGAAGGACTTCAACGGATTACCGCGCTTGAGACTGCTGAGTCGCTCGAACGCGATCCTATTTTGCGGCTTATGGCGATGGCGGTGCGCGATGAGTTTGCGCTTGCCGGACTGGTCAAACGACTAAAATTCTCCAATCAGGAAAAGGCCCGGATACTGGCCTGGGCCGGAAATATTGTACCCTTCGAGGCTCACATGGAAGAGCGCCGCCTGAAACAATTTGTGTATGCCAGCACCCCGCAAACGGCCTATGACCGCCTCATTATCAGAGCCGCCGGGGAAGATGATCCCATCTTAAAACAAAAATGGCTCGCCAATGCCCGCTTCGCCAAGAGCTGGGAAGTTCCGGTCTTCCCGTTACAGGGTCGAGACCTTAAAAAGGCCGGCGTGAAAGACGGTCCGGAAATGGGGCGCATTCTCAAAGCGCTCAAAGAATTATGGGTCCGTAGCGGATTCGAAGCCGACCGAGATAAATTGTTGACGGCCTTAGCACTTATCCGGAAAAACTAAGGCCATTTTACCACAGGTGGCATGGAGGACAGGATGGTTTTAACATTGCCTCCGGTTTTAAGGCCAAAAGTCGTGCCGCGATCATAGAGCAGATTGAACTCAACATAGCGGCCGCGCGTGATCAGCTGCTCTTCGCGGTCAGCCTTTGTCCAAGGCTGATGCATCCGTCTCCGTACGATTTCGACGTAGGTTTTTAGGAAACCACGCCCAACATCTTGGGTGAAAGCAAAATCCGCGTCCCAGTTCCCGCTATTGTGACGATCATAAAATATCCCGCCAATACCGCGCGGTTCATCGCGGTGGGCAAGATGAAAATAATCATCACACCATTTTTTATAGCGCTCATAATCGGCGCAATCATGGGCATCACAGACGGTTTTAAGGCCAGCGTGAAACGCCTTGGCATCAGCGCTATTCTGGGTCCGGTCTTTGTGTTGAGTCGGGGTCAGGTCGGCCCCGCCGCCAAACCAATCCTGGGTCGTCACAATATAGCGCGTATTCATGTGCACGGCGGGCACATGGGGGTTAATCATATGCGCGATCAGGCTAATACCGGCCGCCCAAAAGCGCGGATCTACTTTGGCGCCGGGAACGCTTGCGCGCATTTCGCCTTCAAACTCGCCGTGCACGACCGATATGTGGACCCCGCATTTTTCGAACAATCGCCCCTTCAGCATGCCGCCGGTTCCGCCGCCGCCGTCACCTTTGCGCTCCCAGTTCTCAAACTCAAATCTTCCCGGCGCTCCAGGATAGAGATCGCCTGGCGCTTCTTGTTCAAGTTTCTCAAATTCTGCGCAAATCTGATCGCGTAACTTCCGAAACCAGTTGGCCGCTGTTTGTTTTTTCTCGTCCTGAGTCATTTACGGTAATCCGCCCGTTTGCCTTAAGGCTTCATATAATCCTATGGCCGCGCTTGTCGCGAGGTTAAATGACCGCACGTCTGTTGATATCGGAATTATGACCCGCTCGTGACATGCCGCGTGAACAGTCTCCGGAACGCCCGCGCTTTCGCGCCCGAATAGAAGCCGGTCACTGGCTTGAAAATCAAATTTACCAAGCCGCGTTGCTGCCTTAGTCGAAAACAAAACGATACGACCCGGTGCGGAGGCGCTGTAATCGTCCCAACTTTGATAACGGATCAAATCGTCCGGCTGGCCATAATCCATCGCCGTCCGGCGCAACGCTTTGGTGGTGAGCGGAAAGCCGCAAGGCTCAATGATTCCGATATTGATTTGAAAACAAGCGCCAAGGCGCATAACCGCGCCGAGATTCTGAGCAATATCCGGTTGGTAAAGGGTCACGTCCATAATTTGATTGCTATAAATCCTGACAAGGTAAATGCAAAGTTTTCTATCAATATTGATCGGCGTGATCTGTTCGAATTGATTATCCGGATGGGATAAATCAAACAGTATTGCGGCGTTGTGCCGCGATTAAAAATTGGCCTTTTTTGATCAAAATGTTTATTACCTACGCGAGATTTAACGCCAATTTATGAAAGGGATTCTCCTGTGTCTGTTCACACCGAAAATTCCCATGAAGTCATCGACGAAGATAAGCGGGACTTCATTTATATTGCGACCGGTACCGTCGTTGCGGCAGGTGCTGCTGGATTAGCTTGGCCATTGGTAATGCAGATGGGCAAAGCTGCTGATACTTTAGCGGCTGGCGCCATCGAAATTGACCTATCCAAAGTGGTCGAAGGTCAGCAGCTGAAAATGTTATGGCGCGGCGCGCCGGTTTTTGTCCGGCACAGAACCGCTGCGGAAATCGCCGAAGCCGAATCTGTCGATGTGTCCGATCTAAAGGATCCGCAAACTGACGATGAACGTCTTGTACCCAATCCAGCCGGCAAATTAGAGCCGCAATATTTGGTCATGGTCGGGGTTTGTACCCACTTTGGCTGTATTCCGGTTGCCGAACAGAATAAAGTAAAGCCGCAGGGTGAATTTGGCGGGTGGTATTGCCCCTGCCATGGGTCACATTATGACACTTCAGGCCGGATCCGGAAAGGTCCTGCGCCGAAGAACCTCAAAATTCCACCCTATGAATATATTTCAGATACAGTGATCAAGGTCGGTTAATCATGAGCGGACACCCTTCTACTTACGAGCCGAAAAACGGCTTCACAAAATGGATGGATCAGCGTCTGCCGATCATTCGTATGGGCGCGGATTTCATGACTTACCCAAGTCCGCGAAATTTGAATTATTGGTATACATTTGGCGGTATTCTGACCCTATGTCTGGTCGCGCAAATCATCACCGGGATCATTCTGGCGATGCATTATACGCCAAGCGTAGATGCGGCTTTTGAAAGCGTTCAGCGTATCAAGCGTGATGTACCATTTGGCTGGCTGTTACAGCCAATGCACGCGGTCGGCGCGTCCATGTTCTTCTTTGCCGTCTATATTCACATGTTTAGAGGGCTTTATTACGGCTCATATAAGGCACCGCGCGAAATGGTCTGGATTCTTGGCTGCGTGATCTATCTGGTCATGATGGCGACAGGCTTTTTAGGCTATACGCTACCTTGGGGACAAATGTCCTTCTGGGGCGCAACAGTGATTACTGGCTTCTTCGGGGCTATTCCGGTGGTCGGTGAAAGCGTCCAGCAATGGCTGCTTGGCGGATATGCGGTCGATAATGCGACCCTGAACCGCTTCTTCTCGCTGCATTACCTATTGCCATTTGTGATCGCTGCGATTGTTGGCCTGCACGTTTGGGCGATGCACCACGCCGGTCAAAACAACCCGGTTGGGATTGAGCCAAAATCTAAAGAAGATACGCTGTCTTTTCACCCTTACTATACAGCCAAAGATTTCTTCGCGATTTGCATCTTCCTGCTGATTTTCGCCTACTTCCTGTTCTATTATCCGGATTCCTTAGGCCATGCGGACAATTATATCGAAGCTGACGCGCTTGAAACGCCGGCGCATATTGTTCCGGAATGGTACTTCCTGCCTTTCTATGCGATTTTGCGCGCTGTGCCTAGCAAGCTGCTTGGTATTCTGCTCATGTTTGCGGCGGTCGCAGTACTGTTTATCCTGCCTTGGCTCGACACATCGAAAGTTCGCTCTATGCGCTTCCGGCCCGTTACCAAGCTGTGGTTTATTCTGTTTGTCATCGCCTGTTTTGTTCTCGGTTGGCACGGAGCTTTATCGCCGGATGATCCTGTTATGGGCGTTAAAAGTGTTTGGTGGTCGCGCGCGGCTACGCTGTATTACTTCTCATTCTTCCTGATCATTTTACCGGTCATGGGTCTGATCGAGACGCCTAAAGACAGGCCGGACTCGATAACCAAGTCCGTTCTCGGGGAGGCCTCATCATGAAGACCTCAATCAAGACAGCCATTATCGGCGCGTTCACCCTCATAGGTGCAGCCTTCGCCGGGACGACAATTGCAAACGCTGCCGGTGATAGCGAGAGCGATTATGAGATGAAACATATTCATTGGCATTTTGATGGCTTTCGCGGGACCTATGATCGCGCCGCAATGCAGCGGGGCTACCAGGTCTACAAAGAAGTTTGCGCAAGCTGCCACCAGCTGAAATTTATGTCTTTCCGCCATCTCGGCGACAAAGGCGGCCCGTTTTATGACGAGCATTTCAAAAACCCGAGCGACAACCCGGTTGTCAAAGGATTGGCTGGGGATTGGGAAGTCACTGACATCGATCTCGATACGGGTGAAGAAATAACCCGCAAAGCTATCCCGTCCGATAATTTTCCGGCGATATACAGCAATAAGATCGCCGCTGCGGCTTCCAATAATGGCAAGGCTCCGCCCGACCTTTCTGTGATCGTCAAGGCCCGTTCTGGAGGCGCCGATTATATTTATAATCTACTGGTCGCATATGATGAAGAGCATCCAACTGAGAACCCTGTCTTTGGCGGACAAATTGCCATGGCGGCGCCGCTCTATGAGGACGCGGTTGAATATGCTGACGGCACGCCGGCGACAGTTGATCAAATGGCCAAAGATGTCACAGAGTTTCTAGCCTGGGCGGCTGATCCGAAAATGGAGCAGCGCAAGAGCCTTGGTTTGGCGGTGATGATATATCTCTTGATACTCACAATCCTTGCCTGGTTTACCTACAAGCAGGTTTGGAGAAATGTAAAACATTAGAGCTTCCTGCTATAACCAATTTACAAAGCCCGGTTTACGCCGGGCTTTTTTCGTTTAAGCCTGAGAGGACTATTAGGCGGGACTGATTATGAGTGAATGGGTATTGGGAATTTTGGGCGGTTCAGGCCTTTATGATCTTGAGACGCTGGAAAACCGCGAATGGCTGTCGATCCAGACACCCTGGGGCATGCCATCGGATGATATTTTGTTGGCCGAGCTTGCGGGCGTAAAGTTGCGATTTCTACCGCGTCATGGCCGGGGTCATGTTTTATCGCCAAGCGATGTCAATTACCGGGCTAATATCGACGCGCTTAAGCGGGCCGGATGTACGGACATTCTATCGATCTCGGCTGTAGGGTCTCTCAAAGAGGAATATGCGCCGGGCGATTTTGTCATGATAGATCAGTTCATAGATCGCACCTTTAAGCGCGAAAAATCCTTCTTTGGCGCTGGAATGGTTGCCCATGTCTCGGTCGCCGATCCGATTTGCAGCCGCCTGTCACAAGTGGCCGGGGACGCCGCCGAGAAAGCCGGAGCCAAGGTGCATCGCGGCGGCACCTACCTGGCAATGGAAGGACCTCAATTCTCGACCAAGGCGGAGAGCCGTCTCTATCGGTCCTGGGGCTGCGATGTCATCGGGATGACCAATATGCCGGAAGCCAAGCTCGCTCGCGAGGCTGAGCTACCATACGCCTCAATGGCTACGGTAACAGACTATGATTGCTGGCATCCCGAACACGGCAATGTCGATGTCGCGTCGGTCATCGCGACTTTGATTAAGAATGCAGAAACGGCGCGCGCGGCTATCTCCAATCTTGTTTCAAAGCTTGCCAAAACCCCGAGAACAAATAGTCCCCAGGGCATAGAAACTAATCTCGACACAGCTCTGATCACGCCGCCCGAAGCCCGCGACTCAGAGTTAATGGCAAAGCTGGATGCCGTAGCCGGAAGGGTTTTGTAATTTACGGAAAACGAAAAATTTCTCAATCGTTCCATGTGGTAGAATGGACATTGGGATGACATTCCAAGTATAACGCTCAAACTTTGGCTATATGAGTGGTTTTCGCATTAAAATAATCGGGACCACTACGCCATTTTCATCGGGCTCTGAGAGATCTTCGATTACCTCATAACCACATTTTTCGTAAAGCAATATTCCCGAAGCGGTTGCGCCGAGCTCGGCAGTTTCAAACCCTTCAGCCTTGGCGGCGCTTTCTCCTAGTTCCATAATCAGACTGCCAATGCCGCGCCGCACATGGTCGGGATGGGTATACATAGCCCTGATTTTTGCGGCCTCGAATTTAGGATCAGCCAGCGCGTCGTCGCGGCCCCTTGTATGATTTCCGCCATACAAAGTGCGCCTGCGTGACCATCCTCCGCAACCTACCAAGGTATGGCCGTCAAATATCAAAAAATAGGTCTGGTCATCGAGCAATTGAGTGTCCAGTCCCATTGACGCGTTAGATTTGGCAACCTGCTCGGGCGTTAGAACATCCGGAAGTAAACGCGCCATGGAAGCTTCCATCAATTCCATTATAATCGGGATATCAGCCTGGGTCGCAATCCGGTGTGTGAGTGCCATATTTATTCAGCATCCGTTTGGAACTCGGGACGTGCGTCCTGAAATGACGGCAACGCATTGCAGGCCGTAAAGATGCGCATGATCGTTGGGTAGGGATCGCTCTTAACCTCAAATCTTCGATTGTTGAGCACCTGAGCATAAAGGCAGATATCGGCGAGGCTAGGCGCGTTTCCGTGGCAGAAATCGGCGGTTTCAGGCTCGGAAGCAAGCCGGGTCTCAAGGGCGGTAAATCCCTCTTCAGCCCACCGCGTAAACCAGCTTTTCTTGGCCTCTTTGTCGGCGCCAAATTCGCTCTCGATAAACCGTAATATTCGCAGATTATTAACGGGATGAACATCGCAGCCAATGATCTGCGCAAGGCTACGAACGCGGGCCTTACCTAGCGCGTCCGGCGGCATGATAGAGGGCTCAGGATATGCATCTTCGAGATATTCAATAATGGCCATTGACTGCGTCAATACGGTCGTATTTTCAATCTCCAGAGCCGGGACGAGACCCTGGGGATTGAGCTTCATAAACGTCTCGCTTTTATGCTCGTCGGGCAAGAGCGCATAAGGGATATACTCATACTCCAACCCCTTGAGATTAAGCGCAATCCGCACTCGGACAGAGGTCGAGCTGCGAAAATAATTATGTAGTTTTAAGCTGCTCATAATCAGATGTACCTAACTCTTATAGTTTCAAGACCGTCTATTTCTCCGATCAATTCATCGCCGGCCGCAGCCGGCCCAACGCCCTCCGGCGTGCCTGTAAAGATCAGGTCTCCTGCCTGTAAGTCCATGTCGACAGCAAGCCGTTCAATGATCTCGCCGACCGACCAGATCATTTTGTCTAGTTTTGATGATTGCATAACTGTGCCGTTTTTGCGCAGCGTAATCTTAGCGCCTTGTAATTCGACATTTGCAACCGGCGTGATAGCCGAGCAGGGCGCGCTGTGATCAAAGTTTTTAGCCCGGTCCCAAGGCCCGCCTTTTTTCTTGGCATCTGCTTGAAGATCGCGGCGGGTCATATCAATGCCGGCCGCATATCCAAATATTCCGTCCAGCCCCATTGCGACCACTAACTCAACTTCATAATGGAGATTTTCAGTGTTGGGCGGATAGGGGATTTCACTATGACTTTCAACAATGGTCTGGGCGGCTTTGGTGAAAAATACCGGATCGGAGCGCTCAATATCCCCGCCCATTTCGATCACATGTTTGGCATAGTTTTTACCAACGCAATAAATGCGCCGGACAGGAAACCGCTGATCAGTACCTGTCACCGGTAGCGATACTGGCTTTGCCGGATTAAACACATAGGTCATTTGTGCAATGTAAATTTAAAATGTGTCTATGTCATGACAAAAAACCCGCGCAAAAGCCCGGGCCTTTAGGTGTAAAATTTTGGCCGCTAATTAGCTTTTAGGGGCCGCTGCCTTACCGGTTTTCTTGTTGATGCAAGCCTGAAGGTCAGTTGCGCCATATTTTTGGCAAGCGGCCAGAGCTTCGTCAAAAGTGTAGACTGTCTTCTCTTTCTTGGCCATTTCCGCGCTGGCGGGCAGAACAGCAGACGGGGCGCTAGCCTCGGTCTTATGCATCGCTGTCTGGTCTTTATGATCACAGTCTTTCTTATCGCCGGCTGATGCTGAAACGCCAAATCCTATCAACAGGACAGACGCAGCAACGATTTTAAGTGTTCTTGGGGTGGGTGTCATTTTAGTCCTCCTTATCTGACAAACCACACTCTCATAGGTTGCTGGGCCGCGCCAGTATTAATACGACATATGTCGTATTTGTAATGCAATGGTTAGAATCAAAAAAGGGCGCCGCAATGACGCCCTTATAAATTTAGTTATATGAAATTACTGATCCAGAAAGCTGCGAAGTTTGCGCGAGCGGCTTGGGTGCTTGAGTTTGCGCAGCGCCTTGGCTTCGATCTGGCGAATACGCTCGCGGGTGACCGAGAATTGCTGACCAACTTCTTCGAGCGTATGATCGGTATTCATCCCAATACCAAATCGCATCCGCAAAACCCGCTCTTCGCGCGGCGTCAAGGATGCCAGAACGCGGGTCGTGGTTTCGCGAAGGTTTGACTGGATCGCCGCGTCGATTGGCAGGATAGCATTGCTGTCCTCGATGAAGTCGCCAAGTTGGCTATCTTCTTCATCTCCGATTGGTGTTTCCAGTGAAATCGGCTCTTTAGCGATCTTCATGACCTTCCGGACTTTTTCCAGCGGCATGTTGAGCTTGGCGGCGAGTTCTTCCGGCGTTGGCTCCCGGCCAATTTCGTGCAGAATTTGGCGCGATGTTCGAACGATTTTATTGATCGTTTCGATCATATGGACCGGAATACGAATGGTCCGGGCCTGATCCGCGATAGACCGCGTAATGGCCTGACGAATCCACCAGGTGGCGTAGGTCGAGAACTTATAACCGCGGCGATATTCGAATTTATCAACCGCTTTCATAAGGCCGATATTTCCTTCTTGAATAAGATCAAGGAATTGAAGGCCGCGATTAGTATATTTCTTGGCGATCGAAATAACGAGGCGTAAATTGGCTTCGACCATTTCCTTCTTGGCTTGACGGGCTTCACGCTCACCTTTTTGAACGGTCTGAACAATACGGCGGAACTCATCAACAGGGACGCCCGTTTCTTGCGCGAGTTCGCCAATTTCCTCGCGAATTTTCTCGATGGATTTGTTTTCGCGTTTGATGAAGCGATCCCAGGCCGGCGACTTTCCGTTTAGTTCTTCGAGCCAGCTTGGCTTGAGCTCTGAGCCGAGATATTCTTCCAGAAATTCATGACGCGGTACGCCATTGCCGTCTGCCAGGCGCATGAGGCGACCTTCAAGCGAGATAAAGCGCTTATTGATGGCATAGAGCTGCTCAATCAACGCGTCGATACGGGCATTGTTAAGCTGCAGAGATTTGATTTCCTGAATAATGCGCTTTTGAATGCCCTCATATTCCTCGAATTGAGGCTTGCGCATTTTACGGCCCGACAGGCGTGAACGGATGAGCATTTCCTGGAGTTTTTGGAATCGGGCAAAGTCCGTTGAAATCATATCCAGCGTATTCATCACATCTTCACGAAGGGCTTGCTCCATGGCGGCCATAGAGAGGTTTGTTTTATCTTCTTCCTCTTCCTCATCATCGTCGATGGGCTTTTGGCCTTCCTCGTAGTTCCGTTCGATTTTGATCGTTCGGTCATTGACGGCGCGAGCGGCTTTTATGTCTTCAGGCGTGGCTTCGATCTCGCCTTTTTCGATCTTCTCTCGTCGCACTGCGGCGCCGGACCGGTCTTCCTGAATATTGCCGATGGCCCGATTATAGGTGGTGTCGAGATCGATAATATCGCGCAGCAGAATACGGCCTTCTTCAAGCTCTTCGCGCCAGACCATAATTGCTTCAAAAGTCAGGGCGCTTTCGCACAGGCCTTTAATCATTGTATAGCGTCCGGCTTCAATTCGTTTAGCGATTGAAATCTCGCCTTCACGAGATAGCAGCTCGACAGTGCCCATTTCGCGCAGATACATCCGGACTGGATCATCGGTGCGATCTAGCTCTTCTTTGGAATTGCCGCCTTTGACGGCTGTCGTTTGGGACCGCGCGAGCGTTTTGGAACCGATCGTTTCTTCCTCTTTATCGTCTATGACAGAAATGCCCATGTCTGAGAGCTGAGCAAGTGTCACTTCGATATCTTCAGGCGTGATGCCCTTTAGGTCGATATGTTTGTTAAGTTCGGTGGTCGAAAGCAGGCCGCTTAGCTTGGCCTTGGCCAGCATGCGCTTGACTTCAATATTCTCTAATTCCAGACGATTAGTGCCAGGGGCAGCAATTGTGATCTCTTCCGCGTCCACCTTAGGGGCAGCGGTTTCATTCGGTGAGGCGTCGGCCATATAAAATTCACTCCAGCAAAGACAAAGATACAGGCTTTGCCTTAAAAATGCGTATAAGCCAGCGCGCAGATCTATTCCGCGGCCGGTAAATTTCTAACTTTGGCGTTTTCTCCTTGAGGCTCGCATCAGTTTTTTCAAACCTTCCGCATTATCCTCACGGATTGAATCCGCCATACGGGATCGGGCATCTTCACGCGCATCATCGACTTGGACATTGCCCAATAGGGCTTCGGCCTCAGCATTCCACAAGGCCAATCGGTTTTCCAAGTTTGCGTCAGAGCCTCCCATTGCCGCCATCGTTAAACGACGGTCTTTTTTCAGAGACTTCAATGTTACTCCCAATCCTTCCCGCTCTATATGGCTATAGAGTTCCGATTTTTCAACCTTATTTGTGGTCCTCTGATAGGACAAAATGGCGGTTAAGAGGGTTGAAAGGCCCGGTTGGGTGAAATTAAAGGCAAAAAGGCTGTCGTCGACATGGTCAAGAAGCTCGGGCCACTCTAATATTGCGCCCAATAAACGTTGCTCCCGGGTGGCCATAATGGCTGAGGCATTCATCGCGCCTTTCTGATCCGAGCTTAGGAACTTTTGGGGCTTACGTCGCGCAAATCCGCCGCGACTTTTATAACCAAATTCGGCGTAAAAACGCTCTAACAGCCTTGTTTTGTAAAGATCCCGAACGGAGTCATGATTAATCTCGCGTAGGGCGGCATAAATCCGGTCTTTTAGTCCCGCCTTGTCTTCAGGTGTATTGAGCGGTGCTGCCTGTACTTCTCTTTGCCACAACATATCGACCAGCGGCATGGCGCGTTCCAGAACACTCGTCATAGCGGCGCGGCCATCGGAACGAAGCAAGTCATCCGGGTCTTGGCCGTTTGGTAAAATAGCGAATCGCAAGGATTGACTGGGCCTGAGCATAGGAAGCGCGCGCTCAATCGACCGGAAAGCCGCCCGAAGTCCGGCCTTGTCGCCGTCAAAACAGAGAATTGGCTCTGGACCTGCGCGCCAAAGCAAATCCAGTTGGTCCTCGGTCAGGGCTGTTCCGAGCGGCGCGACGGCGTGTTCAAATCCATATTTCGCGAGAGCGATCACGTCCATATAGCCTTCGGCAACTATCAGGCCGCGCGACGGATTTTTAGGATCAGATAATGATCGTCGCGCTTCCGGATAGCGATATAAAATCCGGCCCTTGTGAAAAATATTAGTCTCGGGCGAGTTCAAATATTTGGCTTTAGCGTCCCTTTCCATCGCTCGTCCGCCAAAGGCGACAAGCCGGCCGCGCGTGTCATGAATTGGAAACATGATGCGGTTACGAAAACGATCCCACGGCTCTCTGGATTTATCATCAGGCTCAATGATCAACCCGGCCTCGATCAGAACGTTGTGACTGGCACCTTGTTGAACCAGTTCATCTCGAAGCGCGTCAAAACTGTCCGGCGCAAATCCGATCCCGAAACGCTGCGCGTCTTCGCCGGTCAGGCCGCGCGACTTGAGATAATCGCGGGCTTCACTTCCTACATCTCGCCTGAGCGATTTCATAAAAAAAGTGTGCGCCGCGTCCATCCAATTGATGGCGACTTTATTGCGGGCGGCTCGGCGCTCGGCATCCGGATCGACCTTAGGCATTTCCATGCCCGCTTCGCTGGCCAATTTCTCAACGGCTTCCGGAAAAGACAGTCCTTCGACTTCCATCAAAAATGATATGACATCACCATGTTTGCCGGAGGAAAAGCAGTGGTAGAACCCCTTATCGTCATTAACAAAAAAGCTTGGCGTCTTCTCATTTGTAAAAGGTGAAAGCCCTGCAAATTCCCGGCCTTGCCGTTTGAGTTTGACATGGCGGCCTATCACATCCGAAGGCCGGACCCGGGTTTTTAGCTCATCCATGAAATTTTCGCCAAAGCGCATAGGGCTTATTTAAGGGGAATATCTAAAAATTGCGAGTCTTGGGGCGGTTTTCGTCAACAGTTAATTGCCGATTGGGTTGGAACTATTGTAGGAAGATGGCTTGTAAGGGAAGGGCAGCGTTATGGACTTGCAAGAATTTACGCGTTTGGCCAATGGCGGCCTCAATATATTGGGATCGCTTTTTGTTTTAATAATCGGCCTATTACTTGTGCTTGTTGTCATATTTTTTGTCGTCGATGTGACCCAAACCAAGGATGCGGTGCGTCGGAACTATCCGGTTATTGGCCGGTTTCGAAAATTGTTTTCAACTCTTGGCGAATTTTTCCGGCAATATTTCTTTGCTATGGACCGCGAGGAAATGCCGTTTAACAGGGCTGAACGGGACTGGATCGCAAATGTTAGCGCTCATGGATCCGAAACCCTGCCCTTTGGGTCAACCCGCCGCCTTTCGGCCGGAGCAGCGATATTTGCGAACGGTATGTTTCCCAAACAGGAAGGCGAACATATTCCGCGCCGCCCCTATGTCATCGGCAAAGGCACGCCAAATCCGTTTGTGCCCAACAGCTTTTTCAATATCTCTGCCATGAGTTATGGCTCCTTATCCAAACCCGCTATTCAAGCCTTGTCGCAAGGCGCTCAGCTCGCCGGATGTTGGCTAAATACAGGAGAGGGCGGCGTTTCGCCTTACCACCTAGAGGGCGGATGTGATCTGGTCTTTCAAATCGGCACCGGTAAATTCGGAGTTCGCAACGAAGATATGACCTTAGATGAAGGAAAACTAAAAACACTTTGCGAACAAAATTCTCAAATCCGGATGATCGAGCTTAAATTGAGCCAAGGCGCAAAGCCCGGTAAGGGCGGGATATTGCCAGCCAGCAAGGTGACCGAGGAGATTGCTAAAATTCGCGGAATCGAAGCCGGGAAGGCCGCTATCTCTCCAAATAGACATGTTGAGGCATCCAATACGGGCGAGCTTCTCGACCTGATTGACAGGGTTCGGCGGATTTCCGCGCGGCCGACCGGCATAAAAATGGCAGTTGGGCAATTAAAGCCGGTTAAGGACCTGATTAGGGAAATTAAGAAACGCGGATTAGCATCTGCCCCAGATTTCATAACTATCGATGGCGGAGATGGCGGGACAGGCGCGGCTCCGATGCCGCTGCTTGATAATATGGGGCTGACGATCCGCGAGAGCCTCCCGGCTGTTGACGATCTGCTGGTCAAAGCCGGGCTGCGCAAGCGGATCGCGATCATAGCTGCCGGTAAGTTGGTGACACCGGCCGAAGCTGCCTGGGCGTTTTGCGCGGGCGCCGACTTTGTCAGTTCAGCGCGGGGGTTTATGTTTGCACTTGGCTGTATCCAAGCGTTGAAATGCAATGA
Source organism: Hellea sp. (assembly GCA_013002305.1). Classification (GTDB taxonomy): domain Bacteria; phylum Pseudomonadota; class Alphaproteobacteria; order Caulobacterales; family Maricaulaceae; genus JACOMS01. Next base: position 86,684 of record JABDKG010000042.1, read on the forward strand.
AAATACATGCCCGACCGGGGTAACAACCCACGATAGACGGCTTCAAAAGGGTCTGAATCCTGAAAATAAGTCGGTTAAAGTCCGCAATTATTGCCATACAATGTGTCATGAAGTCGAAATGATCGCACATTCTTGCGGCGTTGATCATCCTAGAGACCTGACCCGTGATCACGTCTTGATCGTCCAGCCGGATGGGCGCTCCATCCCCTTATCGCAAATGTGGACAGTTTAGAAATAAACAGACGTTCTGACGAGCATCGCGAATTAACGGCCTATTGGGGTTTTTCATATAAGCAATATTCGATTATTACTTGAATGGATCAATTTTGCGGTGGATTGACACATTATTGCGGTTAGACCGGTTCGAAAAGTCGAGTGATATTGTCCGAATTCGGGCGGTCAAGACGATCATTGCAGCATTCCTTGCGATCCAACTCCTAAATCTGGTCCAGATGATATTGTCTTACGGCGAATGGACCGTTGATTGTACAATTGGTGTTTTGGCTATGCTCGTAACGGGTCTGTTATTGCTGAGCTATCGTTACCACGACAAATTTTACCTAGCAGCCTTCGGATTTACATTCTTAATGTGGGCGGGCATTTATTTCTCAGCTGCAATAGATCATACGGGCATTAACAGTGCATTATTACCGCTATTGCCGATTTGTATCTTTCTCAATGGATTTATCAGTGGTTGGCGAACGACACTCATTTGCGGTGCAGCTTCACTGGCTTTGATCGGTGTTTTATACAATATTACCCAATCAGCTCCTGTAGAGTTTTTATTCTCAGCTGCAGAGTTCGAGGTTAGAAATGATCAACGTGCCATACAAATATCAATGGCCTGTTTACTCGTCACTCTTATTGCGGCTCGGTTCAGCCACTCCATGCATGGGCTGTTTCAACGCGACGAAGAAAATCTTTTGCGTATCCGTCAGGCTGAACGTCAGCGGACAGCGTTCTTCTCATCCCTCAGCCACGAAATTAGAACGCCGCTAAACGGGATTATTGGTATGAGCGGTTTGCTCATGAAAACAGATCTGTCCAGTCAGCAAAGGCAATATGCAACGATCGTCTCCGAGTGCAGCGAAAATCTGATGGATGTGATGGGTAATGTTATGGAGATCTCGCAAATTGATAATGAGCGGATGGTTCTGAAACCTGAGCTCTTTGATGTTCAAGCCATGGCCTCCGGTCTTATCAAAAAACTTGAGGAAAAAACCAAGGATCACGGCGATACATTTCTAGGACAACATATTGCGCCCTCGGTTCCAAAATATCTATTTGCGGATAAGCGGCGCCTTCAATTGGTCATCAGCCATCTCTTAAGTAATGCGCTCAACTTTACGCAAAAAGGCTCGGTTAATCTGTTGCTTGATGGCGAGTCCGATGGGGACGATCATTTCAGACTATGCGTCTATGTCAGAGATACCGGTGCCGGAATTAAAAAAGACGAACTTAAAAACATCTATCAACCTTTCCATCAGCTTGATAATTCTTTGTCGCGGCAGCATGAGGGAACTGGGCTGGGATTGTCTCTATGCAAAGAAATCGTTGAATATATGGGCGGACGGCTTGATGTTGTCAGCGAAGTTGGTGTTGGTTCGACTTTTTTCTTCGAGTTAAGTTTGCCGACAAAGGATATTGCAAAATCAGGCGCCACCTTGAAAGCATTTGAGGACAATAAAAAACGGCCCGCTGAGCAGACTGTTATCGATTTAAAGCCAGACCGAAAAAATTTCGGTTAGACTAGAGACCTGGAAGTTTTGCGGATCCGGGTTTGCGCGTAATTTCAACCTGACCACCGCCAGTTGCTGCATTGATCGCATTCAGACGTTTGGCTTCGGCTTCCGGGTCTAGCGGCGCGTTGGCGCCCAAGATCGCTTCAGAAAATGACGTGGTTTTACGCTCAACGCTGTTCTGGCCGTCAATTTCGACCCGGATTTCCGGATTGGCCCGCGGCGCGCCGGCTTTTCCCATCAAGTACATTTCGCCTTGAGATGGCTCGGCACTGTCAATCTCACCCACCAAAGCTTCCCGGGCGGCTTTTTGAGTGTAGTTGTTCTCATAAGAGGATTCGCCCGCGCGCGGTGGCCGCAGATTATATTCCGGCGGCACAACCAGCGGCGCTTTGGTCAGAATATTAAATTCGTTGGGCGCAGACTGTTTCAAACCCAGAGCTTTTGAGGCCGAGGCGCAACCCGACATCGCAACGCCAAAGCCGATAAGAGCTGATAATCCTAAAATTTTGCGCATAGACATGAGCGACTCCTGTAATTCGGCCTGTTCATAGCGAAAGAATCCGCGCGGGCCAAGTGACCAAATGGTTATTTTTTCATTTGCCGAACTGCAATTTGTAAGTCCCAAATCTGATGTTATTTTGGATTGGTGAAAATTGGGAACGCCGGCGGAAAACCGCCAAAAATTGCGAAGTTCCACGTTTTCGGCGTGGAACGTCCTCGGATTGTCTCTTGTTCCATGTGAAAAATTTTTGAAAATTAAACACAATCTCGGCTACTTCAACATGCCTAAAGTGATATACGAGATCAGGCCTGTTTTTTCTTCTCACGCCGCCATTCCAGGAATATGTCCAGGGCGATAAACATGACGCCAATTGTGATGGCGCTGTCGGCGATATTGAATACCCAGGGAAAGAACGGGAGCAGGCCTTCGGCGCTGATGAAATCGGTGACCGAGCCGTGCATGAACCGGTCGATGCCGTTGCCGATCGCGCCGCCAATGATAAGGCCAAGGCCAATGCGGGTAAATTTCTCTGAGGTTTTTAAAAGCACATAGAGAATCGCGATCACCATCAGCCCGGCAAAAACGGTCAAACCCCATCGCTTGGCCGGAGAGTCGCCGGATAACATCCCAAAACTGACGCCTTGATTGCAGGTCATGGCCCAATCAATGATCGGACTAAATTCCTTTAGGTAACCTTCTTGCCCGATGTAAGGATTAATCTCGCAAATATTGAATGGCAGATCGAACAGATCGGTGGCCCACTTTTTCGACAGCTGATCGAGCAGGACGATGACGGCCGGAAGGCCGAGCGCATAGGCCCAGAATGATTTGTAAATCTTCATCCCTATCCCAAGGCTGCCACAGCCGCCGCGTCGCGAGCCGTAATGTCTTCATCGCCCGCGGACTTGAAATATTTCCATGACCGTTCGCATTTGCGATAGTTTTCGGACTCTTTTAAACTTTCGACATTGATCGCGCTGGCTTTGGCCGACAGATCGATGTCGCTGATGATTAGCATATCCGCCAATGTGTCGCTGGGTTCGGACGGGTCGGCATAGACATCCTGACGCGTGATCGTCATGGCCGATAAAGCGCTGGCGAGATCATCGCTGGTAGGCGCGACAACTTTGGCTTCGAGGCTGGAGCGGATCGCGCCATCTTTTCTAAGCGGTTCAATCGCTTCGTAAACGGTGGTTCTAAATTCGCGCAGCGTTTCCATTTGCGCCGCAAGTTTATCATCCCGCCAATTCTCCGGCGTGTCCGGGAAAAGCTCCATATGTACAGAGCGGGTTTCGCTTGGAAAGCGGGTCTGCCAGACTTCTTCGGCGGTAAAGGCGAGGATCGGGGCGAGCCAAGTTGTCAGGCGTTTGAAGATTTCGTCCATCACTGTGCGGCAAGCGCGGCGGCGCTGCGAACCGAGCGGGTCACAGTAAAGCGCATCTTTGCGGATATCGAAATAAAATGCCGACAGGTCGAGCGTGCAAAAGTTAAACAGGGTCGAGAACACTTTTTTGAGATCAAAGACCTTGTAGGCGTCGCGGACGCCCTCATCGAGCTCGGTCAGGCGGTGTAGGGCCCAGCGTTCAAGCGCCGGCATGTCGGCATAGTCGACCGCGTCTTTGGCATCATAACTATCAAGCGCGCCGATCATGTAGCGCAGCGTGTTACGCAGCTTGCGATAGCTATCAACATTGGTCTGGATGATCTCTTTACCGATTTTAAGATCATCGGTGAAATCGGACGACGCCGTCCAGACGCGGATGATCTCCGCGCCATATTGTTTGATCAGATCCGCCGGGCTGACCGTATTGCCGAGCGATTTGGACATTTTATAGCCCTTCTCATCGACGACAAAACCATGGGTCAGCACATTGTCATAAGGCGCTTCGCCGTAAACCGCGCAGCTCTCGAGCAGGGATGACTGGAACCAGCCGCGATGCTGGTCCGTGCCTTCCAGATAAAGATCGGCGCGGTCGGGCAGGTCGCCCCGGCGCTTAAGGCAAAACGCATGGGTGCTACCGCTGTCAAACCAGACATCGAGAATATCATTGACCTTGGACCATCCGGTCGTGTCGCCATCCATCAACTCGCCAATCGGCGTATCAAACCAACCATCGACACCTGATTTCTCGACGGCCGCGAGAATGCGAGCATTGATCGCGTCGGCGTCGTCGCGGTCTGTATGCAGGCTGCCGTCCTCATGAACGATCAGCGTGATCGGAACGCCCCAATTGCGCTGGCGCGAGATCAGCCAGTCCGGCCGGTCGGCGACCATGGTGGACAGGCGGTTTTTACCGCGCGGCGGAAAAAAGCCGGTTTTCTCAATCGCGGAGAGCGCTTTATCGCGCAGGCCCTCTTTGGACATGGAGATAAACCATTGCGGGGTGGCGCGGCGAACAACCGGCGCTTTGGAGCGCCAGCTATGGGCATCGCGCAGCGTGACGAACCCTCTGCCGAGCAACTTGCCGCATTCAATCAGAGCTTTGATGGCTTCGGGATTGGCCTGTCCGTCCTTGCCGCGCTTTTTGGCGCCGCCCGTCGTTCGGATCACATCCAATCCGACAAAGCGCGTCGGCATGACATCGGTATAGCAGCCCGCATCATCCATTGTCATCGGCACGGCCGGATCGCCGCCAAGCGCTTCAATCTTGGCTGTGTTCGCCATCCAGACATTAAAGTCATCTTCGCCGTGGCTTGGCGCCGTGTGGACAAAACCTGTACCGGCTTCGGCGGTGACGTGATCACCTTCGAGCAGCGGTGCCGGGAAGTCATATTTACCTTCGTTACCGTCCATGTTTTTGAGCGGATGATCGAGGACCATATCTTTTAGCATCGAGGCGGGAACACTATCGAGGCGATCCGCCGATTTGATCAGGCTTGCCTTGGCGATATTCTCCCACAGACCATCAGCGACGATCAGGCGATCACCGGGTTTTGACCAGGGCTCAAATTCGGTCTCTTCCATTTCTGTGACTTGGTAGAGGCCGTAATTGATATCGGGGGAATAGCTGACGGCGCGGTTAGCCGGGATCGTCCAAGGAGTCGTCGTCCAGATAACGATATGGCTTTCAGTGCCGCGCACCGGAAATTTCACATAGATCTGGGTCGCTTTGCGTTCATGATATTCGATCTCGGCTTCGGCGAGCGCGGTTTGTTCGACCGGGGACCACATGACGGGTTTGGAGCCGCGATACAGCTGTCCTGTTTTGGCGATCTTGAGGAGCTCGCCGCAGATATCGGCTTCGCTCTGGAAGTTCATGGTCTTATAGGGATTATCCCATTCGCCAACCACGCCGAGGCGTTTAAACTCTTCGCGCTGAATGTCGAGCCATTCGGCGGCATATTCGCGGCAGCGCTTGCGAAATTCATCGCCCGGCACGTCTTCTTTGGAGCGGCCTTTGCCGCGAAATTCTTCTTCGACTTTCCACTCGATCGGCAGGCCGTGACAATCCCAACCCGGCACATAGTGTGAATTATAGCCCAGCATCTGGTGCGAACGCGCGATAATATCCTTGAGGATTTTGTTCATCGCCGTACCCATATGGATATGGCCATTGGCATAGGGCGGCCCGTCATGGAGGATCCAGTGCGGCCGGTCTTTGGACTCTTTGCGTAGAGTTTCAAATAGCTTGATCCGGTTCCAGAACTCGAGCCATTCCGGCTCTTTTTTCGGCAGGCCCGCGCGCATTGGGAAATCGGTTTTGGGTAAAAATAAAGTATCGCGGTAATCGCGTTTAGTGTCGGTCATTTCAGTCTCGGAAATAGGGTGTTGAAGTCAGGGCAAAGCTCCCGGCATGCCTAGTGACATACCGGGCCGATAATTCGGCCTATCCCGCATATAATAAGCTGGTTTTTCAACATGGGACGGGACTAACACAGAGTTTATAATTTGCAAGGGCCAACCGGGCGATGATGATGCCTATTCTAAAGCCTCGATTTTATCTTGAATATTGCGGATTCTGCGGGAGCTCATGGGATGAGTTGAGAGCCAGTTAAGGCCCTTCATTTCAAAATCTTCTTTCGGAATATTTTCAAAAAATTCGATTAGGCCATTTGCCTCAAATCCAGCCTCCTGAACCAACAAAAATGAATAATCATCGGATTGTAATTCGTGCCTTCTGGAATAGGACAATGTGATCAATTGGGTCCCGCTAAATAAAGCTCCTTCAAAGATTGATCCTGAGCCGCCGACAGCGATTTTTGTCAGGGTCCAAAAACCCAAATTTCGATAAATCTGGCGAAGTCCATGGCGATATTCAACATGGCCTATCTCATGAGCCAAAACGGCGGCGATAACGGCATCGTCCGGAAAATCTTCAATCAGTTCATCGGTAATGATAATAGTTCCGCCCGGCATGGCAAATGCGTTGGGGCCCAATATATTGGCGCTTCTAAATTTTAATTGATAGACAAATTCGCGATTAGAGAGATGGCCTCTTTCCAGTGTTTTACGAGCAGCGACCAAACGGTTGAAAATTTGATTGACTTCGGCTTCGCGGGCAGCCGTGATGTCGGATTGATCAAGATATTCTGCATCCAGAGACTTAAGTATGCCTTCATCCATTGAATGGAGAAATGAATCCGGTGTTGCCGCCATGCCCATGCTGACAAACATTGGCAAAATTATTTTATAGGCGATGAAAAGAAGGGCGATCGTCAATATGAGAATTTTCAGCAGGCCATTGCGTCCGCGGTCAAATTGGGTGAGCCGCTTCCAAAAGCTAACCGATTGAAGCCTCTCGAGGCTGTCAAAATCATCGGACGCAAATGTCCGGCCATCCGGCAAGATAATTCGGCCTTCGCCAATTTCTGCCGACGGGTACACATCTAAATCTTCAACCTCGCAGCAATATTCCGGCGCATGTTCATTATCGCGAAAATTAAGCTGAACCTGATTGTGCCGTATAAGAAGCTCGCACGGTTTTCGCCCTAGGATTTGCGCCCCGAAGATATGTCCTTTGATGATTTTCATCGTCTCAAAATCCGTTCTTGGGCTTGTTTTGGCGGCGAAACAGATCAGCCTTGATACGGGCAAGGGACGCCCCGATTTGCCGCATTTTTAGCCTATCGGGTAATTTAGCCAGCTCTTTTGGGTAAACACCAGCATATTCGGTTTTTAGCTGCTGATGGATAGTTCTAATCATATAGATGTGACCACCCCGGATGAAGATGAAATATAAAGCAAAGAACCCTGAGATAGCTGAGATTTTGTCGAGTTCAATTCTCTCGGGCCTCGCGAGACGGACGAATAATAGTATGATCAATAGAACTGCAAATGCAGGCAAAATTGAATAGCGGACCCAATACCATAAACTCAAATAGTGGTTTTCCAGTCTCTCCTGTGTCATATGGCTTAGCTACCTATATCAGGTTCTCCCGGCCAAATGACGATCCGGTGCGGATGATCATCCTCCTTGACGGCAAGCTCGCTCACGACCGCATGCTGGACGCTCATGCCCACTTCGTGAATTTTGTTTTTATCGCCGCATACCAGATGGTGATAATCGGGCAGGTCCTTGCCTTCCGAAACCAGCCTGTAGGCGCAAGTGCGCGGCATCCAGTGAAGCTGATCGACATTTTCCGGTGTTAAGGTCACGCAGTCCGGCACCAGTTTTGACCGCGAGCCATAGTCAGAACACTGACAACTTTCGGAATCAAAAAGCTTACAAACGACATCTGTGATGTAAATGTCGCTGGTTTCTTCGTCTTCCAATCGGATGCAACAGCATTTTCCGCAACTATCACACAGGCTTTCCCATTCTGCTTTGGAAAAATCCTGCATCGCTTTGGCTTTCCAGAAGGGTAATTTAATTGCGTCGCTCATGTAACCTTCTCTAGCCTATCCGGTAATTCTGGGCTAGCTAAATGCGTATGGAAACCTACCGCGCAGATATTGCGGCTGCCAATGATAACCAGTCCAAGCGGCGTTGGCGCATTATTGTCAGCGTATTGGCAATTCTCATGCTCATCACGACGGTTGGATATATAAAAATCAAAGCCCACCTATTTGAAGGCTTGCCCGAGCTTCCGGACAAGCAAACGATGTGGGAGCTTAATCTACAGCCCAATATCACCTTGTTAGATAAACAAGGCAATATTCTTGGCCATCGCGGACCTTTTGTCGGACGTCCGCTCAAATTATCGGAAATGCCGTCTCATTTGCCGAATGCTTTTTTAGCCATCGAGGATGAGCGATTTTACGAACATACGGGATTTGACCGTAAAGCGATTTTAAGAGCACTATTCGCCAATACCAAATCCGGCAAGACAGTGCAGGGCGGTTCAACTCTGACCCAGCAATTGGTCAAAAACATGCTTTTGACACCGGCCAAAACCTATAAGCGAAAATTTCAGGAAATGTGGCTGGCCTCCGAGATGGAGCAGATGCTGACCAAGGATGAAATTTTAGAACTTTATCTGAACCGTATCAGTCTCGGGAATCGAACCTTTGGGGTTGAGGCCGCGGCGCAGCGTTATTACGGGAAATCCGCCGCGGATCTATCACTATCCGAGTCGGCCCTGCTGGCAGCCCTGCCGAAAGCGCCGTCGCGTTATGATCCGACCAAAAATTATGACGGCGCGTGGGATCGGGCTAAATTGGTTCTGTCAAATATGCATGCCAATAACATGATCTCGATTACAGAATTGTCCGAGGCGGAGACCCATCTTCCCGTAATATTGCAAGGAACAGATAGCGCGATGGATCAGGACATTGTCGGATATTTTTTCGACTATGTTGATGATCGGGCCAAGGCACTCGTCGGGCATGACACGAAAGATCTGATTGTAACCACGACTCTTGATCGGGATCTTCAACAGCAAGCGCATGATTCTCTGATCAAGAACCTTGAGAAGAATGAAGAATATCGCAAAGTCAGCGAAGGCGCTATCGTTCTCATTGAAAATGAAAGCGGCGCCATTTTGGCAATGGTCGGCGGCAGAGATTATGCAGCAAGCAAATTTAATCGTGCGGCCAGCGCGCTCCGTCAGCCCGGCTCCTCATTCAAAGCCTTTGTCTATGCGGCAGCGCTAGAGCAGGGATTAACGCCGGGCACTGTCCGCGTTGATACACTCAGGGACTTAAATGGCTGGGTTCCCGAAAATTATACAAAACGCTACCGGGGACCTATGACCATTCGCGAGGCACTTCAGCACTCGATTAACACAATTGCCGCCCAAGTCGGGGCCGAAGTCGGACCTCAACAGATCGTTGCGATTGCCACCCGGTTCGGGATTAAAAGTCCGCTAAAGGGGCATCTTTCCATCGCGCTTGGAACATCCGAAGTGACATTGGTTGAGATGACAGGGGCCTATACTGTGTTTGCAAATGGCGGCCTTAAGCGGCAGCCCTATTATATAACTGAGGTTCGAAACACAGCCGGTGAGCTCCTATATCAACGCAAAGACATTCCGTCAGAACGGGTTTTCGCGAAAGTCTATGCCGATCAAATGGTGGAGATGTTGCGGGGCGCTATTGTCAACGGAACGGCACGCGGTGCGAAAATGGGTAATCGAGAAGTCGCTGGAAAAACCGGAACCTCGCAAGATCACCGCGACGCTTGGTTTATCGGATTTTCAGCCGACTATACGGCCGGGGTTTGGATGGGCAATGACGACAATTCGCCTATGAACAAAGTTACGGGCGGCCTGATGCCGACGGACGTCTGGAAAGATTATATGTATAAGGTCCACAAGGGCATAAAGTATAAACCGCTCCTGCTCGCCGACAATACACAATCAGATAGCCACCAGAGACGCCGGATGGATTTTTACGGAAGTCTAGTTCAGGACCTCGTGAGAGAACGCAATCTGGCTGCCGGGATTGACGCGCCCGTCATTGGCCAGCCCGCCGTACAGCTCAATAATGCGACGCAGCAATCGGTCAACGGAGAAAATGCCGGCGGGTAAGCCCTTTCAATAAAATTTTTACGATTATGCGTTAATCGATTGTTTTGGAATAGAAATGAAACCAAAACAGATCGAACATATTGACATTCCGGCGCTCGAAAAGCTTTCCGATGAGTATATTTCGCAATCGAAATATATATTGAATGCTGCATTAATGGAAGTTTTGCGGGATAAAAACTCTTATGATGTTCAGGCTGTAAAACAGATAACATTTTCAATTCTGGAATCAGAGGATAGAGAACTCGAAACGATCAAACATTCATTAATTGACGGACTGTTTCTGGATGCGGCCGATGAGCTGACCTATCTCGCGGAGCGTTCCCATGAAAAGGCTGGCAAGCTGCATTTGCAAGCGGCGGTGCTTTACCTTCCAATCATTTCAACCAAAGCATTAAGCGCTTTTGAAAAAGCTGAAGCCGAGGGCACGGATCTCACAGATTATGCCCTGCAACTAAGTAATCTTTATCGCCGTATGGGCGATCCAGAAAAATCACAAAAGTACGAGAAAATCGCGCGAGAAAATGGAAACGACGTCGATATCGCCGGACGTGCTGTCGACCAAAATGGCGATGTGACAAACTATGCCAGCGATATGAAAATTCTGCCTTTAACTTTACGCCGCGATACAAATGCAAAATTTGTTTCAAATCTGAAGCTCGACAAATAGATTCAAATTTTGAAGAAAATTTCCTATATTGTCCTTAAATCCATCATTTACACACCTAAATAAGCCAATTTTGGCTAAATTGGTCGCAATTCAAACCATTGCGATTCACGCAGCAAGGGCGTAAAGACACTGCAAATCTAGCCAGTTTAGGAGATATTTATGGCACGTGCGAAGATCGCATTAATCGGTGCAGGCATGATCGGCGGAACGCTCGCTCATATCGCAGCCCGCGAAGAATTAGGGGACGTTGTCTTATTCGATATTTTCGAAGGCACCGCCAAAGGCAAGGCTCTTGATCTTTGCGAAGCAACACCGGTTTTCGGTAAAGACAGCCATCTTAAAGGCACTAATGACTATGCCGATATTGCCGGCGCAGATGTCTGTATCATTACGGCCGGTTTCCCGCGCAAGCCCGGCATGGACCGCGGTGATCTTATCTCGAAAAACTTGGGCGTGATCAAACAGGTCGCTGAGGGCATTAAGCAATATGCGCCAAAAGCCTTCGTTATCTGTATCACGAACCCGCTCGACGCGATGGTCTGGGCTTTGCAAAAATTCTCTGGCCTAAATCCGAAAAAAGTTGTTGGCATGGCCGGCGTTCTTGATAGTGCGCGCTTCCGTTGGTTCCTCGCTGAGGAATTTGGCGTTTCTGTGCAGGATGTTCACGCCTCGGTTCTGGGTGGCCACGGCGATACAATGGTTCCGCTGACCCGCTACTCTACGGTCAACGGTGTTCCGCTCCCGGATCTCGTGAAAATGAAATGGACGACACAGGAAAAGGTCGACGCGATCGTGGCGCGGACCCGCAAGGGCGGCGGCGAGATTGTCGGACTTCTCGGCAACGGATCTGCCTTTTATGCGCCGGCTGAAAGCGCCATTGAAATGGCGACATCCTATCTGCGCGATAAGAAACGCATTCTGCCATGCGCGGTTCGTTTGTCCGGCCAGATTGCAGGCGTTCGCGGGCTCTATGTCGGCGCGCCGGCTATGATCGGAGCCAAAGGCGTTGAGCGCGTCATGAATATTCGCCTCAAGGCCGATGAGCGTGAAATGTTTATGAACTCGGTGGCGGCCGTCGAAAAGCTGATCGCTGAATGTCAGGAAATGGAGCCAGCGCTTAAAGACTAAGCCTGCGTCTCATTTGCCAAAATAAAACCCGCGTCTGGATTCTCCGGACGCGGGTTTGTCGTTCAATGCGTGAACAAATTCTAGAAACGGGCCTTAAGTCCGACATTGATAGCGTGCGCTTCTGTGTCGTCATTTGAGACGTTTTGCGGATTAACAAACGGGATGAACCCTTTATTGTAAACATATTCCGCGCCGATATCTAGATAGGGCGATATCGGATATTCAACACCCAAGACATGCTGTTGATTTTTCTTCCAGCTGGTTGGGGTCATCCCGGACGGATCCAGAGACGAGACGCCTTGGAAATCATCGCCGATAAAGCCCCAGGACCCGACGGCAGAAATAGCCACCCGTTTTCCATTTGGAAGTTTTGGCTTTACTCGAACTTGAGCCGTCAAAACTTCGAGATTTTGATCGAAATTGATATTATCTCTATCTGTGGTCGAGCCTGTAGGATCGATCAGATATTGCGCTAGAGGCGTTCCGTCGGCGGCTTGCGGTATAGCGGCAGCCCAAGGCTCCAGTGTCGTAGAATATTCGAGCATCGCATCGAGGAAATTACTATTATATTCAGCAAAACCGGTCACAGCACTGTTGCGATATTCGATGAAATTGGCCGGAGGCGTACCGGAATTGATGCCCTGAAACGTATGCGCCGTCCAATTATTGCGATAAATCGTGTCGTGCAGATATCCGCCGCCCATGGTGAAAGACTTCGAGCTGCCCAGGAGGAATTCTTTTTCCGCATTGACTGCGTAATTGGCGATATTATTATTTTCATCAGCATAGGCAACGCGCAGCTGACGGCCGCCGGAAAATGCGGATGCTGACAGTTTGAAACCGTCTTTATAATATCCCAATTCCAGAACCGGATTATCGGACGCCGCCCAGAAATAATGCTGGGCCTCTGTATGAGTGAACGGATTATAGCTATCGAAATTACCGAAATCGATCGTCTTGCGACCAAAGGAAGCGTAAAATGGCATTTTTTCTAAATTGCCAAGAACGACAAAAGCCTTTCTGAGCTGTAATTCATCTTGATCGCCAGCGAATTCAGTTTCTGAATATTCGGGCTGAAGGTAAATGGTTGTCCAGTCGCCAAATGTACCGGTTATGGCCATGGCCGCATTATTAATAGCGAAGACGCCCGATTCCGTATCAGTACCGGGTGAGAAGAACGGGAAGCGCGATAGGAGCGGGAATTGACCCGCCGTATCTGTTTTCTGCCACATAAATCCGCCTTTTAGGCCAGCGCCCAAGGTCAGGGAATTATCCGGCAAGATACCATTGGCCCGGTTCACTAGTAGAGAAACCGATTTTCCGGTCGTGTTTTCCTGCCAATCCAGCATCCGGTCAGAATGGAAAGGATTGGTCTGGATGGTAACGTCGCCAAGCTGCATATGGCGCCCCAGATCCTGATGAAAATTGTTTGCAGATTGCTTACTGTAAGAAACGCCGTGTGTGCCGGCTAGGCCGCGAAGGCCTTGGCTCGTCATTTCGGAAGCCACATAGGCTGGACTTGTGTCGACATGGTAAGCGTAACCCTGTTGCGGCCCTTGCTGCACAGTTTGTTTATGCGCGTAATAGCCAGACGGATACTGATTTTCTGAGTATACATACTGAGCGTCAACTCCCTCATAGGCCGCGGGGAAGCTGCCCCGAAGATTGACCGCATCATGGTTCGCGGCGACCGGAAATCCGATAAGTAGCGCGGCGGAACCCGCCAATAGTCCAAGTTTAAATCTGTTTGTCATTCTAGCCCTCACTATGCACTGCGGACATTGTCCACATCCATTCCATGTTCCCTGACTTTGCGGTAGAGTGTTGATCGTCCGATCCCTAATCGGCGCGCGATTTCGGACATATGTCCGCCGTAATTTTCGATCGCAAAACCGATTAGGTCTTTTTCGATGTCGTCGAGTGATCTGAGATGTCCCTCACGATCCAGAATTCTGACTTTCTCATCGTCTTTCATTGCCGCCGGCGTAGGCAAAAGCGCCGATAATCCGCCTTCAGATTTGGCAGCGTAATTTGGCAAAAGGCCCGAAATTTGCGGGAAATCCTGGGGCTTTAAAATCTCGCCATCAGATAGGATCATGGCGCGAAAAATACAGTTTTCGAGCTGGCGGATATTGCCCGGCCAATCAAATGCTTTGAGCATATCGAGTGTTTCGTGCGTTGCGCCTTTAATGCTCATACGTTCTTGAGCATTAAATTTGCGGATAAAATGCTCCAGCAGCGCGGGAACATCGCCGGCGCGTTCCCTTAGGGCCGGAACCTGAATAGGAAAGACGTTGAGGCGATAATAAAGATCTTCGCGAAAGTTCCCCGTTTTGACGCTTTCGGCCAAATTACGATTGGTTGCCGAGATAATTCTAACGTCGACTGACACGGGTCTCTTCGATCCGATAGGGTCGACTTCGCCTTCTTGCAAAACCCGAAGGAGTTTAACCTGCATGTCGAGTGGAAGCTCGCCAACTTCGTCAAGAAACAATGTTCCTGTTGTCGCTTCTTGAAATTTTCCAAGATGTTTGGCGTTCGCGCCTGTAAAAGAGCCTTTTTCGTGGCCAAATAGGATGCTTTCGACCAAATTCTCTGGAATCGCGCCGCAATTAACGGTGACAAATGGGCGATTGGAGCGCTCGCTTGCGCCTTGAATGGCGCGGGCGATAACTTCTTTACCAACGCCGGATTCACCGGTGATGAGGATCGGGATATTGGCTTTGGCGCCGCGCTCGCCCATCGCGACAACAGAACGCATTGAAGAAGCGCTACCAACTAAATCTTTAAATGTAAGGCCGCCTTCAGAGGTTTTCTTCAGGCGTGTAACTTCTCCAGCAAGATTGTTAAGTTCCAAAGCATTTCTGATGGAAACGATGATACGTTCTGGGCTCGCCGGCTTAACAATAAAGTCCCGAGCGCCGGTCTGCATGGCATTTACGACCGTGTCGATACTGCCTTTACCGGTCAGGACGATGACAGGGAGTTCCGCGCGTTTCTCGGCAATGTTCTGAAGCGTCTCGATACCATCAAGACCCGGCATAACGAGATCCAGCAGGACGACATGGATATTTTTTCCGTCAGCGCCAAATATCATTGAAAGAGCCGTGTCGCCGCTGTCAGCTTGCAATGTCGAGAATCCGCTTTTTTCGACCACAGCCTGTATCAAGCGACGCTGCGTCGGATCATCGTCAACGATGAGGACCGTTTTTCCCATTTTATTCACCTTTATGCGGGCCTCATGGACCCTACTGCCGGATTTTTCCGGTCATTGAGCGTTGCAATATGGGACAAATGAGTAAAAATGCTCTTAAGAGGCACGATAAAGTTCAATCTGCGACCGCTCGACGCTTGAGCCGCTATAAGGCCCGTGATAATGAGTCGGTTGAAATTGAATTTTAAAGGTTAAACACATGGCCGGAACACATTCCAATTATACCAAAGGTGAAATGGAAATCGCCGAACAAAAAGAAACGTTCTCGGGATTTATGGGAATGACGATCTACGGCGGCGGAGTGATCGCGCTGGGATTAATTTTTGCCATTCTAACTGTGGGCGGTGTAGGCCTAAGCTGGTTTCCAGCCCTGATTATAACCGTCGTACTTGGTATATTGATGGGGATTTTATTAAAGCTCAATGCCGCTTGGTACGCCGCCATAATGTTGCTTGGCGGAGTTACAGCCGTTATTTGTTTTATTGCGGGGCTGTTTTTTTAAACCAAGCTATATAATTCAGGTTAAATACAGCGCATGACAATTCCAAATACCCTATAACAAAAAGGAAATCGGGTGAAAATAGCTGTGTTAAAAGACGCGGGCGGCGATGAAGCTCGCGTAGCCGCCACACCAGAAACGGTGGGCGGATATGTAAAATCGGGACATCAGGTTAATGTTGTAAGAGGCGCCGGCGCCAGCGCTCATTTTTCCGACGATGATTATAAAGCGGCCGGGGCCAGTTTGGTTGCCAGCAATAGCGCTGCTGCCAAAAGTGCCGATTTAGTTATGTCCGTTTCAGGGGCCGATAAAAAGCTATTATCCGTCATGAAAAAAGGCTCTGGCATTACAGGGCTATTAAATCCGACTGACAATCCGGACTATGCGGCTGCCGCGGCCAAAGCTGGCGTTACGGCCTATGCGCTGGAATATGTTCCGAGAATATCCCGGGCTCAAAGTATGGATGTCCTGTCGTCACAATCTAATTTGTCCGGCTATCGTGCGATGGTCGAGGCGGGTACGATTTATGGGCGAGCCTTTCCGATGATGATGACGGCGGCCGGTACTGTTGCGCCGGCCAAAGTATTCGTCATGGGTGCTGGTGTTGCCGGGCTGCAGGCCATTGCCACGGCCAGACGTTTGGGCGCTGTCACAACAGCGACAGATGTCCGGCCGGCGGCAAAAGAACAGGTTGGGTCCCTCGGCGCTAAATTCATCGCCGTTGAAAATGAAGAGTTCAAAGAAGCTGAGACAGCCGGCGGATATGCCAAGCAAATGTCGGCAGAATATCAAAAACTTCAAGCCGAGCTTACGGCCGCCCATATCGCGAAACAGGATATTGTCATCACCACCGCGCTTATTCCCGGACGTCCGGCGCCGCGCCTGATTGACAAAAGAATGGTTGCCGCGATGCGGGCCGGATCCGTTATCGTTGATATGGCGGTCGAACGCGGCGGTAATGTCGAGGGCGCCAAGCCCGGTCAAATTGTCGAGACAAAGAACGGGGTTAAAATTGTCGGCTTGCTCAACTGGCCGTCACGGATGGCGTCTGACGCCTCCAATATGTTTGCCCGTAATCTGAGAAACCTTTTGCCGTTAATGACGGCCGAAGACGGGTCTTATGCGCCGGACTGGGACGATGAAATCATCCAAGCCTGCGCGCTGACCCGCGACGGCAAAGTTGTTCACGAACGTCTGAAATAGGGGATATCCATGGTAACAGGATTAATTTTAGCTGGGGCGGGCGCAGGGGTCAGCCCGTTCATTTTCCAGTTCACAATATTCATTCTCGCTATTTTTGTCGGCTATTATGTCGTCTGGTCGGTGACACCGGCTCTCCACACTCCACTAATGGCTGTTACCAACGCTATTTCTTCTGTCATAATTGTGGGCGCACTGATCGCGGTTTCCGCCGGCGTTGAGAGCGGGTCGCAAATCTCGACTTGGACCGGCACTGCTGCGGTGGCTCTTTGTGCCGTCAACATATTTGGCGGCTTTCTGGTGACCCAGCGAATGCTCGCCATGTACAAGAAAAAACAGAGATAGGGCCGGAGCATGACTTTAACCGCTAATCTCGCCGCAGGCCTTTATACCGTCTCAGCCATCCTTTTTATTCTGGCCTTACGGGGTCTGTCGTCGCCTGAGAGCAGTCGGCGCGGGAACCTGTTTGGCATGCTCGGCATGTTTATCGCCATCATGACCACGCTTTTTATGATCGGATTTGGCGGCAAGGCCATTGTCTTGATCGGGAGCGGACTAGCGGTCGGCGGTATTATAGGGGCTATCATAGCACGGAAAATTCCGATGACGGATATGCCGCAATTAATCGCCGCCTTTCACTCGCTGGTCGGTCTGGCGGCCGTTCTCGTTGCCGTTGCGGCGTTTTACAGCCCGGAAAATTTCGACATTGGAGTGTTTAAAAACATCAATAAAATCAGCATTTTAGAGCTATCACTCGGGGCTGCGATAGGGGCCATTACGTTTACGGGTTCGGTGATCGCCTTTGCCAAGCTCAACGGGAATATGTCGGGCGCGCCAATTTTGCTACCGGGACGACATATCTTGAATTTGGCACTCGGACTGGGTGTGGCTTACTTGATCGGCATGATGATGAGCACCGGTGGTAACGATCCGCGCTTGTTGTGGGGATTGGTGGCCCTGACGTTGGTATTGGGGATCACCCTGATCATTCCAATCGGCGGCGCGGATATGCCGGTCGTTATTTCCATGCTCAATTCCTATTCCGGGTGGGCCGCAGCTGCGCTTGGCTTCACGCTGTCAAACCTGGCCCTGATAATTGTCGGCGCTTTGGTCGGCTCTTCGGGTGCCATTCTTTCCTATATTATGTGTAAGGGCATGAACCGGGGCTTCCTTTCGGTCATACTGGGCGGATTTGGCGGGGATAGTGCGTCAGCAGCATCTGGCGACAAGGAACAGCGTCCCGTAAAAATAGGAAGCGCGGAAGACGCGGCCTTTATTATGAAGAACGCTTCTAAAGTTATTATTGTGCCCGGCTACGGACTTGCTGTTGCGCAGGCCCAGCATGCCTGCCGCGAAATGGCAGACGCGCTCAAAGAAGAGGGTGTTGATGTTTCTTATGCTATTCATCCCGTTGCGGGCAGGATGCCCGGTCACATGAATGTCCTGCTGGCTGAAGCCAATGTACCTTACGACGAAGTGTTTGAGCTAGAAGATATCAATTCCGAATTTGCCAACACGGATGTCGCCTTCGTTATTGGCGCCAATGACGTTACCAACCCGGCGGCGAAAACCGACCCGCAAAGTCCGATCGCAGGCATGCCCATTCTGGATGTTGATAAGGCGGCGACGGTATTATTTGTGAAACGATCATTGTCTCCGGGATATGCCGGGATCGACAATGATCTTTTCTACGAAGATAATACGATGATGTTGTTATCCGACGCCAAGAAAATGGTCGAAGAGATTATCAAAGCTTTGTAATATTTCGGCGGCAGGACGCGCACTTTTTACGCAGAAGGATCAATTATGCGCAAGATTGTTTGGGGCATTCTCATTCTCGCGCTTTTATATTTGATCGGGATGCTGATCATATTTTTGATCCAGCGTAAGTTTTATTATTTACCACCAGACGAAACGGGCACTCCGATCGCGCCGCCAATCGGAATGGCGCAAGTCACAAATACATCATCTTTGGGCCATGACGTTATGGCTTGGTGGGCGCCCCCTGCGGACGGCGGTGATGTTGTTGTGTATTTCCACGGAAATGGGTCAGCCGTGATACAGGGCGGGTTTCTCTATCAGGACATGATGATGGCTGGGCTGGGCGTTCTCGCGGCGGAATATCCCGGATATCCCAGATCCAGCGGGACGCCGTCCGAGGCAAATATCATTGCGGCGGCCGAAGCTCACTATGAATTTTTAATCTCGCAAGGGATAAGATCTGAAAACATTCATCTATATGGAACTTCGCTGGGAGCGGGCGTCGCGGCGCAGCTAGCATCGCGCAAACAGGTCGGCAGTCTTATTCTCGAAGCACCGTTTTACTCGATGGTTGATATGATCAAATTGCGACTGCCGATCTATGGGTTTCGCCCGCTGGTGAGAGATAAATATGAAAGCTACCGCGCGCTGGAAAGTGTCGATGTGCCGCTCTTGTGGATCCACGGAACAGTGGACCAGGTTATTCCAATCGAAGAAGGTCGGCGTCTATACGATGGATATACCGGTCCCAAATCTCAATATGTTATAAGCGGCGGTACGCATCAAAACCTTTGGATATCTGGCGGGCGAGAGCGGATTATAGCTTTTCTGACGGACGTTCGCCCCTAAAATATCTTGCAGCCTTCCCGTCCCCTGAAGCCTGCTTCTCAATTGCAGAGCTGGATTTGCAAGCCTTCATCACGGCGACTTCAAACCGGGCTGTTTTTTCTATTTCTACGTCGATGACGGAACTTTATACGACATTTGTCATTTGGCGCAATTAATACAGAGCGGGACGGCTGGATCGAATTCCAGTCGTTTCTGACCAATCTCCTCATCGCAGGTCACGCAATAGCCATAGTCACCGGATTCAACCCTGTCTAAAGCGGCGTCGATTCGCACGATCTGGCGCCGCCGATTTTGTTCCTGCGCCAAATCCATGGCCTGCACTTGCAAACTATCCATCCTTGACAGTCTGCCCACGCTTTGTTGATCCAAGGCAATAGGTTTGCGGTTTGTAGACGCTGATGCGCTAAGCGCCTCAAACTCGTCTTTAAGGGCTAATAAGCGCGTTTTTATCGTAGCGGCGTCTATATTCATGCCTAGTTATAAGACAAGAACGAAGTCGCGCAAACAGGTCTATGATGCGCTTTTGAAATTGGCCAAATAGCGTTCAGCCGAAAATGGTTCATAGCCCATATCCATCGCGACTTTACCGCAAATTGACCAAATATGCGCAATTGCTGGATCGCCGAAGTCTATGTTTGGAACCCGATCGGGATCCACGGCGGGGCGGATAAAATCAGAAACACTTCCCGTCATGAAACGTGACAAAGATTTGGTTGTTTCAAGCGGCGTTTTACAGAGGTCTTCGTAGCGAATGAGGTGATAATTCTCAGCGTTCAAGTTTTCCATTGCATAATTATGAACCTGTCTGACCTGAAAAAGCCATGTCACGGCATTGTGCAAATATTCCGGGTCTTTCTTAATACTGGCAGGATCGAGGCCTAATTCACGATAGGCGGCCCGTAAAACTGTCCGTCCGATCGGATTATCAAGCCGGGAGGTCATATGGGTCCGGCGTAATGAGCTGGTCACAGGATGGCGAACTAAATGGACGAGTTTTGCCTTCGGAAAAGACGACATCATTTCCGGAATAAGCAACATGGTTTCCGGCAGTTTCCAGCCCCAAAGCTGATCAGGTTTGTAGTTTCCAGCTTCAAGGAAATCTTGAGTCTTATCCAGCAAAAGACCGCTGCTGGCAAAATCCAGCTTGCGCTTTTCAACCCCTTTCAAATTTTTCTTAATCGCAAATTCGTAAATCAAATCGACCCATTCCATCGAGTCACCGGCTGCGTTAAGACGATTGCCTAGAAAGACATCAAACTTTTGCGCGAGTTCAGACAATAACCGAGTGCCGCTTCCGCCGCGTCCCGTCAAAATGATCGGGGATTCAAATGTCTCGCGCGTGAATATCGGTGCTTTTCTAACAAAGTGACCGTTAGCCCCGGCAAAATATTCATAATCTCGAGCCAGTTTTCCTGCTGTCGCCAAAACCTCTTTCTCTTGTCGAGGGCCGAGCCGGTTCTTCCATTTCATCATCGAGCTATCGTCAACAGGCCGCGTACGCTCGGTAAGCCCAGGCGCCATTCCGCGGAAGAATTTCTCATGGCGAATTATCTTATTATCGAATGGAAGCCCAATATGGTCCGTGATACGTTCAGAGACGGCTGCCTTGTCGACGATTAAGTCCTCATATTTAAAAACAATTGGGTTAAGGCCCACTTTCTCGAAATTCTTGGCCAAACCGGATTTCATACGCCAAATAATTGCGCGCTGGATATGCTTATGTGCCTGGTTTTTTTCCAGTGATTTCAAGTCGGACTCAAATATCTTATGAACCGAAGGATTTTCTTTTAGACGCTTAATTTGATTGCCGACCATGTCTATATGATTGAGCTTTTCCATTGACGCAACGACGGCTCTGGGATCCCGGATAGGAAAAACAATGGAAACGTCGATGTCGAGCTTTTTAAGCTTATCGAAACAGTAGGATAGGTTAGGGGCCTTCAGGATCAGGTGATCAATTTCAGGTGCCAGTTTTCTTTGACCACCAAATACTTTAATTCGTTTTGCGTTTTTTTTATATTTACCGTCTGCTTTCGCAAAAACTTTATTGGTGAGTTTCTCGTCATTCGTTCCAGAAAAAAGGCAGGTTTCGACCCAATTATAGAGGCCATCATCCTCATCTATTAAAAATGCCTGCCGGTGGCAGCCCAGCATGTGGGCCGTCAATGTCGTTCCACTACGTTGACAGCCTGCCACAACGACTATCTTTTTAATTTGGGTCAACATTATCTATATCATCTCTATCAAATGCTTAGCGGCGCGGATCGCTCCGTTACCGGACATCTTAAGAGACGCGCCCCGTGCTGCATCTCTAAGAGAATCAATATCAAAATTTTCAATTTTTTCCAAGTTATCATTTAGACCGATACAAACACTCAGACCTGCTTTTTCGAGAATATTTCCAAAAATTTCCTGATTGATATGGGTTGGAAATGTGAGTGAGGGAACGCCTTTTGCGATAGCTTGGTAAGTTGAGCCTGATCCGCCTTGCGTGACAGCAAAGCCAGCGTGCGAGTAAAGCTGGTCGAGGGGTAGCCATTCAAATGCATATTCTATCAATCCGGCATTTTTCACATCGGATGCTTGTCGGCCAGCGTAAATAAATTTTTCGCAACCAGTCATAGATCTAAGGCGGGCCAACAATTCCCGCTCAATATTTCGCTTACCAGTCGATCCCATCGAAATAATGCAATGATCTGTGAGATTGGCAATAGATTCCGGAATTTCGCCCCGACTGCCCCAATGAATAGGCCCGCAAAAGTGAAAATGTTCCGGAAATTGACTTGCTCTGGGAATCAGAAACCTAGCGTCGGCCAAAATAACTTTATCGGCGTCATATAATTCAAAAGGACTACTGATTGCCGGCAAACCTTTCTCGGCGCGCAAATGATTAATTTTCATGTGGACGGGTTTGTCAAACCATCGGCTTTGGAATGTGTCGCGATTGTGATGACCGGTCAAAAATGCGTTGGTGACAAATACGCGCGGGCAATCTGGAAACCGCGTGGTTGAAAGCCACCGAAGTGGACATCCATCATGGACGATCAACTCAACATTATCGTGTTGAAAACACTTTTCTATCCCATCCGCAAATGCCTCGAACGGGTGGTGCCGGGTCTCTGCCGGGATAGGAATTTTTTTAATCCTGAACGCATTACCGATTACCATTTCTGCTGTGGTTGTATAATCGGCAATGTAGAAAGTGATTTCGACATCGGCTCGCCGAACAAGTTTTTTTGCGATCTCATATAGTCGGCCGACATGGCCTAATGCTGGGCCAGATATGAATGCTATTTTTTTAATACAATTCCCCTCTGTATCGTTTATTGGAGCACAATCATGCGGTCGTGTCCAATCTAAGAACAGGCCCCTTGTTCTGTCTTCGTACATTTAATAGTCTCAATATTCACGAGGACATTGCTATGAACAATTGGAAGGATCCGGCCAAAAGATTGGAGCGTATCCTTCACGATGAGGGCACCTCTCTTGAACCGTTTCAGCAATTTTTAGAATTGCCATTTGATGAAGCCGTAGCAATGGCGCAGTCGGTTGCTACGGGAAACAAACCAAGCAATAGCAATGTCTTAAAACTGAAACCTACAGTCGACTTTCTGCCCAAAACGATAAAAAGGGTTACTTCAATACAGCATTGGAATTGCTGCCAACTCTATGTCGACCGCGTTTTTCAATTCTACCTCATGTCCGCCATTGATCGAATGAATGGTAGAGAGTTTGGATCAAGAATATCCGTTCAAGGACGCGCTGTCTTGGGCCAACTCTTAACGAGCGGAAAACCCCTTATTTTCTTGAATAGCCATTTTGGCCCAGGCCAAATTGCGCAAATCTGTTTGGCGAAAATGGGCGTTTCTTTCACGACGCTTTCGGCGAGAAACTTCTATGAGGTACTCGGAATTGAAAATCCGGCGATTGACGTATTTCAATTATTCTCATCGTTTGATGTCAAGGCGATTGCGCGAGGCCTTGAAGATTTAAACGCCGGCAAACATATTCACTTGACCGGCGATGGTCGGTCGGGGAGCAGCGGTCGAAATTGGAATTTTTTTGGACGTGCTCGCACCTTTCATCAAGGGTTTTCATATTTGGCTTTAAAGTCAGGCGCCATCGCCGTCCCAATATTTACCACTATTGACCACGAGGCTCACATCACTCTGACAATCAAGCCGGCGTTTAAAGTTCCAGACGGGCAATTAAGCCAATCCGCTCAGCTCAAACATATGACAGGGCAATATGTCAAAATGCTGAAAAATCAATGGCGAAAAAACCCGTCAAATATCCCCCCCCGTTCCTTGTTCAAATATCAAGACTTGCCAATGATCCGATCAGCAGGGAAAGTGTAGAAATGGACTTCTCACTATCGCCCAGCGAGCAAAAAACAATCGACAAAGCAAAGTCGGATGCGCCGAAACTATTAGGGGCCGGACCTGCGGGTCAACATGAAGCGGTCGATTTCCTCAGTTGGGCGCAATATGGATGGGCGGGCGCAACAATTGCAAGAAACCAAGGCGGAATGGGTCTGACGGCCCTATCGACGTTCTTAGCTTTCGAACAATTGGGACGAGAGGGATTGTCGCGGTCTCACATGTTTAGTGTCGGGGCCCATCTCTTTGGCTGCGCTATGGCTATTCAAAATCATGGGACCGAGGATCAAAAATCGACCTATTTACAAAAGTTAGCCTCAGGAAAAATGATTGGAGCCTTGGCGCTTACGGGCGAAAGCGGTGGGTCTTCTTCTCAAAATCTGGGGGTAAACTGCGGGTTTAAAAGTGATATGGTTACGCTCAACGGCACCAAAAAACTTGTAACCAATGGTCCGGCTGCAGATGTTTTGATCGTCTCCGCGCAAGAAACATCATCTTCGTCAGGTCTCGGGTCGACGCTTTTCGTCGTTCCCACTGGTCATCCGGGTATCGAAATTGAGCAAATTCAAGACCAGGCCGGGATAAAGGATTCCCCCATGGCGAATATTACGTTCGAAAACTACCAAGTTTCGAAGAGTGCGATTTTAGGTTCGAAAGGCGGCGGGTTAGGGTTGACCCTCTCAATTATGCGCTGGGAACGCAGTTTAATTTTGGCAGGTTTTTTAGGCGCGGCTCAGAGGGATTTAAATAGAGTGTTCGGGGAATTCAAAAGCCGGACGGATAATAATGGCGCGCTCATTAAACATCAGGGCATCGGGTTTAAATTAGCAGAATGTTACCGCCAATTAGAAACTGCTAGATGGCTGGCCTATCGCTGCGCGGCTGATTTAGATATGGACGAAGCGCCCATTTTGTCGCCGGCGTTATCGAAACTAACGATAAGCCAAACCATAGTTGATGTCGCATTGACATTGAACGAATTGATGGCAGGGC
Source organism: Hellea sp. (assembly GCA_013002305.1). Lineage (GTDB taxonomy): Bacteria > Pseudomonadota > Alphaproteobacteria > Caulobacterales > Maricaulaceae > JACOMS01. The sequence continues at coordinate 111,526 of JABDKG010000042.1, forward strand.
AGGCTTGGCAAGGAAAGTTAGGTTTGGCAGAGGCATTGCAGGACGTATTGGGAACTTTGTCAGCGTCCGGTACCAGCAACATTCAGTTAAATGCTATTTTGTCTCAAATGGGGCGTGCTTGAGCTCCCGGTTTTTAAATAGAATATGGGAAAAATTCCAGAATAACCCTGATAAGTTAGCGCTTAAATGGGCCGACGGTGGGTGCAATTACCAACAATTATCTGGCCGCGTAAATGCCCGGATGCAATGGTTGCGGACCTATGATTTGCAAGCCGGCGATAGAATTGGGCTATTTATGCGCAAGGGCCCTACGACAGTTGAGATCATTCTTGCGGGTCTTGCGCATGGACTGATCATAATTCCTATCGACTCGAATTCGCCGGCAAAACGCGTTCAATCAATATTGGAAAAAACGACGCCGTCTTTACTGGTTTTAGAAGAAAAAAGTCTGGCAGTCCTCGAACATATACCAGAGGGACTTATCCAACATATTGCAACGGTGGATGCTTTCCAATGTGAACTTGAACAAGGTCCAAATACGCCGACTATTTCCAAGATATCGGCATCATCTCCAGCTTTGATTTTAATGACATCGGGGACAACTGGACTCCCTAAAGGCATAACGATCTCGCACGAAAATATTGGCGTTTTTGTGAACTGGGCCCTCAAGGAGTTTAATCTAAGTTCGAGTGATAATTTTGTGAGTATCGCTCCGTTTCATTTTGATTTGTCGATGCTCGATCTTTACGGCGCTCTAAGCCTTGGGGCCTGCCTATATTTGCCTTCGGATTCAGAGCTTTCACTACCCGGTGAATTTGCCAAGGTAATTGAGCGAAATCAAATTTCGGTACTCTACACTGTCCCGTCGTTTTTGAGCCTTTTGACCCGCTTTCGTGTTTTTGAAAGCGACCTTTCAAAACCGCTGAAAACGATCTTATTTGCCGGCGAAGTATACCCAACTGAACAGCTTAACCAGCTCATCAAGCAGCGGCCGGATATTCAATATGCAAATTTATTTGGCCCAACGGAATCAAACGTATTCGCAAGTTACAAAGTGACGGAAACATCTTTTACAGATCCAGTTCCAATTGGGCAGCCATGCAATCATGCAGATGTTAGAATTCTGGATATAAAAGGGAGGGTTGCAGGAACCGATGAGGTCGGGGAACTTTGGGTGCGTGGACCGACCATAATGTTAGGCTATTGGGGCGAGCCTCCGCTAAATCCGCGCGAGTATTTCGCGACCGGCGATCATGCTTTCAGGGACGCTGCAGGGCTGATCCATTTTTCTGGACGGCGGGATCATTTGGTCAAAATAAGAGGGCACAGGATAAGCCTGTTAGATATTGAAAATATTGCATCGAAATTGACAGGAATAAACCAAGCAGCCGCATGTTTGATCCACCGCAACGGAACGCGGCAACATCTATGTTTGGATGTGAGTATTGACGACCGATCCGGCATTGACCAAAAGTCCCTCAGCGCGCACATGGCGGCGTACTTTCCAAAAGTTATGCAACCGACAAACTACAAAATCCACGGTCAATTACCCTATACATTAAACGGGAAAATCGATAGACAAAAACTGCGCGCGGGATGGTCCAAACAGGCGAGGCAGGTTTAATGGATACAGCACTACAAGACAAAATAATCCGTTGGATTGCAAATTCTGCCGGTTCCAATGGGCCCGTAGGAGCTCATACGAATTTGGTTGCAAAGCAGACGCTGGACTCGCTTCAAATCATGGATATGGTTCTTTATCTGGAGCAGGATAATAATATTAAAATCCCGCTTGACGCTTTGACCGAAGAAAATTTCAGAACTCCGGCAGCCATTGCAAAAATGGTTACGCAAGTTCAGGCCCAAGGGTAAACCAGTTGGAGCCGGTCTCTAAATCTGTCTATGACGTAGTCATTATTGGCGGCGGTCCGGCCGGCTCATCTCTTGCTATCCATTTGAGGCGGCTCGGCCACTCCGTTCTGATAGTCGAAAAAGCAACATTTCCCCGCCATCATATCGGCGAGTCCATGGCCGGCGAATGCGCTCGCATGTTAAAATCCATGGGTCTTGGCGATTATATGGAGTCTGCAAACTATCCGCAAAAAAAGGGCGTTTGGGTGCAAGGAACAAAGGAAAGTTCCAAATTTTGGGTTCCGGTTCAAAATGTTGACGAAAATGGCAATGTTCATCCGGAAAAGTCCTTTCAGGTCAGACGTTCAGAATTTGATCAAAAACTGTTGGATACTGCAATTGAGCACGGCGCAGAATTAATTGCTGCGGAAGTTGTCAATGTCGTTCAGGATCAAGGACGGATCGCCGGACTTAAAATTAGGCAAGGCGAGAACCAGACCACCATATTAAGATCAAAAATTGTTGCCGACGCGTCGGGCCAACAATGTTTTCTCGGCCGCCGGGGTTTTCTGGGTGAAAAAAGTTTTACCGGATATGAGAAACAAGTCGCTTTTTATACATACGCAAAAAAAATCGAACGCGGCGCTGGGCAAGAAAACGGAAATACGCGATTATTTTATGGAGGGAAAGATCACTGGACTTGGCTCATTCCATTTGACGACGAACTAACATCTTTGGGAGTGGTTGTTCCGCTCGCAGAATTCAAAGACAGCAAGCTCAGCAAAGACGAATTTTTCGAGCAATGCACCAAATCTATAAATCCTCATTTCGCGCAGAGATTAGAGCAAAAAGAGTTGACCACCAAAGTTCGAATGATTTCCAATTATTCGTATGAGTACGAAAAATTGTCAGGCCCCGGATATTTGAGCGTCGGAGACTCTCACGGGTTTTTGGATCCAATTTTTTCATTCGGACTCCTGTTTGCGTTGAAAGAAGGGCAACTCGGGGCAAAGGCTATCAATCAATCGATAGAGTCCGGTGATTTCGCATTAATGACGAAGTACGAAGGCTTGATTCGCAATGCGCGGGATGTTTCGCGCCTGGTTATCAATACGTTTTGGCAGTATCCATTGGCGTTTCTGCGATTGGCTCATTATTCCCACGCCAATGAAATCGCGGCTCTGTTTTCAGGTAAATTTTTCGACCCAAATGTCGATGATATCGACGCCGTTAAACTGATGCGCGAATTAATGCGAAAAACTGAGAAAACAGAGACAGGAAAAGCGGCTCTGAAATCTGCTTAACCTGATCCAACTAACGGGTTGCGTAGAAAGCTCTAAATTCTAATTTCGTGATGGATAAGTTCCTAGTAAAGCCACACAATAATTGATTGTCTGAAACGGCATCATATTGTTTTGCGGTTGACCGCCGCCTACGGGATCAACCCTTATTGATTGACTGTTCATAAATCTACCTTGCGGGCTCAAGCCGTCATAATAATGATCGTCCGGCGAAATAGCAAAACTGTTTCGTCTCGGAGTTGTGCTATTTGCGTTATCGTTAATAGTCTGGATGCCCGCACGATGTGTGTGAGACGGCATTTGACTGGTCGATAATATATTCGTTTCCGTGCCGCTTTTGGACCCGATGTTGCGAGTCGACAGGCCGGGTCCGGTACCCATATGGACTGGGGCCCGGCTACGCAAATCAGGTAGTGCGAATGTTGTGCGTCCGTCGCCGCCGTAAATTGTCCCGTAAAGTGAGAACAAGGCCTGATTTTGATTGATCGACAGGAGCTGGCCATCGGCCTCAGCCCAACCCCGCGGGCAAAAATTAAACCCAACCAACATGACATCACCGATATTGGGTTCAGAATCGGCTAGGGCCAAGGGAGCATTGGTCAAGGTCAAGGCGTAAGCCGCGCCCATCGCCAAAACTTTTGAAAAATTAACCATAGCGACCTCTAACTCCGGCTCGGATAGAGACCGACTAAAGCAACGCAATAATTAATCGTTAAATAAGGCTGCATATTATTTTGCGACTGCCCGCCGCCTGCATTATCTACTGCAATTGTATTGGAATTCATGAATCTGCCGGAAGGATCTGTACCGTCAAAATAAGAATTATCCGCTGTAACAGAAAACGAATTTTTTCTAGGCGTTGTTGAATTGGCGGTTTCAGTCCTTGTTTGCACGCCGGCTCGATGCGTGTGCGATGGCATTTGACCGACAGTCATAGTATTGGTTTCCGCTCCGCCTCTGGAACCGATCGGCCGGCTGGAGAGCCCTGGACCCGTTCCCATGTGAATTGGAACGCGGCTGCGTAAATCCGGCAGCGCAAAGGTTGTCCGCCCATCTCCGCCGTAAATAGTTCCATATAGCGAGAACAGTGCCGAATATTGAGAGATGGCTAAAAGCTGGCCGTTGGCTTCTGCAAATCCGCGTGGACAGAAATTAAATCCGACCGGCTGAATTTCACCGATGAAAGGTTCACTTGCATTGGCGAGGGTAGATATGCCTGCCGTTCCCAGCAGAGCGATAGATATAGATAGAGTAAAGTTTTTAAACGTCATAACGGGCCCCGTTTAGTGTGAGCCCGTGCCATAGCATTAAAAAGGCTTTAATACAATGAATTAGAATATAAAATGACCCGGAATACCGGGTCATATTGGCGGCGTTCAGCCTTTAGTAGCATGGTGGATAATTGCTCTTGTTTAGCTCCGGGATGGGAATATGCCGCTAGTCACAACGCAATATCGTAACGCAATATAGGGCTGTCGGTTTTCATGGGATTGTCCGCCGCCTGCATTTTCCACCAAGACAGTATCGGAGTGCATAAATTGGCCGCTCGGGGCGTCCTCGTTAGATACATAGGTATTACCAGTCGCAATGCCGAATGAATTTTTACGAGGCGTGGTAGAATTGGCTGCGTCGTCATAGGTCTGTATCCCGGATCTGTGATTATGTGGAGGGATCTCATTAGTAGTCAGCGTGACAGTCTCAACGCCGCCCTTTTGCCCCCAACTGTAATTCGAAAGTCCCGGCGCCTGTCCATAACCAAATGCAACGCGGCCACGCATATCCGGCAAAGCAAAAGTCGTCCTCCCGTCACCGCCAAACGTCGTACCGTATAAGGAAAATAAAGCAGAATATTGACTTATGGGTAGAAGCTGGCCTTCGGCGGAAGCTGTTCCCCTCGGACAAAAATTATAGGGAAGGGTTCGGATTTCCCCAATATAGGATTCTTGAGCCGAGCTAACCGTGCTGGTTGCGATTGAAGTTCCGCCGATCAGAACAGCGGATAATAATAGTTTTCTGAAGGTCATATTGCGCCCCTTTGAAATGTTGAAAAACTCCCCCATAATGAGAGAGCCTCTCCCTTATAACATTTTGCCAAGGATAATTCCATTTAATTGGGAAAAGACTTGTCTGGATTCAATTAACGGCTAGACATCACAGCATGACTGAACAGCCTTTATCTTTGCGTAATTTAACAAAAAAATTTGGTGGAAAAATCGCCGTCGACGATGTCTCTTTTGATGTTAAACCGGGAGAAATTATTGGTTTTCTAGGACCAAATGGCGCGGGAAAGACGACAACGATTCGCATGGCGCTGGGTCTGATTAAACAAGATAAAGGTGAGGTTTCATTATTTGGCGGTGATCCAGGCCCTCGAACCTTTGGCCGAATAGCGTTTTTGCCAGAAGAGCGCGGGCTTTATAAAAAACAAACAGCACGGGAAACGATCGCGCACATGGCACGTCTTAACGGAATGAAGGCCAGAGATGCCTTCCCGCTCGCTGATCGATTGCTCGACAAATATGGGCTCGGAGAAGCCAAGCGGAAAAAGAACAAAGACATGTCCAAAGGGATGGCCCAAAAAGTTCAGCTTCTAGCGGCGATCGCGCATGATCCTGAGTTTTATGTTCTGGATGAACCATTTTCCGGGCTTGATCCGGTCAATCAGCAAGTACTGGAGAATATGGTTCGCGAAATCGCTGAGCGCGGCCGAACCATAATCTTTTCGACTCACGTTATGGAACATGCTGAAAGGCTATGTGACCGCATTATTCTAATGTCTTGCGGCCGGGTCGTGTTTGACGGATCCATTGAAGATGCGTTGGCCAAAGCGCCGCGGCGGCTCGTCATTCAATCTGACGACAAAAAAATCAATACCATATTGGAGCCCTTTGCAACCTCGATAGAGGAGCGCAGCGATGGTGCTTTGACAGTTTTTCTCAAACCCGAAAAAGAAGCCTTTGCTATTGTTGAAAAATGCGTGAAAGCGAAAATTAGACTTACCCGCTTCGAGCCGAAAAACCCAAGCCTTCACGAAGCATTCGTTACAATGGTTGGCGAAGACGAGGCCGCGAAGATGCATGCCGGAGTGTTCGCATGATTCCACAAATTGACCTTCGAAGAACCTACCTCATCGCCCGCCGAGATTTTTTGGGATATATAAAAACATGGGGATTCTGGATTTCATTTTTAATGCCGTTTGTAATGTTCGTGGCAGTGTTTGGCTTTGCTCAGCTCAATATCAATATCGACCCGGTTCGTTACGAAACCATATTGGATGAAACCGGCGAACATCGTGAGGGCTTCCTCGCCTATGAAAAAGCTGGGCAACGCAATATCGAATGGAACCTCATCGAACCTATCCTGAAAGCCAATGAAAAAACCGACGATGAAATTAAAGCCTATTACGAACTTCATCAGTCCAAAGGGATGCAGCCTCTATATGACGCAAAAATTACAGGTATCGACCCTTCGATCTTTGACAAGCTTGAAAGCCGATCTCGAATTATAGAGCCGCCAAGCCAAGACATAGAAGATTTGAAATCTTATCTATTGGGCGAAAAATTCCTAGCCATAGACGGGGCGTCGCAGCCTCTGGACGCACTCCTGCATATTTATATGGAGGATGGCAAAATCCGCTCGGACTATTGGACGACCAATATCAATAATGAGCGCCTTAAAAATCTGTCTAACCGATATTTTCAAAGCCTTTTAAAAGAGCAATATTTACAATCCGGCGGATTGTCATCGGCGGGCCTATCCCAGACAATAGGTAGGGCCCCCAGAACCAAAGCCTTTAACCCCAGCAAAGCATCTTCCGGAGATCAAGATGATCAAGCTGTTTCTGATATTGATAGAATTCCCTATTTTGTCGCCGGAGGCGGCGCATTATTGCTGTGGCTGACAATTTTCTCAGGCGCCTATATGCTACTCACATCGATGCTCGAAGAAAAGCTCAATAAGCTTCTAGAGATGATGCTCTCGACGACACGCCTTTCAGAAATCATGCTCGGAAAATTACTGGGCGTCGCCGCGCTGACAATCACGGCTATGCTTCCTTACATAGTTATGGCGATAGGCGGTTCGCTACTTTTATCGATGTTAAACGCCCCTGGAATTGCGGAAGCCCTAAAAGCGGCTGTGTCGCTTAAACTTGTGATATTTTTCTTCGTGTTTCTGGTTATCGGATATGTTTTTTACGGGGCATTATTCATTGCGGTCGGTTCGCTCGCGGAATCTATGCAAGATGCACAAACGCTGACCACGCCAATCGTTCTGGTGCTGACGGCGTGTGTCATGGTTGTGCCATTGTCGTTTCGATCACCGGATTCGCCTCTTTTGGATTTCGCGGCCTGGTTTCCGCTATCAGCGCCTTTCGCCGCGATCGCTCGGATCCCCGAAGACCCGCCATGGTGGGAACTTACCTTATCAGCATTCCTTCTGTTTTTGATGTCAATTTTAGTCGTTTGGCTCGCCGGCCGAATATTCAGATATGGCGTACTTTCCGGTGCGGGCGTCAAAAGCGTTTCGACATGGATTAAGCGCGTAATATTTCGCCGGAAACTAGAAGGGTGACGAACCTAAATATTCGCTTATAATCGCCATTATGGAAGATCGAACAAAAAATTCTTCAAGCGAGGCTCGGCGCGATATTTTGGAAGCTATGCTACGCCATGTCCCGTTCGACGGATGGACCAAGACTGCGATGCGAAAAGCTATCAACGAGGTTGAGTTGCCTAGCGGGGCAGATGCGCTGTTTTTTCCCGGTGGACCACTCGAAATATTGGAGTTTTGGGCAGAACAACTGGATCAACAAGCCGGTATGATAATAGCGAATAAAGGCCTGGGAAACTTACGAATACGCGATAAGATTACGGAATGTGTCTGGGTCCGGCTCTCATTATTGGATGGCCATGAGCAGGCTGCACGGCGCGCCATCTCGCGGCTGGCTTTGCCGGACGCAGTGGGAGCGGGACCTAAACATGTATGGCGAACCGCTGACATGATCTGGCGCGCGATCGGCGATACGAGCACTGACGGAAACTTCTATTCCAAACGCGCCATATTGTCGGGTGTCATAGCGTCCTCGGCGGTGAAATGGCTGGCAGATAATAGCGCCGAAAAAGCTGAGTCTAGAGCCTTCCTTGAGGCGCGTATTTCCAACGTTATGCAGTTTGAAAAAGCGAAATTCCAGTTTCGAAAGGCGCGCGAGCATTGGCCTGATCCCGTGTCCCTATTAGGCCGATTGCGCTACGGACATCGACGTCGGCGATATCGCTAACGATCCGATAAGCCCTAAAATATGAGCCTGTTAAAATGCCCCATTTTTCGGCCAGGGCGTATTTCAGATTTTCCATAAAGATGGATTTTCGTGTAAGGGGATTTAGCCAAATCCGGAACTTGCTTCACATCATCCCCGATTAAATTTATCATTTCGACTTTGAATGGCGGGTTGGTTCCTCCGAGCGGCCATCCGGTAATGGCCCTAATGTGCAATTCGAATTGGTCGATGCAACCTGCATCCATGGACCAATGGCCTGAATTATGAACACGCGGCGCGATTTCGTTTACGATAAGCTTGCCGCCATCAAGTTCAAAAAACTCAACAGCGATCACGCCAACATAGTCTAGATTTTCCAAGATCCTGATCGCATGAGTTTGCGCATCGCCACCATCGCCCAATGCGGGACAAATACTTTTGTGCAAAATATGATCGCGGTGCTCGTTCTCGATTAAGGGGTAGGCGGCCACTTCGCCGTTAAGCCCTCGGGCGGCTATGACCGAAACTTCGCGTCTGAACGGAATGAATTGCTCCGCGATACAGGGGACTTCACCCAGAAATTTATATGCTGATTTCGCGTCGTCTTCATTTGTGACAATGGATTGGCCCTTGCCGTCATAACCGAGCCGTCTCGTTTTAAGGACAATTTTTTCGCCGAGTATTTTAAGAGCGCGGACCGCGTCAAACGCGTTATTAACGGGATGATAAGGGGCTACGGGCACTCCTGCTGTGTCAGAAATGAATTCTTTTTCCGTTAGACGGTCCTGGGCAGCAAATAGAGCTTCAATCGGCGGATAAAGCGGCGTTTCCACAGCTGCCGTTACGGCGGTGTCTATCGGGATATTTTCAAATTCAAAGGTGACGATGTCAACGGACCGAGCAAATTCCGCAATAGCTTTTTTGTCAGAATATTTTGCTGTTGTTGCGAGGGCTGAAACTGATTTTGCAGGGCAGTGCGGCTCAGGCGAGTAGATATGGGTGTTAAAGCCCAGTCGCGCGGCTGCCAGGGACAACATGCGACCTAACTGACCACCGCCTAAAATGCCAACGGTTGAACCAGGATTTAAGTGCGAATTTGTCATTAGCTGTCTGGATTTTCTGCTACGAAACCTGTTTGCGCTGAACGCCAATCTGATAGCGCATTGTCAATGGTTTTGTTTGATAAGGCCAATATCGAAGCTGCCAATAATGCGGCGTTTTTCGCGCCGGAATCCCCGATAGCTAAAGTCCCCACGGGAACTCCGCCCGGCATTTGAACAATCGATAATAAGCTGTCCTTACCGGACAAGGCTTTGCTGCTAACCGGTACGCCGAGGACCGGCAGGGTTGTCAATGCTGCGACCATACCGGGGAGGTGCGCCGCGCCGCCAGCGCCTGCTATAATCACTTTGAACCCTGTTTCTTTGGCGGTTTGCGCAAAATCAAACATACGTTTCGGCGTTCTATGCGCGGAGACTATCTTGGCCTCATATCCAATGCCCAATTCATCCAAAATATTGGCCGCATTTTGCATTGTCGGCCAATCGGACTGGGAGCCCATAATAATTGCGACTGGTTTTGATGATGGCATGCTTCCCGCCTGTGTAAGACCTATCAGAAAGCACCGCAATCTACTGGTTTGCGGCTTTAGGTCAAATCTATTTTCTCTTGGAAGAAGAAAATATTTCTTAACTGTGTTGGTGTATTCAAGGTGAAACAAGGGGGAAATATTGGCCCAAAGTGCTTTCGATCGTCAATCCGCTTCGCCGTCCAGGTTTCGTCTGGATGATGCAGCAGCTGTTTCGCCTGAAGATCTCAGAGCGGAAATCATACGGCTCAGATCATATGTGAAAGAGTTGGAACGGGCGGCTGACTCGGATCCGCTTGCGCCCGTCTATAATCGCCGGGCATTTTTGCGAGAACTCAGCCGCGCCCAATCGGTTCATCAGCGATATCAAATTCCGACCTGTTTGTTATTTTTTGACCTGGATGGTTTCAAATCCGTCAATGATCGCTTTGGTCATGCCGTCGGAGATGCGCTGCTCATCAATGTGGGTGAAACTTTGCAAGCGACAGTCCGCGATTGTGATTTGGTCGCCAGGCTCGGCGGGGACGAGTTTGGAATATTGATTTTTAAAACAGAAGAAGAGGAAGCCCGGAAAAAAGCCGGAATTCTCGCCAGATCGCTTCGGAATATTGAAGTCGACATGCCAAATGCAGCCGTTCATATCTCGACCTCTTGGGGGTGTGCTCCTGTAAAATCCGGTGTAACGCCTGAACGTATCATGGCCGAGGCGGACAAAGACATGTATCAAAGTAAAAGACTGAAAAGCGCGGCTTTGCATGCCTAATTAGGCAATGATGTCTGGGGTAAGTTGGTTTTCAAGAAAAACAATCTGATCTTTTATTGAGAGTTTTATTTTTTTCATACGCCGAACTTTCAATACGTCCATAACCCCGGTTTCTTCGACGGCTTTGATTTCAGATTTTATCCGGCGATGTTCCTCCTTAAGATTATCAAGCAATGCCTGCATTTCAGCTCGGGTTTCAGCATATTCAATATCTTCTTCAGAGGGTGTGTCAGGCATCGCAATTTTCCAATTTTCCGTAATTTACGAATAATTTCCCTTACTGCAATAACTCTCTGCCTATTAAGGTGACTCGTAAGTGAAAATGTGTTAGTTCTAGTGATACTAAAAAATGGAGGAAGGAATGGCAGTGACGGCCTATTTGACTGAACTTAAGAACAAACACGCCAAAATCGATCAGAAGATAAAGCAAGAACAGAAAAGTCCAAGCCCTGATACGATATTACTGACAGCCCTCAAAAAGCAAAAACTTCAACTCAAAGAGAAAATATCGGCCACCGCTGATTAGTCAGTAGCGTTTGATTGCAGCTATATTTTACGCGTTAACTGGTCTAGAAGCGCGCGAAACATCTATGGGTATACGGGATGGATAAGAAAGTTGTAATCGTTACAGGCGGTGCCAAAGGCATAGGGTTGGCATGCTCGCGCCGGTTTCTGGAAGACGGATATTGTGTTGTGGTCGCAGATCGAGACGAGACTGCGGGCAAATCGGCCCTGTCTGAATTCGAATCTCACGCAGATCGGGTCCAGTTTTTTGTATGCGATGTTGCGGACAAATTGTCAGTCCACAATTTGATTGCCGAGACATTGAGCATTTTCGGGCAAATTGATGTCGTCATCAATAATGCTGGAATTGCCCTCAAAGGCGGAATTCTGGATCTCGACGAAGATGATTTTGACCGTGTTCTTGCGGTAAATTTACGCGGTTCATTCATGGTCGCCAAGGCTGCCGTCACCTATATGGTTGAAGAAATCAGAAATAGAGATGATCGATCGCGTTTATCAGAGCGCCCATATTCCATTATCAATATGTCCTCGATCAATGACAAAGTCAGTCTACCCGATTTCCTAGCCTATACGGTTTCCAAAGGTGGACTGAAGCAAATGACCCGTTCGATGGCGCTTGAACTGGCGCCATTTGGGATAAGAGTTAATGCTATTGGGCCTGGTAGCATCAATACTGAAATGCTTGCCAGCGTAAATCAGGATGCGGCGGCGATGGCGAAGGTTTTGTCCAGAACTCCAATGGGCCGCGTGGGGCATCCTGACGAGATCGCCAGTATCGCAGCCTTTTTGGCCTCAGAGCAGGCAAGCTATATCACTGGCCAAGTAATTTATGCCGATGGCGGGCGATTAGCGCTTAATTACACGATGCCGCCGGCTGACAATGGCGCGTAAATTAAAACTATCAATCGCTTGAAGGTTTGAACAGACTTTCCAAAGTCGGCTCGGCTTTTGGAGCTGGCTGCGCCGGCTCAACAGTTTCGTCGACAGGTTTCAGGCTTGGTCCATCCTTCTTTTCAAGTTTGGCGTCAGCGAGGGCTTTCTTATCAGCGGCTTTTTTAACGATCGCGTCCAAATCAATTTGCGTGCAAAGACCGAGGGATACCGGATCTGTTGGATTGATCGTGCTCATTTTCCAATGGGTGCGTTCTCGAATAGCCGTAATGGTTGGCTTGGTCGTCCCAATTAGTTTCGATATTTGTGAATCCGGAATTTCCGGATGGTTACGAACGAGCCAGGCAATCGCATCAGGACGGTCCTGACGACGGGAAAGCGGTGTATAGCGAGGCCCTTTTTTGCGACCAGTCCGATTGGCTAGTGAAACATTTTCAAAAACATTAGCCTTAAGTTGGAAAGCAGGGTCTTTTTCGCCGCGTTCAATTTCTTCTCTATCTAGCTGACCGTTTGCGATTGGATCCGCGCCGCGAATTCCGCTCGCAACGTCACCATCGGCAATGCCTTCAACTTCAAGAATGTGCAGGCCGCAAAAGGCAGATATTTGTTTAAACGTCAGCGCCGTGTTGTCGATCAACCAGACGGCTGTGGCCTTTGGCATAAGAATCTGAGTCATTTGAGCCTCCTAAATTGGCATTCAAAATTCCGACATTAAAAAAACCCGGCTCGGCCGGGTTAAATGTCGATTTTCTGCTCTTAGAGTAGAAATATCACAGTCAAAATAGAGTATTTTCTGAATTTGACAAGGGGTATTCCAAAAAGATAGCCAATGCGCCTATACTAAATGGTGTGAATCAGCTCTCTGTAAGGCACAAAGCATGACTGAAAATAATACAGCTATTCTAATAGGGGAAGATTTATACGGGATTTCAATCGATGAGTTAGCCGGGAGAATTGCTATTTTAAATGACGAAATCGCCCGAATCGAAAAAGAAATGGACAAAAAAACACGAGAACGAAGTGCCGCAGACGATATTTTCGGAAAAAAGAGTTGATTGGCTTGTAGTTTGCATTTCCTTTCGGACAATAGCGACTCCCTTAACGGGCAAAGTAAAAAACTGACAAGAGATCATGTATGAATGCCCGTGACACAGAGATTATGACTGCAAATTTAGACACAGTAACGCGACAGGCAGAAAGTCGATTGCTTGAATTTACGCGATCCGAGCTTTTCAACCGGACCTTCCGCGAGGGGATGGATATTGTCGAGGAAACAGCCGCTTATTTAGACGGGCCAGGGCGCGCGAACAGTAAAAGCTTGAATCGGTCGGATGCGCTCGTTTACGCATCGCATAGTATGCGCCTGACAACTAAATTGATGCAAGTCGCAAGCTGGTTATTGGTACAGCGGGCTGTCAAAGAGCAAGAAATGACAGTTCAAGAAGCTTGGGCGGACAAATATAGAATTGTTGAGGACCCAAAAGATTCAGATAAATTGTCTTTCGACAATCTCGCCAAAGTGGCTCAGGCATTGCCTTCGAACCTTCTCGAATTGATTGCCAGGGGAGATCAATTATATGAGCGCGTCGCCCGGCTGGATCGCAGTCTTTATCGTACCGTTGAAGCTCAAAAAGGAAATTCCGTTGCAGATCAGTTGCAGCGATTGAGATCAGCTTTCAAATAATATTTAAGTCGGCAAATAAATATCGACCTTAAGACCGCCAAATTGGCTTTCACCCAATTCAATTTTCCCGCCGTGATTTCGAACAATATCGCGCGCGATTGAAAGTCCCAGGCCCGTTCCTTCAACATTTTGATTTCGCGCCGTATCAAGGCGGAAAAAAGGCCGGAACACATCCCGATAATGTGCCTCAGAAATTCCGGGCCCATCATCTTCTATTGAAATGATGATATTTGGTTTTTGCAAATGGACTGACACTTGTATTCGATCGCCATATTTGTTGGCATTGGACAAAAAGTTTTCGATCGCGCGCGTCATCATTAACGGTTTTAAATCTGCTGACAGGTCTTTTTTCATGATGAATTCCAGTCTTGATCCCGAGTGCTTTTCAAGAACCGATTCCAAAAATGGTTTGAGTTTAATTCTAACAGTTTCCTCGTCGCTCAGCCCCCGGGCAAAGTCTAAATAGCCATTGAGCATATTTTCCATTTCTTTGAGATCGGAAAGTGCGGCGCGGTTTTCTTCGGTATCATCCTGAAGCGCCAAGTGAAGGTTTAGCCGGGTCAAAGGTGTGCGAAGATCATGGCTGACACCGGCCAGCATGGTCGTTCTCTGTTCCATAAACCGGCTAATGCGCTGACGCATTTTGAGAAAAGACTGTCCGGCTAGCCGCACTTCCGTGGCGCCTGACGGTTTGAAATTCGCAATATCTTGACCTTTGCCATATGCTTCTGCGGCAGAGGCAAGGCGAGTAATTGGACGAGCCTGATTGCGGATAAAAATAATGCTGATGAGGGTTAATAAAAGTGAGGCGAGCGCCAGCCAAAAGATAAACACAAATCCGGTGCGGGCGAAAACTCTTTCGCGCGCCGCGACAAAGGTAAGAGTGCCGTCATCCACTTTTACGCGAATATCAATGTGATTGGGATATCGAGTCGTGTCGAACCAGAACGGCTGTTCAAGACTTTGGCTAAGTGAGCGCTGCAGGGTTTTATCGAGTACCGAGAAAAACGCACGTCGCCGCGCCGTGAGAAAAGCATTGTCATCTCGCAAACCTACCGACAGCTCCATATGCGGTTTCATCATGGCGTTGAGTTGTTCTGCTGTCTGCGGCCCCGGCGCTTGATTATAGAGCTCCACAGCCAAGCTTACATCCGCGGCAACGCTATCCGACAGGCTCGCTGTAACGGTCGCCCAATGGGCATTAAAAAAGATATAGACGACAGCGATTTGCATTATCGTGATCGGGAGTACGATAATCAGAAGCGCCCGGCCAAATAGGGTTTTTGGGAGATATTTTTTGTAAAAGGTCAACCGAAACTATCTGTCATTAAACGATAGCCGTGGCCACGGACGGTTAGGATAAAAAGTGGCTCAGCGGGATTGTCTTCGATCTTACGGCGAAGGCGTGTCATCTGAACGTCGACGGCTCTTTCCGATTTTGCCTTTATTTTTTCAGATAACGCATAGCGGCTAACCGGAGCTCCTCCGCATTTGGCCAAAAGGGTCAATAAAGCCTCTTCGCCGGTCGTTAGGCGAACCCGATCGCCGTTTTTGTGCAAAGTCAAACGATTAAGGTCATATTCCCACGGCCCGAAGATCACTTTGCTGGATGGCCGCTTCGACCCAATTCGGCGGAATATTCCTTCGATGCGTAATATAAGTTCTGCCGGATCAAAGGGCTTGCCCAAATAATCGTCTGCGCCAAGTTTTAACCCTTGTATGCGGTCTTCGGTCTCGCCCCGCGCTGTCAGTAAAATGATGGGTACATCACCGGATTTGCGCAATGACTCTGTCAATGAAAACCCGTCTTCGCCGGGCATCATCACATCCAGGACGATAAGATCAAACGCCAAGGTCTGCATCAGGCGCCGTGCATCAGCGGCATTAGCTGATGTTGAAACACGGTAGCCTTGCTGCCCAAGATATTTTTTGAGCAGGTCTCTGATGCGGTCATCGTCATCGACAACCAACAAATGTAACTCATGACGCTCTAGAATGTCAGACTCAGAATTCAAAATTTACCTCGATAAGACCAAATGGACAGTTGACTTACCCTTATCATAGTCAAAAATGACGCCAAGGAAATTCATACGGCTTATCAGCCACCCACGGATACTAAAATGATCGAAAAACCTTATCACGACCGCGATGGCTATATCTGGATGGATGGCGAATTTGTCGATTGGCGCGAAAGCAAAGTCCATATCCTCACGCATTCGCTTCACTACGGGTCTGCCGTATTTGAAGGCGACCGCGCCTATGAAGGCGAAATTTTCCGTCTGTCTGACCATTCCGCGCGTTTGGTGAAATCAGGCGAGCATATGGGTTATGAAATCCCCTATACAGTCGCGCAGATTGATCAGGCCTGTACAGAGACTTTGGCTAAATCCGGTCTGGGCGATGCCTATGTTCGGCCGATTGCCTGGCGCGGATCCGATATGATGGGCGTTGCCTCTAAAAACAATCAAATCCATCTGGCGGTGGCTGTCTGGCACTGGGGCAGTTATTTTTCTGACAAAATGAAAGGCATTCGCTTGTGCTGGGCCGATTGGAAACGCCCGGCGCCCGATACCATTCCGTGTAAATCAAAAGGGGCGGGGCTCTATATGATTTGTACCCTGTCCAAAGATGCCGCAACGGCCAAAGGATTTGATGATGCGCTCATGCTCGATTTTAGGGGCCGGGTTGCCGAATGTACAGGCGCGCATATTTTCTTTATCCGCGACGGTGAACTGCACACGCCGACCAACGATATCCTGCTTGATGGCATCACCCATGATACAGTTCTGAAACTGGCGGCAAGACGCGGCTATAAGGTCTACAAGCGCGATATATATCCGTCAGAACTGCCGCATTTCTCTGAATGTTTCGTGGTAGGGACGGCGGCAGAAGTCACGCCCGTTCGCGAAATTCAAGGCGTCAAATATACGCCTGCCGAAGTCTGTCACGCACTTGCAAGTGACTATGACGAATTGGTTCGGGGAAAGATCAGTCTTTAAGCGCGGCGCGCAAATAAAGACTGCCCGTGTAAACGGATAGGAGGGCAGCTATCCATAATACTCCAATACCAATGTGAAGAAGAATGGCGTGGAGCGAAGGCTGATCAGTTGACAATGGCGGATATTCAACCCAGCCCGAGTTTGAGGGGTGATTAAACCTGAAGGTCAGCATTGCCAAAGATAGCAATAACACAAATATTGCCAGCATTTCACAGGCGGTTTTCCATTTTGCAAGTTTTGTCGGCGGCATAGTGCGGGATTTCAGGGCTGCATGCTCTCTCAGGCCACTGACGAAAATATCGCGGCCAATTATGAGAAGGGCAGGGACTAATACAAGCCATGCTCCTATTGACACAATACAAATGGCAATCAGGCACCCGGCGACGAAAAGTTTATCCGCAATCGGGTCGATCATGCGGCCAAAATCCGAGGTGACCTGCCATTTGCGCGCGAAAAATCCATCTAAAAAATCAGTCAAAGCCATGAGTACGAATAGAATTAGCACAACTGTACCCATATGCGGGTGACCGCGTTCTAAGGAAAATACATCCAGTTGCAATATTCCCCAGACTAAAACGGGGATAAGGACAATTCGCCCAATCGTCAGAATATTTGGAATTTTGGCCTTAAAGCCGGTCACTGGGCTATCCGTCATTAGCGGCACTTTTGTGGGTCAATAATTTGTATCCAGTGAAAAAGGACAGAACCGCTCCTATCCACAGGATTACGAGCCCGGTCGTCCAGACGATATTTGGAACCTTATTATAGGCTTCTATAGCATCTATTCCGGCGTCTTTGATTTCTGTGATTTTTCCGACCTTGCCGGTAGCGGCGCCGTCAATGATCGGCGTTAGCAGAGCGCTAAGCCAAGGCGACGCCAGCAATATGCAGGTGCCAATCATAATCAGCGCCGTTTTGAGGTTTCCGAAAGGCGTTTCAAATATTTGTGACCGATTAAGCTCGAACCCCTTAAGCAAACCCACGAGCAACTCACGGGCGATAATGATAATCGCCGGCACGACAAACCACCAGTCGATCTGGCGTTCTGTCCTGATATTATCTTCGCCAATATATACCATTTCGGTTTGCTGGGCGAAGAATACCACATAGAGCATTGCCATCAACGTTCCGCAGATGAGAACCGTATCGGCAATATCGTCAAACCAACCGAATTTGCGATATTTGGATGTTTCTGCGCCGCCGGTCAGATCATCAAATATGTCCGTTAGCGCGGCGATGCCGAATAACATTGACGCCAACACGGCAGCTGTTGTTGTCGGCCACCCTTGGGCGATAATGACAAACATGATCAAGGGTGTGAGGACGACCCGGACTAATGTCAGACCATCAGCGAATGCTCCGCCAGCTTTTCTATATCCAGTGTCGTCTTTACTCGTGGAAGTATTCATAAATCGTTTCAGCCAGTTTGAGGCTTATCCCTTCGACTTTTTGTAGGTCCGGTACCGTTGCGTCTTTTACTGCTTTGGCAGAGCCAAAATGTGAAAGCAACGTCCTTTTGCGTCCTTTTCCTATTCCGAGAATACCATCAAGAGGATTGGATTTCATCTGTTTTTTGCGCTTTGCGCGATGGGTGCCGATGGCAAAACGATGTGCCTCATCCCGCAGTCTTTGCAGGTAATACAGGGCCGGGGTTCTGGGTGGCAGCGTAAACTCGGGACGGCCCGGCATATGAAACGTTTCGCGGCCAGCATTGCGGTCAGGTCCTTTGGCAATTGCGAGGAGCGTCGTACGCTCTAGCGCCCCGATTTCAGCCAATGTCTCGCGCACCGCTGACAATTGCCCTTTGCCGCCGTCAATTAAGACAAGGTCAGGCCAAATAAGGCTGTCATCCTTGATAAGGCGGGTAAAACGCCGCCGCATGACTTCTCGCATCATGGCGTAATCATCGCCCGGTTTGGTCTCCAAATCTTTGATATTGAAAGTGCGATATTCTTTCTTTTCTAAACCTTCGGGTCCCGCAACAATGAAAGCCCCAATCGCGTTTGCGCCTTGGATATGGCTATTGTCATAGACTTCAATGCGCTCGGGCGGGCTGTCCAGGTCAAGGCTGGTCGTCAGTTGGTTCAGTAATTTGGTTTGCGAGGCGGTTTCCGCGAGTTTGCGCGCCAGCGATTCTTCGGCGTTTTTTTGCGCCATTTCGATAAGCGATTTCTTCTCGCCGCGCTTGGGGTAAATGATCGAAATTTTCCGTCCACCTCGCTCCGATAAAGCTGATTCCAGTAGTTCGGCATTTGGAATATTCTGATTAACGATTACGGACTTTGGAATGGGTTTGTTCAAGTAGAACTGAGCGAGAAACGTGTCTAAAATCTCCGCCGATGTATCGTCTTTGCTATGGCGCGGGAAATAAGCATTATTGCCCCAGTTCTGACCGCCCCTGAAAAAGAATACCTGCACGCAGCTCTGTCCGCCGCCCGTATATATGGAAATGACATCACCGTCTCCAAATGAGTTGGAGTTGGCGCTCGATGATCCACTTGAGATATGGGCAAGGGACTGAAGACGGTCGCGATATTCACCCGCCTTTTCGTAATCCAGCTTCTGCGATGCGGCCTGCATTTGTCCCTGCAGCCGTGTGCGAAGCTTGTCGGACCTTCCTTTCAAAAAATCTTCCGCGTCGCGGATGAGTTCTCCATAGTCTGCGAGGTCGATTTCGCCGGTGCAGGGGGCCGAGCAGCGTTTTATCTGATGGAGCATACAGGGGCGCGTGCGGCTAGCGAAGACGCTATCCGAACAGTTTCGCAAGCGAAAGGCACGTTGTAGCGTATCAAGCGTGCGATTAACCGCTGACGCTGATGCAAAAGGGCCGAAATAATCACCTTTTATTTTCTTGGCACCGCGATGTTTTGTAATCTGGGGGGCTTCATGATTTTTGCGGACAAGAATATAGGGAAAACTCTTATCGTCCCGTAGCAGAATATTATATCTGGGCTTCAGTTTTTTGATCAGGCTGGCTTCGAGTAAGAGCGCTTCTGTTTCGCTGGCAGTTACAACAAATTCCATTTTTGTGGTTGCGCGGATCATGCGCTGTATCCGCACTGTGTGACGCTGGTAGCCAGTGTAAGCGGTAACACGTTTTTTCAGGTTCTTGGCCTTCCCGACATATAACAAACCTTCATTCTCGTCATACATGCGATAAACACCGGGTTTACCAGGTAATTTTTTGACGTAATCGGAGATAAGCTCAGGGCCGTAGGCTCGCGAGTTTTTGTCTGATGGATGATTGTCTGCAGAGCCTGCCATGTGCCCAACCTAAGGATAGTCGGGTCAGGTTCAAGTGGGCCATGTCAGCTTGTCTGGAAAATGTTGTTTGAAACAAATGAGCCCTGCTCCAAACGGGGCGCGATGTTGGAGCAGGGCTGCTTGTACAAGCTTTCGCCTGACAATTGTCTGATCATTTAAGATCCGACAAAGGGTTTTAAAAAGCGGGGCAACGATTGTTGAACGCCCTTTGAGCAGGGTATAGATGGAAGCGCTTTTAATAAATATGACAAAACGCGCCTAAATTTAGCCATTTTACGCCAAAAATTGCAAAAAATACGCGATAATAGCCACAACAGGCCAAATTTTTTATGATTTGTCAACCTTATTCGACGGCGAGATTAAGGATTCGGCATTTGGGCCCCTTACCAGCGATGGGAGAACGGACCTCTACATCTAGACTATAATCGCCGGCCGGGAGCGAGTTGAAGGTAAGTTTTCCGGCCTCGCTCCAGTCTGACCATCTCGCATCAAATCCGCTTAAAATGAACCGCATCTCGCAATTATCTAGAAACCAGCAAGTTTTCAGTCCGATCTCCACAAACCATCTCCCGGCTTTCACAACGAAATCTTGCCCTATATTCGTGGCGGTCGTCCCCTTCCAGCGCGCATAGGCGAATTCTGCACGGGGTTTCAGTCCAGTCTCTTCCAGCTCGTCCAAATTGACAATTCGCAAACCTGAGCCCAGACCGCAATAAACCGTTTTTCCGTCTAAAATTTCAAGTGAACGGCTCGTTGTAAATTCCCAGGGAACGTCATCAAAATTTCCTGAAAGACGATGGCGAATACTTCCGTCGCCTGCATCATAGATTACCAAGCCATTTGACGATCCCGCAACCAATCGGTCGCCTTCAAGATATTTTAGCGTCCAAGCGGCAATCGCTGCGTCGGACTCTATAAGTTTGGCGTAATTTCCTGACGGGTCGATCTTAGTGATGGAACTGCCATGTGCAATATAGATATTTTTCAAACCATCGTCTGCAAAGGCGTAGGCATTTGAGTGATTGTCAGTCTCGCCCAGGTCGAACCGTTTAACATTGCCGTCCGACAAGCGGAAGACGCCATTGCCCAATGTCGCAATCCAAAGCGCGCCATCGGCACCGTCGTGCAGGGAATAAACATATCCCAGGCTTTGGTTCTTGTCGGACAGGATTTCTTTGACGCCATCATATTCGATTTTCGCAAGCCCCCGGATCGACGAAATATAAATCTCACCTTTATGAAAAGTCAGAGCTCGATTAGGAGCCGATACAACCGGGCTTTCATTATGTCGATATGGAATAGTAAAATTGGGATTTACCGTACAATACAGCCCTGCGTCCGTGGCAATCCAATATTTTCCAAACTCGTCTTTTAAGATATCCCAGACAGTCATCCCCGGCAACCTGACGAAATTAGTCTCGGTTGTCATTCCATCTGACCCGCCAATCAACAGGCCTCCCTCGGTTTGGCGAATACACATTATGGACCCAATATCTGTTTCCAGACCTTTTTCTAGTGTGTGCCGCATTCTGCCCATTCGAAGAAGCGCTTGGTCACCGGTAGATATCCAAATATTTTCAAAATTGTCCGCGGTCAGATGTAGAACTGAAATGTCGGTCTGAATCGTATCGATCAGATCAATGGAATCATTCTCAATCCGCATTCGACTAAGGAGTTTTCCCCCTCCAACCCACAACATATCTTCATAATAAAGCAGGGCGTCGACGTCTATTTCCGCGTCAAACTTTCGATCGATAGCGCCTGTGTTATCAACCAAAACTAACCCATTTATTCCGCCGACCAACATATGACTATCCGGTCCTCGGCACAAAGTCGTTGGCTGCCCAATTATGTGATTAACGCGAATTGGCTTGGAGACTTGGGAACTAATATTAAAAAGCTGGAGCCCGATTTGAGGCCCGATTATCCAGGCTTGATCTGGTGAATTTACTTTTATGGATTTAATTGTTGCGTGGGCGAGCGGAGACTCTGTTGCAAGTGTAATTGATTGGTCGCCTCCCCAAATAAACAAGCCATTAGAGCTTCCTATCAGGCCATAACTACCAAGGATATCGATTGTGTTGACTGTCCCAATTTCGGATGACCAGAGGCGGCGAGGTATCAAGGAGCTTATGTCTAAAACTTCAATACCGACATCGGTGCCGATCCAAAGATTATTATCCGTATCAATTGCGAGGGTTCGTAATCCATGAGAAATCAACCCGTGTTTCCGGTCAAACATGAATATATTTATACCGTCAAGACAAGCTAGCCCGGAGGGCGTTGCGCACCACATTCTACCGTCATGTGAGGCAATTGTTTGATGTACTTGCAATGATCTTAGCCCCTTGCGGTGATCAAATCTTTCAACGGGAAAACGGGTCTTTACAAACCCGAATTCGGGTTTCTCATATTCATCAGCGCCGGGAGTTTCGTCCTGTTTTGCTTGGTGGACGAAACGATTTGCGATTTCACTCATTGGTTCTCCACCTCTTTAAAGCCCGGCTGAAACTAGCTTGATCGCGATAACCCAGCCGGTCCGAAATATCGGCGCGCGAAAGTGTATTCGCAGCTAACAGTTTATGGGCCCGCTTTTTGATAGAATCTTCCAACAATTCCCGAAAAGTCGTGTTGGCGGTTTGAAGTTTGCGATTGAGTGTTCTCGGAGAAACGCCGAGCGCTTTGGCAACTTCAATGGCATTAGGGCGGCCTTGTGTTACAACTGCCAAATAGTTGCGCACTTGATGTTTAAGAGCGTCATCCTGCCTGGATTTGCTTGCTCCTTTTTCGATAGTCACCATCGCACGTTTGAAGATATTTTCATCCGCGGATTGGTTTAGCACTTCACAATTTGATGCAGGAATTGTGAACCCGATGAAACCGGTGTTAGTTTCGGGAGCTTTGCTAAAGATATTTTGAATAATTTTGAGAGGTACTCCTTGAAGCGGCCCCGCGTGGATTTTTGCCCCTTTCCAGGTTCCGTTTAGAGCCTGATCGAGTTGGAAAAATATGAATATAAGTGTCATATGCTGAACGCACTTAGCGCCGATTTCAGTGTCGGACCCTTCGGGAACCATATTAATGCGAAGCGTACGCATGCGTCCGCTGGGCAGATCGTGCTCAAATTGTTCGAAGTATAAATTTGAATGAAATAAGTGTCCAAGCCGAGTCAGCACATTCATCGCTGCCGCGCAATTCGGCGCATTTTTAAGCGCACGATCCAGCGGCGAAAAATTTTGGTTTTTCCAAATTTGTGGATTGCGCCAAACCCAATCCTGGCCCATTTCCTGAGTAAGATTGGCCAGGAAAATATATTCGTCTCGAGACGATATTTTACCGTTTTTTCGGGTTAAGTCACTCACGGAAATATTCGTGTTTTTTAGAAGGTCTGCACGTTGCTCCGGCGTATTGGCGAAATGTGAAATTAGGTGATTGACCAACACTCTATTGGCAGCTCTTGCGGGCGGATCCATATTCGCCATTTCAATCTCTCGCCATTGTGACCGAAGGCGTTTTCCCGGGGAGCTTTAAACTTTCATTAAAAATGCCCCGCCCCAAACGGAAAAGAAAGGTGGCGAGGCATGAAGACGATATAGTATTCGTCAATAAACCAAAATTTTGAAGTCTGGTAATGTGTGAACGATTAACATGATTGCAGGGTGAGTTCGCAATCACGGTCGTCCGTATCCACAGTAAAAATTTTCAAAGAACATCATAGCGCATATTATGTCAAAGATTTACCATAATGCGCCAAATAACTGATGTAAACACATCAATACTATCGAAATCATGCTATAAGTTGAAAACTATAGGGAAAATCAACGTCGCCGAATGACCTCTACCCCCGCAGCGTCAGCTTTTAAAAGTGCCTGAGGTTTGGCAATTCGGACCGCGCAGGCTTGAACGCGCGGATCTGCCGATAGCGCCCAGTCTGCGATACGTCCGGCCAAAGTTTCGACAAGTTGCACATGGGCTTCAAGGGCAATTTCTTCGGCTTTCTCGGAAACGATTGCATAATCCAATGTCTCATGAAGCCTATCATCCTCGGGCAGGGGCATGTCTCCCATATCCAGCTCAATATCGATTATAACGGGTTGGGTCTCTTCATGTTCGTGCGGATGGACACCGATCGACGCCTGCACCAGAAGTCCGCGAACAAATATCCGGGTTGCGGGCTGCGCTTGACCTTTGAATAAGCGGAAAACGGATTTTTTATTCATTACAAGTCTCTTTGGCTATGCCCAACTTAAATGCTGACCGCCGTCTATTACAATCATCTGTCCAGTCACAGCCTGAGCGTCCAATAGATAACGGACGCCCTGAACAATCGAACTGGGCGGTGAGCCAATCTTTAGCAATGTGCTATTCTTTTCAAATTCGAACTCGTCCGTTGTTTGGTTTTTGTTTTGCAGGGTTGGCCCCGGGCCGATCGCGTTGACGCGTATGGTCGGTGCAAGGTTTTGCGCTAAGGTCCTCGTCGCCTCAAAAAGAGCGACTTTCGAAATCCTATATGTAAAATATTCAGGCGTCGGCGTTAAAACGCGTTGATCGATTATGTTGATGATTGCACCGGTTTCAGTGCCTCGGAGTTTGGCGAAATCCTGCGACAATTTTATCGGCGCATACAGATTTATATTGGTGTGAAAATCAAAATTAGCCCGCGTGAAATTATCGGCGCGATCATCATCAAATGTCGATGCATTATTAACTAGAGCTGTAATGGGACAAGATGTCATGGATTGTGCGCGCTCAATCAGCGTCTCGAGTTCTACAGGGACTGCAAGATTTGCGCAGATCGCATGTGCGGTTCCGCCCGTTTTTGAAATAGTCTCAACGAGCGTTTCGGCTTTTTCTTCGGATCGATTGTAATGGATAATGACGGACCAGCCATCTTGCGCCAGCCCTTTGGCAATATGGCTCCCAATCCGCGTTGCCGCGCCGGTAATGAGTATCGCTTTTTTCACGACCTTCTTGCTCGCGCACGCTCTCCGCATGATGGCCGCCCTATTTCGACACAACTCAATCCCGGTAATAATGGATCTAATCTTTCAAATATCCACAGCGCTATCTGTTCGAGAGCCGGTTGTTCCAGTCCATCAATTTCGTTTAACACGGAATGATCCAGTGGCTTAATCACTTCGGAGATAATCTTATCAATTTTCCAAAGATCCCGAATCCAGCCTTTTTCTTCTTGTGCATCGCCTTCAATGCGAACTGTGCCCTTGAAAGAATGGCCGTGAATTTTCTTGAATAAATCATTGGCATCGGCATGGCCGAAATAATGAGCGGCTTCGAATTGGAAGTCTTTTTCGATTTCAAATGTCAGGCCGGAACGGGTCATGACCTATCAGCCTGAAGCCATTCCGTATTTCGCCTGTGCTGCAAGATATAAAACATAGGCAAGGACAAATACTATACCGGTTCGTTTACCGATCGGATTACGTCCGAGAATATAGATGGTGAGCGCAACCATCGAGACGAGCATGACCCAAAAATCGAATATGAAAAACTCTTGCTTGAATCTCAGAGGTCCGGCCAACGAGGCGGCGCCGCCGACAGCGAATAGGTTGAATACATTAGAACCA
Source organism: Hellea sp. (assembly GCA_013002305.1). Lineage (GTDB taxonomy): Bacteria > Pseudomonadota > Alphaproteobacteria > Caulobacterales > Maricaulaceae > JACOMS01. Next base: position 137,234 of record JABDKG010000042.1, read on the forward strand.
AGTACATTGCCGATCGCGACTTCCGGATGTCCCCGATAGGCAGCAATAATGACGGTTGCGATCTCTGGCAATGACGTACCAATTGCGACAATTGTCAAACCAATTAAAGCTTTCGGGACGTTTAAAATTTCCGCGATATTGGTTGCGTGATCTACGATTAGCCGCCCGCCAATGACAAGGCCGACAAGGCCTATTATAACGAATAAAAATGACAACCATTGCCGAGTCGGAAGGCCATCTTCGCCCTCATCAATCTCCGTCATTTCGGCTAATATGGGGTCATCCGCTCCGCTTAATCCAAGACGAAACATCCAGGCAAGATAGATCAAGATGCCGGCAAATAATATGCCACCCTGCCACATCACCATGGGGTTGCCCAAAATGGCAAGGGAAATGAAAATAATTGTCGCCGCGACACATACAAAGGCGTTTCGCGCAACGCCCGGCATATTGGTCGGAATCGCCATAATAAGTGCAGGCAAACCAAGCGCGAGCAAAATGTTGGCAATGTTCGAACCGACGATATTTCCTGAGGCCAGTTCACTGGCCTCAATGCCGTCAATGACAGCCTGAACAGCTACGACGAGTTCCGGCGCGGATGTGCCGAATGCCACAATGGTCAAGCCGACTATAAGGGCGGGTATGCCCCAATGACGAGCAAGCGCTGCTGCGCCGCGAACCATCAGATCGCCGCCCACAATCAGGATGACTATCCCAAGGGCTAATAGAGCAGAGCTAAGTAACATAGTGAAGAATAGGTCTTAGTCGAACCGTTTAAACTCAAGCAAATTCAAACCACCAAAAAACAAGAAAAACAGCATAAATCCGAATATTGCCGGGTTTAGGCTGAATAGTCCGAAAACGCTCATGCCGCCGCCTGATAGAATAAGACTCATTGGGGTCTCCCATTTCAAAAATCTGCCATCCTATAACTCGCTTTGCTTTAAAGTCCAAGCCTTGTTGCGAGAGCGCGACATTTTTCCTAAGCTGCATGGCAAGAGGAGGATTCATGGCAAAAGTGCTGGGATTAGGCGGCGTATTTTTTCGCTGCGAAGACGTAGATGGCTATCGTAATTGGTGGGCCAAACATATGGGGATTGATGTCAAGGCGTGGGGTGCTTTCCAATGGGAGTCGGATGGAAAGAGTTTTACCATGATGTCACCGTTTCAGAAGGATTCTGATTACTTAGAGCCGTCGAGCGAAAAATTTATGATTAATCTGAGGGTGGATGACGTTAAAACTCTGATCGATCAGGCTAAAGCAGGCGGCGCAAAGATCGTTGGTAAGGTAGAAGACACAGAATACGGTATTTTTGGCTGGTTTATTGATCCAGAAGGGATAAAGATAGAGTTGTGGCAGGAAAGCTGACTCTGCTTGAAGAATTGATTAAGTCTAAGGAGACAGAATGTTTGGAAATATTCCATTTGTAAAAGTAGCTGGACGCGGCATTAAGCAAGTGCTTGGCGTCAAGGAAACCAAAGAAAAGATCGAAAAGGAAATTGACGATTTAGGTCTTGAAAAGGATGGTGTGGAAATTGACGTTGACGCAGACGGCAAGGTCAAAGTCGCCGGTAAGGCATCATCACAGGAAGCCAAAGAGAAAATTTTACTGGCTGTCGGAAATATTTTTGGCGTCGCCGAAGTTAAAGACGACGTGGAAACAGAAGACGAGACAGAAAATTCCCAGCTTCACACAGTCGTCTCGGGTGACACACTTTGGAAAATCGCCAAAAAATATTACGGAAAAGGCTCGCGCTATCCCGAAATATTCGAAGCCAATCGTCCAATGCTAAGTCATCCTGATAAGATTTATGTTGGTCAGGTGTTGCGCATACCGGCCGATAACACAGAGACAAAAACCGCAATGGTATAAGGTCAGTTCGGCGGAAATGCTGAAGACCTTTATATCATTATTATTATGGGCTATCCTTTTTGGGGTAGCCTGCGCTCAGGAAGTAAGTCCTCAAAACTCTTCCGATCGCGCGGTCAATTCGATTGACTACCAAACCCGTCTTTCCAGCAATCAATTGGATGATAGCGGCTTTAGTGCTGGGTCGCCCGTATTTATTCGGATTGTTAAAACTGTCGATGGTTCACTGCGTGACGGCTATCTTGAGCTATTTTTGGAAAACCAAGACGGAGCGTATGGTCTTTATAAATCCTGGCCGATTTGCACTTTTTCAGGAGATTTGGGCCCGAAATTAAAAGAAGGCGATGGTCAGTCGCCTGAAGGATTTTACTTCGTCAGGCCGGGTCAAATGAACCCAAATTCGAGCTATCATTTAAGCTTTAACCTAGGATATCCCAACGCCTATGATCGGGCGTATGGGAGAACGGGAAGCTTTCTTATGGTGCACGGTGATTGCGTCTCTATCGGATGCTACGCAATGACGGATCCGGTGATCGAAGAAATATACTCTGTGATGACCGATGCTTTTGACAATGGGCAGCCATTTATTCGTGTCCATGCTTTTCCGTTTCCCATGACGACCGGAAATCTAGAAAAATACCAGCAAGATCCGAATATAGATTATTGGCGAAATTTGAAAGAGGGCTGGGATTGGTTTGAAACGAGTGGTCAGCCGCCAAATGTAACGGTTTCAGAAAAGAAATATCAATTCTCAGCCCCTGATTAGCCGGTATTACATTGTCCCTCGAGGCTTGAGATCCAATCTTCTATCAATGCTACGCCTTCTTCATGGGAGAGTGACCGGCCAAGCTCAGGCATCATGATCGCTGGATTTGTCGAGGCCATCCGGAAAGTGAAAATAGAATTTTCCGGCTGTCCGGGGATAATGCCATATTTGCGATTGCCTGTTCCAGTACCGGCCGCGATCGGCGTTTTGCAGATGCCCAGATTAGGCCCAAGGACGGTTGTAGGTTCGAGGTGAAGACCGGATGTGTCGGCCGGCCCCACACGGCTGTGGCAGTGTGAGCAATTTATGTCGAGATAGGCCCGCGCCCGATCATTAAGGCCAGCTGACTGGTCGGTCCAATCGACATTTCGAAAAACTGGCTCAGGTGCCGAAACATTAAACAGCGAGCTATCTTGCAAATGCCGAATTTTTGGCCCGATCGGAACGATTTCGCGTGTCGTATTATTTGTGGCATGGCAGCCCGAACATTGATTGGCATCTGGCACCAGATAGGCAAACTCGGATTTCGCGTCGCCCTCGACAAGTGTCAGTTTTTTGATATCGCCTGCGCGTTTCAATTCTGCACGGGTTTGTTGTTCGTTCCAGACATAGGGCAGGGCGTCCCACCCATCGTCGCGGCGCACCAATAGGCGTGTCTCGATCAGGTGCAGCTCAGATATGTTGAGTTTCCCCTCAGACGCCGTCAAAGAGGCTGATAATTTGAGCACTTCATTTTCGCCTGCTCCGGCGGGGTAATAAAAAGTCTTGGATATAATTGTCCCGACAGGAAATTCAATTACATCACCATCCGCGCCGAGCCGGGGCGTCTTTCCCTCCGGAATATGAACGGTACGAAGTTTGTGAGCGTAATCACTGAAAAGCGGTGTAATCAGATCATATTCAAAACTGCCTTTGCCCAGATAGAGCGTGTCCCCATCGCTTTCAACAATGCCCCAATCGGACAGCATAGCCGGATTGGCATCGGCATGAAAATTTGGGGTCGGTGATTTTCCTTGTGAACAGGCGTTTATGAGAAGGACAAGAAAGAAAAGAGGCCAAATCCTCACAGCGCAACTTTGGTTTCGCCCAATTTGGGGAGCTCGCACGTGATTTTTTCGCCGTCCAGAATGGCGGGGTTCTTAAATCCATTCGGCCCATCAGCATTTAAAATCTGAATATCGCCATTTTGGACGCAAATCCGGTGCTCCAGCGTGATCTCGCCATCGACCATTTTCTCGGGGTCAGCAAAGCCATCCCACAAAATGTCCGGGAAAGCCCCGTCTTTGCCAAACATGATCATTTTTAGGCCGCCAAGTTCCAGCCCGTCCGGGCTTTCCCCGCCCCCTGAAAATTTATTTCCGTATATAAAAATGCCTTCGGGAAAAGGATCAAAACTTTCAGCTTTGCTCATGCCGTCATATCCGGTCGAATAGACGCTGGAGATAATCACATTGGCGGTTTTATTGTCGCGAATGTCATTGTCGAAAATTTCGACCTTGTCGTTGGAATTAATGACGACGCCAGAACCAGCTGGTACTGAGGCAACGGGCGTTCCCGCATGGCCAAAATTTTTGGTGTTGTTTTCATAGACTTGATTGTCAAATACGCGTGTCGAATGACCTTCCTGCGGTAGGTTCGGCATATTGAAAACAAGAATACCACCCGTATTATTTGTGGCTATATTCCCAAAGACATCCGCACCGACCGAATTTTCGACTTCGATGCCCGCCACATTATATTCGGCGCGATTATTGCGAACAACAATGTTTTTTGACTGTCCAACATAAATGCCCGCATCGGACGCGCCGATGGCGATGGAGTTTTCAACCAATACATTCTCGCACTGAACAGGATAAATCCCGTACGCGCCATTTTCTGTTTTCGGCCCGCCCGTCCATTCCGTGCGGATTCCGCTGATCTTGATATTTTTGCCCTCATTGACCTTCAGCGCGTCGCCAATGGAATCGACAATGGCGAGGTTTTCAATCGTAAAGTCATTTGCTGTCACAAGAAGGCCTTCTGCCCCCGCCAGCTGATCTTTGAACGATAGAATTGTTTTGTCCTGACCCGCGCCGCGAATTGTGACCCCATCGACTTTAAGCGAAAGGCTGCGTTCAAATGCATAAGTGCCCGCGGGAATTTCAATCACATCACCGGGTTTGGCATCCAGGAACCTTTCCTGAAGGCTTGCCGCGAACTCAGCGGTGGTCGGCGCCAATATTTCTTCAGCCTGCGCCTGTTTGGCGTCTTCGTTAGCGCCGCAAGCAGTTAAAGCCAAAGCTGCAATCCCAATTAGTAAATTATTCCGCATAATGTCCTCCAAGACACAAATATAAGCGAGGGTCGCTATTTCCTGCAACCGAATAATCATTTGTGCGAAGATGGGAGTAAAAACACGGACGCGGCGACGTCATCGAGAGAGAGAAATGATGGTCGCCGCGTCCGCTGCGTGTTCTGTGGACCGGAAAAACCAGCCACCCTGGGGGGATAGGGACGTCACAGAGGGGACGCACGCAAGTTCTGTTATGCACAATTGATTTGAATTCTTGCTGAATGGCTCTGTTATTTTTCGTTCATTAATGTGACAAAAAGTTCATGTGCAAGGTGGTGAAAATTTATCCTGCGCGCAAAAATGACGGTACATTCTGCTTCAGGGTGTGCCGAATCTGCAACAGTTCGCGCAAAAACGACGGGCTGTCGTTAAAAATTCACTTTATGTGAAAAACAGCTGTCGCGAATCATGTTTAGTGGCAGCAATGAAATTAGGTTAATGGAGTTTCTTCGTGAAAAATTCAATTCGTACAGGCTTATTATCAAGCGTTTTTGCCACCAGTGCTGTGGCTTTGTCCCTTACTTTAGCTGCGCCAGCTGTCGCGCAGGTTACGACTTCTGAGATCGTTGGTTCGGTATCTGATGGTTCAGGTGCGGCCATTTCGGGCGCAACAGTTACTATTCAAAACACCGCAACAGGTTTTTCGCGGACCGTGACTACAGATAGTTCGGGGAATTTTAATGCTAGAAACCTTTCGACCAGTGGTCGCTACAACGTATCGGTTACACGGTCTGGATTTCAGGGCGAGCGTGTGGAAGATATCGCATTGTCTCTTGGCGCCGCCTCAGTTCTTGCGTTTAATCTCGATACTTTAGTTGGTGACGACGAAATTATTGTCGTAGCGCAAAGAACAGTTCTGGCCGATGTTGCCGTAGGTCCATCAGCGAGTTTCGGAATTGCAGAACTTGAAAACGCACCCGCGATCAACCGCAATATTGCAGATATTGTTCGGCTAGACCCGCGGGTTTATGTCGACGAGTCTCGGGGCGACATTAATGCCGTCCAGTGTGTCGGACAAAGTTCTCGTTTTAACTCGGTTACTCTCGATGGTGTTACCATGAATGACGCGTTTGGCCTGAATGCCAATGGTTATCCAACCGAAAGAATGCCTTTCCCGTTTGACGCCCTTGATCAGGTGTCCGTCGAAATCGCGCCTTTTGATGTAAAATATGGCGGATTTACAGCTTGTAACATCAATTCCGTGACGAAATCTGGTACCAACGAATTTCACGGCGGTGCCTTCATTGATTATACAGATCAGAGCCTTCGAGGCGGCGAAGCTGATGACGTATCTATTACGTTCGATCCATTTGAAGAAATTCGTTACGGCGTAAATGTCAACGGCCCAATTATTAAAGACAAATTGTTCTTTAACGTCGCTTACGAAAAGCTTGAGGGGGCAAATACTTTTAGTACTGCAGCGCTCCGGGAAGGATTTGTTACCCAAGCCGAAGTTGATCAAATTGCAGAAATTGCAAATCGAGTTTATCAATATGATCCAGGCTTTATCCCAACAAGTTTTGACAATGAAGATGAAAAAATTCTCGTAAAGCTTGACTGGAACATCAACAATGCACACCGCGCAGCATTTACCTATAACTATAATGATGGCTTTAATATTACGCGGTCCGATGGTGACAGTAATGAACTCGAGTTCTCTAATCACTTCTATGAACGCGGCGCGGCGCTCAATTCCTATGTCGGCGCACTATATTCAGATTGGTCTGATAATTTTTCGACGGAATTCAGAGTTGGTTACCTAAATCTCGACAATCGTCAGCAATCTATTGGTGGCAATGATTTTGGCGAAATGCAAATTAGGACCGCAAATGGCGGAACTGTTTACATTGGCGGCGATGATAGCCGGCAATCCAATAAACTGGCCTATGATCAGTGGGACGTGTCTGCCCGGGCTTTTTACGATATGGGCGATCACCACTTCTCATTCGGTGCGGAACGGAAAGATCTCGATATCTTCAATTTGTTCGTCCAGCATACAGAAACAGAAATTCGTTTTGATAGTATTGCCGATTTTGACAATCAGCTTGCCCAGCGGATTTACTACAACAATGCGCCGTCCCATAATCCCGACGATGCTGCGGCCGATTGGGGATACGCGATTAATACAGTTTACGGACAAGATGACTTTGACCTCAGCGATGATCTTACGCTGATCGCTGGTCTTAGATATGATTGGTACACAACGAGTGATCTTCCGACCGAAAATCCGGGATTTGTTGCGGATTATGGTTTCTCAAACTCGCAAAACCTTGACGGCAAAGGATTATTGCAACCTCGCGTCGGATTTAAATGGGACGCGACTGACGTCGTCCAACTACGCGGCGGCGTCGCTCGATATTCCGGTGGTAACCCGAACGTTTGGTTGTCTAATAATTACTCAGCTAACAATATCGACCAAGTTGGTGCTTTGGCCCGTGCAGGTCGCGGCGCGTTCTCTAACGTTTCGGCGATTGATTTGTCGACTCTGATGTATTCCGGCGCTGAAGCTGGCGTACCAAATAGTGCCGGCTGGGCAATTCCGAACGTCGTTTATAATGATGTTTCGACAGGCATGGGTTCAAATTTCGAACTTAATTATTTGGATCCGGATTTCAAAATTCCATCTGATTGGAAATTTTCTCTTGGCGGGTCTTGGGCACCCGATCTTTCCGACAGTGCGGAATGGTTATTCCAAGCTGACGTGTTGGTTTCAAAAAGTAAGGATACAGCGATTGTGAAACGTGGGGATCTTGTCGCCACAGGTACTCAAACAGTCAACGGGGTGACGGTTCCAACTTACTCGAGTCCAAACATGGATAGCTTTGTGTTGACCAATAGTTCTGTTGGAAATGAGGCGTTTGTTGCCTCGCTCGGAGCTTCAGTGAAGTTAGACAATGGATTGGATTTTACGCTCGGTTACGCTTATTCGGATGCCAAAGATGTTCAGCCGATGACAAGCTCGGTCGCATTCTCGAACTACAACAACAGAGCTTACATCGATCCTCAAGAAGAGGTTTTGGCGACGTCTAATTACAATATTAAGCACCGCATAACCGGTTCCGCTAAATATTCGAAGGATTTCTGGAAAAACTATGACACGAACTTTTTCTTGTTTATGACCCATACGTCTGGACGGCCTTATAGTAGAGTTGATGATAATCCGAACAACTACTATAATTTCACGCCTTTCCTTGACGGCGGCGGCGTTCTGCTCCCAGGCACAGTCAGAAACGAATTTACGGGGCCTTCTTGGACTAAAATGGACATCAAAATATCCCAAGATCTTCCAGGTTTCCGCGCCGATGATAGGGCTCAAGTATTTGTCGTTATTGATAACTTCACGAACTTTATCGATAGCGATTGGGGCGATTTGCGCTCTCCGAGCTTCCCAAGAGCTTTGAACTCAAGTCAGAACCCATCTTTGGTTGCTGATCCTTCAGTGTTTGAAGTTCGTTTCGGCGCGTCTTACGACTTCTAAGATCGCTTGGAACAAAAATTAAGGCGGGCTTGCGGGCCCGCCTTTTTTTTTGGGATTGGAATTGGTGTCTATTTGACCGGGGACTTTGCGAGTTCTTCTTTATCCTTCATCCCGTCATCTTCAGACTTTTCTTTGGCATCCCGGTTCCACTTGTGAATGCTTTTGATCGGGCAGCGCTCCACTGACCCCGGCGTGTTGTTGGTGCCAAAGGCGCTGTCATAGACGACGAGATTATCAAATTTTGATAAGCAGCTCATATTGCTGTCGAGCTCGATGGCTTGCGCCCATTTTAAATTCTGACATCCGCCCATTACCTCGACAATATACTCGTCATTGACGCCACGGTCCAAAATGACAGTGTTGCGCATTGCGCTGCGAAATCCGTCAATATTTCTGGTAAAACATATTTTGTCGGTTTGTTCACCCAATCTTACATCGTCGGCATAAGCCGCGATCCCTCGGGGCTGGTCCTTGTCATCGGCGCTGGTTGCGCAGCCTGTTATTCCAATCGCCAATAGGGTCGATAATATCATATATTTTTTAGTCATTGAGGCCTCCTTAATTGATATGTTATCACAAAGTTGAGAGCGAATAAATCGATTTTGACAGAGGCATAATTACGGCATGGGGCTCGGCTGTAAATCCAGTCTGTAACTATCGACATTTGCCAAATATGGCTCTCCAGCAAGGGTTTCATATACCGAGCGACCTGCCCAATCGGTAATGACCGCGCGTAAATATCGTGGCGCCCCGGAAGATGATAATGGCAGGCTATAATCCATCTTAAATTTAAACGGCGAGTTTTCCTGGTCAATGTCGACGAAGGACTGACCCAGAATATTCTCAACTCGCGAACCGTCAGGAAGGGTTTCAGTTTCAATGAGTTCCACGGTCATGGAAGCTCCGCGCATAAGACTGGGAGCGTTTTTAGGCAGATAGACTTTCCCTTCTAGCTGCTGAAAAGTTGCGCTGGGTGATTGTCCTGTAGGCGGCGGAGCAATGCGGTCGGGCTGAATCATTTCCAACTGCGCGGAATCGCGCCCCCGGTAAAACTGTTCCTGCCGTGCGACCATGATCTCTTGATTATTGCGATCTACAATAACACCGTCAATGACGACAAAATCCAAATCCCGAGTGACGGGTTCCGGCACCGCAATGACCAGTCCCAATTGGCCGGGGAGACCGGTTAGTATTATTCGCGACTGTCCGATAAGTTCTGGCTGCGACATGCCCTGCCCAGCCGGCTTATAGGCGCTTAGAATAAGGCTATGACCAGCCAGCGCCGCGGAGCTTTGAATATCGATCTCGACAGGAATATTCTCGATTAAAAACAATCCCTGACTGGAAGAGTTCGGGCC
>JABDKG010000032.1 GCA_013002305.1 Hellea sp.
TTACCAGACCATGAAACAGGGTGATTGGCATGAAGGTGACATCATCAAAAAAGATGGCAAACAGATGCGCTCCGTCTGGTCGATCCCCCTGACGAAAAAGAGCGAGAAGCGCCACGGCAAACATCCGACCCAAAAGCCGGAAGCTTTGCTCGAGCGTATTATACTAGCCGCATCCAATCCCGGCGACACGGTGCTCGACCCGTTTTGCGGCAGCGGGACAACCGGCGTTGCAGCGCTGCGTCACGGCCGGAACTTTATCGGCATTGATATGGACCGTGACTTTTTAGAAGGCATTGCCTGGCCGAGACTCGAAGATGAATTGCGGACAGATAAACCGGAATCCGGCGACAAAAGTAGCCAAAACGCCGCCGACAAATTGATAGAGGCATTGCGGCTCGAGGTCGAGGCGGCAAAATCCGCTAATTCTTGACAAACAGGGCGAGTGTTATAACATATGTGACCACGGAGAAACATATGTCAGAATTAAAGCTACGGAAAATCGGCAATTCAGTCGGCGTCATATTGTCCAAAGAAATCCTGGCAAAGCTGCGCGTAGATAATGGCGATATGCTCTATGTTGCGGAAACCGCAAATGGTATTGAGCTTTCTCCTTTTAATCCGGAATTCTCTCAACAGATGGGCGCCGCTGAAGACATAATGCGGTCCAATCGCGACGTGCTTAAAAAATTGGCCGAGTGATGACGGAGCCTATATGGGTTCGGGACGAAATCGTTCTCGCTGTTCACAATCGCCAATTAGCCGAGCATGGCGGCGGAACCGGAGTCCGTGACAAAGGCCTGCTAGCATCTGCTCTGGATCGCCCCAAAAACCTTTACCACTATGAAGGCGAAGAAACCGGCATTGACCGCATTGCCGCTGCCTATGCTTTTGGCATTGCACGCAATCACCCGTTTGTGGATGGCAATAAAAGAACGGCTTTTGTTGTCTGCCTGTTGTTTCTGCATCTCAACGGATATTCGGTAACTGCGTCGCAAGCCGAAAAGTATCAGGCCTTTCTCAAACTCGCCGCCGGCAGCATAAGCGAGGCAGAATTGTCGGGCTGGCTCAGAGACAATATGGTAAGAATATAGCGGAGGGTTGTTTTCCCGGAATTTCACCGTGAAACCCTTCATTTCCCCGTCAAAACCCGCGTGAAATCTTCCTCAATTTCTCATAATATCGGGGCGGCGCAGGGCTCTTCGCGAAATGCCTTGCCTGTGGGCGCGTTTCGCCAGCGTCGCGGCCGGAATTCCAGGTGGTTGTAAGTCACGCGGCGAGAGCTCATAATAGGTCTTCAACATTGCCCAATCGGTTCCCCTTATGTGCTTTTCGCCTGTTGGCCCTGACGCCTTATTTCATTTACGACGATCTGAGCCCCCGGTTGCGGCAGGTCCGGCTTTCGCCAAATTTGCATCACTCCGACAGCGCGCAAAACATTTCACGTGCCCCGCGCTGAATTGCCCGGGAAGCGCTGATAATCGCCATTGCATTTGCAAGCCATTCCGCCTAACCCGCCCTCTCACTAGGACACTGCCATGAAATTACTGGTTCGAAATCTCGCCCGCGCGAGCACGGAAAAAGACATAGAAGCGCTGTTTAAAGAATATGGCGCGGTGCAATATTGCTCGCTCGTGATGGACGAGAAAATCGGTATTTCCAAGGGCTTTGCCTTTGTCGAAATGCCCAAGGTCGACGAGGCCAAAGCGGCGATTGTCAATCTCAACAATACCGAGTTTGACGGCGCGCGTATCCGCGTCAAGAAGGTAAAAGTCTCGACGGCCAAGACCGGCGAAACGCCAGCGGAAGAGTAACCAGTGTCAACCCGGCCTCCGGGCCGGCATGACACAATAAGTTGGATGAGCGGAAATAGGTGATGGTTTCCGCATTTGACACGCTTCCCCAACCACTATAGGGGGCGGCCATGGCTCGTTAAATTGTTTAAAGAGATGGGGCCGTTCGCAAGAGTCTCTTCCCATTACGGCCATTACCCGAAAGTCTCCATGACCGATTTTGAATCTCTGAACCTGGCTGCGCCAGTGCAAAAGGCGCTGGAAAAGCTCGGCTATACAACGCCCACTCCGATCCAGCAGCAAGCCATTCCGGGTGTGCTGGCGGGCCGAGACCTGATGGGCATTGCCCAGACCGGCACCGGCAAGACCGCGGCGTTTTCTTTGCCGCTTCTGTCGCATATTGCCAATAATGAAATGGAGCCGCCCAAGCGCGGCGCGCGGGCCTTGATCCTGGCGCCGACCCGCGAGCTGGCCTCGCAAATTGAAACGTCTGTTCGCGACTATGGCAATAGCATGCCTTACCTACGGACGACCGTCGTCTTTGGCGGCGTCAATATTGCGCGGCAGATCAAGAAGCTGGTGCGCGGGAACGATGTACTCGTCGCCACGCCCGGCCGTCTGATCGATCTGATTGACCGCAAAGATGTGCGCCTCGGCGACGTTGAAATTCTGGTCCTCGACGAGGCTGATCAGATGATGGATATGGGCTTTATTCACGCGCTACGGAAGATCATCCCGCACCTGCCGGAGCAGCGCCAGACCCTGTTCTTCTCGGCAACCATGACGCCCAAGATTAAAAAGCTCGCCGGACAGTTCCTGACCAACCCGGTCAGCGTCTCGGTCGCGCCGCCCAATACCACTGCCGATAAGGTCGACCAGTCGCTGATATTCGTCGATAAAAAGGAGAAACAGGATCTTCTGGCATTGACCCTGCTGGATCCGGATATTGAACGCGCCCTTGTGTTTACGCGGACCAAGCACGGGGCAGATCGCGTCGTGAAAAAACTCGCCCGTGTCGGGATTGAGAGCCTCGCTATCCACGGCAATAAAAGCCAGAATAACCGCCAGCGGGCCTTACAGAAATTCCGCGATGGCGAGATCCGGTTTTTGATCGCAACCGATGTTGCTGCGCGCGGGATCGACATTGAAGGCATTTCCCATGTCATCAATTATGAGGTCCCCAATGTGCCCGAGCAATATGTCCACAGGATTGGGAGAACCGCAAGAGCCGGCAGAGAGGGCAAAGCCATTGCCTTTGTCGACAAGGAAGAACGGGCCTATCTTAAGGACATTCAGAAGCTGCTGAAACAGACCATTCCGGTCCTGCCGCTGCCGGAAAATTTTAACGCCAAAGCGGCCGAGGTTAATAAGCGCCCGGCCCTGCCGAGACCGGATCAACCCGAAGGCTACAAGCCGCGGCAGGACCCGAGACGCAAAAAACAAAAGCGCCAGAAAAAGCCCAAAACGGCTGAGCAGGAACTTGCAGCCGCCAACGAACAAGACGCCAAGCCCCAGCGCCCGCCGCACGCTAAGTCACCTCACGGACAACGCCCTAAACATAAAAAGAAATATTCCGGTAAGCCCCGCAATAATCGCGATGGGCAGGACCGCGACGGCCAAAAACCTGGCGGCCAAAAAAGCGGCAGTCACCCGGGCCAAAAAGGCGGTCACAGCCAAAGCCATACCAGCGGCAAACCGAAAAGAAGCGGCGGATTTAAGCGCAAGCCAAAACCGGGCGGGAAATCCAGCGGTGGCCGTACGCACGGCCGGCCGCAAAACCGCGGAAATCGCCGCTAAACCTAAGCCAGCGGCAGGGTTTTAGAAATGTCCCATGCCATTAAAGCCACCAGAGATCCTGTGATAATGATCAAATATATAAATCCGACCAGATAAGACGTCATCAGCGTTTTGAACCATCCCCGCCCGAACATTCGCTTGAGGGATATGGGCAGATAGATCAACAAGATGACGACAATGGCTTGGAAAATCCGTGTTCCAGCAATGAAGTTCGACGCAATTATTCCGGCAAATAACAGGAAAAAAGCGAAAGCGTGAATATAGGCTGCATGAACGAGATGATCGAACAATAGCGCGCGTTTCTTGTCCCGAATAAACAGCGCGCCCAACAGCATTGTAAACGGCATCATGATAAACATGAGGCGCGGCAACCAGGTGTTAAAGCTACGGGTCATCGCGATCGGGTTTCGAATAAAGTTAGTCATCAACGTCCCGCTCTGTTCTTTGGACAGTGATTTACCGTCGGAGAAAGTGATATCCAAACCACCACATCCACTGGTATCGTCGTCGGGTAAAATGCCAAACTCCACATTATTTTCGATATCGGAAAAGTCTATAGTGGGCGACGATCCATCGTCAGCAAAGCAAATGGCCAATAGACGAAAATCCCGGTCTTTATTGCGAAGATCAATTGATTTTTGAGTTTCGAAAAAATGGATGTCCCAATTAATTTGAATATCCTGCTTGGTCAGCGCCTCAATCGGTTTTTCGATCCCGTCTTTGACCCGGGCATCTGCATCAACGCTGAGCAGATGCGTGTTAGAAAATGACATAAATCCAAACAGGATGATCGACATGGCCAGGTAGACCCGTACCGGTGATGACCAGTGGGTTCGCCGACCATCCGAATATTCGCGCGGGACTTTTCCGGGCATAAATAACAGCGCGCCCCAACTGCGCCAAATTCTGGATTCCAGTGAAAAAACCGACCCAAACAGCTCTCGAACGAGTGCGAAAATGGAGCGGCGGTAATTGTCGTTTTTCTGCCCGCATTCCGAACAGAACAAGCCCTTCATAGGCGCGTCACAAGAAAAACAATGGCCGGCCTGGTTGGCGTCCGGAACATTATCCGACGCCAGCATACTGGCGACGATCGCGGCCTCTGTCGCGTCAATTCCTTCCGTACTCATTCGCGCCTCCTCATTGCGTTATGGCACAAATATTCACGCAGAAAAGGCTAAATCCATACGTGCCAGTAATAAGCTCCCATTAACTATAGGGCCGAGTTTTCGGCCCGGAGTCATAAACTTGCCATAGTTTTCAGTCATGACGAGTGCTGGAAAGGACGCGCATGTACCAGAAGTATCAATTGCGACAACCGGCGAAACGCTATGCCCGTATAGGCGCGTTTTACGCTTGCCTGCTGCCCGTCATTATCGGGTTAATGTTTTTGGTTGGCACATTTGGCCAAGCATTCGAGATCGACAAGGCGCTCAATCTGCCCATTTCCTTGGCTTTTCTGTTTGGCACGCCGATTGTCGCCTGGCTGAGCCAATCCGCTATCACTAGGCGAAAGCGGCTGGACTATTGGAATCTGGTTGAAGTTGCGCTTCTCAGGGCCACAATTGTCCAGATTATCATTGGTTTGTCATATGCGATTTTCTACACCAGCCAAGCGCCGCATCTGATCATTTTTGCGGACCTTTTGCGCGTTTCCTTGACAGCTCATACAATCCTGTGGGCGACGATAACCCTGCCGCTCACGCTGATTTGTTGTCTCATTTTCAAGCATAGCGCCTTACGCCCGATTTATCGCTGATTTTTCACAAGAATAGGGCCTTGAAACCGGGGTTATTCCTCGCTTTCATCCCCGAATTAGCCTAATGTCAACAGGTTAAATTTCGTTGATTCGAAGGGATATATCGGCATGGCCGAACCAGCAGAAAATACACCCGAACAGGAAGCCGAATATGGCGCCGATTCCATCAAGGTACTTAAGGGCCTCGACGCGGTCCGAAAGCGTCCCGGCATGTATATTGGTGATACGGACGATGGTTCCGGACTGCACCATATGGTCTATGAAGTCGTCGATAATTCGATCGATGAAGCGCTCGCCGGACATGCTGACCGCGTTGTCGTTACCTTACACCCTGATGGCTCCTGCTCTGTTCGGGATAATGGACGCGGCATCCCTGTGGCTATTCACGAAGAAGAAGGCATCTCTGCTGCTGAAGTGATCATGACCCAGCTCCACGCCGGCGGGAAATTTGACCAAAATTCGTATAAGGTATCCGGCGGGCTTCATGGCGTCGGGGTTTCTGTGGTGAACGCATTGTCCGTCAATCTCGATCTAACAGTATGGCGCGACGGTAAGGAGCACTTCGTCCAGTTTAGTCACGGCGAGACCGTTGCCCCGCTAAAGGTGGTCGGAGACGCGCCCACTGAAATGCGTGGTGGCAATGAGCGCGTCCTGACGGGCACCGAAGTTCGGTTCCTACCATCTGAGGACACCTTTACTATGGTTGAATTTGATCGCGAAACGCTTGAGCGCCGTCTGCGCGAATTGGCGTTTCTAAACTCAGGCGCACGAATTATTCTGACCGATGAACGTCCGGCGGATCCGATCGTGACAGAGCTCTATTACGAAGGCGGGATTAAAGCTTTTGTCAAACATCTTGACGCCAATAAAACGCCGCAGCTTGATGAACCCATCGCGATCATCAAGGAAATTGACGGCATTACTGTCGAGGCGGCGATGTGGTGGAATGACAGTTACCATGAGAACGTCAAATGCTTCACCAACAACATACCGCAGCGTGATGGCGGGACGCACTTAGCCGGCTTTAGGGGCGCCCTTACCCGAACGATCAATAAATATGCGGCTGAAAGCGGCGCTGCCAAAAAGGAAAAGGTCAATATCTCCGGTGATGATGCTCGCGAAGGCTTGACCTGCGTGCTGTCCGTCAAAGTCCCGGATCCAAAATTTTCATCCCAAACCAAAGACAAATTGGTGTCTTCCGAAGTCCGGCCCGTGGTCGAAAGTGCGATGAACCAGGCGCTAGGTGAATGGTTTGAAGAAAACCCCGTCGACGCTAAGAAAATCGTCCAGAAAATCATTGAGGCGGCCGCCGCCCGGGAAGCGGCCCGTAAGGCCCGCGACCTCACCCGCCGAAAGTCAGCGCTAGATATTGCGTCCCTGCCCGGCAAGCTCGCCGATTGTCAGGAAAAAGACCCGGCGCTGTCTGAAATCTTCATCGTGGAGGGAGATTCTGCCGGAGGCTCTGCCAAACAGGCCCGTGATCGTCACAATCAAGCCATTTTGCCGCTCAAAGGGAAAATCCTTAATGTTGAGCGCGCCCGTTTTGATCGCATGCTGTCATCTCAAGAAATTGGCACTATGATTACGGCGCTCGGGACCGGAATTGGCCGTGATGATTTCGACATAGAAAAGCTGCGCTATCATAAGGTCGTGATCATGACCGACGCCGACGTTGATGGTGCTCACATTCGAACATTGCTCTTGACCTTCTTTTTCCGTCAAATGCCGGAACTTATTGATCGGGGTTATCTCTATATTGCCCAGCCACCGCTCTATAAGGTCGAGCGCGGCAAGTCGGCCCGCTATCTCAAAGACCAAGAAGAACTCGACGAATATTTGATCGAAGCGGGATCAGGCGACGCATCGCTAACCCTGCAGAATGGCTCTGTTATTACAGGTGCCGATCTGATGCGCCTATCCCGAGAAGCGCTCTCGGCTCAAACTCTGATCAACCGCCTTAAATCTGAAGCGCCTGATAGTGTCATCGCGCAGGTCGCAATTGCCGGAGCACTAGGGCCCGACGCAGGACAAAAGGAAGTCGACGCTGCCGCCAAACGGCTTGATATGATCGCCGATGAAGGCGAGGATGGCTGGTCGGGCAAGTTTGATACGGACGGCGCTTTAGTGCTACAACGCGATGTGCGCGGCGTCACAGAACGAGTGGTCATGCGCCCACAATTTCGCGATAGTGCAGATGCGCGCCGCCTCCATAAAATGGCGCCAGAACTCATGGAAACTTACGATGGCGTCGCGAAATTTCAGCGCGGTGAAAATGATCCGCTGGATATTTATGGCCCGGCCCAATTGCTCGAAACAATATTTGAAGGCGGGCGTAAAGGCTTCAAAATTCAGCGCTATAAAGGCCTCGGCGAAATGAACCCGGATCAGCTCTGGGAAACCACGCTGGACACTAATGCGCGTTCTTTATTGCAGGTCAAAATCGAAGCAGCCGATGCTTCTGATGAACTCTTCACTAAACTAATGGGGGACGTCGTTGAGCCCCGCCGTGAATTTATAATTACCAACGCGCTTGACGCGGACGTTGATACGTAATCCGAACGCTACTCACCTGCCATTCCGGCTTCGTTCAGACCAAATAAAGTGATATAGTCTCTTCAAAGCGGAGTGGTATATGCGTTATTTATACGGTCTGATTATCGTGACGATTTTGGTGCTCCTTTGGGCCATACAAGCGAGCGCGACAAAACCCTCCAATGGCTGCGCGACTGTCAGATGCGGATATGGATCAACTTGTGTTGAAACCCCAAGCGGGCCTATTTGTCACGCGCCAACATTGTCTTGCGCAAACATTTTATGCGCTCAGGGCAATCATTGCGTCGAAACCCGCACGGGCCCTGAATGCCGTCCCAACTATTCGCCGCCGCCGCAAACACAGAGCTGCGCTTATGGCGGATATTACCAATATGGGCGCTTAATTTGTAATCCCGCCCCAAGCTGGCGCGATCCCTACCAAAATGGCTGGAACCACATCGTCCCGCGCCCGACCTATCCGCCTTATTATCGGCCACATTATCGTCCCCGGCCGCCCTGGCATTATTATGGCAATCTGCCCGAGATCGTGAAGCCAAGGCCTGTCGATCCGATTATGTGCCCAATGGTCTATGATCCGGTTTGCGCTGAGAAAGCGGTGGTTTGCGTGCGCGCCCCCTGCCCTGCTGTTCGCCAGACCTTTAGTAATAGCTGCGCAGCCAACGCGGATGGCTATACAGTTTTGCACAAGGGGCAGTGCCCTTAAGTGCTTCACAAGCGAATGAAATCGCCTTAAGGCTTCGTGTCAACGGAGACCTCGTATGGCAATTGCCCGCCCAATAGATCGAAGATTATTTTTCTGGTTTGACCGGGCGCATACCCTATTGACCAAAGAAGCAGATTCATTTCTGTCTAAACGATCCGGCGTCAGTACAGCTCAGGCTTCTGTTCTGATTTATCTTGGTTTTCATGATAGCTGTCACCTATCGGAGCTTGCCGACGGCATTGGCCGCAATAATCCCGCCGTTACAGGATTGGTCAATCGGATGGAAGCGCAGGACCTGGTCGAACGTATTCATGGCGGCCTCGATGGGCGTCGCAAACGGGTACGGCTTACGGATAGTGGCTGGGCCAAGCGTGAGCAGGTCCGCGAAGACTTTCGCATTTTCAATGAACGTCTCGGTAAAGGTCTAAACGAAACCGAAATGGATGCCGTTCTGAAATTCCTATCGCTCGCGCCGGAAAATATGAGTAAAAAAAATGGCTAAAAAGAAGTCCAAAAAACAAAGTCCAGCGGTCATTCAGGTCGATATTGTTTCAGATATTGTCTGCCCGTGGTGTTGGCTCGGCGCGCGATATTTCTTTAAAGCCGCCAAACAAACCAAGCATCATATCACCGTGACTTGGCGGCCTTATATGCTCGACCCGACCGTTCGCGAACCCGGTGTCCCCTATCGCGACTATATGAAAAACAAATTTGGCGACGGCCCTTCTGACAAATTTAAAGCCATGCGCGAACATCTTGAAAAAGCCGCGCCTACGGTCGGTATTAATTTCCGTTTTGACGACATTCCGATGCGCCCCAACACGCTAAACGCGCACCGCTTAATGAAATGGGCGAACGGGCAAAAATTAGGTAATGAAATGGCGGAAGCTCTGTTTCGAGCCTTCTTTGATCACCACAGGGATGTTGGAGATCCGGCCGTTCTTGCAAAAATCGCGGATGAAATCGGGATGGATGGAGAATTAGTCTCTGAACTCTTGGCCAAAGATGAAGATCGCAACGCCGTCATGGAGGAGATGATGTTTTTCAGAAATCTCGGCATCAATGGCGTGCCCTGTTTCATTTACCAAGGGCAATTTGCCGTTCAAGGCGCGCAAGAACCGGCTCAGCACCTCGCCGCTATTGAGAAGGCGGCAAGCCTCCCGGCCGAAGCCTAAGCAATCACAAAACATGTAACTAGGAGAAACACATGGACATGGATTCAATTCAGATCGTCGCGCTATATGCAGGATTAAATTTATTGCTTTTACCTATTCTAATGGTCCGGGTCGGACAGCAACGGATCGCGACTAAAACCTCGCTCGGCGACGGGGATCAACCGGCCTTGTTGCAGCGTATTCGCGCCCATGCCAACTTTACCGAAACCACACCATTTGCGCTTCTCGGCCTATTGGCTATGGCGGGGTTCTCCGGAACGCCTACTTGGCTGCTACACGCCCTTGGCGGCGGATTTACTTTTGGACGGGTTCTACACGCACACGGCATGGCGCAAAGAGGCGCTGGTGGTAAAGGGCGGACTATCGGCGCGCTCTTGTCCTTACTGACATTTGTGGTTATGGGCGCCTATCTTCTTTACAAGGCCTTTACAGGATAGTCATGTCAGACCCGATTTCGCCGGATAGTTTACGGCCAGCGCTTGAGAGCTTGCTGGTCAAAGCCAAATCATTCGGCGCAGAGGCAGCTGACGCGGTCGCCACATATGGACGTTCTCTTCATGTAACCGTTCGCGGCGGCGAAATGGAGGAAGTAGACAATAGTGAGGGCCAAGACATCGGTCTTCGCGTCATCATTGGTCAAAGACAGGCCTGCGTGTCCAGTTCAGATCTGTCCGAACCCTCGCTCGAAAAACTCGCCGAGCGCGGCGTAGCCATGGCAAGACTGGCGCCGAAAGATCCCTATTGCGGGCTTGCGGATCCGGATCAGTTGGCAAAGTCTAGCCCGGACCTCGATCTTTATGACGATAAAGAAATAAGCCCAGAAGACTTGCTGGAGCGTGCCAAACAAATTGAGGCCGCCGCCTTGGCGGTGAAGGGCGTAACGCAAGCTGAGGGCATGACCGCAGACAGTTCCAAGTCCGCCGTATATTTCATGACTTCAGACGGGTTTTCCAATGGCTGGCGTTCCTCGCACCATGGTTTGTCCGGCATGGCGCTTGCGAGCCGGGACGGGGAAATGGAGCGCGACTATGATTTCCATGGGACGCGCTGGTATGAAGATCTCAGATCTCCTGACGCAATCGGCACCAAAGCCGGCGAGAGAGCGATTGCCCGATTGGGTGCGCGCCAGATTCAGTCTGGGCAAATGCCGGTGCTATTTGATCGCCGCTTGGCCGGCTCCCTATTATCAAGCCTCCTTGGCGCCATTAGCGGTCTAGCGATCGCCCGGGGAACTTCTTTCGTCAAAGACAAAATGGGCGAAGCTATTTTCGCGGCCGGCGTCAATATCATTGATGATCCATTGATTAAGCGCGGTAATGGCTCCCGTCCATGGGACGGCGAAGGGGTTGAGGTAAAGAAAACCCATCTCGTCAAAGACGGAATTCTTCAAACCTGGATATTAAACAGTAGCGCGGCGCGGCAATTAAAACTGCAGACAACCGGCCATGCGGCGCGCTCAATCAGCTCCCCGCCCGGCATTTCGGCCTCGAACGCCTATATTGACGCCGGTGCTAAATCGCCCGCAGAGCTCATGAACGATCTCGGTAATGGTCTCCTTATCCGGGAAATGTTTGGCCCTTCACTTAACCCTAATACAGGGGATTACAGCGTCGGCGTCGCGGGGTTTAAAATTGAAAATGGGGCTATTGCCCATCCCGTTTCTGAAGTTACAATCGCCTCGAACATTTTGGACATGTATCAAAGTTTGCTGCCCGGAAGTGATTTGAAATTTGAAAGCTCGGTTAACGCGCCGAGCCTCCTTGTAGAAAGTATGATGGTTGCCGGACAATAATCAACACTGCGTCCCGTTGAGCGATGATCTCGCCCTAATTTCGGAAGCTGTGCTCGGGGCCGGTAAGATAGCCCGGGACGCATTTGTCGAAAATGACGACAATGTTTGGGACAAGGACAAAGGCCACCTCGTCACTGATACCGATATTGCTGTGAACAATTATTTGCTGAAAATATTGCGCACAGCAAGACCGGAGTATGGATGGCTATCCGAGGAAACCAAGGATGATTCTTCGCGCCATGCCTGCCCCCGTACGTTTGTTGTAGATCCGATAGACGGCACGCGGGCCTTTATTGACCGCTCACCGAATTTCGCCGTTTCGGTAGCAATCATAGAAAATGGCAGGTCGATCGCCGGCGCTCTATATAACCCGCTTAAAAATGAGCTTTACACCGCGCTGATTGGCGGCGGAGCCTGGCTCAATGACAAACCGATTAGGTCTTCGGACCGATATGAAATCGCTGGCTGCACGATGGTTGGATATCCGCGTAAATTCCGGCGATTAAATTGGCCTAAGATGGAAGTTCAGGTCGCCAATTCTATGGCCTATCGGATTGCCCTGGTTGCAAGCGGTCAAGCGGACGCGACAGTATCATTTACGCCCAAGTCTGATTGGGACCTGGCGGCCGCCGAGTTGATCGCTAGAGAAGCCGGCGCGATGATCAGCGATTTAAACGGCAATGATTTTCGCTATGATCAAACATCAACGTCCGAATTTGGCGTTATTTGTGCTGGCCCGAAGCTTTATGCTTTGTTATTAGAACGCGTAACGCCGGTGATTGAAAAGTTTGAATCTAGCAAAGACCGGAAAAAAGATTTTGGATTTATGGGAACCCGCATGACTGATCGTGATGAAAAACCGGTACAACTCCTTCACATCGTAATTGGCGGTGAACTGGTTGATCCGAATAAAACTGAATTTAAAGATTTAAAAGAAGTCGATTTTGTCGGTGCTTTTGGCAATTACGCGGATGCTTGTGACGCTTGGAGGTCTGCCGCCCAGCGCACCGTCGATAATGCCCATATGCGATACTTCGTTTTGCATGCTCATGAACTGATTGATCCGGACAAAGACGGAATCATTGGCTAACCCCTCTCAATCGCCAACAGCAACGGACCGCCAGAGGATCAAACGCCTCTGGCGTGATTATATTTGGCCCCAAAAAGGCCGGCTTTTCGCGGCCATCTTCTTCATGATTTTGCTCGCGGCCGCGACAGCCGCTTATGCTTGGGTCGTCGGGTTTGTCATCGACAAAGCGACAGGCCTTGAAGCTGGCGACGACGCAGTATCGATTGCCAAAAAATATGGAATAGCGATATTGCCCGTATTGGTGGGTGTCCCGTTAATTTCGGGAATCTCCAACTATCTTCAGCGGGTGCTGACAAATTCGATCGCGCTCAACGCCGTTGCCGATTTGCAAAAACAAATGTTAGCCGCTTCGCACGCAGCGGATTATGCCAGTTTTACCAGAGAACCGATAGGCAACCGCATTTCCAAATTTGTATCCGATGTGACAGTAATTTCCGGGGCGTTGATACGGGTTTTATCAAATCTCATTAAGGACTTATTGACCGTGATTTTTACCATCGGTGTCATGCTATGGCAGAACTGGATGCTAAGCCTCGCTATGGCCGTGTTTTTGATAGCGATATGGCCGATCATTGCGATTTCGCAAAAAATGCGCGGTAGCGCCAAAGATGTTCAGCAGCATGTCGGTCTTATCACGTCGGAACTTAAGGAGAGTTTCAGCGGGGCACGCATGGTCAAATCTTACGGATTAGAAGCGCATGAAAATCAGCGTCTCGGTCAGAGTTTTGATAAAAGGATCAGTCTTTATTTAAAACTCGTGACACAGAAAGCGCGGGTCGATCCGATACTCGAAGTCTTGGGCGGACTGGCGCTCGCCGCAATGGTCATTTTTGGCGTTTTTCAGTTAAGTTCAGGCTATGCCACCGCCGGATCCGTTGCAGCTGTCGTCACCGGAATATTCATTCTTAGCCCGCGCCTGCGCGCGCTCGGTACGCTCAACAATGTATTCCAAGAAGGCCTCTCGAGCCTTACTCGAATTTTCGATGTTATCGATGAAAAGCCCGCGATTACGGATCGCAAAGGCGCCAAGAATTTGGCCAATCCCAAGGGTCACGTGGCAGTTCAAAAGGTTCATTTTTCCTATGAAGACGGCACGGAGGCGTTGGCCGGTATCTCCATCGAAGCCAAGCCCGGCGAATTGATTGCGCTGGTCGGTGAAAGCGGCAGCGGTAAATCCACGGTCATAAACTTGATCCCGCGCCTTTATGATGTCGATCACGGCTCAATCACAATTGATGGGACAGATGTAAAGGACCTTACGCTTGAGAGCCTGCGCCGGAATATTGCGCTAGTTTCGCAGGATGTCACTCTATTCAATGACAGTGTCGCGGCCAATATTAGATTTGGTGATCTGTCCGCCTCCCGCAACGATATTGAGAAAGCCGCCGAGGCTGCCGCTGCCACCGGCTTCATCACTGCACTGCCTGATGGCTTTGACACAATTATCGGTGAAGATGGCGATACGCTTTCCGGCGGACAGAAACAAAGACTAGCGATTGCGCGGGCTATTCTGCGCGACGCGCCCATTCTTTTACTGGACGAAGCAACCTCTGCTTTGGATGCACAATCTGAGGCCAAGGTGCAAGCAGCTCTCGAAGTTCTCGGTAAAGGACGCACACAAATTGTCATCGCTCACCGGCTCTCAACCGTGCAAAAGGCCGACCGGATTTATGTCCTTGAAAAGGGCAAGGTCGCCGAGACAGGTACCCACGCCACGCTGTCTAAAAAGAAGGGCGGCATTTACGCGCGGCTCAAAGACTTGCAGATGGGCTAAGATCGTTTATTAGCCTGCTAAATCGATTCAAGCCTAGAGCAGTAACACATGCTATTTACCACTATATTCGCATTTTCAGTGTTTTTCCTGATACTAGGATTAGCTGGCGCAATTCATACGGAGCTGCCGCGAAAAGTCAGAAATATGACATTTGTCTATTTTTTCTTTAGCTTGCCGGCTCATTTGCTGGCGATGCAGCTATTGATTATCAATATAGCGATATTAGTCACGGCTCTGACCATACTTGACCACTCTCCATGGTTGATCGGCATTAGCGCCGTCAATATTTTCCTATTTGGACTGAACCTTAGGCGGTCCTATCAGGGCACCAAAGTTTTGGATCAAATTTTGCCCGGTGAGGATTATAATTCCTTTGCACATTTCATCAAAGGTGCGCTTCGACCCATCAAAATGCCCAAAACGGCCGTTAAGCGAACCAATAATGTGGCTTACGGTGATGCAGGCAAGAAAAACCTGCTAGACATTTATGTCCCCGCAAGCCCGCCTCAAGAACCCATGCCTGTGCTCATCCATATCCATGGTGGCGCTTGGGTCATCGGACATAAAGATCAGCAAGGCAAACCCTTAATCCATCATATGGTTCAAAAAGGCTGGGTTGCGGTGGACATTAATTACCGTCTTGGCCCGAAAAACCGATTTCCGATTATGATTGAAGATGTGCTGCGCGCGATCGCCTGGGTCAAAGCTAATATTGCAGACTATGGCGGCGATCCGAATTTTGTCGCTCTAACAGGCGGATCGGCGGGTGGACATTTGACGGCACTGGCGTCTCTTGTTTCAAACAATGCGGAATTCAAACCGGGGTTTGAGCAGGCTGATTGTACGGTCGATGCGGCGGTACCTGTTTACGGCGTTTATGACTTTCTCGACCGAACCGGCGAAATGAAAAGCGGGCAAGCCGAGGTCGAAGCTTTTTTAACTAAATTGGCTATGCCAGGCCCCCGGGAAACGCACAAAGATTTCTGGAATAAAATGACGCCGCTGGGCAATATTCACGCGGATGCACCGGCTATGTTCGTCATGCATGGTCGCCACGATGCGCTTGCTGCGTTTAAAGGTGCAGAAATTTTTGTTGAAGCGCTGAGAGACGTTTCAAAAAATGAGGTTTTATTTGTGCAAATCACAAGCGGTCAGCACGCTTATGACGCCGTCAACGCCCCGCCTACGCCCGCCCATGTCAGAGCCATTGAACGATTTTTAAATAAAATTCGCGCCGAAAAACTCGGTCAAGCCAGCACCGATTAGGCGTTCTGCGAAATATATTCATATTCCTCGTCGACGGTTTTCTCCGCTTCTTTGGCGATAAATTGCGCCAATTTTTTGCCAATCAATGGAATTTTGCACGTGATCTCATTCGTCACGGTACAGCTACATCCGGAACCGGTTTGTTCGATCTCGATGACCGACGATAATTCAGCTGGCACTCCGTCCGTACCAAGTTCAATTTCGCCGCGATATGGACCGCCATCTGCGCCGCTCCAATGTTCATTTTGGACTATTTTATTCCAAGGTTTTACGACTGACTTCAAAGCCCGTGGCACATCCACCGGGGCCTCTCTGACAATGGTGACTTGAAACTCATCATCATCAAGCGCTTCGACCGTGATCTCAATATTGCGCGAACCCATAGCCTCAAATTTCGCTGCCAGAAAATCCGCGTCCAAAAAGGCCGCACCAATTTCATCGACGCCTTGCGTGTAGTTTTTGGTTTGAAATGTTTTCATAATCTTAGGCTCGCAAATTTCTTCGTTTCTCTATATTATTTTTTGGATGCGCTGGCGGGTTTTTTTGGCTTTGCCGCCTTAGGCTTGGATGGCTTGCTTGGCTTTTTAGGCTTCCTCGCCGCCGGTTTCTTGGCTTTAGCCGCTGGCTTTTCATTAGTTTTAGCATATTCCAGTTCAACCAACGCCAAAGCATGCTCAGCAAAACTTTTCTCGATGCATTTAGCGTAAACCAATGGATCCGGAATTGCATCGCGGCAACCTGTAAAACTGATCGCGATTTTATCTACATAGCTTGTGACGACATGGCCCAACCCGACGCCGTCCACCAAACATATCTGGCCAAACATAGCGACGGCTTTTGCGCCGGATGAATATAGAGGAATTGGGGGTCCGGGCACGTTGGTAACAATTGTATTGATGGTTTTCTTGGTTCGGTTCGCGAGTCCGAGACTATGGTGGAGATTTGCAGTGAACCGCATGGCGTTGAGCGGTAATTGTTGCATGACCCCAGTTATTTCACGAGGGCCAAGATCGCTGGTTTGAATTTTTGCGGCCAGAGTCTGCTCATGAATGAACCGTAATCGTTCGACAGGATCAGCAATATCTGTTCCCAACGATGTCATCATGGCAGATACCTGGTTGCCCATCGTACCTTTTTGTTCTTCGGTTCTGATATTGATCGGAATAATCGTTTTGAGAGAATTGCTGGGCAACTCATCATGACCTTCAAGATAATGACGTAAGGCACCGGATACAATCGATAGCATTACATCATTGACTTTGCATCCTTCAGAGAATTGCCGCATTGCTTTAACCTGGGCGAGGTCAAAATGCCTGGCATCAAATACCCGGTGCGGAGATATGGTGAGATTAAATCGGGTCGTTGGTGTCCGCCGGTCTTCGAGTCGCTTTTTGGGTCGTCCCGCCAAAGCAACTTTTGCAATACCGGGCGTTGCCTTCCGCAGCGCATTCACCGTCCGTATAGGGCGCAGGAGTATGTTTTTGTATCCGGTCAAAAACAGCTTCGTGTCACTTGGCCGACTTTCCGGTTCCCAGACTTCAGAATTTTTAGGCGGCGTGACATCCGGCGTCAAAGTATGAAGCGCCTGCATCAAGTCGACGCCGGAAACACCGTCAATCGCCGAATGGTGGATTTTGGTGAGAATTCCGTAACACCCTTTCGGGTAATTCCCGATTTTATCCAATCCGCCGATTACGGTCATTTCCCAAGGCGGGCGAGTCATATCGAGTGGGCGCGCGAAGATCCGAGCTGTCTGGATACAGAGTTGACGCCAATCCCCCGGTTCAGGCAAGGACAAATGTCGAACATGATATTCGAGGTCAAAATCATCATCTTCAACCCAGTACGGATAGTCGATGTTGAAGGGAACTTTGACCATCTTCCGCCGCATTGTTTTGGACAAATGCAGCCGGCTTTCAATGAAAGAGAGAATATCTTTAAACCGGACAAATCCGCCCGGGGCCGTTGATGGATCATAAATTACGAGCGATGCGATGTGAACAGGCGCCGTCGAGCGCTCCATTGCAATAAACAAAGCATCATCGCCTTTTAACTGTTCCATGAGCTCCCCTTCGCGGTAGCCGAAATGTTATCTTTATCTGCTAAGTGCCGACCCGGCTCTATCGCTTCTTATTTGTGGCTAACAAATCAATGAGTTCGACGCAAATAGGTTATAGATTGAAAACCTACACCGCTGAACCCCAATAATTATAAGACAGCACTTTCGGCCCCGGAATATACATCTGGTCGAGCTTTTCAATTTTCAGATCGGCTTGTTTGAGCAGTTCGGGAATATTGCGGCCGGAATGGCAGCCGCCCGCGATTCTTTTCCAGATCGGATCAATTCGGCTTTGCCAGCGCGCAACCTTGCCATCGGGCGCCATCCCGTGTTCACAAAACAATATCTTGCCGCCGGGCCTAAGGATGCGCCGCATTTCATACAGGGCTTTGACCGGATCCGGGATCGTGCAGAGCGTATAGGTGCACACAACCGTGTCGGCGAAATTCTTATCCAATGGGATTTCTTCCCCTGACAGGCCGATACGCTCGATTTCTATAGGGCTAACTTCGCGCCGTTTTGCGCTGCGTTTCCAGATATGGTCAT
Source organism: Hellea sp. (assembly GCA_013002305.1). Taxonomy (GTDB): domain Bacteria; phylum Pseudomonadota; class Alphaproteobacteria; order Caulobacterales; family Maricaulaceae; genus JACOMS01. The sequence goes on from JABDKG010000032.1 coordinate 18,305, forward strand.
CCGGATCAACACCAATGATCTTTGAGACATTTTCCGAATTATAGTGGGGTAAATTTTGCCCCGATCCAATGCCGATTTCCAGAACCACGCCCGTGGCGTGCGGCACGACTTTTTCGCGCTGCTTGTTGATCGGTTTGACTCCGCAGGCCATATCAAGACAGCGCGGGAGGATGAATCGATTATAAAATCCCATTATTCGCGCCTCAAGACTGTGTCTGTGACGAAACTGGCAACCTTGCCTGCCATAAACCGTGCCTTAACATCGGCCGGATCATAGACCGTTTCAACCCATTTGATAAATTCAATCGGCTGTTTCGCACTATAACTAAGATATTCTTCAAAAAAGAAATCCAGCATGCCGGTTTTGCCGTGTTTCACATGCATATATCTAAACGATAGTTGGTCGATCGCCTTTTCAATCGGTTCGCCCATTTTAAAATGTTTAAAAAGAACGCCCATTATCCCCGTCCGGTCTGCGCCAGATTTGCAATGCATGACGGCAGGATATTCAATCATCTCAAACAAGCTCCTCGCCGCCTTAATTTTTGTGACTGTATGCGTATCGCGGCTATGCATACGAAAATTCCATAGAGCTAGCCCATTTGCGTCGCAAGCTTCACGTTCAAGGCGGTAAAACCCTTTTTCGCTTTCGCCGCGCAAATTTATGACGGTTTTTATGCCCTCTTCAGCCCAGCGCGATATCCGGGATGGATTGGGCTGATTTTCTCGAAACATGCCGCCGCCTATCTCATGTTTATTTCGAAAATGGGTCCGCAGAAATCCGTGATCGCCCCAATAGGCATCGCGAAAAGCTTTTTTTCGATCCGCCTTTATGTTGAGGTTCAGAGTCATAGGGCCTAAGAGAGAATAACGCCGGCCAACACTATCAGGGAGAAGCAGCGTGTTCAAACGTTTCATGCGCTCCTCGGCGGTGCAGAAATTTCTCGGGTTTATTTTGGCGCTTTATATGGGATTCGTCAAAATTACGACCCGATGGACCCATGAGCGCGCCGAACTTGCCGATCCGGTATTTGAGAGCGGTAAAGGCTTTATCGGTCTGGTTTGGCACTCGCGTTTCCTGATGCTCAATTCCCTATGGAAAAAGGATAAACAATTCCCGCATGTGTTAATCTCGCTATCGCGGGACGGTGCCCTTGTCGCCCATACGGCTCATTTCATCGGCGCGAAGACGATACGCGGCTCGGCACGTAAGGCTGGCAGCACCAAAGATAAAGGCGGATCAGCCGCCATGAAAAAGATGATTGCCGCCATAGAGGAAAATGACTGCGTTGTGATGACACCGGATGGCCCGAGGGGGCCACGTCAGAGAATGCGAACGGGGCCTATCCGTCTGGCTCGCGCTTCGAACGCGCCGATTATAACATGTGCCATGTCGACGAGATTTCGCAAGCAATTTAATAGCTGGGACAGGTTTGTTCTGCCCTTGCCCTTTGGCCGCGGGGTGATCATATGGGGAACTCCGGTCTTAGTGCCGGCTGACACAAGCGATATGGATTTAGAAAAATACAGAATGCAGGTCGAAACCGAAATGAACGAATTGCTGGCCAAAGCCGATGAAGCAATGGGCCACATTGCGGTAGAGCCTGCGTGACCGATACGCCGCTCATAAAAGGCTATGGAGCCGCCACCCGCGCCCTCGGACCGCTCACGCCAATATTACTGAAACGCCGGCAGAAAAAAGGTAAGGAAGACCCTGCCCGGATTTCAGAGCGGCACGGCGAAACAAATATTGCGCGGCCCGTTGGCCCATTATATTGGCTACACGGCGCGAGCGTCGGCGAATGTCTGATGCTTCAGCCGGTCATAGAAAGGCTTTTACAAGCCCGCCCAAAGGCTAGCATATTAATTACCAGCGGTACTGTTACATCGGCCGAAATTTTGGCCAAGAGGCTGCCAGAACGCTGCATTCACCAATATGTACCACTTGATTACCCAAAAGCTATCGACAAATTTCTGATCCATTGGCGACCGGATATGGCGATTTGGGCCGAGTCAGAAATCTGGCCCAATATGATCCGCCAAACCAAGAGCCGCAACATCCCGACCGCTTTGCTCAATGCCCGTTTTTCTGAAAAGTCTCTTGAGAGATGGAGTAAACGCAAGAAAACGGCCAAGGCCTTGATCGGATCCTTTGATTTGATTTTGGCGGCTGATGAAACAACGGCAAAGGGCCTAAGCTGGCTTATTGACCGCCCGGTCGAAGCCGCTGGTAATTTGAAAGATGCCGCCGCTGAGCTCCCATATGATGCCGCAGAACTCAAGAGGCTGAGGACCCAGACAGGCAGACGTTTAGTTTGGTGCGCGGCCAGCACCCACGCGGGCGAGGATCAATTTATAATTGACGCGCATTCGGAAATTCTGGCAAAACATAAAAGCGGACTTCTCATCTTAGCTCCGCGTCACCCCGAACGTTCTTCAGATATTCAAAAACGCCTAAAGTCAGCAGGGCTTAAATATGCTGCACGCAGCAAGGGCGAGGCAATTGATCGAGACTTGCAAGTCTATTTATTTGATACGATTGGGGAGATGGGTCTTGCCTATCGCCTGTCAGCCCTCACTTTTGTCTGCGGATCATTGCTAAAGAGCCTATCTGGACACAATCCGCTAGAGCCCGCGCGGCTCGACAATGCCGTTTTGACAGGCCCGCATATTGCCAGCTTTGCCGATAGTTATATGAGCATGATCGCTTTTGATGCAGCTCAGCGGGTACTAAGCCCGAATATTATCGGGGCCACGATCGCTAAAATTTTTGCCGATAAAGATCGCTTAAAACAAATGCAAAGAACAGCCAAAACTTTTGCAACCGGCCGGGACGCGGTACTGGTTTATGTTTGGGAACGGCTAGAGCCGCTATTGCCGGAGCCTGTCTCATGAGGCCGCCGGAATTTTGGAACCATAAATATGGACGCGATTCAGCGCCGATGATCCGGATTTTATTGTCACCTTTTGCGTGGATTTATGGCTGGGCGGCAGCCAGACGGATTAGTACTACCAAAAGTTATAATGCCGGAGTTCCGGTCATTTGCGTCGGCAATGCGACCCTCGGCGGAACTGGCAAAACCCCGGTTGCGATTTATCTATTGCAGAGCTTTCGGCGCATGGGGCTTAACGCGGTTGGCCTGACACGCGGTTATGGTGGCCATGAAAAGGGCCCGATCCCGGTACAAAAATCCCACACAGCAACTGATGTTGGCGACGAGCCTCTATTGCTGGCCCGTCATGCGCCAGTTTGGGTCGCGGCGGGTCGTGATGACGGGGCCCGCGCTGCCGTCTCGCACGGCGCGCAGATTATCATCATGGATGACGGTCATCAAAATCCGCTGCTTGAAAAAACATTGTCCATCCTCGTAGTCGACGCCGAGACAGGTTTTGGCAATGGATCAGTATTTCCAGCCGGGCCCCTGCGCGAGAAACTCTCTCATTCTCTAGATCGCGCCGACGCGATTATATTAATGAAGCCGGCGCCCGATTTCGAAATAGACGATGATTTGGCGGCCCAGCTCAAAGGCAAAGTTGTAATACCTGCCTACCTCAAACCTGTTGGCGAAGCGCCCAAGGGCAAGCTTTATGCCTTTGCCGGCATTGGTCGCCCGAACAAGTTTTTTGATAGTTTGCGCAGACATGGCGGCGATATTGTCGGCGAAATTCCCTATAAGGATCATTACAAATATAAGGACGGCGACATTGAAGAGCTGTTCATGCTTGCCGGCGAATTAAAAGCCGGACTAATTACGACCGAGAAAGACTTTGTGCGGCTGCCTAAAGGGTACCGCAAGGGCGTCGCGGTATGGCCGGTAAAAGTCCAATTTGAAGATGAGTTGACATTGCGGCGCCTGCTACACCCGATCATCGAGCACGCCCAAAAAGGTCACTCATAAATGACGCAGCCTTCATTTGGCAAACGGCTGGGATGGCGGATTGAGACTTTTTTCTACGATTTGGTCTGTCTGCTTTTAAAGCCATTTTCATTTAATCAAGTATCAGCCATTGGCGGCTGGATAATCGGATCGATTGGTCCACTCACCAGCAAACAAAAAATTGCCCGAACCGGGCTCAAAATTGCCTTTCCGGATGCAAGCAAGGATGAGATCAAATCTCTTTTGAAACAACAATGGAAGAATACGGGCCGCACGTTTGCCGAATTTCCTATACTCCATAGGCTCGATGTTCGAGACGGGAATGATCGCGTGAAAGTCATTGGCGGAGACATTCTTCAAGACATAATCAAACACGGTAAACCAGTCGTTATTGTCACCGGCCATTTCGCCAATTGGGAAGTCATGGCCATGGTTCTCACACAATGGGGCCTGGACGTACAAATCACTTATCGTCCAATTAACAACCCCCATATTGACCGGCGAGTTCGGCGGCAGCGTGAGGCCTATGGTACTAAATTAATGGTTCCGAAATCCGGCCCCAAAGGCGCCAAGGAACTGGTTGACGCTCTAAAGCGAGGCGAGTCGATTGCTCTATTAAATGATCAGAAATTTAATCAGGGTATTGCTATACCGTTTTTTGGTGTCGACGCTATGACCGCTCCTGGCCCGACCCGCCTGTCTTTAGCCAGCGGTGCGCCGATTTTGCCCCTGTCTCTAGCGCGTGATAAAGCAAATTTTACCATGACCGTGCATGATTTGATTGAACTCAAAAATACAGGCAACCGCAATAAGGATGTCGAAGAAGGTGTTCGCCGGATAAATAAATTTATTGAAGACCGCGTTCGGAAAAATCCAACACAATGGTTTTGGGTACATCGGCGCTGGCCGAAAGAGCATTATCGCGCAGACTAACCCGCTTTTTTCTTGGCACGAATTGCGTCCCAGACATCAAATTCATGGGCAATACAGCGCTCGATCAGCTTACGCCAAACCGGCTCAGCGATATCAGGGCTGAGGCCCTGTTCCTGGGCAGAAACAAGCACGCGCGAGACCACTTCTTCAATCCGGGCATCATCGTGAACGGCGCTGCGATCTGATTTAATTCGCGCCGCTGCGTCCATATAGCCTTGGCGGATAACCAATAGCCGAACAAGCTCGCGGTCAAGCCTATCCACACCTGCGCGAACGTCAGACATGGTTTGGCAATTTTCAGGTTTCGGGGTCATACTTATTCAGTTGGCCATTTAGTTAAAAGCTCAGGGTCAAGGTTACGATTTCTCCATTTCAGACGCCAGCATAAATGCGGTCCGGTAGAGCGGCCTTTTGACCCAATGGTCGCGATCTGTTCACCCTGTTTTACGGCCTGCCCCGGCTCGACCATGATCTCATTGACATGGAGATACAGCGAAATTAGACCTTGTCCGTGATCTAACATGACTAGGGCGCCCTCAAAATACATATCATCATCAGCTAGGCTGACCACGCCGTCAGCTGGCGCGTAAATCGGAGTCCCCAGCGGGGCTGCCATGTCAACGCCCATATGAGGTTTCTTAGGTTCTCCGTTTAGGATTCTCTGGGCACCAAAATTTGTGGTTTTGATGTAGTCCTTGACCGGAAAATCAAACCCCGATTGGAATCCCACAGTTTCGGCGCGGCTAGCAAAACCTTCAGCTTTTCGCGCCGACGATTCCCGAATATGAGCTAGCTGCGCTTCCGTAAATGTCGAGACCTGTGACGGTGGCAGTCCGTCTATGCGAGAAATGTCGTAAGACCGCGATTCAAAACTATATTCGATCGGCTTGCCAATGCCCAAATCAATCAACGCGCGCTTCTCATCCCGATCGAAACCAATAATTATTTCACCGTTATTATCAGCATTTTCGTAATAGAAGTCATCTTCGGAACGTCCTATTTTGACCTTTTGATTGGGCGCTGTTTGGCAAATAACAGCACCGCCTTGCTTCGCTATGCCTACGCAACTGCCAACTCGCTGGGTTAAATGCATTTCGTCAACGACTGCCAATTGCCGAGAATATTCTTCTTTTTCTGCATCCGTTCTCTGAATGCTCTTTCCATCTTTCGCGGCTTCCATAGCCTCTTCGTTAGTAATTAGCCTAGATTGATCGTCTTGCCCGCATGCTGTCATGGGCAATGCCAAAAGCATAATTAGCCATAAAGCTCGCACTATCCGGCAACCCTCTGAAATGCCTTCAATGACGCGGCAGCATCAATATAGGCTTCTTGGCGCTCATGGCTCCAATAGCGCAGTTGATCGAGCGGGATTTTAGCATTTGTCACGGCACACTTTACATAATGCCCCGGTTCCATAATCGTAAAATCTGCCGGGCCAAAATGAATGGCCGCTTCGCCTGCAAAAATCTGGTTCATATCAAAAATCCAATTTGACTGTGAAATAGTCTATCATGGGGAATATTAAAAGGGTGTGATGCACAATATCACCCTTACTGGCTTCTCTGGAACTATTTGAACATTTCCTAAAATCACGCTACAATGGGTGTATGAGGAAAACAGCCTTATTTTTACCATCCCTTTTAACTATAACCGCCCTCTCAGCCTGTTCTACTATCTCGCTTGATAGAGAAAAAGCGGCCGAGCACCGCAAACAGGAACTTTGCCAGGAAATCGAGACCAAAGACCTTCCTCATTGTTCGGGTTCGTTGGAAAGCAAGCCGCCTGAATAAACGCTTATTGGGGGGTAGAAACTGGAAAATCCCTCGCTAGTATGCGCTTGACTAAAAAAAGGTATTGAAGTGAAAGCCGTTATCAGCGCCACCGGTCTATGGACACCAGAAGACTCTATTTCTAACGAAGAGCTTGTCGAAGGCTTCAACAAATATGTCGACAAATGGAATAGTGAAAACGCGTCTGATATCGAAGCCGGAACACTCGATGCGCTTGAATATTCCAATGCGCCCTTCATCGAAAAAGCCTCGGGTATTAAATCTAGGTTTGTGATCTCCAAAGACCCGATTTTGGATCCGAATGTGATGGCGCCGCGCATTCCGGCCAGAGCTGATGACGAAATTTCAATGGTTGCTGAAATCGCAGTTAAGGCCGCGAAAGCCGCTTTGGAAAAAACTGGCCGAAAGCCCGAAGACATTGATGCCGTCATCGTCGCCTGCTCAAATCTCCAGCGTGGCTATCCGGCTATCGCGGTCGAAGTGCAAGAATATTTGGGGACTTCCGGATTTGGTTTTGATATGAACGTCGCCTGCTCAAGCGCGACATTTGGAATCGAAGCGGCGCGCGGTCTAATTTATGGTGGACAAGCCAAATCGGTTTTGGTCTGCAATCCTGAAATTTGTACAGCCCACTTAAATTTTAAAGATCGCGATGCCCACTTTATTTTTGGAGATGTCGCAACAGCCATTCTTGTGGAACGCGAAGATGTTGCGCCCAAAGAACATTGGGAAATTATTCACTCCAAACTGGTCACGAAATTTTCCAATAATATTCGCAATAATTTCGGCTTCCTCAATCACTGTGCGCCCGAAGATGACGGTATGATTGATGAACGTGGGAAGAAAGGACTGACCGACAAATTATTCGTTCAGAACGGTCGCAGCGTATTTAAAGAAGTCGTCCCGATGGTGGCAAAATTGATTACAGCTGAAGCTGAGGCTGCTGGCATAAACCTCGCTGATCTCAAGCGGATGTGGCTCCATCAGGCCAACCTTAATATGAATGTCCTGATCGCCAAAAAAGTCCTCGGCAAGGATGTTGATATTAAATATGCACCCGTCGTGCTTGATGAGTATGCCAATACATCGAGCGCAGGTTCTATTATTGCCTTTGATAAATATTCAGATGATTTTAAAGGCGGCGATACCGGGCTGATCTGTTCCTTCGGCGCCGGATATTCTGCCGGAGCGGTATTTGTCTGCAAAGTAGCCTAGGTGGCAAAACCATTAAGGGCATGGCAGCGTATGCTATCAGGCCGCCGGCTTGACCTCCTAGACCCGTCACCTTTTGATATCGAGATCGAAGACATTGCGCGCGGACTGGCGAGGGTTGCAAGATGGAACGGCCAAACGTCCGGCGATCACGCCTTTAGTGTGGCCGAGCATAGCGTTATTGTCGAAGAATTGTTCGCAGCGACCAACGCAGAAGCAACCACAGCCGAACGCCTGACCGCCCTCCTCCATGACGCCGCTGAATATGTTATTGGCGACATGATCAGCCCGTTTAAAAACGCCCTTGGTCTTGACTATCGGGCGTTTGAAGATCGTCTCGAAGAAGCCATTCATATTCGGTTCGGTTTGCCGGCCAAAACTCCAGCGAAACTTAAAAAGGCAATTAAAAAATGCGATATTTATTGCGCTTGGCTCGAAGCCACTCAAATTGCGGGCTTTAGCGTTGAAGAAGGCAATCAGCTTTTCAAAACGCCGCCGCTGAATATCCGGATAGTTCTTACGCCCAGATCGGTCGTCGAGGCAGAAGCCCTGTTTTTGAAACGGTTTACCGCGCTTTGCAATTGAACCAACGCCTATAATCCCTATATAAAGCAAGCAATAGTCTTTGGAGGAGCGCCTTATGGGCAAGGAACTCATTAATTGGGAGAACGGCCGCTGGATCGGGCAAACCCTTGAAGTGGAAAACGGCGTCTGCGCGGTGCCCGATGTTCCCGAAGGCGAGCTTGCTTATACGGATGAAGTCAAAGCTGCGACCGACCATCTTTATGCGCTGGTTAGTGATTTTATTCCAGAGTTCGAATGGCCTGCCTACGCGCCGCTTGTCCATGCTATCAATACACTTAAGAAAAAGAAAAACGCTGTAATCCTAGCCCACAATTATATGACGCCGGATATATTTGCACTTGTCGGGGATTATCGCGGCGACAGTCTGGGGCTCGCCATAGAAGCCACCAAAACAGATGCTGAGATTATCATTCAAGGCGGCGTGCACTTCATGGCCGAAACATCGAAGATCCTTTGCCCTGACAAGAAAGTTTTTATTCCTTCCATGCGGGCGGGATGTTCACTGGCCTCGTCGATCACTGGGGAAGACGTAAAACTGATCAAACAACGTTATCCTGGTATCCCGATTGTAACTTATGTGAATACGTCAGCAGATGTGAAAGCCGAGTCCGATATTTGCTGCACGTCCTCCAATGCTGTCGCCATTGTCGAGCACATCACTAAAGAGCGCGGCGTCAATAAGGTCATTATGATCCCGGACGAATACCTCGCGAAAAACGTCGCAAAGCAAACGGATATTCAAGTGATCGCATGGCACGGACGTTGCGAAGTTCATGCGAGGTTTAGCGCTCAGGACGTCCGCGAAATGCGCGCTGCCAATCCGGGGGTGGTTGTTCTTGCGCACCCGGAATGTCCGCCTGAAGTTGTCCAAGAAAGCGATTTTACCGGCTCAACCAAAGCCATGAGCGATTATGTCGGCGATCATAAACCAGGGAAAGTGATCCTGCTGACAGAATGTTCCATGTCGGACAATGTGGCCATGGCAAATCCAGAAACGGACTTCGTCCGGCCCTGTAATCTGTGCCCGTATATGAAACGCGTCACACTTGAAAAAATTTATGAGTGTCTCAAATATGAAACCAACGAAGTTCTCGTCGACGAAGACGAACGCAGACGCGCCTATGATGCCGTAATGCGCATGATTAATGTCAAATTTGACCCTGCCAAAGGCTATTTTGATCCAAATGCAAAAGAGAAATTTATCAAGGTGATTTGATGCCGACAGGCAAAATAAACCTCGCGGAAAAGCTCGCGCTATTTGACACCCATTGGGATCCGAAAGTCGTTGCGACCTACAATAATAATGATGTCATGGTCGTTAAGTTTCAGGGTGAATTTCCGTTTCACAAGCACGAAGACAGCGATGATTTTTTCCTGGTCATAGAGGGCGAAGTGACCATGGATTATGAGGGGCATGACAGCGTCACATTCGGACCCGGAGAATTGGTGATTGTGCCCATAGGTGTTGTCCACCGTCCGCGCGCCGAAATTGAGGCTAAAGTCCTTTTAATTGAACCAACAGGCGCGCCCAATACAGGCGATCTGGACCTAGCAGCTGCGGCCAAAGATTTTCTTTGAAAAGTGCAACTTAGGTCATTGACCGGTTCGCCCCTGCCTGTCACAGGGCAAGAGTGGAAACGGAATCTATATCCCGCGTGCAATCGAGCAATCCGCTGACAGGCTTAGGCCTCGGTTCGGCGGCTATCTTTCTTATAATTGTTTGGGGAACAGCCTTTAATATGGTGGATGTGGGTGTTCGGTATCTGACCCCGGCGTGGCTCGTGGCTCTAAGGCTTATTTTTGCGGCAATATTGATGGTGACCTATGCCGTGTTTGCCGGTCACAAATTACCGCCAATTCGCGACAAAAGATGGATTTGGTACATCGTCCTTGGGTTTATCGGAATGGCGCTTCCCTTTTACTTAATTAGCTGGGCGCAAGTGAATATAGAGAGCGGAACATCGGCAATATTGGTCGGCGTGATGCCGCTTATGACGATTTTCTTGGCGCATTATTTGACCACTGAAAAATTATCTGTTCGCAAGGTCTCGGGGTTTTTAATCGGTCTAATAGGCACGACTGTGCTCTTCTTACCTGAGGATTTATCCTTTGGACTGATTGAGCGTTGGGAAGCTCAAATCATCGCATTGGTAGCGGCTTTTTGCTACGCTCTGACGACCGTTGGCGCCAAACGGGCGCCGGAAACTCATGCTGCGGTCGGCGCGGCCATTATGACGATTGGCGCGGCCGCTATAGCGACAATATTTGCAATTTCCGTTGACCCGATACCGGTCGATGTTCCAGCGATTGCCTGGTGGATGATCGCGGGACTTGCAATCGGATCGACCGGCGTCGCGACAATTGTTTATCTTCAAGTGATTGAACGTAATGGCCCCACCACACTTGCCCGGATTAATTATTTTCCGCCCTTCGTCTCTGTACTCGTCGGAATTTGGTGGCTCAAAGAACCGTTCACACCGCGCATTGCTATCGCTTTTGCTCTGATAATGCTCGGCGTTTGGGTCGCCCGGAATAAACGTAACCCTGTTTGAGCGATCTATAGGTCTTTCAATATGGCAAATGGATTGCCCTCATCGGCGCTGGATTCGCCGCCTTCGTCCTTGAATACCAGTCCATGATTAAGCGGACCGTTGCCCTTTCCCAGTTTGGGCGCGGAACGGATCGCTTCAAAGACAAATTCCCGTGCGGCATTAACCGCTTCATCAAGCGGCGCGCCGAGCGCCATATTGGCGGCGATTGCGCTGGCCAAAGTACAGCCGGTGCCGTGTGTGTGTCTTGAGCGAATATAAGGCGCGGTCATGACAGCGTTTTCTTCTTCGGAAATCAGCACATCAACTATTGTTTTCCCTTTAAGGTGCCCGCCTTTCATGACGGCCGCATAAGCTCCCATATCGACCAAAGCCTGACCCGCCTTACTTAAATCTTCAACTCCTTCAATTTCGATCCCGGTTAGGTTAGCCGCTTCGGGGACATTGGGTGTGATCACATCGCAAATTGGGATTAACTTTTCTTTCAGGGCGCCAATCGCGCCGTCGTCCAGCAGCTTATCACCGCTTGTCGCAATCATGACCGGATCGAGCACGACATAGGCGTTATGATCCTCAATCTCTTCGGCGACTACTTCGATAATGGCTTGATTGGCTAACATTCCGATTTTGATAACATCAGCACCAATATCATCGAGTACAGAACGGATCTGGGAACGCACAATTTCCGGCGACATAATCTCGACCGATTGAACGCCGAGCGTGTTCTGAGCTGTTATCGCTGTTATGGCTGTGGCTGCGTAAACGCCGAACGCCGCGCAAGTTTTAATGTCGGCCTGAATACCCGCGCCGCCGCCGGAATCCGAACCTGCGATTATAAGAACTCTTCCGACGTTAATTTCGCTCATCACCCGACTTCAATCTCAATTTCTTTACGTATCTGTTCATTTTTCCGATCCGTTAGCGTCATAGTTCGGAAAAGTTCGACCACAACAAATAGACCGAATGAAAGTCTCAGAACGTCGACGATAATATGTTTGGTCGGCCAGTAGAGTTTAATTGTCTCTGACATCTCGCTGCCGAATTTTTGAAGCCCGCCTATTCCGACTCCAACTTCTTCTAAAATCGCAAACGTATCCAAATACCCCCACGATAAGAGCAAGACAAAATTTCGGATCAGATCAGCTGTCATTAGGCCGTTATAAAAAAATCCGCGTTGCCCAGGATGCGGAAACCCTGAAATAAGTGTCAAAACAATCAGGACCAGCCAGATAACCGCCATTGATATCGCAAATTTTTTCTGCCCCAAATAATATCGATGCGCGCCCCAGAATCCGCCGATCAGGCAGAGGAAAAATGTTATTAGAAGATTTTTCCGGCGACCCTCTAATATTTGCAAAACCTGATGCTTCTTAATGCGAGGATCGACGGTATCTTTGACTTCACTCATTCTCAATGGTTTCCCATACTTTTAGCGCCTGCACGGTCTCTTGGACATCATGAACCCGAAGGATATCAGCGCCGTGTTTCGCGCCCCATATTGCGGTCGCCAAGGAGCCGCCAAGGCGCTTGTCTACCGGTGAATCATCTATTTTTGCAATATAGGATTTTCGCGACGCCCCAAGGAGAAGCTCACAGCCGATTTCCTTAAAACGTCCTAATTCACGCAATAGGGTCAGATTATCTTCGAGGCGTTTCCCAAATCCAATACCCGGATCTACTATTATATTTTCCAGCTTTACGCCGGCGGCGATGGAGACAGCGACGCGCGTTGAAAGCCATAATTTTATCTCGCTAATGACATCTTCATAACCGGGATCATCCTGCATGCCTTCGGGCGTACCTTGCGCGTGCATAAGGATAACCGGACAGTTTAGTTTCACAGCTAAATCCAGAGACGCATCATCATAAGTGAGGGCTGACACATCGTTCCAAATATGCGCGCCGGCTTCAAAAGCTTCTTTCGCCACTTTTGCTTTTCGAGTGTCGATCGATATCTGAGCGCTGAGCTTTTTCTTTTTAATCTCGCTGGCTAGTTTTTTTATAACGGGAATTATGCGTTCAATCTCGTCTTTGATTTTGACAGCTCTCGCGCCGGGACGCGTGCTTTCACCGCCAACGTCAATTATGTCAGCTCCGGCCTCAATCATACCCAGCGCAATCTGGGCCGCAGCCGCAGGCGTTTTCGCTTTTCCGCCATCGGAAAAACTATCAGGCGTCACATTCAGGATACCCATTATCTTTGGGCGCTTTACCATATCTTCCCCATCCCACAATTTGCCGCTCTCTATCGTGCAATTGTGAATTGAGCAAGTGGTTGACCTGTGAAATCTTGAGGTAGAAATCTAGTTTTCAGGTTGTGGTTTGCCTATGATCGGGCCGCGAGTGGTCGGAACGGCGGAAAGAGTCGGTTTTGCGCTGAAGTCCGGACGCTTGGGTTTAATATCATCTTCGAGCAGATTTTTGATTTCATCACCCGATAAAGTTTCATACTCTAAGAGCGCTTCCGACAATTTAACCCAGTCTTTTTTCTTCTTTTTCAGAATTTTGACAGCTGTTTCATGGGCTTCAGTGACAAAGCGTTTGATCTCGCTTTCGATCATGGACGCTGTTTCCGGAGAAATCGCGGATCCTCGGCCAATGCCGGGATGGAAGCTATTACTGTCCGTGTTTTTATAGGCAATCGGTCCGACCTCGTCGGAGAGACCCCATTCTGTTACCATTGCAGTGGCAATACGGGTGACCTGTTCAATATCAGATGAAGCGCCAGACGTGACTTTGTCATATCCGAACTTGATCTCTTCGGCGGCCCGGCCGCCCATAGCCATCGCCATCCGCGCAATCATTTCTTGGCGGCTTTGCGAGATTTGGTCGCGCTCCGGCATATATTGAACCATGCCTAGCGCACGGCCGCGCGGGATAATCGTCGCCTTATGGATCGGTAGCGAGCCAGCCATATTGAGCCCGACAATAGCGTGACCCGCCTCGTGATAAGCGGTCATTTGCTTTTCTTCCTCGCTCATGGCCAAGGTTCGGCGCTCGGCGCCCATCATAACTTTATCGCGCGCATCCTCGAATTCGCGCATAGAAATTTTTCGTTTGTTGCGGCGTGCCGCCAAAAGTGCAGCCTCATTGACCAGATTGGCTAAGTCAGCGCCGGAAAATCCAGGCGTACCACGAGCTACATATTTAACATCAACATCAGCTGCAAAGGGCTTGCCGCGCATATGGACCAAAAGGATTTTTTCCCGTCCTTGAATATCCGGATATGGCACTTCGATTTGGCGATCGAAACGACCCGGACGCAGCAAAGCTTTGTCGAGCACGTCCGGACGGTTCGTCGCAGCAATAATAATTACACCTTCTTTGCCGTCAAAGCCGTCCATCTCGACCAAAAGTTGGTTAAGCGTCTGCTCGCGTTCTTCATGACCGCCAGATGTGCCGACACCGCGATGACGGCCGACAGCGTCGATCTCATCGATAAAGATGATACAAGGCGCGTTTTTGCGGGCATCGGCAAACATGTCACGCACCCTAGAGGCCCCGACACCGACAAACATTTCTACAAAGTCAGAGCCCGAGATTGTAAAGAATGGAACCCCGGCTTCGCCTGCTACAGCGCGCGCCAGTAATGTTTTACCGGTCCCCGGAGGGCCCACCAATAAGGCGCCAGTTGGAATACGAGCGCCAAGCCGCGTGAACTTGGTTGGATCGCGCAGGAATTCGACAACTTCTTTGAGGTCTTCCTTGGCGCTTTGAACACCGGCAACATCGTCGAAAGTGACCTTTCCGCCGGGTTCATTTAAAAGTTTAGCGCGGGATTTGCCAAAGCTCATGGCTCCGCCTCTGCCGCCGCCCTGCATGGAGCGCATAAACATCAAGGTCACACCGATGATTAAAAGCAGCGGCAAAACACCGATGAGAATTTCGACCATCCGGTTGGATTGTTTAACTTTAGCATAATCATACTCAACACCTGCGGCCTCGAACATTTCTCCAGCTCGATCCGCAATTCGGGACGTATTGGTCGTAAACTTCTCACCTGAACTTGTTTCGCCAATTATGAGACCAGATGACTCATTAATTTCGGCGGATTTAATATTGCCCGTTTTTACCTGTGCTTCTAACTCAGAAAACGAATATTCGTTTTCCGCAGGTCCTTGAATCGAATTTTGCGACACGGAAATCATCATGATAAACATAGTGATAACCAAAGCCCACATTGCCAGATTGCGCATATTATTGTTCATTTCAGGTCCTGTTATTTAGGCTTTCCGCCGAAAACGAAATAGCTTCATATCATATAGTTACTGTCTTAAGAAAGTTAAGACCTTGTCGCAGGTCTTTTTCATCTTCAGGGTCAGTATTATCCTAACATATGATGCAATCGCTGGGCCACGAGGCTTTGCGCCTGCACAGTTTTCTTATGGCCCCAACCAATATTCAGGATTTTACCTTTCGGGGACAAAAATGCTGGAAGCGAATCGGCAAATATTTTTGGAATTAATTTTGGTCGCCTGTCGTCGATTTGGTTGAGCACATCGAAAACCGGTTTAATGACAATATCCTGAGAGGCCGTCACGAAAAAGCGTCCATTCCAAATCGTCTCTTCCCCCGCCGCCAATGTGATAGGCTGAATGCTTGGCTTATTGTGGCGGCCCTTATGAAGGCTTGGGTCAGGACCAAATATCCATTCATCCTGCACTTTTAGGCACAGCGCGCTGGCATAAGTCGCTGACTTAAACCCGGGCTCGCCCAATTTTTGTACGAAATCGGCAAGTTTTTTTCGATTGACGGCTTGTCCGGTACCGGAAGCAGCCATCAACATCAACTCTGCCAATCGTTTTAACGGAAGGGTTTTCGCGTGGATCAAGCCCGCAGCGTCTACCCAAGTCGGACAGGTTCGAATATGTTTATTTTCCAATTTTATGCCCAGTCGTAAGTCAGCGGCGGTGCTGACTAAGTGCTCCGTCAGCTCTGGCCGGTCTTTGAGGTAGTCCCGCGCTCGAATGCGGTCAAAATTCCGGTTTTCATTACTGGGGTCCTCGATCCAGTGAAGCCCGTGCTTGGCGTTATAGGCGCGCAGTTCTTCCCGGCTTGCCTCAAGGAGCGGCCTGAGGAGCGAAATCTTTGCAAGCTGCGGCCAAACGGCGCCATAGGAGCTCTTTGCCATGCCAGCGGCGCCGCGCCAGCCTGTGCCCCTATCATAGCGCATTAAAAGCGTTTCTGCTTGATCGTCTCTCGTATGGGCTGTTAGGAGAAATTTGATCCCGGCTTTGCGGCAAGCTCTGCCCAATAGATCGTAACGGGCATTGCGGGCTTTTTCCTGAATTCCGGTTTTAACGGGCCCGTGGTCCCAGCGTAAAACCTTTGTTTCCAATCCATGGCCGCGGGCAAAATCTCTTGCCCTTAATGATTCTTTGTCAGATTCCGCGCGTAAAGCATGATCAACAATGAGCACCAAAGGTTTGGGCGATCGGTTTCGGCACAGATGGACGAGTGCCGTACTGTCTCCGCCGCCGGAAAACGCGATTGCGAGCCTTTGAGACGGCAGATTTTCTAAAATTTGGCGCGATTTTTGGGCGCTTAACATCCTGTCCGGGCGAGTTCTATTCGGGCCTTTTCGCGGATTTCAGCGTCCGCTCTAGGGAACTGAACCGGGAAACTATCCAAAGCTTCACAGGCTTTACCCGTTTGTCCAAGTTCCCGCAGTGAAGCGGCGAGCCGGATCAAGGCTTCGGGGGCTTTATCGCCCTGAGGGTCTTTACGTATAGATTCGATATAAGCGTCGGCCGCGTCCGCGAACCCGCTTTTCACATAATAGGTTTCTCCGAGCCAAAAACTGACTTCCCCAGCATTCGGCGCGTCTGGAACAGCTGCCAGATAGACTAAAAAATCTGATTGAGCGCCTGAAAAATTGCCTTCATAGAGCTTTTGTTTTCCGGTTTCAGGCAAATCATCAAGACTGGAAGGCGGTGGAACAGAGCCCATAGGCAAATTCACTTCGCGCGATGAGGGTGCTGATGGAACCATAGACGGCTGACTTGATCCGCTTATTTCCGGTCCATTTGAGATGATCGTACCCGAAGATGGCATACTTGGCGTTGATGTAACCGGACGCTGACTGGCAACCATATCAACCGCGTCCAGATGGGTGCTCATGCGATCGCTCAGGGCCTCTATCATTTCAAGGTCTTGACTGAGTGCTGAAATTTCCGCTTTGAGGTTGTCGCGCTCAAACCGGAGCTGTTCAATTTCACCCGTTAGGCTCCTTTGCTCGGTTTCTAGGGCGTCCATCCGTTGCATGAGCTGTTCCGCCGCTGGATCGCCGGTTAGCATTCGGGCTTCGAGCCGGGCGATCCGCTCAGCCAATACCAAATCCTGGGCAGCCAGCTCTTTTTTGCTCTGAGCAAAAGTAGGCGCCGAGATTAGCAAGGCAAGGGTCGTTGATAGAATAAGTTTACGCATAGTGGCCTTATTAGCGCCCAATGTCTTACCGGTCACCTAACAGATGCAGAGATAATTCAGTTAGCCAATGCTGCCCGACATAAGATTAGTGTGGGCATTGCGGTTCCGAGCCCAACCTTCTTCGTTCGAGCGTGGGTCAATCGGGCGCTCTTTCCCGTATGAAACGGTCGTCAGGCGGCTAGGCGATACGCCCAGGCTGACGAGAAACGACTTAACGCTTTCAGCGCGCCGTGCTGCGAGGGCTAAGTTATATTCACGGGTTCCGCGCTCATCGGCATTGCCCTCAATAACGGCGGTGACACCTTGGTAAGTCTGAAGCCACTGGGCTTGCCGCTTAAGAGATTCGCGGGCCCCTGATGACAAATCATGCTTATCGAGCGCAAAAAACACTCGGCCTTGACCGCCGGAAACAAAATGAAAATCATCCAATGATCCTGGAAGCGGGCCTTGAATAATCGGACCTGTCACCGGGCTCGTATTTTGAACCGGCGCAGGTGTAGGCGCCGTTTGAACTGGTGCCGGAATTGGCGCTGTCTGCACCGGGGCCTGAACAGGTTCTGGTTCCGGTGTTGAACTACATGCCGCAAAAAACAATGCCGCGCCCGCAAGAATAATGGTCTTAGTCTTCATTGTGTCTCTCCGACTTTTAATTTTATGGTTCCCCTTAGCAGGCCTTAGTACAACAAACTCAGCCTAATGAATCAAGGCAAAGGTCATTATTTTTTATTCATGTAAGTTGCAGCTCTTGTCTCCATAAATTGGGACATAAATAGGGCGGCTTCGAATGTTATGGCAAAAGTGGCGACCAAGCCGGGTCAGAAGCCCCGAGCGGCGTCGAAACTTTCCGTAAATTTCGGCCAGTCAAATCGACCGACCAGAGCGACGACGTGCCGTATTCACCTCGTGTTTCCTGATAAAACATGATGACTCGGCCATTGGGCGACCAGGTCGGTACATCGTACATATAGCTTTCCGCTAAAATTCGTTCGCCGCTACCATCAATATTCATCACACCGATGGAGAATTTTCCGTCGCGACTTTTAACAAAAGCAATTTTATCGCCGCGCGGCGACCAAACCGGCGAATTATACCGCCCTTTTCCAAAACTTATGCGTTTGGCGCTGCTACCATCTGCATTCATCACATAGAGCTGAGGCGTACCGCCGCGATCCGAGTTAAAGACAATCTTCTCCCCGTCCGGCGAATAGCTCCCGGACACGTCAATTGCCGGGGATGTCGTAAGCCTTTTGGTAGATCGCGAGGATAAATCCATCGCATAAAGATCGCTATTGCCCTTTCTCATCAGGCTCAAGATCATGGATTGCCCGTCAGGAGAAAAACGCGGCGCAAATGTCATGTCGGGAAAGTTTCCAAGCAGTTCCCGGCGCCCTGTTTCAATATCATAAACATAAATATGACCCTTACCGCTTTCATAAGACAGATAAGTGATCCGCTGGGAACTTGGCGAAAATCTCGGGGTCAATACCATGCCGCGCCCCGTATCAAGATACATCATATTGGCGCCGTCCTGATCCATTATCGCCAGTCTCTTTTCACGTTCGATTTTAGATCCGCTTTCGGATACAAAGACGATGCGGCTATCGAAATAACCGGTTTCGCCCGTCAGCTTTTCATAAATTGCATCGGAAATTTTATGGGCAACACGGCGCTCTTGATTGGGCGTCGTACCAAATACAATACCAGCAAGCTCCT
This sequence comes from Hellea sp., assembly GCA_013002305.1. Classification (GTDB taxonomy): domain Bacteria; phylum Pseudomonadota; class Alphaproteobacteria; order Caulobacterales; family Maricaulaceae; genus JACOMS01. The sequence goes on from JABDKG010000032.1 coordinate 37,391, forward strand.
CTCCGGACGAGATATCCCACAGCCGGGCTTCAACTCGAATACGCGTTGGGCTTTCAATGACAACTCTACCGAGAAGTAGAGCTTCGGCTTTTATTACCCGCCAATCCGCAAAGGTCGGCTTATAATTTAAATCTGTTTGGGTAGTTTGAAACTTATCCGGCGAAATTGACACAAATAATCCTGAACGTTCCAGGTCAGCCCGGATGATTTCCGAAATTTCGACGCCAAGTGCCTGCCCGTCTTGTCGATCGGAACTAAAATCAACAACTGCAATCGGAACCGGGTCTAAATTACCTTCGGTAATATCAATGCGCAGCTGCGCATGGGCAAAATTAAACGTCCCCATCGCCAAAACAAATGTCAAAAATATGAGCCTGATTAAATTCATAATTATTCCTGATCAAACAGTTGGAATGAAACTTAACACCATGTCCTGCCAACTCGAATATTTCTCAATAGGCAGAAAATCATAGGGGCCGCAATCCTTTACCGCATTAACGGCGCGGCGAGCTGCAACTTCCATATGGGGGTTTTGGCTGCGAGCCACTTTGCGCGGTTCGTTAAGGCTGACGCTTTGGACATGTCCATCGCTACGCATTTTCACCCGAACCTGGACCGCCAGTTCTTCGGGGTTTTTTGCATCTACGGGTTCACGCCAACATTCATACATTTTGGATTTTAACGCATCAATTTCGTTGAGCGAAAGAGATGTTCCGGCGCCGACAGCGGCTTGCGAAACTGAAGAATAGAAAATGAAATTTTGTTCCGACGCAAGGGTTCGCTGCTGTCCGGCTTTGGGTTGGGTTTTCCGGGTATTATCGACGACAGCAGAAAAACTATCCAAATCAAACGGCTTTTCTTCGGTTTTACTAGTGGAATCCGGCTGATCCATATTTTCTGGAGTTAGGTTTGGACTGGTCTCAGGAGATGTACGCTCCGGTGTTTCGGGGTCGCCCTCTTCCGGCGCATTCTCCATCGGATTTTCAACCGTCATCGGCTGTTCTGGCTCTATCGGTATCGGATCCGGTTTCTTGATACTGGCTCTGATGTTGGTCAATTCATCGATCGACGCGAGTTCGACATAAATAGCTTGCGACATTTCTACGTCGGTCTTCTTGGACAAGCTGATCCAAACCGATATGAGGATCAGGCTATGAAAAATGAGCGATATGGGCCACCCGAATTTCATTACTCATCACTTTTCATGTCCGTTACCAGATTAATATTGGAATATCCGGCGTCGCGGATATTGGACAATACATCGACAACCAATTCATAGTCAGCGGTGGCGTCACCTTGAAGATAAATCTTCTCCTCAAATCCTTTTGTTGCAAGTGCGCTGAGCCGGTCGACAAGCGTATCGGCGAAAATCTGCTCGTCCTGCAGGTAAAGCGATCCGTCCTGACGGATACTGACGATTACGGGATCTTGTTCGATGGATGTTGCTTGGCTGTCAGTCTTGGGAAGCTCCAGATCAACAACCGGCAATAGGGTCGCAGCTGTCATCATAAACACAAGCAGCAAGACCAGCATAACGTCAACTAGTGGCGTGACGTTTATATCTCGCTCGATCTTACGCCGGCGCGTTCGCCGACCCGAGCTGCTGCTCGATCTATCGACATTCATGCCCATTTAGGCGCCCTTGCTCAGCTTGCGGGACAAAATTGCCGATAACTCATCCGCATAGCCTTCTAATCTGCCAGCATATTTGTCCTGGGCATTGGCGAAAATATTGTAAAATATCACCGCGGGAATAGCGCATATTAGCCCAACCGCCGTCAAAAAGAGCGCCTCAGCAACGCCCGGCGCGACAACTTCGAAATTGGCATTGCCGCTTTCGCTAATGGCACGAAATGAGGTGATAATACCCCAAACTGTCCCTAACAGACCCGCAAACAGCGACGTCGATCCGATCGTCCCTAGAATTGTCATGCCGCGGTCTGATTTGGCAAGTTCGCGATTCAGAACCAAGTTCATGACGCCATCGATACGGCGCATAGCGGTAGCTGCTGCGCCGTCACTGCGGCTAGCAAAGCCTTTGCTATCTTCCCATTCTTTCATGGCCGCTGAAAAAATACGCGCCATTGGATCACGAACATCATTTGCGAGCCCGGAAGACAGCTCTTCAAGAGTGCGGCCTGACCAAAAGGTCTCTTCAAACTTATCGGCTCGATTTTTCAGCAATCGAAATGTAATCAACTTATCAATTGCGATTGCCCAAGACCAAATCGACGCGATTATCAAAAGAATCAGAACCAGTTGAACGACGAGATCGGCTCTGCTGAAAAGCGCGAGTGGCGAAAAATCTAAATTGGTAGCCAGCCATATATTGAGGGCAGAAATCATATGTTTATGTACCTGTTTTTGGATATCTTGGCATGTTAAGCTTTAGGACGCTAATTAACACTATTTAAGACAAATTTCTGCAATAAAGTCTTAACTATAAACGTAGCATTGCCCATAATCATGCCGCAATTATGGTTCTATTCGACACAATAGTGGCGCAATCGGATGCCATAAGGCACAAAGGACAAAGAAATGACTTATAAGAAATTTTTGATTCTCGGACTCGCTGGAACATTGGCGGCTTGCCGAACAACACCTGAACCCGAAGCGCCCTCAGTCGAGGTCGAAACGCAGCCAGTTCAGACATGCACACCGATCTCAGCGCTTGAGAAAGTCGAAGTTCCAGCGGAAACCGAAACATTCACGACGATCGTGTTGATCGATAATCCGCCCTATGATCCGATCGAAAGACGTGAGCAGCAAGTCCGTGTCGTAAAAGAAGCTTATTTTATCTATATTGATTCGGAAGGCAAAGAAGTTATTGATATTTGCGGCGAAGCCGCGGCTGACGAGACCATGATAGAAGAAACAGCGAACGAAACACCCGCTGAATAAGCGAGCGCGTTGCTAATTTTGGATAATGGCCAGCCCTGAGATGATTAATAAGGCACCCGCGAAATAGCGTAGGGTGAACTGTTCCTGTAAAAAAAAGAAAGCCAAAATCGGCACAAATACAAATGACAGAGCCATAAACGAATAGGCATAGACAAGAGGGACGGATTTGAGCACATAAATCCAGAGCAAGGTCGCGGACCCATAAATAGCAAGCGCTAAAATGAAAACCGGATTAAACAAGACCGTGTAAAAATTAGCCCCGGTCGTGACCAATTTCTCACTCGACATTTTAAATAAAAGCTGCCCGACTGCGATACAAAATGGTGTGAGCAGTAAAAGCCCGACAACCGGCAAGGTCACAGCATTCATTGTGCTGCTGCCAACATTTCCACATATTCCGGCATTGTTTCGCAATAATAGATATCGCGTTTTAAATCATCGCAATCATGATTATGCGGCACGGGCTGCATCGCCCGTAAGAATGAATGTCTATAAGGGAAGAAATTGAAATGCGGATTGAAGGTATATTTATACTCGCGCTCGCGCGGAACAACGATTATTAATCGGTGCTTGGTAATTCTACGGAGCTCGGCAATCGCCGCCCGATAATCTAATACATGCTCAATAACATGGGTACATATCACCGTATCAAAGGCGTTATCCGCAAAAGGTAAGTCCTCTATTTTAGCGGCCACATATTCAATATTTGGCAGGGCTTCAGCATCATCTATCGCGAAATCCACACCGGTTAATTGGGTCAAATCGGGTCGCCGATTATTGATTTCCTGCAAAAGAAATCCAGTTCCGCAACCGACATCACAAATTGAAGGACCTATCGCGTCTTTCGCAATTCGTTCGATACAAATCTCTGAATTATCCGTGCCTTCGTGAACGCGCGGGTGATTTTTATAGAGGTCTTCATATTCCTCATCAGTCAGAAAAGCCGCCCGTTCGCGAAATTTTGCCAAATCTGTAATGTGTCGGCCCCAAACCAAACTCGCCAGGCCCCGGAATAAAAATGAATCCCGCAAAAAAGGCGGGACAATATCTTCCAGCACAAACCGGATTTTATTGGTGGTTTCGCGGCGCATATTACTTGCCTTTGGATTTCCGAGATTTGATTCCCTGCGTCTCTATCTCATCATCGCGTCGCTCCAAAACATTGCGGAGGCCGTGCGTATATCCCTCGCCGCGGGACGGCGCGATAGAGAGGTAGAAAATCCGTTTTTGCTCAGCTCTGGATCGGGCAAGCGAGTCTAGGATCATACCTGCGGTAAATGTCATCATTCCGGCAAGCACCAATGTCATCCCTAAAACCCATGACGGCGCGCGTTCAACCAAGCCCGTTTGGAAATATTCGATTAAAACCGGTACAATAAAAATTAAGCTGGTTGCGAAAATCACAGCGCTAATCGCGCCAAAGAAAATAAATGGTCGGGTTTCTTTTAATAGGGTGCCAATCATCCGCAGAATTTTGAACCCGTCTCTAAACGTTGACAATTTGCTTTCTGAACCCTCACCGCGGCGACCATAGTCACATTCGATTTCGGCAACTGGCAAGCGCAGAACAGAGGCGTGGACTGACATTTCTGTTTCGATTTCAAATCCGGGACTCTCTGCCGGAAAGCTTTTGGCAAACCGGCGATTAAATGCCCGGAAGCCTGAAAAAATATCCGAAAAATCATTTCCAAATGCAAAACGATATATGCGGTTAAATATAGCATTGCCAAAGGCGTGGCCTTTGCGTCCCGCATCTTGTTTGACGTCTTTTCGGGTACCCACCACCATATCAAGGCGATCTGTCAGCAATTTTTCGATCAATACCGGCGCTTTTGCGGCGTCATAAGTCCCGTCGCCATCGGCCATGAGATAGATATCGGCCTCAATGTCGGAGAACATTTGTCGGACCACATTACCTTTACCCTGACGCGGACTTGGGACAACGATCGCGCCGGCGAGAATGGCTTGCTGAGCCGTTTCGTCAGTAGAATTATTGTCATAAACATAGATCTGAGCGCTTGGGAGCGCCTTGCGAAATTCGAGGACGACTCCCGCAATTGAATTGGCTTCATTATAGCATGGCAACAGGACAGCAATTGATAAGTTCGAAAAATCCACGGAAAATCCCCATCATAAAATTTTTACGAAATATTACACAATATCGTTAAGTTTCAGTTGCCAACATTAGCGGATTTTCCATGATTAGTGATCGCCAAAAGCTATTCCTACCTGGGTTAGCTATCATCATATTTTTCGGAATTATCATGCAAAGCATTTCCGCTGGTGAGTTTGGCGTGATTGGTGGTGATAGTGATGATCAACTCAGATTAATCCAAATTCGCGACTATTATCTCCACGGTCAGAACTGGTTTGACACCCAGCAATATCGACTTGGGATAGCTGGCGGCACCGACATTCACTGGTCACGTCTGGTTGATATACCATTTATCTTTCTAATAGCATTTTTTGATTTATTCTTAAGCTACGAACTAGCTGAAGCGATAGCAATATCCGTCTGGCCTCCCCTTAGCGCTATTGTAGTGATGCTGGGTATTTATATAGCCGCGCGAAATCTGGCCGGGCGCAAAGCGGGATTCATTGCAGCAATTATCAGCGCGCTTTTTATCACATTTCACTATCGTTTCAGCGTCGGCGCAATAGATCACCATAATGTGCAAATCGGGCTTTTGTGTTTGTCGATGGGTTTTGCCTTAGATCCCGAATATGATTCGCGCGCTTTTTTGCTAAGCGGAATTTTTGTCGGATTGTCAGCAGCAATCGGTAATGAGGTCTACCTGTTTGTGGGTATCATATGCGGGTTCATCGCGTTGCTTTGGTTATTTAAGAGCCGCAAATGCCGCGCCGCTGTTCAAGCTTTTGGTATCGGATTTGCGCTGACTATCGCCTTTACATTCTTCGCCGCAATTTCGCCGAGAGAATATAGCCTGATTTATTGTGACGCATTGTCTTTAATTACGGTAAGCGCCGCAGGTTTAGGGGGACTCGGGCTGGCTTTGTTGGCCAATCGGTTTTCGGCCAGTTCAATAAAATTTCGTTTTGGCCTCCTCATATTGCTGGGCCTTGGGACCCTGCTGCTTCTGAAATTACAAGCGCCGGAATGTCTGCAAAATCCACTGGATGTCTTGCCAGAGAAAGTCCGCACATATTGGCTGGCCAATATCACCGAGGCCAAGCCTTTATTGCAGGAACCGAAAAGCTATTATTTGGAGGCCCCGTTTTTTCTGGGCGGTTCTCTCGTTGCGCTTACTGTCTGCATATTTCAGATCTTAAAGCGAAATGCATATAAATTTGCATTGCCAGCCGCGCTCATTCTAGTCGCTATTCTGATGGCGCTTTATCAGGTTCGATTTGCGATATTTGCGCAATTTTTTGCCTTTTCAATTTTGGGCATATGGATTTATCTGCTGTATAATAACCGGGAAAAATCCGGAAAGACGAATATTGCATATATTGGCGCGCTGGCCCTCTCGATCCCTATATTTTGGACAATACCGGGCATCATGTTCGCTCCGGCTCAAGACAAGAACGATCTCAAATCTGTCGGCAAAATTTGCTACTCCGACGAAGTGCTCCAAGCCGTCAAATCTATGCCAAAAGGCAAGATTTTGGCTGGCTATAACGCGGCTCCGCACATCCTCCTAAAAACAGATCATTCTGTGCTATCGGGTAATTATCACAGAAATGCGAAGGGCCTTCTCTCAGCGATTGAAATTTTTAGCGCCAACGAACCACAGGCCAGTAATAGGCTAGCAACTCAGAATATCAGATACATTATGACTTGCGACGCTGAAGCCAATGATAAGTTTTCAGATGGCAATCCGGAGGGTCTATTAGCTAAATTACTAAAAGGTGACATTCCACCTTATCTGTCCCAAGATCTCAGCCTTAAAGCGGGCGCAGTCAAAATTTACCGCATTATCCCTGAGAAAATTGATCCCTCAGAATAAATTTTTGGACCTTTCCAGAAGCCGTACGGGGAAGCGCTTTGACAATCCGCAAATGACTCGGGTGTTTGAACTTCGCGAGCTGAGCTGTCACATGCGACTGAACCTCGGATAATTCTAATACGGCATCAGCTTTCACGGCGGCGTAAACACAGCCGGTTTCTCCAAATTTCTCGCAAGGTACGCCAATAACGGCCACTTCCACGATTTGCGGCATTTGGTAGAGCACGTTTTCAACCTCGGCCGGGTAGACATTTTCGCCGCCGGAAATGTACATGTCTTTGACCCGATCTTCGATGTAAAGGAAACCCTCTTCGTCCATACGGCCGATATCCCCGGATCGAAACCAGCCGTCAACGAAGCTCTCGGCGTTCGCGTCCGGGCGGCGCCAATAGCCGGGCGTAATCGCCGCGCCTTTAAACCATATCTCACCGGGGACATTTGGGGCGCAATCCTTTCCGCCCTCATCCACAATTCGGATCCGGGAATGCATACCGCTTTTCCCGGCCGAGCCGACGCGGTGCGGAATATGTTCTTTGGTAAGAAGGCTGCCAACCGCTGCAGTCTCAGTCATGCCGTAACCTTCCTGTATGATAACATTTTTACCCATCCACCATTCACAGAGTGCGACTGGGACAGCTTCTGCGCCGCACAAGGCTATTTTGAGCCGCGAGAAATCAATCTCTTCAACATTGGGCATAGCTTTGAGCGCATTATAGGCCGCCGGCACCATAAACAGTGTGGTAACGCCAAGGTCCGAGTCATCGATCGCATCAAGCGTCATTTTCGGGTCAAACATCCGCATTATTACCGTCGTCGAGCCATACCAAATCGCCGGAATAGCGGTTACATTAAGCCCGCCAATATGAAAGAGCGGCATGTTAGATAAGGAAACATTGTCGGATGTCGTACCCGTGGCGCTTACGCCCGACGCTATGGAAAAATACATCATGCCGTGGGTGATAATAACGCCTTTGGGCGTGCCGGTCGTACCGGAAGAATACATCAAAAGGCACTGATCTTCGAGCTTTTGTTCGACCATCTCATAGACAGTGTCGGCTGCCGCGAGGCCAGTTTCATATTCGCTCTCGCCGCCCATCCCGCCTGTCAGGACCCAATGTTTGACGCAGCAATTGCCAGCAAGCGCATCTTTAATGGCGGTAAACGGACTATCCACAAGGCAGAGAGACGTTTCAGAGTTTTCGAGAATGAACTTCAACTCTGGCGGAGTTAGCCTGAAATTTAGCGCTACCGCGATTGCGCCAATACGCCAACAAGCAAAAATCAGCTCCATCGTATCAGTGGAATTAAGCGTCAAATAAGCGACGCGGTCGCCCCGCTCAATTCCTTTTGCCCGAAGCATGCCCGCGCAGCGCGCCACGCGTTCATGCATCTGCGCATATGTAAAATTACGCCCGCTCGGAATTTCGCGCATGGCGATTTTGTCCGGCGCGCCCGCCGCATAATACTCAATCCAATCCGAAACAGGATAGCTCATTGATATTCCCCATATGCAATTTGTTTCGTATGCTTTAGCAGGGTAATCAGAACTTGAGGAGTCTATTTAAGCTGATTTTGCAGATAATAATTCGATTAGCGCTGCGGTCGACTTGTCGTGCTCACCTTTGGCTCCATCCATTTCTGCCAAAATGGATTTAGCCAAAACCTTTCCAAGTTCCACGCCCCATTGGTCGAAACTGTTCACGCCCCAAATCACGCCCTGGACAAAGACTTTGTGCTCATAAAGCGCGATCAAATGGCCGAGCGCGAAGGGTGATAATTCGTCCAGCGTGATTATCGTCGAGGGTCGGTTGCCGGGGAATGTTTTTTGCGGGGCGAGTTTGTCCATATCGGATTGGCTATATCCAGCGGCGATCATCTCGTCGCGAACCACATATTCGGGCTTACCGATCATCAGCGCTTCGGATTGGGCGAAGCAATTAGCGAGTAGTGCATTGTGATGGGCCGGACGCTCTTCGTGATCTTTGAGAACGGCAACAAAATCGACCGGCGCACCGGGCGTGCCTTGATGGAGCCATTGAAAAAAAGCGTGCTGTCCGTTTGTGCCCTCATCGCCCCAAATGATTGGGCAGGTCAGGCCTGTGTCTTGGCCGTCTCGGGTTTTCGATTTCCCATTACTTTCCATTTCGAGCTGCTGCAAAAACGCAGATAGTTTTCTTAATCGCCGCGCATAGGGAATGACTGCAACAGATGTATAGCCCAGAACATTGCGGTTCCAAATCCCAGTCAGCGCCATCATCACCGGCAGGTTTTCCCCCAAAGAAGCATCTCGGAAATGCTGGTCCATCGCCGCTGCGCCGCTTAAGAACTGATCAAATGCATCGGGGCCAAAGGCAATTTGCAGAGAAAGCCCAACCGCCGACCAAACCGAATAACGTCCGCCGACCCAGTCCCAAAAATCGAAAATCTGGTCACCGGCAACGCCAAAACTTTCCGCGCCGCGCCTATTGGCCGTAACGGCTATGAAATTCGCGCCGGCTTTTTTGCCAAGTGCCTTTTCGAGCCAGTCCCGCGCCGCTTCGGCGTTCATCCGCGTTTCTTGAGTTGTGAAAGATTTCGAGACGACGATGACGAGGGTCGATTTGGGATTAAGCCCGGCGAGTGCGTCATTGATTGATGCGCCGTCGACATTTTCGGCAAACCGAAGCTCAAACGGACTTTTTGTGCTCGCCGCAAGCCCGTCTGCAATCAGGCGCGGTCCCAAATCCGATCCGCCGATCCCGACATGGACAATGGCTTTGAATTTGCCGTCATCACGAATTTTCTCCGCGAAGGCGCGCAGTTTTTGTCGCATCTCTTTGACTTGCTTTCGCACCGCTTCGTCGCCGCCGACCCCGCGCAGCGCCATATGCAGTACGGCCCGATCTTCGGTCGTATTGATTTTTTCGCCGTCAAAAAAGCGCTGCCGCCAATGTTCAACTTGGCAGTCCGCCGCGAGATAGAGCAGTTGATCTTTGGCATGTTCGGACATGGCCTGTTTGGAAAAATCGGCCCGCAGCGGCCCTTCGCGCAGGACAAAATTATCCATCCGGTTGGATTCTAATTTAAATAGCTCGGAGATACTCACCGCTTCTGCGGCAATGGCTTTCAGTTTTTCAAATCGATCGGCGGACATAATAGCTCCTGAATGTAAGTGCTTTTTGGCAGATTCCGGCGGCGGTTCAAGATGAAAAACCTCTAGCCCCACGCCGCAATCCTGTTAAACCGCTTTTATGACCTACCTTGTCACAGGCACAGCCGGATTTATAGGCAATTTTGTGGCGCTTGCTTTGCTCGAACGCGGCGAGGCCGTTATTGGCGTCGACAATCTAACGCCCTATTATGATGTGACTCTCAAGGAAGCACGATTGAAACGCCTGTCCGGTTTAAAAAAATTCACAGAAGCCCGGATCGACATTGCCGATATGCGGGCGCTCAAACAGGTCTTTGCGACGCATAAGCCCGACATCGTCATCAATTTGGCAGCCCAGGCGGGGGTCCGCTATTCTATCGACCAGCCGCATGATTATCTGCATTCCAATTTGGAGGGATTTCTCAATGTGCTTGAATGTTGCCGCCACGGAAAAGTCGAACATCTGCTCTATGCCTCGACCAGTTCAGCTTACGGTGCCAACGCCCAACCGCCTTTTAAAGAAACCGACAGCGCCGATCACCCGGTAAGCTTCTATGCCGCTACGAAACGCGCCAATGAGCTAATGGCCCATAGTTATAGCTATCTCTACGGCATCCCGACATCGGGCCTGCGATTTTTCACCGTTTACGGTCCTTGGGGCCGCCCCGATATGGCCTATTTCAAGTTTACGAAAGCCATAACAGATGGCACGCCGATTGACATCTACAATGCCGGCGAGATGTTTCGCGACTTCACCTATATCGACGACATCGTTGATGGCATTATTAAGCTTTGCGGCGTAATCCCGTCTCCCTATGCATCGCTTAGCACACGAGCTCCGATCCTCGGCAGTAGCCCGGTCGCGCCATTTGAAATTTACAATATCGGCAATCGTAAGGTGGTGAACCTGATGGATTTTATCGAGATCCTTGAAGATAAAATCGGCAAGAAGGCAATCAAAAACATGATGCCGATGCAGCCCGGAGATGTTCACCTAACTCACGCCAATACAGACAAGCTATCCAGCGTAACCGGGTTCTCACCGGATACAAAAATTGAAGACGGCATTGAGAAATTTGTAAAATGGTACAAAGGTTTTTATGGGTAGGGTCATCACCCGCTTTGCCCCGTCGCCAACAGGCTATCTCCATTTAGGCCATGCCTATGCGGCGCAGCAAGCATTCGGATATGCCAATGAACATGGCGGCATCTGTCTTCTTCGCATTGAAGACATCGATCACACCCGCTGCAAACCCGAATATACAAGCGCAATATATGAAGACCTCGACTGGCTCGGATTTGATTGGCCAATTCCAGTTCGGGTTCAAAGCCAGCACCGAGCCGATTATGCGTGCGTGATCGATAGGCTGAATGCAATGGACCTGCTTTATCGATGTTTCAAAACCCGTAAGGAACTGCCGGATGGCGTTTATCGAGGCGGGCCCGACCCTGATGAAGCCGCGCGGCTTAAAGCCAATGAAAAATTCGCCTGGCGTCTATCAATAGATCGGGCGCAGGCACATTTAGGTGAATCCGATCTTCCCTTTTCAGATGAAGTGCTCGCGCGCAAGGATATCGGCACATCATATCACGTTGCTTGTTGTCATGATGATGCGCTCCAAGCTGTAACCCATGTGGTGCGCGGCAAAGACATAGAGCCCCTCACCGCGTTCCAGAATCTGTTGCAACGATTAATGGGATGGTCTGTGCCAGAATATATCCATCACAAACTGCGTCTTAACCCTGACGGCGAGAAACTTTCCAAGCGCAATCACGACACGTCGATCCGCTCCCTGCGAGCGGAAGGCTATACAGCCGCCGAGGTTTTGGATATGGCCCAACCATGGTAGGGAGAGACATGAGCGATTTTGTCATGGATATTTGGTATTTTGCGGGCATATCGAAAGATGTGAAGCCCGGCGAAATGCACCGCATTGAAATCGCCGGTGAACCGATCAATCTCGGCCGTTCAAAGTCTGGTGAGGTTTTTGCAATGCGGGATATTTGTCCCCATTGGTCGGCGCCGTTATCCAAAGGCCGGATAGTCGATGGTACAGTAGAGTGCCCTTATCATGGCTGGCGGTTTGGGACGTCTGACGGGACCTGCAAAGCCATTCCGGCCCTTTGTTCTGAAGACAAAACTGACACTCAAAAAATCAGAGTTCGAACATATCCAATTCGGGAAGTTGGGGCGCTTATTTGGGTGTTTCTTTCAAAAGATAAAAAAGGTGAAGATCCGAAAGTCGATCCCCCTTCTATTCCATTTGCCAAAAACAAGCCCATCATAGACGATATCTTTATGCTGGATTGCCCGATGGATCAGGCTGTCATCGGCCTGATGGACCCGGCGCATGGACCATTTGTGCATCAAAATAAATGGTGGCGCACACAAGGGAGCATGCATGACAAGGCTAAAAAATTTGAGCCCCGACCTTTGGGGTTTGCGATGGCAGCTCATAGCCCGTCGTCCAATAGTTTCGCCTATAAACTACTTGGCGGCAAACCCACTACAGAAATCACATTTTATCTTCCAGGTGCACGTACTGAAGAAATAAAGGTTGGAAAACGCACGATATTGTCACTTACCATCGTGTCGCCAGTTGACGATGAACGAACAACAATCCGCCAATTGTTTTTTACTGATATGCTGAAATTTAAGATGATCTTACCGCTGGCTCGGAGCGGAGCGCGAAAGTTTTTACGTCAGGATCGAGACATAATGGCGCTGCAAAAAATGGGCCTGAAATATAATCCCAAACAAATGTATGTCGGCGACGCCGACGCCCAAGCACGCTGGTATTTTGTGATAAAAAAGGAATGGGCAAAATCGCGTGCTGAAGGCCGCGAGTTCGTCAACCCGGTCAAGCCGCAAACATTGCGGTATCGCAGCTAGAATAAATCGCCTTGATTTGATTTTTTTTCAAAAATTTTAGGCTTTTTCTTGGATATCGGCTTTGTCGCGGCGAAACTATCGATCACAGCCCCGCGATCGCCATCCGCAAAGGTGAGCGTGACGGCATCTCCGGATGCTGGCATATCCTTGGACCGAATTACTTTTCCAGTATCATCTGTCACGAGCGCATATCCGCGCTGCAAAACACCCTGATAAGAATAGGCTTCAAGCAGCCCCGACGCGCGGCTGAGCCGGTCGGAAGAACGGGCGAGACTTGTCTTAAAAGCATGGCTGGCGCGCTGTGTTAGGTTATCGACGCGATCTTTGTTGAGCGATATTTGCCTTTGAATATCGGCAGGGCGTATTCGCGCGGCGGCTAGTCGTTGCTGTAAACGCTCAAGCAAACGGTTTGGAGTTCCGAGCTTGGCGGTCGCGACATCCAATCTTTGGCGCGGCACCGATAAAAGGCTCTCTAAACGTGGCAAACGCGAGGCTATCAGCTTGGTTTTCTTTTCATTGACGGACCGTGTCAGGCCGCGCGTGAGGCGAAGACTATAATCTTCTAATGTTGTTAGCCATTCACTGCGCACGGGCACGGCAACTTCCGCTGCGCCAGTGGGTGTTGGCGCGCGATAATCGACAACATAGTCCATTAAAGTCCAATCGGTTTCATGGCCAACCGCAGATATGATTGGAATGTCGGAAGTGGCGGCGGCGCGCACAACAATCTCTTCGTTAAAACACCATAAATCTTCAAGAGAACCGCCGCCCCGCCCGACAATCAATATATCCGGTCTCGGAAATCCGCCGGCGTGATTAAAGCCTGTGATAGCGGCGGCGATTTGCTCAGCAGCCTTGTCGCCCTGCACCAGAACGGGCCAAAGAATGACATGGGATGGAAACCGGTCTTCAATCCGGTGAATTATGTCTCGTATGACGGCACCTGTTGGAGAAGTTACAACGCCAATGACCGACGGCATAAATGGAAGCTCCCGCTTTCGGGCCGCGTCAAACAGGCCTTCTGCGGCGAACATTTTTTTGCGCTTCTCAAACAGAGCCATAAGCGCGCCTGCGCCGGCGAGCTCCATTTTTTCGACAATGAGCTGATAATTAGAGCGCCCGGGATAGGTCGATAGTCGGCCCTCCACGATTACTTCCATCCCCTCTTCCGGGCGCATGGATAGGCGGTTCATTGTGCCTTTCCAAATAATGGAATTTATCACGGCCTTGTCGTCTTTAATGTCAAGATAGCAATGTCCGGATTTGGCAATCGTTACACGTCCAAGCTCACCGCGCACACGCACATGGCCGAATGTTTCTTCGATGGTCCGCTTCAAGCTTTGCGCGAGCTCAGAGACTGAGAACTCATATGCATTGCTGGAATATTCTGTTTCAGCAGGTTCGGTCACGAAATTGTTTATTGTCCCTTGGAATCACTGGCACTTATAGACTAAGTAAGCCGCGAAAAAAGAGGTTTAGCGATGAAAGTTCTTCTAATTGGCAGCGGCGGACGCGAACACGCTTTGGCGTGGAAATTGGCTAAGAGCGATCAAGTCTCCGAGCTATTTTGCGCGCCCGGCAATGCGGGAATTGCAGAGCTCGCCGCCATCGTCAATATCGCGTCAGATGATGTGATCGGCTTGATCGGCGTTGTACAAAGCCTAGAAATTGATTTTGTCATTGTTGGCCCGGAAGCGCCGCTGGCGCTTGGACTCGTCGATCTATTGCAGGATTTAGGCGTCAAAGTCTTTGGCCCGACACAAGCCGCCGCCCAGCTTGAATCTTCCAAGGCATTCACCAAAGAGTTGTGCGATCGCTATGACATTCCGACAGCTGGCTATGCGGTTTTTACAGAAGCGGATGAAGCGATAGCTTATGTCCATGAAAACACCCCGCCTTTTGTCATCAAGGCCGATGGCCTTGCCGCCGGCAAGGGTGTTGTGATCGCGCAGTCTAAATTTGAAGCTGAAGATGAGCTCACTGAGTTTTTCTCTGGAAAATTTGGCGAAGCGAGCAAGAAGGTCGTCGTCGAAGAATTTATGACCGGACAGGAAGCAAGCTTCTTTGCCATTTCCGACGGCAAGACAGCAATCCCGCTCATTGCTGCGCAGGATCACAAGCGGGCCTATGACGGCGATAAGGGTCCGAATACAGGCGGCATGGGCGCCTATTCACCGGCTCCGGTGTTTGGCCAAGCAGAGATGGAATTGGTCATGGAAAAGATTATCCAACCTACTGTTTACGGGATGAAAAAAGACGGCAACCCCTTTGTGGGCGTCTTGTTTGCAGGGCTGATGATGACCGATGACGGCCCGAAATTGATTGAATATAATGCCCGTTTTGGCGATCCGGAATGTCAGGTTTTGATGCGGCGTCTTTCAACAGATGTGATGGATATATTTATCGCTGCAGAAGCCGGGAAGCTTTCCAAACTTGAAGCTCCGGCTTGGTTTGAAGAAACCGTCGTCAATGTTGTTTTGGCGGCGCAAGGCTATCCCGGAGAATATGAAAAAGGATCAGAAATCCAAGGTATTGAGACCGCCAATGAAATGGAAGGTGTAAAGATTTTTCATGCTGGCACGAAGAGTGACGATGGAAAAGTTCTTAGCAATGGCGGTAGGGTTCTTAACGTCACGGCGTCTGGTGATAGCGTAAAAGAAGCCATCGACCGAGCCTATGAAGCTATCGACGAAGCGATTGATTGGCCGGAAGGGTTTTGCCGCCGCGACATCGCCCATCACGCGCTCAGTTGATTGTTTCAGCGCGAACGATATAGCGCATGGGACCGTTGAAACTGAGACTATCAAATGGGTAACATGTGATTAGAAGAAGTCCGTCTTTATTGCCAGAGATGGATAAATCCTGCACCCGTGTGTCCAGGACAAAACCTTGTTCCACCTTATAAGTGTAAATGTCCCCGGCGACGTTTTGAAGCTCAATGACATCGCCGGGAACGGCGTGTTCAAGAAATGCAAAATGTGTATTTTTGTGGGCAGCGATCGCAGTCATTCCTTGCCCCGGAAGGTAACTATCTTCTAAAAACGCCGGTGCAAAGGCCAGCGCTTGCCCGGTGGCGCGATCAAGGACAACTTCTTTGACGTTTAATCGGTCAAGTGAGAGTTCGGCAAATGTCCGCGCATCCATAGTCGACCAAAGCTCTTGCGGCGCGCTCTGATTAAGACTTTGCTCCCAGGCGCGGTCCAGCCAAACACCGGCCACGATCGATTTCATTTGGATCCAATTGCCCCAGACAAATAAACTGATGCCCAATAGGCCGACAAAGGCAACAATTAGGCGTCTTAATATCATGCCGCCCAGCCAAATCGGCGCCGTAATAATAGCGCCATTGACATAAAACCCGCTCCCAAAAGCATAAGGAAATTATGCGGACTGGCCGTTCCGGGAACGGGCAAAATCTTTTGCCGAGCGGCGTGCGGAGACATGACAGGCTGGGGTTTAGCATCAGCGATATTTGTTCCGGCTACCAGGGCAAAGTCCCACCCATTCGGCAGCATAGTCGGTACATTTTGCGCGCTCAGATTTTCGGAAATAGGCCGGCTCGGCGTGACGTCGACAGCGACCATGGACGTCAGGCGCGAAACAAGATGATATTTAAGCGCCGTATCAAGAATTTGCTGATCAATCTGTGACGCTGTACTGCGGCTGAACCGGTTCTCTTCAAGATCGGCGATCTTCCGCCGAGCCCACAGCACATCCAGTCCGCTTCCTGCTTTTAGGTCAGACCTAGTGACAGGCATTTGCCAATTTCGATCAGCGAGCCGTCCACTGAGCGTTAGCTGTACGGGTAGTTCCGCGACCCTGGAAACCGTGACGACAGGCTGCCCATCATAAAGATCCGGAATACGTGATGGATATTGTTCAGAATCTTCGAGCCCATTCAAAGATAGGTTCGTTAAAATAGCGCTATCAATATCGTCAAATAGCTCATCCATACGATCATAAACCTCGGAAGTGTCTCCGACGTTGACGAACTTGCCCCGGCCAAATTTAGCAGATCGCGACATGAAAAAATTATTCGGCGCGCTTCCGATTGCGACCGGAAATAGGCGGGCATCGCCGAGCTGGTCTTTGATAATCGCGAATAGCTGGGTCTCATTGCCAATATTGCCATCTGTGATGAAGATGATTTGGCCCAAATGACTATTTGGACGCCGCATCGTGCTGAGCGCAGTCTCCAATGCCGGGCCCATCATCGTGCCGCCGCCCGCAGATAGTTTACTGACAAAACTTTTACCAGAGGCGATATTGTCTGGAGTCGCCTTTCGCGGCGCAGAATAAAGGCTTGAATGAGAATTGTTAAATTCAATTATGTTGAACAAATCATCGGGCCCGAGCCGGTCTAGTCCCAGGATTAATGCGTCCCTTGCCTGCGAAATTGATGTACCTCCCATGGACCCGGATGTATCAATGATAAAGACTGTTTCGCGCGGATGAGTTTTGGTGTCCCCAAGGCCCTGCGACGCGGCGGGGGTTACCATAGTCATCACGAAATCTTCGCCGTTTTTTGTTTGGTGGTAAATTGCGGTATAAGGTTTGTCAGATGGCTGCGCTGTCCATTCGAGCAGAAAATCCCGGTTGGCCGGAACTTCGCCTTCACTAAGCGAGATTTTTTGAAAATTGCCATCAAGGCCAACTGTGTGAATATCGTGATAAGGACTTACGATCGACATAATCGGAAAGCCCGGATCAAGATCAATTTCGATAGAAACCGGCAACCGTGTATATTCGACGGGCTCAAACGATGGCGGCATGACGCGAGGCCGAATGCGATCTCGGTCAAGAACCGGATCAAGAACGGCCATGACATTGCCGTCGCGGCTCGCGACCTGTATGGTTTCAGCGGGCGGCGAGAAACGCGGGCCTACCGTCATTGGAAAACGCATTGAAAATACGCCGTCTTCCATTAGCGCCATATCTTGATATTCGATCTGGATCGCGACAGACTCGCCCGGGCCGATATTGGCGACACTGTTGGTGAAAATATTGGGCCGTTCCTGTGTCAGAAGGCTAGCTTTCTTGCCCTCGGACTTGGCTTTTTCATAGATTGCTTTGGCTTTCTTTTTTTCCTCGATTTGACCTTCGATCAATCGCCCGCCGACCACCATTTTTAAATGATCAACAGCTGCCATATTGGGCAGTGGAAATATATAGACCCCCTCGACCCACACATCCGTATGATTGGTGAAAACCTGCGAAACCGTCGCTCGGATTATCGGCCCGGAAATTTCCACATCAAGATCGGTTTTAACGAGTGGCGCCATCAAATACTCACCCGGCGTGTCGGTTTTCAGCATAAGGCTCCCGCTGTCAGCATCCGACATTCGGTAGCGCTCCGTATCGGATTGCGCGTGGGCGGCATTAAAAGAAGCGGCGAATAGGGTTGCGCCCATCAGGGCATGAGCGAGCGGTTTGCGGACTGTCATAAATTCCTCCTATTGTCCGATAGAACCAATTGAATTTGTCGGCTTCGCGACGGGCTTGAGGCCGATTTGTGATTTGTCATGTCCAAATTGTGGCGGCGCACGAAATTCGTGCCAAATGCGAATCCTCTGGACATTTTCGGCGCGGGCAAAGAAGTTGGCGCAAATAAATCCTTCGGGGAGAGACAAATGAAAAAATTACTTTGCGTCAGCGTTCTGGCTTTATCAGCGGTGCCGGCTCTGGCCCATGACGGCGCCCATACGCTAATCCACGCCGGCGACGTTTTGGCCGTGCCAGGATCGCCCGCTCAATCTAACCAAACCATAATTGTCGTTGACGGTATGATCGAAGATATTCAAGACGGGTTTTTAGAGGGCAGCGCAGAGGACACGATCATTGACCTGTCCGATCAATTTGTGATGCCGGGCATGATTGACAGCCATGTGCACCTTCGCGCGGAATGGAATCCCAATGGTCGCCTCGAGGGCGCAACGCTAGAGTCGGGTGACATCGCCTACAACGCAGCGGTCAATGCACGCAAAACACTCGAAGCCGGATTCACCGCCGTTCAAGACGTAGGCGGCCCTCCTGAAATTTTCGCTCTTCGCCGCGCGATCAATGCCGGTAAAATTCCGGGACCTCACATAAAAGCTTCCGGGAGTGCTGTATCTGTCACGGGCGGCCACGGAGATGCTCACGGATATCGTAATGACATTTTAGAATTGTTCCATTCACCAACTATTTGTGACGGCGTAGCTGATTGCAGACGTGCGGTTCGCAAGGCTGTCAAAAACGGTGCTGACGTGATCAAGATCACCGCGACCGGCGGCGTTCTTTCCAACACTAATGCCGGAACCGGGCAGCAATTTTTCGATGATGAGCTAAGAGCCATCGTTAAAACTGCTGATAAAATGGGCCGCAGGGTTACAGCCCACGCACACGGAAAAGACGGGATTGAAGCCGCGCTAAACGCGGGTGTCCAGTCGATCGAACATGGCACCTATTTAGACGCCGGAACCGCGCAGCTTTTTAAGCGCAAAGATGCCGTGCTCGTACCGACCGTACTCGCGGGTATGACGGTCGTCGATTGGGCCGAAAATTACGATTTTCTACCACCAAACTCCGCCAAGAAAGCGCTCGAAGTTGGCCCGCAAATGCAAGACATGCTCAGCATCGCATGGTCAAATGGCGTAACTGTCGCTTTTGGGACTGACACTGGCGTTTCCCCGCACGGGGAAAATGCCCGCGAATTTGAATATATGCTCGCAGCAGGCATGACCGAAATGGAAGCTATTCACGCGGCCACCGTCGTCGCCTCCAAACATATCGGAATGGGCGATCTGATCGGAACGTTAGAGTCCGGGAAGCACGCCGATATTATCGCCGTCGATGGCGACCCTCTGGAAGATATTTCTGAATTGTTAGACGTTGATTTCGTCATGAAAGGCGGCGTGGTTTACAAACAAGATTAGGCGGGTCAAACTGCGATCATGACCAAATTGACGAACAAACTTCTATCCAATATTTTTTTTGGCAGCGCGGTCCTCTTATCGGGTTGTCAAGCAAGTACGGACACGGAAAATCAGGATACGCCAACGATTACTGAAGTTGCGGAATTTGATCCATCGACCATCCTAACCACAGGCGAGGCACTGAAAGCCGCCACTGATGAATATTGGCGCGATTTGGATCCGGCTAATACGATCTATATGGAGCTGGAGAGCGGAACCGTCGTCATAGAGCTCGCCCCGCAATTTGCGCCAAATCATGTGACTAATATCAAGACGCTGGTTCGCGAGAATTATTTTGACGATCTTTTCGTCATTCGCTCACACGATAATTATGTCGCGCAGTGGGGCGATGCTGATGAAGATAATCCAAAATCATTTGGCTCGGCAAAGGCAACGCTCGATCCGGAATGGGTGCGGGATTGGCCGGATAATTTGCCGTTCAACGAGCTAAAAGACGGCGACATTTATCAAAAGCAGGCCGGCCTGTCCTACGGCTTTCCTGTCGCCGGTGATAAAAACACGAACAAAATCGGCATGGCTCATTGTTATGGTATGGTAGGCGTAGGCCGGGGCGGCGAAGCCAATAGCGGAAATGGTTCCAGCCTCTATGTTGTAACAGGTCATGCGCCGCGCCATCTGGATCGCAACGTTACCTTGGTCGGGAAAGTCCTGCTGGGCGTCGAACATTTATCATCGCTCCCGCGCGGAACAGGTCCGCTTGGATTCTATGAGACGCCGGAAGAATATGCGCCGGTTAAGTCAATAAGACTCGCTTCCGAGGTTGCGCCCGAAGATAGAATTAATCTGCAAGTGATGCGCACGGATACGACTGTTTATGAAGATTATCTCGACGCGCGGCGGTACCGCAAAGAAGAGTGGTTTCTTGATCCAGCCGGAAGGCTCGAGCTTTGCAATGCGCCCGTTCCGGTCCGGAAAAAGTCTACAGAGTAACTACCCTTCACGACCAAAGTCGGGCTTTTCTGTGTCTTGACCCGCATCAATAATACGGCGTCTGATATCGCGAGTTTTGGAAAAATGCTCGAGTAAAGTATCGCCGTCTCCCCAGCGTATCGCGCGCTTAAGCGCTGACAAATCTTCGATGAAACGATCAACTACCTCAAGCACGCCATCTTTATTGTGAAGAAACACATCACGCCACATTTCCGGATCCGAGGCGGCGATCCTCGTAAAATCGCGAAACCCGCCAGCTGAATATTTGACAACGTCGTTTCGTGTCACGGTCTCCATGTCCATTGCCGTTCCAACGAGCGTGTAAGCGATTAAATGTGGAACGTGAGAAGTCGTGGCTAACACCATATCATGTCGTTCCGGGTCCATGGTTGCGATTTGCGATCCCATTGCTTCCCAAAGCGATGAAAGCCGGGTCACCTCTTCTTCATCTGTGCCTTCAACAGGCGTAAGAATACACCAACGCTCCTCAAACAAATCAGCGAAACCAGCGGCGGGCCCACTATTTTCAGTGCCCGCAATCGGGTGGCCCGGAATAAAATGAATATCTGAACGCATGTTTGGCGCCAGCAATTTAACAAGACCAAGTTTGGTCGATCCCACATCGGTCAGCACGGCTCCGGTTTTCATGGCTTTAACCACGTCTGGGGCGATCTCGTCCATTACACCCGGCGGCGTCGCAAGGACGACTAAATCTGCCGTGCCTATTTTGTTGTTGAAATCAGTTGAAACTGAATTGGCAACTCCAAGGTCTTCGAGCACTTTACAGGCATCCGCCGAAGCGTCAGCAATATGAATTCGCTCCGCCAAATTCCGGGATTTAATAGCGCGCGCCATGGATGAACCAATCAGACCGCCGCCTATAATTAAAACACTATAATAGACAGTCATAATCTATCCGATTTCAGGAAGAGCGCGGGCGATAGCGCCGATTATCTTGGCGCTTGGGTCGAGCACTTGAAGCGCCTCTATTTCTGCGCCGCCAGGTGATAGAAATTCATCGACGCTAAGAAGCGCAAACTCTCCACTTTCGGCGCGAAGCTTTACGTTCAGGCCCGCATCTAACGCCGCCTTGGGCTGTTTAAGGGCAATTAATGTCATGTCATCTCCGGATGGCAAAATGTCGGCTGTCGCTACAGCAACGGCAACCGGCCAATCGCTTTCCTCAACTCTGGGAAGGCCGGTCAAGATATGCATATCTTCCATCGCGCCGCCTTTGCACAGGGAGGTCCACCATCTTTGCATACCGCCGGGCGCCGGAATGACTGCAACGCCTTCTTCTTCGGCATAAGCGGCGGCCAATGCGGCGCTCGTCGTTGGATATGATTTTGTCGGAAGTGCCGCGCCAAATCGGTCACGGACTAAAGACCAGTTCTTTAGCGCGTCACCTTCCAGCGACACGTGAAGCTTCATCGTACCTTGCAGCGCGCAGGATGCGCTCATCAATTCCGCCCAAATTCGAGCGACAAGATTTGCCGGCGTCCCGTCGGAGGCTTCGGCTAAATCTTTGACAAGGGAATGTTCACGAGAGGGACGCCAAAGCCGGACTCCGCTTTTGACTTTGCGAACTTGCCCCGCCAGTTCCATGCGTTTTGCAATTAACTCGAGCAATAAATTATCCACCCGATCAATTTCAACTCGGATATCTTCAATATTAGATAATTTTTGATCTTTACTCGACATGGGATTGATTGACAGGTTTAGGCGCAAATATAGGCCGTTTTATCTCTTCTTTAGCGTTTCCGGACGGTTCCGCATAAAGCCGCTTGATAGCTTCGACAAGTACCAATCCGGAAAATCCCGGCCAAACGGTTTCACCGCAAGTTTCGGTGACATTTAAAACCGTACTTCCTGTCAGAAATTTGACCGGAGGAATATAAAGCGCGCCTGACCATAAAGTCGGTATGAACCGCGCGTCAGACAAGGCTGATTTTAGTTGGCTGCGACTAAACGGGCGGCCAGCCCCAAAGGGACTGCGATCTGTCCGCGCCCAAAGACCGCTGCGATTGGCTGCTATGACGATGATGCGGCCTTCGGGCCGGGTGACCCGCCACAATTCTTGCAACAATTCAGGAAGCATGTTGGCTTCTTCGACGCCGTGC
The DNA here is from genome assembly GCA_013002305.1 of Hellea sp. Taxonomy (GTDB): domain Bacteria; phylum Pseudomonadota; class Alphaproteobacteria; order Caulobacterales; family Maricaulaceae; genus JACOMS01. The sequence continues at coordinate 60,307 of JABDKG010000032.1, forward strand.
GCGACCAAAACATTGTCAAACTGCGCATCTTCAAATGGCAGCGAAATCGATTCCGTAAGACAAGTCATTACGCCTCGGCTAGATCTCTGCGCCATCGCGCCCATAGCGCCGGGCATAGCTAAAACTACACGCTTGGCGCTATCCAGATAAGGCGTCACATAGGGGTAACAATAGCCATAGCCCAAAACATCACGGCCAGTCAGGTCAGGCCAGACTGTCGAGAGACGGCGTAGAACCATATTATTGGCGGCCCGTCCAAGGCGAGACGCGTAAAAACTCTCCAAATGTCTTACGTTTTGGCGCATTGTGAATTAGCATAGCGGGGAAATCTTAAATGATAAGAGGAATTCGCGCACATGCTCGCCCCATTAGAAATCCATATGTTCCCGTGTTTGTGGGACAATTACGGCTTTTTGATCCATAGCCCTGAAACAGGTGAGACCGCTTGTATTGATACTCCGGAAGTCGACAAAATCATTCTTGCGCTTGAGGAAAAAAGCTGGAATTTGACCCATATCTGGAACACGCATCATCACCCGGATCATGCGGGCGGCAATCTTAAACTCAAAGAAATTTACGGGGCCAAAATTATCGGCTGCGAGGCTGATCGAAAACGCATTCCGGGTATAGATATCGGGATATCCGATGGCGATAGGTTTAATTTTGCCGGTCATGAAGTACAAATTATGGAAACGCCGGGTCATACGATTGGCCACATCATTTATTATGTTCCGAGCGCCAAATCAGCATTTGTAGGGGACACGATTTTCGCACTTGGGTGCGGGCGTTTATTTGAAGGCACGCCAGTGCAAATGTATCACAGTTTAAGCCGGATTGCCGGGCTACCTGACGATACAGCGCTCTATTGTGCCCATGAATATACGCTCTCAAACGGAAAATTCGCGCTAACGGTTGAGCCCAACAATCAAGCTTTGATTGATTATGTGAAAGACGCGACGTCGAAACGTGAAGAAAATATTCCAACCGTACCTACGACTGTCCTGGCGGAAAAATCAGCCAACCCATTCGTTCGTGCAGGCAGTGCAAAACGGCTCGGCGAAATAAGGAAAGCCAAAGATAATTTTTAGAGCGTTTCGGGACGTCCCAGATAAAAGCCCTGGAGATAATCAACGCCGAGCCGCTCAGTCATTCGAGCATCGGCTTCACTGTCTACCATTTCCGCGACCGTTTTTAGGCCAAAAACCTGCGCCATTTCTGCCAGTAATCTGACGAATCTCTGCTTTTCAGGCGAAACTGCAATATCACGTACAAATGCACCATCTATTTTTATGATTTCGGCTTCAAGTCCCATCATATTTTGAAAGCTGGTATAGCCGGCTCCAAAATCATCAATCGCTAATCGTGCGCCCATATTTTTCAAATCTGTCGCAAATCCGTTCGCCAAATCAAGGTTAGATATCGCCATGGTTTCAGTGAGTTCAACAATGACTTCTTTAGCGCGCCTGCCGAGTTCAGCAAATGCAGTTAAATATTTATCGCGAGCTCTAGCACTCAAAATAGACCCAACAGAAATATTGATTGAAATTTTCAAGCCAGGATTATTGGCCAAAGCTGCTTTGGCGAGCGACAAGGTTCGCATGTCAATTTGATCGATAAGTGCAAACTGCTCTGCTGCCTGTATGAAAGGAAAAGCGGAATGAAGGGCTCCGTCATCATCTCGATAACGCAATAGCGCCTCATAGTAGGCAGTGACGCGTTTATGAGCTGTTTTGATAGGTTGATAGACGAGGCAGAACCGATTTCGCTCTAGTGCGATCAAAATATCAACCTCTTTTATGTTTTTCGGAGCGCGAAAGGTCGAAACCGTGCCCTTAGCGGACCCGGGAATCTGTTCAAGATGGGCGGGCTTAAGAATGTTTGGCTTTTCTATAGAGACCCGACAATTTGGCATAATCTGTCCAAACGGGCTTTCTACCGGTAGGTCGCTGAGCAAAAATTTGAGCTTCTTGCTGAGCGTTAAAATTGCTGTCGCATCTTTATTGATCGGATAAATCCGAAATAGGCCTTCAGAAACATAAGCAGCGTAATCATTCGGGTCCAGTTCGCCCTTTATTCTCAAGGCAAGGGCCTCGAGCATATAGTCGAATGCCGCAGGTCCGAAATTTTCAAGGATAGCTCTAGAATTCGAAATCTCGAGTGTGATGAGCGACCCTATGGGGCCGACCTGAGACATGTGAAAGAGAATTTCGTCGAAATAGGCGGCGTTATATAGCCCTGTGCGGCTCTCATAACGCATCCGAGTTTCAGACGATTCCTGATTTATGATTTGTTCGGTGATATCGCGCAATAGGCAAGAAATATTATCGGGCGCGTCGCCGTCACCGGTCAAACGCTCACCCCGTTCTTCAATCCAAATCGTTTGATTGTCAGGGCGCAAAATTTCGTAGGTAACCCGATATTGATCGCCGTCTGATTTTAACAGCTCAATTGCAGATCGCCGGAGGCGAGCCGCGTGCCCGTTCAAAATATCCGTAAACTCTCCTTCTGTTGCCGGTAGCTCTGACGAAGGATTTTGTAGAAGCCGCGATGCCAGCGTCTCATCGCCCCATTTTAGAATTCGAGACTTTAATGGGCCTCTGAGCGTGAAAGGAACGGCGCGTAACAAGGAATAGCCCGTTAATGTTGAATTATCTGGTACAGACCGCGAAAAAGGTGAGAGGATTCGTCCTGAAGGCTTTTGGCGTGAGGCCATATGCTAGTCGCTATAACCTTCTGAGATGGCAAAATCGCGGCGGGCACTTGCAATTGTGACAATAAACCCGGCCATAACATCCAGCAAAGTCATCATCATAATTAGGAAGAAGACCGAAGTGGCGAACGCTGGAAACATTAAAAATTCGACCAAGCAAACGATGAACAACACCATGGAAAAGGCATGATTCATAATAGCAGCACGGCCAAACCCGGTGGATTTTAACAGTTCAAAAAACAATAGGACAATTGTCAGGCCAATAAGCGCATGACCGGGCGTAATATGCCAAAGCGTATCCGATGCCATAGGAACGGCACGAAAATCCTCATCCAGACGGGATCTGACATAATCAACAGTTGCGAAATTACTGCCTGAAACCGCCATGATATTGTATATGGCAACCGGTATTAGCAATAATGGAAACACCGTAAAAATACGCATGCTTTTTCCCTCAGTGTCGTAGTTCTTAAGAGAGTCTAAGGAAATAAGGCTTGTAAAGGGTTAACAAAATCACGGATTAATCGCTTAAACTTCGTCCCAGCCTTCCGGGTTTCGGGCTCTACGATTCAGCCACATGACCCCGCGCAAGTCCGAAATCGAGACTATGAGCCGGCCAAAATTTGTATATTTGGACACGCCAAATTCCCGGTGCCGATGATTGACGTCACAAAATTCTGTCACATAGCCCTCACGTAGCATCAAAGCCGGGATATACCGGTGCACATGGTCAAAAAACGGTAGCCGCAAAAAGGCTTCCCTCGAAAAAACTTTTAGCCCGCATCCCGTATCATCAGCATTATCCTTTAACAATTTCTTGCGGATACCGTTCCCAAAACGCGAGCCAAATCTCTTGGCCCAGCTATCTTTGCGTTTTGCCCGTCTTCCGCCGACTAGTCCTAGATTTTCCGGGGCATCTTCGCGAGAAAATTGAGCATAAAGCGCGGGGATATCAGCTGGGTCATTCTGTCCATCGCCGTCGAGCGTTGCAATGGCTAGCGCCTTAGCCGCCAGAACGCCCGTGCGGATCGCCCGGCTTTGACCGGCATTTTGGCGGTGGGACAAGACGCGAAGCGACGGGAATTCTGCTTTCAATCCTTGCAAGACGGCCTCGGTCTCATCTTTGGAGGCATCGTTCACAAAATTCATCTCATAGGACAAATCGCCCACAGCAGCATCTATCTCGCGTACGAGTTTTTCGACATTTTCCGCTTCATTATAAACAGGAACAACGACTGTCAGGTTCGGGACTGATTTTGATACCATTTTTACGCTTTATCCTGTTTTGGCTCTATTGCCACGGGCGTTTGAGCGAAACAACAGTCTGTCGCACCGATTTTTTCTCAACATCTATTTCAGTTTCCCCTATAAGGCGAGTCATGGGGTTGATATCAACAGAGCGTAAAAGCCATAAATTCTACATTGGCATTCTCATAGCTTTGACGCTTTTGATGGGATTGCCGGGCCTGTCCAAAATTCAGGTTATTGACCGCGACGAAGCCCGCTACGCTCAGGCCACTGTACAAATGGTGGAAAGCGGCGACTATATCAATATCAAGTTCCAGGATCGGGCGCGAAACAAAAAACCTGCTGGAATTTACTGGATGCAGGCCGTTTTTGTAAAAGCCTTCACTGACCCGGGTGAGCGCGCAATATGGACCCATAGAATAGTCTCCGTTTTAGGTGCAATCTTGGCAGTCTTCGCGACCTATTGGGGGACTTTGACTGTCCTGGGACGCCGCGGCGCTTTCATTAGCGGCGTTGTATTAACCAGCACGATTTTGATGGCTGCAGAGGCCCATATTGCGAAGACAGATGCCATGTTGTGCGGACTCTCGGCGGTTGTATTAGCCTGCCTTTTGAGGCTGCAACGCCAGAACAACGCAAAAACAGCAATTCTTTTTTGGGTCGCTTTGGCCCTAGCGATAATGGTCAAAGGGCCGATCACAATTGCGATTGTTCTGCTAACTCTAATCGCATATGGCGTTTGGTCGCGCGACGTCAGATGGATGCGAGGGCTCATAAACGCGCCAGGAATTTTATTAGCCATTTTGATCATCGTGCCTTGGACGGTTGCCATTACACTTGAAACTGGCGGCGCTTTCTTCACTGAGGCTGTCGGCGGTGACCTCGCACCAAAAATGGCGGGCGGGCAGGAAAGCCACGGTGCGCCTCCCGGCTATTATCTAGCGACCCTTCCAATATTGTTTTGGCCCGGCGTTCTTTTGCTTCTGCCCGGCATTGTATTTGTTTGGAAAGCCGCGGGCAAAGGATCACAAAGTTCTGATCTTAAAAGCTCGCTTATGCTGTTAATATGCTGGGTTTTACCATTTTGGATTATTTTGGAGTTGGTTCCGACCAAACTACCGAATTACCCGCTACCCCTGTATCCAGCACTTGCCATATTCTGTGCCGGTGGGTTTTTCGCGCTAAGTAATGCAGGCGCGCTTAAGATCAGCCGACGCCTGAGCGCGCTCCTGTTTTTCGCAGTTGGTATTGTCCTGATTACGGTGGTTTTTGCCGCTGACGGATATTATTCCGAGAGCCCGTCATTTAGCGTTTATGTCTATCCTGTTTTCGTGGCTTTTGTTTTTGCAGCTACATATTTTATGTGGTTTGGCGAGGTGCGCAAATCTATCGTGACTGCACTTATATTGACCGGATTATTTGCGCCGCTAACATTTGGGCATATTTTGCCGAGGCTTGGCGATCTTCAGGTCAGTGACCGGTTGGCTGATATAATACAGGCGGAAAGACCCGCTCGTATTTTATCGCCTAATTTCACTGAACCGAGCCTCGTCTATAATCTTGGAACTGATATTTATCTTGGCGACAAAGCCGACCGTATCATCGAACAAGAACTCAAATCCGAGGATCTCATAATCATCGACAAAAATGAAGCCCTAGAGACCCATCAGCGTCTGTCAATGGCGAGAAAAATCTCCGATAAATCACAATGCATTGTGACGATTGGCGCTTTAAATGGAACGAATTATTCCAAAGGCGACCCGGTCGATATTACCATCTACAAGGTCGGTGCGTGCGGCGCACTTAAGCCCCGCGAAATGCCTGACGCAGAACCAAATACCAGGCCCGTCCCATAATGGCGACGGTCATAAAGGGTATTGAGAGCCAAGCCATCAGTTTGCCTCGAGTTCCCTTGGCATATTTTCGGAAATAATAGATAAATCCTTTTAACTTTTCCCACTCGACCTTTTGCCGCCTTACAGCGCTCGTCGATCCATAGTGCATAACGCTGGCTTTCGGATGAAATAACACTTGGCCGCCAAGTTCACGCGCTCTTCGGCATACGTCAATGTCCTCGACATGCAGGAAATATTCTTCGTCAAAACCGCCTATCTGCTCAAAAGATGATCGGCACATCATCATAAATGCGCCACTAACGACGGCGACTGCTTCGGGGCCCATAGGTACAGGATCTTTTTCCATATGAATCGATCGGATACCCGGGAGTTTATGGAGCCCTGTGAAGGACACAAATGCACTTAGAGGCGTGAGTTCGCGGCGGCGACTACCGCGCTGTTCGCGGCCATCAATATTGCGGAGTAAACCGCCGACAATCCAGGGCAATTCTAGGTTTTTCCCGCACTCAGCTAATCGTCTGGCACTGCCAATTGAAATAACCGCGTCCGGGTTTAGAAACAGAAATAATTCTCCGCGTGCAAATTCGGCGCCGTAATTACAGCCCTTTGCAAATCCGATATTCCCCTGTCCCTGAATAAGACGAACTCTATCATCTCTGGCCACTAAGCGACCAAGGCTCTGCCGTCCTGCCTCATTCGAGCCATTATCGACTAAAATGAGTTCGTATATGTCCGAATCATCCAAAACAGCCCCGACCGCTTCAATCAAAGCTGGGCCGGTCATATAGGACACCATAATGACGCTTATGCGAGGCCGGTAATCCGCCTGCGGCATTTTTATAATTTTGGCGTCCACTTCTTGACCCTCATTTTGGAAGCCCGAAAATTATCTCATGGAGATGGCGTTAATGTAAAGGCTGAATGTTAGTGGTGGATTTTTGTGTTTATTCTGTGTTCATTTTGACAATCGGAATGAGTGCGCCAATGAAAATTAAAGCGCCCCACCACCATTCTTGCCATACACCATAAGTCAAAGTGCAAATGGTCAAAGCTGCTGCGACGTAACCCGCAATATAAACGGCAGAATAAGAATCTTTCTCGACATAAGACGTTAGTTTTTTTTGTAACATAAATAGGAATAGAGAAAATAGCAGCGCCCCAATTGCGCCGGTTTCAACCCATACCTGCAGGCCCGAATTATGCGGATGTAGAGATATGATTGTCTGCTCATACGGCTTTCCATTGACCGACATACCGTCATATTTGCGATCAAAAGTCCGGGATGCGTCAAATCCATGTCCGAAAAATGGTTTCTCGCCTATTTTCTCCGAAACATAACTCCACATTTCGATGCGGTGCTCCCAAGAATCAGCGACGTTTTCTTTGGTCGATTGCGGGACCTTTTGCATAGCATAACCGGCAAGCGGAGCGAACATTATGGACGCGATCGCGAGCGCCATGACGGCTTTCACTGCTCTCTTGGGCCAATGGCGCGCTATGATCATGAACAAGGCAGCCGCGCCCACTGCAAGCGCTCCCGCCGCGAGTTTTCCCAGGATCGCGCTGACGATTACCCCGACAAGGAAAATGACCGCGAGCCCTTTTCCCGTGCGTCCTTCCTGCCACAGTCGCGGCGTGATTATCGGCACTAATAGAGCAAGTATGGTTACGCTGTGACTAAGGTTCTGGTAGATTATATGCTGTCGTTTTTCCGGATGTTGGCCTTCGTCCAAAGGATCAAAAAGGTCGATCAAAGCGTACCCCGTTATTTGATCAAACAGGAGAAGCGATAAAGTGACAAATCCAACAAATGCCAAAAAGTGAGCCATTTTATTTTTAAATGGTTTGGACAGGCTAGCGGGCAATAAAAAAACCCCTAGAAACAGCCCTGCCCCTAATAGTAATTTTATCGGGTTAGTAACTGGCTGAGTGTCCTCATAAGGCGACCAGAGTGACGTAGTTGCCGCCCAAATCAGAAACAAAAATAACGTCCAAACCGCTATCGGAAAATTTGTGAGCGCGATCGGCTTCTGCACGCTTGCAAATCCAGCTATCCCCGCAATGCCGGCCAAAATTGTAAACCCTAGTGCACCGGCATGGGAAACGGGCGCGAACATAACTAAGACAAAAAGAAATGTCGCCGCGACGAGGTTTGGGCGCAATCTGTTAATCGCTGCTGAAGACTGTGTGATCACACTAATCGATTAGGCGCGGGCCAAATCAGGAGCAAGAGATTTTTCCACCAATGTCGCTTGGGCATCCTCAAGGCTCATTATGTCCTGTTGCTTATTACCTTCTCCGAGCCAACGAAGGGCTACTTTGCCGTCTTCAGCTTCGCGCTTCCCGACCACTGCGATCACGGGGATTTTACCGACAGAATGCTCACGAATTTTATAGTTGATCTTTTCATTGCGAAGATCGGTTTTAACCCGGAGCCCTGCCGCTGTCAGCCTGTCATAAACTTCGTGCGCATAATCATCAGCTTCCGACGTGATAGTTGCAACAACCACTTGCGTTGGCGCAAGCCAAAGCGGAAAACGCCCAGCATAGTTTTCAATCAGAATACCAATGAAGCGCTCCAGCGATCCAAGTATAGCGCGGTGGAGCATAACCGGGACGTGTCGTTGATCATCTTCGCCGACATAGGTCGCGCCCAATCGATCAGGCACTACAAAATCAACCTGCAGCGTGCCGCATTGCCAATCGCGTCCAATCGCATCTCGTAAAACGAATTCCAGTTTTGGTCCGTAGAAAGCGCCATCGCCGGGATTCATAATTACATCAACACCAGCAGCTTTGACGGCGTCCAACAAAGCGTTTTCGGACTTATCCCAAGTTTCATCACTGCCCGCACGGGTTTCGGGACGGTCAGAAAATTTGACGACCAGGTCCTCAAACCCAAAATCTTTGTAAACCGATTGCAGAAGCGCGATGAAGCTCTTGGTTTCTTCTTCGATTTGGTCTTCTTTACAGAAAATATGCGCGTCATCTTGCGTAAAGCCTCGGACCCGCATGATACCGTGCAAAGCACCCGTCGGCTCATTTCGGTGACAACAGCCGAATTCAGCCATACGCAAAGGCAAATCCCGATAGGACTTCAGACCCTGATTAAAGATCATCACATGGGCCGGACAATTCATCGGCTTCATGGCATGAATCTCTTCATGGGCGCCATGTTTTACTTCGGAAATAAACATGTTCTCGCGAAACTTGTCCCAGTGCCCGCTTTCGCGCCAAAGCTTATTATTAATCAGAATAGGAGTTTTGACTTCTTGATAGTCAGCGGCTTGCAGGCGGCGGCGAATATAGTTCTCAACTTGGCGCCAAATAGTTGAGCCATTGTCATGCCAGAACACCATGCCTTGGGCTTCGCCTTGCATATGAAACAAATCAAGCTCTTTACCAAGGCGGCGGTGATCCCGTTTTTCAGCTTCTTCAAGCATGTGCAGATGCGCGTCGAGTTCTTCCTGTGTGGCCCAAGCGGTTCCGTAAATCCTTTGCAGCTGAACATTATTCGCGTCGCCGCGCCAATAGGCTCCGGCCACTTTCATTAGTTTAAAGGCTTTGCCAACTTTGCCGACGCTCGGCAGGTGCGGCCCAAGACAAAGATCAAACCAGTCGCCCTGGCGATAAATTGTGATGGTCTCGTCCTCGGGCAGATCTTGGATCAGCTCAGCTTTGTAGGTCTCACCCATATCCGTAAAGAGTTTGATCGCATCATTGCGATCCCAAACTTCGCGCGTGAACGGGTTGTTGCGCTCAATGATAAAGCGCATCTTTTTCTCAATTGCGGCAAAATCCTCGTCAGAAAACGGCTCTTCGCGGTAGAAATCATAGTAAAATCCGTTTTCGATAACGGGACCGATTGTAACCTGTGTTCCCGGAAATAACTCCTGAACTGCTTCAGCTAAAACATGCGCGGCATCGTGACGTATGAGCTCCAATCCTTCCGGATCTTTAGCAGTCACAAGTTCGATTTTCGCGTCGCCTTCAACCGGGCGTTTGGCGTCCCAAAGAACGCCGTCCAGCTTGGCCGCTAGCACTTTTTTAGCTAATCCTGATGAGATTGATTTTGCGACCTCTAACGGGGTCACGCCGTCCTCATAGTCGCGAGCCGCGCCATCGGGAAATGTCAAAGTGACCATGATCTATCCATCATCTTTAAGCCGCCAAACCCCATATCGCCACGGAGCCCAGAAAGGAGGTTTAGTAATACTTTCAGGAACATTATCAACCCCGCTTGTGCCCCCGAGCCATTTAATCGGATGGCACCTAGCCAGTCGCGCCAATGTCATCCAGCCGCCCGCCCACGGCCCATGTTTGCGAATAGCCTCAATGGAATAGGATGAGCAGCCCGGCATATGGCGGCACCGAACCCCAATTGCCTGTAGGACCGGGCTCAGGATCAGCTTATAACCGCGAATAAGCCCAATCATGATAAATGAGGAAAGTGATCTAATCACCGAGTGCCATTTCCATGGCCTCTACAGCGGCGTCAAAGGCTAACATTGTTGATGTGTGTCGCGCTGGATATTCAGAGACGCCCGCCAATAGCGCCAATTTTTCAAACCGGCCCTTTGGCGGTTCACTGCCCTGTTTAAGCATTGTGTGGAGTCCATCACGAGCCGCACGAATTTCGTCAATAGTCGCGTTGATTATGCGTTCTTTCAAAATCGCCGCGCTCGCTTGCCCGAGCGCACAGGCCTGCACCCGGAGCGCGCATTCGGAAACAACGCGGCCGTCAACATTAATATCAATTTCAACCCAAGAGCCGCACAGTTTTGAAACTTTGCGCGCGTTACCCTGCGGATTTTCGAGCACTTCATTGCGAAGCGCCGCCGAAAGGGAGAGAATATCTGTGTTGTAAAGATCCGTGAACATGAGACTTATATAAGAACTATTCTTTCTCAGAGCCAGATACGACCTCATCAGGCTCAACAATATCAATCACAATTTTTCCGCCCTTAATATCGACGTGAGGCACCGCATCTTTGGTAAAAGGATGGAACCAATCTTTTTCGCCGGGTGTTTCAATTTCAAGCAGATCACCGCTGCCATAATCATGAACCGCCTTTACGCGGCCACCCGGTTTGCCATCCACGAGCTCCACTGTCAGACCGATCAGATCCGAATAATAAAATTGATCGTCGTCCGGCGCAGGTAGCGCGCTCCGCGGCACATAAAGCTTGGTTGATTTCATCCCTTCGGCCTGTTCGCGGGTTTTCACCTCTTTGCAAAAAGCTGCTATGCCTTTTTTGATTGGACGCGTTTTAATCGGCGTTAGGATGACTTTACCATTTTCGTCAAGAAACGGCCCAAATTTGACGCAAGACTTAGGGTCTTCGGTAAACGGTTTGATTTTCACCTCGCCTTTGACGCCGAAAGCTCCGGCGATTGCGGCTATGCAAATCAACTGCTCTGTTCTGTTTTCATTCATGGGCGTGCATGTAATACAGAATTGACCAATTTCATAAGGGTTTATTATGCGTCTTCTCACCACCTCTTTTTTGACATTGGCATTCTTAGGAATGCCTGCCCGCGCAAGCGCTCATGATGTAAAATACAAAGCTGATATTTCTGATCTCAATCTACCGACCGAAGCAGAAATTCAGAAAATTGTCGATGATATGCCCGATCTAAACGCGCTGATGGACGGTATGATGGCGGTCGCTCAAGATAAAGATGTGCGTCAATCCTTGGAAAAAACCGGTGAAAAGCTCGCAAGTAAAATGGAAGAGCTCGCCGATCTGGAGATGCGCGATAATGGCCTTCCCGATCTCAATCTGATGATGGAGACCATGCTCCTGACATTTTCAGATGAAGACGTCATGGGCGAATTGCTCGGAGTTGTCGAAGAATTGCAAGACACGGTCGAAGAGAACTTTGATGAAGACTTGCTAAGGCCAGAACGCGATTAAAACATAAAAAAGCCCCGTTCAAAACGGGGCTCAATTCACTTTTGATTTTTCGACTTATCCTAAGGCGGCCTTGAGCTCGTCAACGAGATCTGTCCGTTCCCAGGTAAACCCGCCTTGATTATCAGGCTTGCGGCCAAAGTGACCATAGGCCGCCGTGCGGGCATAGATTGGGTTGTTAAGCTGAAGGTGTTTGCGAATACCGTAAGGCGTCAAATCCATGGATTTGCGAATAGCTTTTTCAATAGCTTCGGCAGACACGGCGTTGCCTTCTTGAACATTGACATAAATCGATGTCGGCTGAGCCACACCGATCGCGTATGAAACTTGAATATCAACCCACGGCGCCAAACCGGCGGCCACGATGTTTTTCGCCAGATAGCGCGTTGCATAAGCAGCTGAACGGTCAACTTTCGTTGGATCTTTTCCTGAAAACGCGCCGCCGCCGTGAGGGGCCATGCCGCCATATGTATCGACGATTATTTTACGTCCTGTCAGACCTGTATCTCCGTCCGGGCCCCCAATAACAAATTTACCCGTTGGATTAATGTGCCAGATCGTGTCGTCTGTGACCCATCCCTCAGGCATAACGTCCAAAATGTAAGGCTTGACCAAGTCGGAAACGTCTTGAGATGTCATTGAAGCATCGAGATGTTGTGTTGATAAGACAATTGCGTTGGCGCGAACCGGTTTTCCATCCTCATATTGAACGGTCACCTGAGATTTGCTATCCGGGCCAAGCTGAGAGGCACGGCCATCTTTCCGAGCACGGGCTAAAACTTCGAGAATTTTGTGAGACAAGTGCACGGGAGCCGGCATCAGATCTTCATTATCCTGACAGGCATAACCGAACATTATGCCCTGATCGCCCGCACCTTGGGCAGCATGCAGACCTTCGCCTTCGTCGACACCTTGAGCGATATCGACTGACTGAGCGTGAAGCAGCACGTCGACATCAGCTGTTTCCCAGTGGAAACCGTCCTGTTCATAGCCGATATCTTTGACCGCTTCGCGAGCAACGTCTTCGACCATGGCTTTGGTGATTTTATCAGTGCCGCGAGTCTCGCCAGCGATGACTATTTTATTGGTCGTCGTTAGCGTTTCAGCGGCGACGCGCACATCCCATGGGGACATGCCATCTTTGATAGATTCTTGGAAAAAAAGATCGACGATTTCATCTGAAATTCGATCAGATACTTTATCTGGATGGCCTTCTGAAACTGATTCAGAAGTAAATTCATATGCTTTGCGGCTCATGGCTCGCTCCTTGATTTTAAGGCTCTACGCTTTTTATTATTTTTATATTGGAGGCTTGGGGTTAAGGCGGCAGAAAGCCTGCCGCCGGATTGGTTTCTAGTAGCGATAATGCTCGGGCTTGTAAGGACCTTCTTGAGCAACGCCGATATAGTCAGCCTGCTCTTCCGTCATTTTGGTTAGCTTGACGCCGATTTTATCAAGATGAAGACGGGCGACTTTTTCGTCCAGATGCTTTGGTAGCATATAGACTTTGTTCTCATAGCGCGGCGTAGTCGCCTTGCTGTCTTCCCAAAGTTCGATCTGAGCCAGTACCTGGTTGGTAAAGGACGCCGACATTACAAATGATGGGTGACCTGTCGCGTTACCAAGGTTCAGCAAACGACCCTGAGATAAAATAATCATGCGATTTCCGCCTGGGAATGTGATCATGTCAACTTGGTCTTTAATATTGGTCCAGTTGAAGTTTTTAAGCGCCGCAACTTGGATTTCATTATCGAAGTGACCGATATTGCCGACGATGGCCATATCTTTCATCTCGCGCATATGTTCGAGGCGGATTACATCTTTATTCCCGGTAGTCGTGATAAATATATCGGCGTCTTTAACCGTGTCTTCGAGAGTTGTGACTTCAAACCCGTCCATGGCGGCTTGTAGTGCGCAAATCGGGTCAACTTCGGTGACCTTAACGCGAGCACCTGCGCCGCGAAGCGAGGCAGCAGAACCTTTACCGACATCCCCGTAACCCAGAACAACGGCGGTTTTACCGGCCATCATTGTATCGGTCGCGCGGCGGATACCGTCGACGAGCGATTCTTTACAGCCATATTTGTTGTCGAATTTCGATTTAGTGACCGAGTCGTTCACATTGATCGCCGGGAATGGCAGGAGGCCTTTTTCAACCAATTCATAGAGGCGGTGAACACCCGTTGTGGTCTCTTCGGAAACGCCAACAATCTGCTCACGCATTTTTGTAAACCAACCTGGGCTCTCAGCCATACGCTTTTTGATCTGCGCGAAAATTGCGGCTTCTTCTTCGGACCCCGGCTCGCCTTCGATAAGGCTTGTTTCACCAGCTTCAACCCGTGAACCCAGGATGATGTAAAGTGTTGCGTCGCCGCCATCATCTAAAATGATATTTGGCCCTTCTGGAAAAAGGAATGATTTGTCGAGATAATCCCAGTGCTCTTCGAGCGATTGACCCTTAACTGCAAAAACAGGAATGCCCGCAGCCGCAATAGCAGCAGCAGCGTGATCTTGCGTTGAATAAATATTACATGAAGCCCAGCGAACATCCGCGCCGAGCGCTGTCAATGTTTCAATCAAAACACCGGTCTGAATAGTCATGTGTAGAGATCCAACGATTCGGGCGCCAGAAAGCGGTTTTGATTTCCCAAATTCTTCACGGCAAGCCATCAGGCCCGGCATTTCAGTTTCAGCGATGTCTAGCTCTTTGCGGCCAAAATCGGCCAGGTTGATGTCTTTGACGACATAATCTTTTGTACTCATTGCAATATCCTCTTCGGGCCTCGGCCCGGATTAAACTTTGCGCGGCTATTAGAGCGGAAATGAGGCCCGGTCAATACATATAAAGTATTTATTATATGTTTATATTAGCTATTCCGTAGTCCGAGCTATAGCCCGTTTCATTTGTTCCATATTATGATAGAGAAGTGCCTATCGATCTGTCGCGCGATAATCATCAAAGGGACGGCAAATGACCAACCAACAGCGCTATAATCATGTGTCAATTACTTTGCACTGGGTCATGGCCGCCTTGATCCTGTTCATGATTTGGCTTGGCCTGAACATGGAAGATGATCAGAACCGCTATCAACTGCATAAATCTATTGGCATAACCCTGTTGATCTTAACAGTAGCTCGCATCATCTGGCGGCTTTTCAATAAGCCGCCCCCCTTGCCACACAGTGTTAAACCGATTGAAGCGCGCCTTTCGAAGCTTGTCCAATTCGGGTTTTACGCTTTGATGCTCATGGTTCCTCTTGGCGGATGGCTTCTAGTCTCTATATCAGAGTTCAGAGTACCGACGGTTCTCTATGGCATCATTAGCTGGCCAAGCCTGCCTCTCCCGCGCTCAAAAGAAACAGCAGAGGTTGTCGCCTTCATTCATGGAAATGCGGGGAAATGGGGCTTTGGGTTTTTGCTCTTGCTGCATGTTGTCGGCGCATTAAAGCACGAAATTGTAGACAAAGATGGTGTCTTAAAACGCATGATTCCCGGACTTGGAAAAACAGATCCGCCGGCAGTTTCAAAGGGAATATTCATTACTTTGTTTGTCTCGATCGGACTATTTGCAACAATTGCTCTCATACCCGTGATCGCAACGAGTTTATCTGCCCAAAGCCAGCAACATGACTCTATATCGACCAATTGGACGATGTTAGAAAATAGTGGATCGATCCATTTTGCAGGAACTCTTGAAAGCAAGCCATTTGATGGTGAATTTGAAAACTGGGACGCGCAAATTGCGTTTTACGCCCGTGATCTCGAAAATTCTGAAGTTCTTGTCACGGTAGATCTTGCCTCGGCATCAACCGGAACCAAAATATATGATGACAGTCTGATCGAAGAAGAGTGGTTTGACGTCTCATCTGACCCGACGGCATCTGTACGGCTGACAAACTTTCAGGCCACGCCCTATGGCTTCGCCGCCGACGCCGCTTTGACCCTAAAAGGTCAAACTGTGAGCGCCCCATTTTACTTCACCTTGGAAATAGAGGGCGACACGACCACGATGAAAGGTGAAACGTCCTTTAGCCGAACCTCGTTAAGTCTTGGGCAAAAATCCTATCCTGGAGGAACGCCGATGAGCGAAGAAATATCGGTCAGCGCAACATTATCCGCCAGACGAAACTAACTATTCTGAAGCGGCTACGGCCTCAGTCCATCGAAGGACAGGTTTTCTAGCCGCCTGAGTTTCATCAAGCCGGCGCATCGGCGCGTGCACGGGCGCGGTTTGGAAAAACGCAGTTTCCTTGTTTTTGGCGCGAACAGCGAGGCCCCGCATCGCCGAAATGAAGCGATCCAATTCCTGTTTGGACTCCGATTCCGTCGGCTCGACCAACATGGCGCCGTGGACGACGAGCGGGAAATACATAGTCATTGGGTGATAGCCCTCATCGATCATGGCCTTGGCAAAATCCAAAGTGGTCACGCCCGTATTCTCGAGGAACCGATCATCAAACAGAGCTTCATGCATGCAGACACCGCCAAAGGCCGGGGTCATGACATCGGACAGCGAAGACTGAATATAATTGGCGTTTAGGACCGCGTCTTCGGTCGCCTGTCTCAGACCATCAGAACCATGGCTCATCATATATGTCAGAGCACGGGTAAACATGCCCATCTGGCCGTGGAAGGCGCACATCCGGCCAAAGCTGTCGGCACCTTCTCCGTTAGAATGTTCGACCAAACGATATTTTTCGCCGTCTTTTATGACAAACGGCAGAGGCGCATGGTCCTTTAATGCGTCCGACAAAACGGTTGGACCTGCACCCGGACCGCCGCCGCCGTGAGGCGTAGAGAAAGTCTTGTGCAAATTAAGGTGCATCGCATCAATGCCGAGATCGCCTGGGCGCACCCTTCCAACGAGCGCATTGAAATTAGCGCCGTCACAATAAAAATATCCGCCAACTGAATGAATTAGTTCCGCGATCTCGATAATGTCGCGTTCAAACAAGCCGCACGTATTTGGATTGGTCAACATGATACCAGCGACGTCATCGCCAAGTTTTTCCTTAAGCGCCGCAAGATTGACGCGTCCATCGCCGCTCGCCGGTATTTCGTCGATTGAAAAACCGCACTGCGCTGCCGTTGCCGGGTTGGTACCATGAGCACTTTCCGGAACCAGAACGCGGCGTTTGTGAGTTTGGCCATCAGCATCCAGTTTCGCCCGGATCGCGGCCATGCCGCACCATTCGCCGTGCGCGCCGGCCTTGGGCGTCATCGCGACAGCGGGCATACCGGTTAATGTGCAAATCCAGTGTGCGAGTTCATCAATAAGCTCAAGGGCGCCTTGTACTGTGGATTGTGGCTGCAGAGGATGGACATCGCCAAAACCTGGCATACGCGCGACTTTCTCATTGAGCCGCGGATTATGTTTCATGGTGCAAGAGCCCAGCGGATAAACCCCCAGGTCAATTGCGTAATTTTTCTGCGACAGGCGTACATAATGGCGCAAAGTTTGAGGCTCGGTTAGACCAGGAAGCCCGATCTCGCTCGTCCGCTCCATTCCACCCAGACGGGATCTGACATCTTTTGCAGGCTCGAAATCCACTCCCGTACGGCGCGGAGTTCCAATTTCAAATATTAAATTCTCGGCTTGCATCAATCCCTTGTTGCCGGAAACTGTTTCATGCTCATTGCTGTTGGCGGCAACCGGCGATGTCGGGCGGCCTTTGCTACTCATGCTCATAAATCATCCTCCTGTTCGGGCGGTTTTTTGGAAAAAACCACCAGGATTTTCATATCCTGTTCGATGTCGTAAAAATAATGATCAAGAAAGGCAGAGACAAATATTGTGTCACCTGTCATGACATCTTGACTTTCTCCGTCGCACATAAATTGCGCTTTGCCAGAAATAATATAGTAAAGCTCATCCCAATCATGCGGTTTTTGGGTGTCTTTTCCACCTGCCGGAAGTTCAAAAATCTCGGCCGACATGGTATCGACATCCAAAAATTCATAAAAAGCCGCTTTATTGATTTTGTTTTTAGAGACCAGAATTTCCAATGGCCAGACATCAAATTTAATGCTCACGACATTAAATCCGTCAAAGACGCAACGTAAGCCTCAATGTCTTCATCCGTCACGACTTCGGTCGCCGTCACAAGAAGCAAATCTTTTTGATCACCGGTCAAACGCGAAACCGGAACCCCGCCGAGGATGCCTTTCGCCGCAAGGGCCTCAACAACTTGATCTGCGTCCTTGGAAAGTCGCAGTGTAAATTCATTGAAGAAAGTCTCATTGACTAATTCAACACCCTCAATCGCCGAGAGCTTATCTGCAAGGGTGCAGGCATTAGCGTGATTGATTGCGGCCATTTGCCGAAGGCCCGCCTCACCAAGCAGCGTCATATGAATCGTAAAAGCTAAACAACACAGGCCGGAATTGGTGCAAATATTAGACGTCGCCTTTTCGCGGCGAATATGCTGTTCGCGTGTCGAAAGCGTAAGAACAAACCCTCGCTCGCCCTTAGCGTCCACTGTTTCGCCGCAAATCCGTCCGGGCATTTGCCGAATCAGTTTCTGTCGGCAGGCAAATAAGCCGACGTGAGGCCCGCCAAAGTTAAGACCGACACCAATACCCTGACCTTCACCGACGACGATATCAGCGCCCTGCTCGCCCGGGCTTTTGATGGCGCCGAACGCAACGGGTTCATTGAAAACGGCGATTAGGAGCGCGCCAGCAGCGTGGGCCGCTTCGGCATATGGCTCGAGATCAACGATCTCGCCGAATAGGTTCGGGGATTGCACCACAATGCAGGCGGTTTGTTCATCAATTTGATCAATGGCATTCGCATCATTTCCCGGAACAGCCGCGTTATGGGCGAGTTCTATCCCGAGATATTGCGCGACTGTTTGCGTTGCCGCCGCGTAGTGCGGATGCAGGCCGGACGCGAGTACGGCTTTCATTTTTTTTCCGCGTGCAACCCGCGTTGCCATTACGACCGCTTCGGCGCAGGCGGTTGAGCCGTCATACATAGAGGCGTTGGCGACTTCCATGCCGGTCAACATGGCGACCTGGGTCTGGAACTCAAATAATGTCTGGAGTGTACCTTGGGATATTTCAGGCTGATAAGGCGTGTAGGCGGTCAGAAATTCCGATCGCTGGATCAAATGATCAACGCTGGATGGAATGTGGTGCTTATAGGCCCCGGCTCCGCAGAAAAACGGCGCAGCGCCAGCCGACATATTTTTGGCCTGTAGTCTGTTCATATAACGCTCAACCGCCGCTTCGCTTTGATAGCGCGGCAGATCAATAAGATCATCAAGAACGGCTGCCTTGGGCACATCGACAAACAAATCATCTATTGAGTCAACACCGACTTTTGCCAGCATTTCCGCGCGGTCATTTTCATTGAGCGGTAAATAACGCATGATTACACCTTGGAATTAATCAGATTGAGAGCGGCATGTGAGCCCAGAAGAATATGGGCATCGCTTTTGCCACTTAGAGCCCGTCGCAATACGTCTTATAGGCCGCTTCATCCATCAGAGCATCAAGCTCGGACGCGTCAGCGATTTTGATTTTAAAGAACCAGCCTGCGCCGCCAGCATCGGAATTGACGGTTTCCGGAGCGTCTTCGAGCGCGCCGTTGACTTCGGTCACATCACCGCCAACAGGAGCGTAAACATCTGATGCTGCTTTGACGGATTCGACCACCGCTGCATCGTCGCCTTTGGCGAAGCTGGCGCCGACATCGGGCACTTCGACAAACACAATATCGCCAAGCGCCTTTTGGGCGTAGTCGGAAATTCCGACCGTGCCGACATCGCCATCGACGCTGATCCATTCGTGATCTTCAGAATAATAAGTAGTCATTGCGGGGGTCCTCCTTAACCGCGGTGATAATTATGGGGCACAAATGGCAGCTTTACGACCTTTGCAGGCCGGGCTTTGCCCCGAACAATTAAGTTTAAATCTTTTCCGGCTTTGATATGGCTACGGGCAACATAGCCCATCGCAACAGGGCCGCCGACAGACGGGCCGAACCCGCCCGATGTGATCTCGCCAATTGTATTGCCGTCCAAATCTTGAATTTCAGTATGCTCGCGCGCCGGAGCCCGGCCTTCTGGCAAAATTCCTACGAGGCGCTTGCTTTGTTTATCGGCGATATCCGCTTTTATCCGAGCCGCGCCGAAATAGTCGCCGCCATTGCGGCGGTGTTTAGGCACTGACCAGATCAGACCGGCTTCAATTGGCGAAACTGTTGTGTCGATATCGTGGCCGTAAAGACACAGCCCGGCTTCCATGCGAAGACTATCACGCGCGCCAAGGCCGATGAGCTCGACATCTTTATATTCCAGCATCTCTTCAACAAAACGGTCAACGTCTTCATGTTTGACGGCCAGCTCATAACCGTCTTCGCCGGTATAGCCAGAGCGCGAAACATGACACCAAATATCATTTTTCCCGACAGGCAAGTCCGTATGGGTCATAAAAGTTAGGTCTTTAAGCGCCGGCGCCATATCGCCAAGGACGTCAGCGGCTTTTGGACCCTGAAGCGCGATCAATGAGATTGAGTCGTCTTTGATGCTGAGCTTAATGCCGTCAGGAAGATGTTTTTCCAGATGAGCATAATCCTGATGTTTACAACCGGCATTGACGACAAGATAAAGCCAGTGTTCATGGCCGTCGAGGCAGAGCCGAGATATCATGAGATCATCAAGAATACCTCCGTCTTTATTGAGAAATTGTGAGTAACGCTGCTGTCCAGGCTCAAGACTTTGAATGTCAGCGGGCACGAGTTTTTCAAGCGCTTTAGCCGCTGTCACAAAG
Organism: Hellea sp.; assembly: GCA_013002305.1. GTDB lineage: Bacteria > Pseudomonadota > Alphaproteobacteria > Caulobacterales > Maricaulaceae > JACOMS01. The sequence goes on from JABDKG010000032.1 coordinate 80,811, forward strand.
GTCCCGTCATCAGCAATGATAAAGCATTGACCCATATGCGAGACATCAAAAAGTCCGCATTTCTCGCGCGTGTGAAGATGTTCTCTCATAATGCCGAGCGGATATTGCACTGGCATTTCATAGCCCGCAAAAGGAACCATTTTGGCACCGGCGGCGACGTGCCTGGCATGGAGTTGTGTCTGTTTTAATTCACTCATAGGTGCACCTCGCGATCTAACGCTATCGTGCCACCAGCTGTCCTTTCGGGCCTGAGAGATTTACTCCTTCGGCGGGGCCTTTCACCTATTTGGGGCCCTCTTTCCAGCTTTTAACATCCATCGGTCCGTTTGCCTGAGCGTTTCCGGTAGCGGTTGCGTCTTCGGCGGTCGTTTTATTTCTCCGACTCTCTCCCGATGGGTGCCGTTTTATAGGCCAAAGGTAGATTTTATTGCAATAGGGAAATGGGTCAGAGAGAAAATCAATGTCACATTTGCAATAATTCCCGATGTGTGAGTGTGACTTCAAGGTAGATGTATATCTATTTGCAACTTTTGTATGCACTTAATGGCTTCCCTTAACCAATATGCAAGTATTTTCAAGTTATACAACCTTTGCGTTAATTGAGTAATTTCATTGCTAATGTGGGCCGCTAAGGCCAAAAATCGGAGACGCAAATGACGAATGAAGGACATAACCAGCACAATAAATCCTCGGTGCTGATTATTAATGACATTGAGATAGACAGCACAGAGCTAGATGAAAAACTGAAACTATCGGATTATAATCCGATATTTGTTTCGCAACCGGGTAAGGGGTTGACCTTACTACAACATGCAAGAGGTCTCAGTAATCCCATAAAGGCTATAATTTGCAATGCAGGAATGTCAGGGATGAATGTATTTCAATTTGTTAGAATGGTTAAAGAGGATGTAGGTCTCAACCAACTCCCCATCATTATTCTGTCTTCTGAAAATATCAGTATTATGGGGAACAATTATCGAGATGAACCTACCGTCACAATTTTGAAGCGGCCCTACTCGCGCGAACAGCTTAACCAAGCCATTGAATTTCAAAATCCAGACCAAAAGCCGATTGAAGAGCCACGCCAGCAACGGCCGAACGCCATTCGCATTTTAGCAGCTGATGATGATCCTATTAATTTAGTGGTGATTAAAAGCCTTCTCAATATGGCTGGGTATAAAGTTGATACGGTCAAAGACGGCGTTGAAGCGGTCAAGGCGGTTATGAACGCGCCTTATGATCTTATCTTAATGGATATTTGCATGCCGATAATGGACGGCGTTTTCGCGACAATTCAAATTCGTGAAATCGAAAAGAAAAACGAGAAACCACCTGTACCAATCGTGGCCGTCACGGCTCATTTTACGCCTAGTCAAAGACAAAGATATTTGGAAGCAGGCATGAATGATGTCATTGCCAAACCTATCAGCAAAATAGCGATTGATGATTGCCTGCAAAATTGGTGCTCGCGATATTCGGAATTAGATCAGGATCCTGTTGAGATCCGCCATACATTAACAGGTTAATCTACATATGTTCTGGGACGTCAATTCCAATTATTTCTAAACCAAGGATGAGCTGACGTAATGCCAATTCCGTAAATGATAGGCGTGAGGCCTTTATGTCATCAGGGGTCTGATCGGCGAGGATAGGACACTCCGTGTAGAAGCGAGAAAAACTCTGAGCGAGCCTGTAAATATGCTCACACAGAATATGCGGAGCCCTTTTGGAAGCTGCATTCGCCACGGCGCGATCAAACGCATCCAACGACAAGAGAAGCTGCGCTTCGGCTTTGTCGGTTATTTTGATCGGCCCATCAGTGATGCCGTTCTTGGCGGCGCGGCGCAGCAATGACTTCATTCGCACCGCCGCATATAAAAGATAAGGCCCTGTCTTACCTTCAAACGCTGTAAACCGGTCAACGTCAAAGACGTAATTGGTGGTCCGTTGGTTCTGTAGATCCGCAAATTTGAGTGCAGCCATACCAACTTTGTTGGCAATATCGGCGCGTTCTTCCACGGCAAAGTCTTGGCCAATCCCAGACTCTTCGAGCCGTTTAGCCGCAGCATCGCGCATCATTTTAGTGAGGTCAGCCAAGCGCAGCACCCCGCCATCCCGCGTCGTGAACGGTTTGCCATCTTTACCATTGACCGTGCCAAATCCGAGATGTTCTAGCTGATCGCGTTGATACCATCCTGCTTTTACAGCAGCGCGAAAAACCTGATCGAAATGCAAGGCTTGGCGTTGATCAACTACATATAGGATGAGGTCCGGATTGATTTCAACTTTGCGGTCAATGAGCGTGGCCAGATCTGTCGTGTGGTAGAGCACTGCACCGGTCCGGGCCCGAAGCATTACCGGCGGGATACCTTTACGATCTTCCGCGTCATAGCTCTCATCAACAGGAATGATCAGCGCGCCGTCGCTTTCTTCCGTGATACCCATTTTCTGCAGGTCTTCAATCATGCCCGTGATCAAAGGATCAACAGAGGCTTCGCCCTTCCAGAGATCAAATTCTACACCCAGTTCGCCATATCCATTTTTGAGATACTCAATCGAAATTCGAATGAAGTGATCGAGCAGCGCCCGATATCCGGGTCGGCCGGATTGTAATTCTGCGGTCGCTTGCTGCGATAGTTTCAGGCGTTCTGGGTCGGCCTTTGATTTAGCGCTTGCCGCTGGATAGAGCCGCGCCATATCATCCATCGTCACCGGACTGGTTTCAGGAAAGCCGTCCGTCACGCTTTTGTCGAAATAGATTAGATCAGGCTGCTCTTCCTGAAGTTCGGATATTAGGTGGCCCATTTGCAGCCCCCAATCCCCGAGGTGAACATCGCCAATGACTTGATGTCCCCGAAAGCGCATTAATCTTTTGAGCGCTTCACCTATAACCGCAGAGCGCAAATGGCCGACATGCATTGGCTTGGCTACATTTGCGCCGCCATAATCGATTACGATTTTTTTAGGTTCAGCTTTGAGTGCGCCGGCCCGTTCATCGCTAACAAGCTGATTGGCGCGGTCAGCAACCAAATCCTCGGAGGGAGTAATATTGATGAAACCGGGGCCTGCGATTTCGAGGCCCGCTACGGCATTATGGCTCTGAAGTTTTTCGACCACCCTACCGGCGATTTCCCGCGGATTAGACTTTTCACCTTGTTTCTTTAGTAAGCCAGCGGCCGCCATCGAGCCATTACATTGGAACGGTGCAAGATCCGGACGATCTGATTCGCGCACGGCACCAAACTCGGCCGGGAATCCCAAATCCTCAAAGGCGGCGCGAACTGCGCCGTCCAGAATATCCAAAATGGAAGATGACATAACTGTCTCTAGTTTTGACCTACGGAGACCCGGAAGCGTTTGCCGGCTTCATTAAAGGCGCGCTGCTCGTCAGTGACAACAAATCCTGTCACAATTTCAAAATTGACGCCGGACGTATTTTCGCCTGCGCGAGGGATCAAAATTTTGTCGATTTTTTCGGTCATACTTACGCGGTCCTCGCCCGGTTTAAACGTGACCGTTATCGGGAAAATTTCCTTGTGAATGACGGCAACATTTTTTCGTGTAACCGCTACAAAATATTCATAGGTCGCTGTGCTGCCCGTTGCCGCCGGCCCGCGGCCAAATTCCATGTCTATTTCAAGATCGGCGACAATCGGGTTGGTTCCGTAATAACGGCAAAGACTTCTAATCTTGCCCATCTCGCCCGTAAAACCTACATTGGCGAAGCTTTCCGCCCCTTTTATCTCAACGATACGCTGAGCGTCATAGAGTGAAAATGCTCTAGGGCACGGGCCCGGATTGCTCTCAGCGGCTTCGCCGATTTTCAGCACTTCTTTGGTCGACTGACAGCCGGCTAATGCCGCACTTACTACCATTAATGCGCCTGCAATTAATTTCGCTTTGCCCATGTTTTTACCTTATGTGGGTTGACCCTGACTCGGCTATAGCCTGCTTTCGCGCAGTCTGCTACAGCACAGTGCACGCAATGTCTACTATAGGGTTCCTAGGGCACCTGCAACGGCGTTTGAACCGAAGTATGACTAGATGAGGAATTTTTAATGCAACCTGCCAATGACAGGCTGAAGAAAGACGTTCTTCTGGCAGCGCCCAGGGGATTTTGCGCAGGAGTCGACCGTGCCATTCAAATTGTTGAGCAATCAATCGAAAAATACGGCGCGCCTGTTTATGTCCGTCACGAGATTGTACATAACACTCATGTCGTCAGTAAACTTGAAAATATGGGTGCAATTTTCGTCGAAGAACTGGATGAATGTCCGGACGATCGACCGGTCGTATTTTCCGCTCACGGCGTTCCCAAATCAGTTCCGGCTGACGCTGCATCCCGCGACATGCATTTTCTCGACGCCACCTGCCCCTTAGTGTCAAAAGTTCATGTTGAAGCCGAAAAGCACAAACGCGAGGGTCGTCATATTTTATTGATCGGCCATGCTGGTCACCCGGAGGTCGTCGGTACAATGGGCCAATTACCACCTGGCTCAATGACTTTGATCGAAAACGAATCCGATGCAGCTAATTATCAGACTGACAATCCTGAAAACCTTGCACTTGTAACGCAAACAACTCTGTCGGTGGACGATACACGCGAGATCATTCGGATCCTGTTAGAGCGGTTTCCAACTATTGCTCTGCCTTATAAGGAGGATATTTGCTACGCCACAACCAACCGCCAAGCGGCCGTCAAAGAGATCGCCGCAAAATGCGATTTGTTTATGGTGATCGGGTCACAAACTTCATCAAATTCCAAACGCCTTGTCGAAGTCGCTATAAAGGCAGGTGCGGGCTCCGCGATGTTAATTTCCGGCGCAGAAAGCCTGGATTGGGCTTTAATTGAAAGATGTGAAACCATTGGGTTATCTGCCGGTGCCAGCGCACCCGAATATCTTACCGACGGTGTCATTGCGGCGCTGAATTCACGATATGAAATTGCTCTGAAAGAAGTCAGGGTAACCGACGAGAGTGTCATATTCAGATTGCCGAGGGAACTCAGGGCCTGATGTCAGAAAAATTGATTATTTATACGGATGGTGCCTGTTCAGGTAATCCAGGGCCGGGTGGATGGGGCGTTCTCATGCGCTTTGGCGATAAGGAAAAAGAGCTTTGGGGCGGCGACGCTGATACCACAAATAACCGCATGGAATTAATGGCCGCAATTCAGGCACTGCGCGCCATCAAGCCGGGGTTTAAAGGATCGATCACGCTTTGGACTGACAGCACTTACGTTCTTAAGGGGATTACCGAATGGATCCATGGCTGGAAAGCCCGAGGATGGAAAAAATCTGATAAGAAACCAGTCCTGAATAAGGATCTTTGGCAAGAGCTCGATATCGAGAATGAAAAGCGCGATATTATCTGGAAATGGGTCAAAGGTCACACCGGTGAAGAAGGCAATGAACGGGCCGATGAGCTAGCCCGGCGCGGTATTCCCATTTGTGAAGAAGAATGACCGGCAAGCCCGCTTTATCTGACCTATCTTACCGAGCGTTACCGAACTTTTTCTATAGCGAAGTTCCCGTCGCGAAATATGAGAAGATCAAACCCGTAATCTTGAACGAACGTCTTGCTAAAGAGCTCGGTTTCGAAAAGAAATGGCTTGGCACTTTAGACGGACTTTCGGTGCTATCTGGGCAATCCTCTCTGGCGGTTGAAGGACCCATTGCCATGGCCTATGGCGGCCATCAATTTGGACATTGGTCCGGGATGCTCGGGGACGGCCGGGCTATGCTCGTTGCCGAACGAAAAGACGCAGCCGGACATTTGCACGAGCTGCATCTTAAAGGTTCAGGCCAGACGCCCTATTCGCGGCGTGGTGATGGCAAGGCAACGCTGGGTTCGGCTATTCGCGAATATATTGTCAGCGAGGCCATGCATGCGCTTGGCGTCCCAACATCACGGTCTCTGTCCGTCATTTTGACCGGAGAAAAAATAATCCGCGACGGCTATGAGCCGGGCGCAGTCTTGTGCCGAACCGCGCGCAGCCATATTCGTGTTGGCACTTTTCAAATTGCTGCAGCCTCGGGAGACTCTGAGAATGTCAAAGCGTTAGCAGACTTTGCCATCGACCGGCTTGAACCAAGCGCACCAAAATATGGGCCCGAACGATATGGGTATTTCTTAGAACAGGTTTCCGCACGTCAGGCCGAACTGGTTGCAAAATGGATGGGATTTGGGTTTATTCACGGCGTCATGAACACGGACAATATGTGTGTCTCAGGAGAAACAATTGACTATGGCCCATGCGCGTTCATAGATGAATTTCACCCTGGGAAAACCTTCAGCTCAATTGATCGCAATGGCCGATATGCTTGGAACCGCCAGGCCGAAATGGCGCATTGGAATTTAATGCGATTAGCTGAGTCGCTATTACCGCTGCTCGGGCAAGACGAAGAAATGCAAATGCAAGCCGCCGAACAACATCTGAATATTTTTGTGCCAAAATTTGAAGCCGCGTTTCAACAAATTATGGCCAACAAACTCGGTCTATCCAGAAACACGATCAACGACGATGATTTCTTAAATGAGACCTTTAAAGCGATGACCTTAGCCAAGGTCGATTTCACCCTATTTTTTCGCCGATTGACTCAACAAATTGCAGTCAATGACTTCACACCGCTGCTGGATTTGTTTCGCGACCGAAAGATTGGCGAGGCATGGCTCTCGCTTTGGAAGAGCCGAGTCTCAAATCCGGATTTAGAGGCTATGCAGGCCGCAAATCCGATCATAATCGCCCGTAATCACAGGGTCGAAGAAGCAATAGCGGCGGCCAATAATAGTGATTTTGATCCGTTCAAAAAGCTTCTGGCCGCAATAAGCAGTCCCTTTCAAGAACGGCCGGAATTTGCGGACTTTGAAGTCCCTCCAAGCGAAAATGAGATCGTTCATCAGACTTTTTGTGGAACTTAGGGATGAACCTTATATTCGAGATTTGCCGTTACTAAATTGCCCGAGTAGTGCATTAAACATTTCGCTAGGTTTGGCAATTCTCGCTGATTAAACAGCGCCGAAAACTTTTCGAAGTATCTCGCTGGTCCGTTTGGCCGGATTATCGCGAATGGCCTTTTCTTCGTCGGCAACATAAGTGAACAATCCTTTCAGGCCGAAATCAACACCATGTCCAATCAAATCGCGTCTCGCATCGGCTCCCAGTTGCGGCGCCAGCGGAATTGACCGAAGCTGCGAAGTGACATCGTCAAGCAAACGCAGCGCACCCGTTTGGCCCAGCGCGTCTTTCATAATTGGACTGAACAGATTGGCCAGACTCGCCGAAGTCGTATCGCGCAAATAGGTCGTGGCGGCATCGTCAGGACCTTTGACAATGTTGATTGCGTCAGAAATCGATAGGGACGTAATCGCATCAACAAAGATTTTTTTGGCGACGGGTACGGCCTTCTCTGCGCCGCGGTTGAGCTGCTGATGGAGCTCATTCAAGATACCGTCCGCTCCAACAATTGCGAGGGCTGACCTAATATCATTTAGCGTATTAGGCAGCGGGATTTTGACCCGGCCATTTTGCCAAAAACCGTCCAGAATTCCGATCTTACCGATCGCATGATCTACACCATTATTGAGAGCAGCTTTAATTCCAAGTGCTGCGTCGGCCTGAGACAAGCCAAACCCACTTGGTAGTCCAATGGGTAAATTGGTAGTTTCACAGGCACCTAAAAGCGCGGTTGACGACAATCCTAATACTAAAAAACGACGATCTATTTCCATGACAATGTCCTCCTAAAATTGATTATGGCGCGAATCTCAGCGCAATCAAGTCAAAGCAACAGTTTGTCTAAATTAGAATTTACGAATAATTTTTGCTCGGATTAAGAGGTCCCAAATGAGTGGTGAAAATTCCATGAAGAAATGAGGCCTACCCAAAGCTAATCAAACTGCTTCCCGATATCGAACTCAAAGGCGCGAAGAAGCTATCTAATATATCAATCAACGGGCATATAGAATCGATGATGACCCAAATAATGAAATTAGTTTCTGAGGCTCCGAAACATCCGCTCAAGGCTCATTGACAGCTTAACCGATCCGCCGGTCCGCCAGTCGAGACCCTTCATTTTATCGCAGTTCATCGTACTGACGTCCCGATCAAATTTATTGGGCAGTTTATGATCGCAGCCTATAGCCTTTTGCAACAACGCCAGTACATCTCGGCGATCAACAACCATATCCATCACGTTGAAAATTCCGCCGGCCATTCGGATCGGCTGGGTTGATAACATTATCTCAACCGCGCGCCCGACATCTTCGCCGTGAACCTGACAAGATGCGAACGGACGAATAGCTTGCCCGCTCATATAAGCCTTAAACAGTTTTGACCAAGGATGAGTTTTGCCTTTGCCAGCCGGCCCGTAAACCGGCGCAAGCCGCAGGCTAGCTGTTGCAAATTCCGGTGAGTTCATAGCCTGCAAAACTGCCTCGGTCTCGCTCTTGATACGCGCATAAAGATTTTGCGGTTCAGGCGTTTCTGTTTCGTAGAAATGATCACCATCAAATGGGCGTCCATAAACTGCCATATCCGACAGGAAAATAGCCCGGCCGACCTTTGATTTTTTGGCCTGCTTGAAAAGCGCGGCGGCGCCAGCGAGGTTTTTGAGCGCGAATCCTTTAGGATCGTCGCCCTCCCCGCCGGCTAAACGGCCCGCAATATGATCAAGGCTTGCATGGACGTAATTGTCGGCAATTTCAAATATGTCCCGGTAATCGACATTGTCCCCCAGCCCGCCTTCGACAAAACGAACCGGCGCGCTAAAAAAATCCTTAGCATGTTGATTGCGCCCAATGACCGTAATGCCGTGGCCCGCTGACAAAAGCTGCTCGACGATTAACCGGCCTACAAAGCCTGTGCCGCCGGATATTACCGTTTGCGGCATGACCGGATCAATAAACCCGTTTCTTGGGTTTTATATAATCAATATCTTTGGTCATCGTGTAATCATGGACAGGCCGGTAGTCGATTTTTACTTTATTCTTGTCATAATCATACCAAGCCAAAGTGTGCTTCATCCACTTTTTATCATTTCGATCAGGATAGTCTTCATGAGCGTGGGCACCGCGGCTCTCTTTTCGGTTGGCTGCGGACTGAATAGTTACATTGGCCTGTCCAACCAAATTATCAAGCTCGAGCGTTTCCATGAGATCCGAATTCCAGATCATCGTCTTATCAGAAACAGAAATATCTTCCATCATGCCGGAAATAGCGCTGACCTTTGTAACGCCCTCATCGAGGCTTTCTTCTGTCCGGAAAACCGCGCAATGTTCCTGCATCGCTTTTTGCAGGGTTAGGCGGATATCGGCCGTTTTCGTCTTGCCGTCAGCATTTCTGAATTTTTCAAGACGCGCAATAGAATTGCCGCCCGCATCTTTTGGCAGTGCTTTTTGTTCTAGATTAGGCTCAAGAATTTCGCCGCAGCGCAATCCGGCTGCCCGGCCAAATACGACCAAATCGATCAATGAATTTGACCCCAAACGGTTGGCACCATGGACAGACACGCAAGCGGCTTCGCCGACGGCCATCAATCCCGGAACGACCGTATCAGGGTTCTTGCCCTTTTTGGTCAGAACTTCGCCGTGATAATTGGTTTGAATGCCGCCCATATTGTAATGGCAAGTCGGCAAAACCGGGATCGGTTCTTTATTGACGTCAACGCCTGCAAAGATCTTGGCGCTTTCGGATATTCCCGGCAGACGCGCCGCCAGAATTTTTGGATCAAGATGATCGAGATGCAAAAATATATGATCTTTATTCGGTCCAACGCCCCGGCCTTCGCGAATTTCCATCGTCATCGCGCGCGAGACAACATCGCGCGACGCTAAGTCTTTAGCGGACGGAGCATAGCGTTCCATAAAACGTTCGCCTTCGGAATTGGTCAAATAACCACCCTCACCGCGAGAACCCTCTGTGATAAGGCATCCTGCTCCGTAAATTCCGGTCGGGTGAAACTGGATAAATTCCATATCTTGAAGTGGCAATCCAGCCCGCAACACCATCGCATTGCCATCACCCGTACATGTATGAGCCGACGTGCAAGAGAAGAAGGTCCGGCCATAGCCACCCGTCGCCAAAATTACCATCTGGGCACGAAAACGATGCAGTGTGCCGTCATCGAGTTTCCAAGCTGTGATACCGCGGCATTCGCCGTCTTCCATTATCAAATCAAGGGCGAAATATTCGACAAAGAACTCGGCTTCGCGGCGCACGGATTGACCATAAAGCGTGTGCAGCATGGCATGACCGGTTCGGTCGGCAGCCGCGCATGTGCGCTGTGCTTCCGGGCCCTTACCCATATTCTGCATCATACCGCCAAATGGGCGTTGATAAATTTTGCCTTCTTCAGTTCTGGAAAAAGGCATGCCCCAATGTTCGAGCTCATAGACCGCGTCGGGCGCGTTTTTACAAAGATATTCGATTGAGTCCTGATCGCCAAGCCAGTCAGACCCTTTGACCGTATCGTACATGTGCCAACGCCAATCATCTTCGCTCATATTTCCCAGTGAGGCGGCTATTCCGCCCTGCGCGGCTACGGTGTGCGAGCGCGTCGGAAATACTTTGGTGACACAAGCGGTTTTAAGGCCCTGTTGAGCGGCGCCCAATGTTGCGCGTAACCCCGATCCGCCGGCACCTACGACGACCACATCATAGGTATGGTCAATCCACTCATATTCTTGTTTGGTGGTCATAACGGCTCCTATGCCAACCAGAATTTACAGATAACGAAAACGGTGATTGCCCAAGCCGCAAAAGCGACGAGGCGATTGGCAAACAAGCCAAAACTGCGAAGGCCGCCATCGGCATAATCCAAAATGACCTCATCAAATTCCAGCTTACAATATAGAAGAGCCGCACTGGCAAAGATAAGCGTGCTTATCGCGCCAAAAGGCTCGCTTAGCCATTTTGTGAAGCCTTCCGCTTTGCCAGTGATCGCGTTCACAAAACCATATAAAAACGGAACTAATGATACAATCATGATAGCACCGGTCCAGCCGTGAAGACGGTGATGAAATGTTCCTTTGCCCGATGCCATACTACCCTCCTAACGCCATGTAGGTCGCAGCGGCTGCGCCTATAATTGATAGTAAAATCATAAGCCAGGACACCATATTATTGGGTGTTGGTTCGAAAAATTTTCCTTGATCCCAAAAGAGGTGACGCAGCTGAGCTAGCGCCATAAAGATAAATCCGAAGAAACCTATAAAAAATCCGACATAGCCAAGCGGCGAATAAAGAAGCCCTTCGAACGGCACCTTTCCGGCAAGTTGAAAATAAAGGAGCCCGACGGCGACCTTTACGAGAAAGGCGTAGCTGATAATTGCGCAAATTCGATGTAGAATCGATGACAACATAGCCGGGTGCCAGCGCCAAACCTGCAGATGCGGCGCCATAGGGCGCTCATCGTTCCATTTACTCGCCATGAAAGACTCCTCACTGGATGGAGAGCGAAACTAGCGACTGACCGTCAGGAGTCAATCATTACAGCTTTGCCCTTGGCGTACACATTGTCGCGCAGTATAAGGCGCAAATTTTGAAAAGAAGACAGAATGAAAAATTTAATAGTTACGGCATCTTTCGTGAGCCTTATAGGCGCCCTTCCCGCCGCCGCCGATCCCGCCGGTTTTTGCGGAAACGGCGAAGTCATTATCCTCGATAGACAACAACAATGTATCGAAAAAGATACATTAACCAAGCTCATTGACGACTATCAGGATTATCTTACGGGCTCCAATCCGTTTACAGCCGCTGATGACGGAGATGAAGAAGCGTTGCGAAAACTGCCGGATGTCTCGCCGGAAAATGATCAGGCGTTCCAAACTGCAATAGGCGAATTTAATCAGCGCCATGCCGCAATAGATGTTGCGTCCCTTACAAAAGAGGATCGCCTGAACTACGATCTTCTGGGATTTGTTCTAAATCAATATAGTCGGCGACTTCCATTTGATGAATCCAGAGTTCCGTTCACAAATGATTCCGGGTTTTTTAATGAGCTAAGCTATATTAGCCGGCAAACCCGGTTTGAAAAACCGGCGGATTTTGAGGCTTACGCGGCCCGGCTTTCAGCTATCCCGCGATATTTTGGGCAGCATAAGGCCAATATGCGCCGCGGCGTCGAAACCAATTACACGGCGGCGGCTGAAATTTTGCCCGGCATTATCGATATGGTTGATACGCTGTCAAAGTCGGATGCTGAAAATCACCCATATTTCGAACCCTTTAAAAATATTCCCGACTCAATTGAAGCGCCGGAAAAAGAGCGGCTGGTTGAGCTTGGTCGGGCGGCGCTCGATAATGCGGTTTTACCTGCTTATAAAGATCTGCAAAAATTTTTAACCGACGAATATTTGCCAAGCGCCCGCCAGACCGTCGGTGTTGGAACAACAGCGGAAGGCCGAGCCCACTACGCGTCTTTGGTGCGTTATTACACGACCCTTGATCTGACACCGGACGAAGTTCATGAGATCGGTCTATCAGAAGTCGCCCGTATACGCGCCGAGATGGACGAGATTATTACCGAAGTTGGATTTGACGGCAGTTTTGCAGAATTTTTAGAGTTTTTGCGGACAGACCCGCAATTTTATGCCCAGACAGAAGAGCAGCTTTTAAAAGAGGCGGCTTGGCTGGCAAAGCAAGTTGACGGCAAAATGCCTGAATATTTTGGCACTCTGCCCCGTCTGTCATACGGCGTAATTCCGGTTCCAAAAGAAATCGCCCCTAACTATACAACCGGGCGATATTGGGGCGGTAATGCGGACAAGGGTTTGGCCGGGAATTATGTGGTCAATACCTACAATTTATCCCAGCGCCCGCTCTACAATTTGCCCGCATTGACTCTGCATGAAGGCGTACCGGGCCATCATCACCAAATCAGCCTCGGGCAAGAGCTTCAAAATGTGCCGGAGTTCCGCAAGAACCTATACCCGACAGCCTTTGGCGAAGGCTGGGGCTTATATTCCGAAAAGCTAGGCATAGAGATGGGAATATACAAAACCCCTTATGATCATTTTGGCCGCCTATCCTATGAGATGTGGCGTGCGTGCCGGTTGGTTGTTGATACGGGTATGCATTGGAAAGGCTGGACGCGCGATCAAGCGGAAGCCTGTTTTCTCGAAAATTCAGCGCTTGCCAAGCACAATATCAAAACTGAAGTTGAGCGCTATATTAGCTGGCCCGGTCAGGCGTTGGCCTATAAAATTGGTGAACTGAAAATTTTGGAACTCAGAGACCGCGCGGAAAATCGGCTGGGCGAAAAGTTTTCGATCCGCGAATTTCATGACGCAGTCTTACTGTCCGGCGGATTACCGCTGAACGTGCTTGAAGATAAAATCGACGAATGGATTAACGCTCAATAAAAAAGCCGCTAGATAGCGACCTTTTATAATAAATTTTCATCGACGCCTAAAAACGATAACGACCGCGCAGCATTACAGGAACTGTCCAACTGGTCGATCCATTATTGCTGCCTGCGAAAACATTGTTGGCATCCAAATCAGATCTATCTGACGAAAGTTTACCCGTATAGCGGACGCCTGTCTCAAGCCCGACAGTTGTACGGTTGAATATCGGAGTTTCAACGCCGACCATGCCGGCTGCGGTTGGAACCCATCCGCCGTCATATAGAGCGATTGCATTATTCGCGGCTACGCTATTATTTGTGACATTTGTCAGGGCAATATCGTCTATGTGAGACGCGCCGATTTTACCTTCGACATAGGGCCGAACGGAATTGAGGACAGGAACCGGTTGAGGCGTAAAATATTGGCGCATGCCAAGCTCAACGCCCAATCGTTGATAATCTGACATGTCTCCAGCGACAACTACGCCGTTATTAGTGCCCAATGTTATGCGGTCTCCGTCGGCTTCAGCAAATGATCCTGTTAAGGTGAGCTTTTGCTTGGGGTTTAAAGCGTAAGATCCGCCAAGTTCATACCGAACGCCCGTATCAAATGCGTCGCGCATTGAGACTTCATTGCCGATGACACCGTCTTGAGGAATAATTTGATCGCCGGTCAGGGCATTTCCGCCAACCATAAATTCCGGTCCGATCGCAACTTCCATATTCCAGCGGCTTAATTGGGTCCCGCAACAAGGCACTTTTGCCTTTTGAGGTGCATAATAGCCGGTCTGATTATTATATGTTTGCTTGTGATGATCGGAGCCGCCGAGCCACGTACATCCTGATAGTGCAATCGCAGATGCACCGATAAGAAAATTGCGCATTATTTCCATCCCTATTGTTCCGAATTGGCACAATTACCGAAAACGTCTAAATTTGGTCAGGAACGTTGCAAAGTCGGGGCCAAATTCCCCTCAAGGATGTAAAGCCACTAAAAAACCCGGCACTCAAATCAATGAGAGCCGGGCTAATATTCATTAATTGCTCGTCAAATTTAGAAAGCGACACGGCCTCTCAGACGAACTGGAACCGTCACACGACTGTCAGACACATAGTTCGTGTCAAGATCGTCTGTCCAGCGAATACCGGTTTCAACCCCGATGGCACCGCGGCCACCCATGGCCCACTCGGCTCCGACAAGACCTGCTGCTGTTGGTGACCATCCACCATCAACATAAGTCTGCTGGAATAACGCAGGGTCAACTAATGTATCGGACGATTGTGTCAAAGTGACATCTTCCGTTTTGACAAAGCCAGCGGTTGCGCCGACATAAGGTCTCATGCCCGCCGGGTTGCCCATATAGTGACGGACGCCGCCTTCAACAGTATATTGCTTAAGATCTGAGAACTCAGCATACAAATCTTCGGTAAGACCGGCACCGTCGTCGACTGTGCCGACCAAAATTTGGTTGCCGCCATCTGCTTTGCTGTAGCCAACGCGGCCCAGTAACGTCGTATTCTGGTTGACGTCATAAGTCGCGCTCACTCCAACTGCTTTCGCTGCGTCCCATGCGCCCTCGTAGGAAACCGAATCCATATCGGATACAGTTCCAGGTCCACCTAGGAACGGTTTGGACGTTTCACCCGGGAATATATCGCCGTCGAGGGCAAGTTCTGTACCGGCATCAAGTTCGAGACCGAACGGCATTGCGCCGCCATAACTATATCCGCTGCCAGCATAATATCCACCGGCATTATATCCGCCGGCATTGTAATAGGCTGCGTATGGCTGCGGAACGTAAATTGGAGCGCCCTGTACCGTTTTAACGTTCGCACCTTGTTGCATGCTCATCATAGAGCCCATGCCGCCAACCGCGCTGCCATAAGGCGCAGCGCCTGACAGTGTTGTAACGCCAGATCCGCCAGCATACATGCCTGAACCTGCTCCGTACATGCCGGACACATGCCCGCCTTGAAGGCCTGTTCCATAGGCATTAACACCATGCGGGCCTCTTAATCCTGCTTTGCCGCCTTGCATACCTTGTCCATGCATACCGTGCATGCCCTGAGACATTCCATGTCCCATTCCCTGGCCATAAGCGCCGCCGTGAGCGACATTATATCCTTGACCAGGTGCACAACCGGCACTGTGACCTGTCATAGCGCCTTGGCTGGCATATCCATAAGATGAATTTGCAAATGCTGCGCCGCCAGCTGACGGTGCGCAACCATTAAAGACGCCATTATAGCCGTAGCTATTGGAGTCATTGTAACCGCCCCCAGATCCTAGCCATGAACAGCCAGATAATAATACGGCAGATAGTGCACAAGCTGCTAATCGCATTTTGGACTCCTTTTCCCTCTTGTTCCTCATTTGTAAATCCTGTTAACCATACGATGCTTAAGAAAAGGTTTTTAAAAGGAAAACAAAACCTTAAGACATCAATTATTATTCTAGAAGTTGAAACTACCGCGCAAAGTCAGCGGTACAGAAACATTCATGTCCCCGGAATCACCTGTCGAATAATCGCGTCCCTGATAAACCTTTACGCCCGTTTCAAACGCCAGCGCAGTACTTGGCGTCACTTGCATTTCTAAACCAGCTTGCAAGCCGCCATTGACCAGCCATTCCTTATCGTAAAGTGTCGTAACCGTTCCGGGCGTAGGTACATCATAGTAATTATATTGGTCGTCTTCGAACGCCTGCTCTAAGAAAAGCTGGTTCTGATTAGTTTTGTAGGTGACATCATTTAAATGCGAAACTCCAACCGACGCTCCGACAAACGGGGTTAGGGTCTTGTAACCCGACGTCCGATAAACCGGGGCGAGATAGTGCCGAGCACCGATCTCGACGTCGAATTGTCTTTGATCACTGAAATCATAGAAGATATTAGCAACGTTTTGATTAGGAATAAATGACGTGTTGACTAACGGTGGACCGGTCGGGGCTCCCATATCATCGACGGGTTGATCGCTAACTGTTCGAAGCAGTGTGCTCACGACGCTGGCGCGGGCTCCATCGCTGCCGGTCGTATGGGAGTAACCACCATTGGCAAACATTGTGAATTTGGGACTGACAATATACTCAAGACCTGCTTTGACAGCGACTGGTGATTTGTGCACATCGTCAAACGACAAGGTCGGGGCCTCGATACCTTCTAATGCACTCGTATATGTAGTTGTTGTGATGGAATCGCCATTGTCGACTGTGCGGCCTTCGATGAAAGGCGTTGGATTATAGGCTAATACCGGGGATACTCCGGGGATTTGAAAATCCAGCAACGACCCTGAAACACTTTTTTCGGTCCCGAGCGACAAACTTCCGCGCAGTTTAGGTTTTTTGAGTTTTGGACCCGCATTACGATGATGACCCATTTGCTGAGCATTCCCCGCATGAGATCCATATCCGCCCGTCGTGTAGGTTGGGCTTTGTGTACCGCCATAATTCTGATGGCCATTGGCAACCGTCACCATTGAAGGATCGCAGCCTTGCGGCGCCGGCTGAACGGGTGAGTAGACAATACAAGGGTTATGAGCACCCTGCATTCCGCCCTGCCCCTGAGCCGCAGATGCATAGGCATAAGGCGCCTTTTGATGAGATTTACTCGGCGAAGTGATACCGCCTAGCCAGGAACACCCTGACAAAAGAACGGCGGACATTGAAAGAGCTGCAAGACGCATACGGACTCCATTTCACAGGCGCAAAATGCGCTATGGTTAATGAAGTGATGCCTTGTTTTGCTTAACAAGGCGTTTATAGGCGCAAAAAATCCGAGTTTTTTCTAAAATCGACGATGAATAATTATATTATGTCTAATATGTTCTCAGGCGGGCGGCCCAATACAGCCTTGCCCTTATGAATAACAATAGGACGCTCGATCAGTTTAGGATAGGCAGCCATAGCTTTTATAAGCGCATTCTCATCGGTTTCTTTCTTCAGGTCCAAATCTTTGTATATTGCTTCGCCGCGGCGCATGAGATCACGGGCGCTGGGAAGGCCTAACATTTGTATCAAGCTTTGAATATCGTCCGGCGTTAGAGATGTGTCGAGATAAAGGACGATCTCAGGTTCAATTCCATTGTCTCGAATTAGCTGAAGGGTTTGACGCGACTTGGAACAGCGCGGGTTATGATAGATTTTCACCACGGCGTGGATTGCCTCCTTTTCTCCTTCCGGCGTTTGGACCTCTTTTTCCTTTTTTGCGATTGGGCCGTGATGTCTCCACATAAGTTTCAATCACGTCGGCCGCCGGACCGATCATCTTGACTTCCCCTGCGCTGAGCCAAATGGCGCGTGTACAATATTGTTTTACGATGCTTGTATTGTGACTGGCCAAAATAAAGCCTTTGGATCCGGTGACCATGTTGCGTAGCCGGTTTTGTGCCTTGCGCCGGAATTTCTCATCGCCGGCTCCGATCCATTCATCGATCAATAAAATTTCCGGGTCAAGCGAAGTAGCCACGGCAAAACTCAGCCGCATAGCCATCCCGCGAGAATAAGTTCGCACAGGCTGATCGATTACAGATGCGAGTTCGCTGAATTTTGCGATTTCCGGAATCAATGCCCTGACCTCATCCGGCGATTTTCCGGCAATCATGCTCATAATCTGAACATTTTGGCGCCCCGTTAGTTCAGGCTTCATTCCGATCCCAATATTGAACAGAGTTTGTACCCTATTCCCAAAAGATTCGACCGTACCCTTATTTGGCGGATAGACACCGGCCAAAACCCGCAACAAGGTTGACTTGCCAGAACCATTGGACCCAATCAAAGCAACGTTTTCGCCCTCTCTCAGTTCAAGGCTGACATTTTTTAGGGCGAGTTTCTGACCCATCTTCTGTTGCCGAAACATGCCATAACCCATCGTCGTGTCCGGATAGGCAAGGGATAGGTTTTCGGCTTTGAGTAATAGTTTCGGCATGGCTCAAATCCAGAACGCTATATTGCGGTATCTGGTTTTGATCAAATAGATTGCAAGCAACCAGCCGGCGATGGTGATCGCGATAACAACCTGCCAAGCCAATTCGGAAATCCGGCCATTGACAATTGGCTCCCGAATTATCGCCAAATAGTGGGTGAAAGGATTATAGTTCATGATTACAGCCTTAGGCCCTAATTGCTTTGGCAGATATAGAATGGGTGTTAGAAAGAACATCACATGCATGATCGCCCTTACCAAATGCAGCAAGTCTCTAAACCGCGCGCATAAAATTCCGAGTACGATATGAACCCAAATCGAGTTCAGAATCAGAAAAAAGAACCCTGGGATGATAGTAAGCGTGATCCAGCCTTGTTCATATCGCAGGTAAATCAACAAAATCACACTAATTATGATCACCATAAAGAAGCCGATCAGGTGTCGCATGACGTTTTGGGCAACAAAAGTGCCCAGCGATAGGTTCGTCCCCAATATCCAGGATCGCGAACTTACAAACACCGTGCACCCGTCGGTTATCGAGTGGGTGATGAAGGTCCAGACGGCGTAACCAATAGTCACCCACAAAGAATACATGCGCAGCTCGTCACCGAGAAAAGACCCGAAGATGTAAATTTTGACACCGATAAACATGACGAATGAAATCGATATCCAGAAAATACCGATCAAGCTTCTACGGTAGATTTGGTTCATATCCGCCCAAGCCAATCGCCACCATAAAGGTCGATTGGCAAAGCCGCTAAAGAATGACGTGAGTCCCATATTGCGCTTTCGCCTACCTGTTACTTCAGCAGTTTCTCAAAAAGGGTCGCTACGTTTTGATAGGCGTAATTTTCATTGTGGTAAGTAACCCCGGATAACGAAGCTTTTTCCCACTTGTCCGCGTTTAGATATAGAGACGCGCAATGTTTGGCAAATGTTTCAGGATTATTGGCTTCGAATTTTATCGCCTTTAGGCCTTTTTCAGCCATACCTTCAAACGCAATGTCGGTTCCGACACACGGCACGCCGGCACCAATGCTGGAGGCGACTTTACCTTTGAGTCCAGCCCCAAAACGCAGCGGCGCAATCGTCAAAGTTAATCCTGCCAAAAACGCTTCCAAGTCTGGAATAAAGCCTTCTATAATGATTGAGTCAGACGCATATTCATAAAATTCCTTTGGCATATGACTGCCGCAAATCCGCAGCTTGGCATCAGGTACAGCCTTGCTGATTGCCGGCCATACTTTTTTGACCAGCCAATGGACGGCATCAATGTTCGGCGGATGTTTGTAGCCGCCGATAAAGGCAATATCCTGGCGCCCTTCATAGCCGCCCATACGCTCGGACTCGTTACGGATCAAAGGAATAGTGTGTATCTTCTTCAGGCTAATTTTATGTTCGGCTGACAATAGCGCGCGCTCAGCTCGACTAATGACAATGATTTTATCTGACTTGGCAATATAGCCAAGCTCTTGCTCCTGCATTTTTTCGGCAGCTTTTCGGTCAGCGGCCTTACCGGAAATTTCGGCTTCGCGGCTCATCCGTAGGAAATGGAGATCGACTGTATTAAAAACAATTTTGGCCGATGGGCATTTCTTGCGGATAATATCAAGATAATGCTCACAGGATTCGGCTCGGGCCAAAACGACCGTATCAAACATGTCGCCGCGTTCTTCCAGAAACGCATTCATATTGGTGTAAAAAGGCGCGTAAATACATTCAACGCCCATCCGTTCAAGGCTTTCGGTCGCTTCGCCCCAATGGGCAAAATTGGAACCCGGTACAAAGTGTACCCGGTGACCTTGTCCGATCAGAATTTTCATCGAGTAATAGGCATCAACAGATCCCGAATCCTTATCAGGCTCTGGCGTTACGGCATCAATATATAGGATATGCGATTTTGCCATACGGTCGCTGGCGACTTCGGGCGTTGTCGCATTTGGCAAATGTGTGCCCAGCGCATCGGCCCAAATCCGGCGAAAGGTTCCGCGGTTAATCTCTTGATATTTTTTCGCACCCGATGTGACATCCGTACCAGAGCTTAAACCTTCAATATGGATGACTTCGGACGCTGGTTGATAGACGACGCGTTTGCGCATTGAGCGCACTTTGAAACAAATATCCGTATCTTCGTAATAGGCTTTTTCAAGTTCCGTATTAAAACCGCCTATTTCTTCCCAAAGATCGCGGGTAATCATTAAGGACGCGCCTGACACATAGTCGACATCGCGAACATAATTATAGCGAGGATGATCAGGGTTTTGGCCGCGGCCCCAGTTCCAGCCGGATCCATCCTCCCAAATAATCCCGCCGGCTTCTTGCAATTTGCCGTCCGGAAAAATCAACTTCGACCCGGCAATACCGACATCGCCATGCTCGGTAAAAGTGCGGTACAATCGCTCAAGCCAACCTGGATTGACCAAAGTGTCATTATTGAGAAATACCAGATAGTCACCGCGCGCCAATTTGGCGTTTGCGTTACAATTATTTAAAAATCCGAGATTTTTCGGATTGCGATTATAAATCAACCCCGGAACAGTCTTCAGAATTGTGTAGAACGGGTCTGGCGATGTGTCGTCGGCCAAGATGACTTCATAGTCGACGCTAACATGTTGCTGGCTAATGGACTTAAGGCAGGCGATCGTTTGAGAAATTTCATTATAGACCGGAACGATCACAGAAATGACCGGTTTTTCAGTTGGCATGAACTCGAAATCAATTTCATTATTAGCCGAAGTCGACATATCAAGCGCGGTCGCGCCAGCGCCATCAGCAGGCCTTCCTAACCGGATCGCAACACCCGTCATTTTTCGCGCCATTCGAAGCTTCCAGGCCTCTGGGAGCGGAAGTGTCCGGCGGATAAAACGCAATAAATTGAAGGTCGCCTGTTTTCCCATCGCGCGGATAGGATGTTTCTCGAAATATTCAACCCGCAGCGCCAATTGCGACTTGGTCATGGTGAGGTCTTTTTCGACCATTTCGGACCGTTTTGTATTTAGTTGGCTTTTCAGTTCGTGAGATTCGTAAAGCTTCTTATATTGCTCATAATTCCCGCGCGTCACATTGAGTTTTTCGCGCGCCTCATAGAGCTCTTCAGCCATTTTCTTGAGCTTGGCTTTATTGGCGTCAGCTTGCTCTTTCAACTTTAAAAAATCGGCTTCCAGCTTATCGAATTTCCCAGTCATGCGGGTCAGCTTCGATTTTGTGGATCGAAGCTCTTTGGCCAAATCATCTTTGGTTTTATTAATAGTTTTGGTTGCCATTAGAATTGCCTATTCAGACCAAAGGTTCTTCTGAACAAAATGATAAAGGTCAAGATCAATTGCGTTGAGCTGGACAAGATTTATATAGGACAAGCGGCCAATTTCTTCTTCAAACGCCTTAAGCTTGCCCTGTAGGGATTTTTTCGGAGCACCCCTGGTATTGGCGTGGGCCGCAATCACTTTAAATTCCGGAAAATAAGGCCTGATCAACTCGGCATATTTCGCCATTGATTCGTCGAATTTTTCGACAAGACCGACCATCGGCAATTGCTTCACGGCCTGGATCGCGCGCTGGCGGAAAAGATGAGCTTCGCGATTGGTTGTAAATTTAACGAAGTCTTTTAAACGGACCGTGTGGAAATTGACGATCTGGTTCATCATTGCGGTCGATAGTCGCCACGCCATATAATGTTTGAAATCACCATCTTTTGCTGCCTTAGCGCCGGGCTGATCGGACTCTTGATTGCGCTCAAACTCATAGGCTGATTGAATCCGCGCGATCGGATGGCGCATAAACACGATGGGAATGATCTTAACACCCTTAATTTTAGGAAGCGTAATCTGGGCCGTATGCGAGGAGATAACCTTAATGTCAGGGTTTTTCACAATATAGTCGGCCATCATATCCGGGGTTAGTTTCTTATTGTCAGGACCCTCAATCTCGACCCACTGATCACCGAAATTATGCCTTAGGATCTCGTCAACTGACGACCCTGCATTTTTAAACAGATGATAGTGTATGATGACGGCCCGTTCAGCCATACTTGTTCTCCCACTCGGGCTGCTGATTTCAGAGGCGAAATACCCTAATTCGTTTATATGTAAAGGGGGGCCGCTGAATAAGATTGTTAATCTGAGATTTTCCTCGTAAAAAACACTTGAATTGAGCAGCTAATCCTTATGATACCCAAAAATATAGAAAAACAGATAGCGACCATACTTCTGCAACAAGGACCCCAAACGGGCAAGCAGCTCATGAGCGAGCTTGGCGAGATTAATCCGATTTCATTGTGGAAAGCCTGTTACCAGTCAGAATTGTTTCGGGTCATCAATTTTGCCCGCTATTATTTACGCTATGATGTGACGCGCGAAGATATGATCCGCCTTAGTCCTTCAGTACTTCGCGATTTTCTGTCCTTCACGCTGATATATATTGCCGGGCAGCGCAGCGATGCCACAGATATGGCAGCTGTACTGGCCAATAAGCATCGCCTCATCAGTCTCAAAAAACTCAAATTTGCGCGCAATACACTTCTATCCTTGTCGCCGGATATTTTAGAGAGCATCCATTATAAAACCTGCTGTTTTATCGCCGGGGATATTTCTTATTTTCTCGCCCATGAGGAGCCGCGGATTCACGAACCCACAGGCGCCAAGCTTTATGGTTCGGATATTGATATTATTGTCGTCCATGAAAATGATATGGATCCGGATCTCATCCGGCGCGCCGAAGAAGAGGTTCTGGCCTATAAACATCGCTGCATCAAAGACCCGATTATCGGGCAGGAGATCGACTTTATTTTCAAACCGGTCCAGAAAATGTTGGGCCAATATGCCTATGCCGACATCCATCAAAAGATCGCCTGCAAGATCCTCTATGAAAGCTTTTTCCTTTATGGCCGTCTTGATCTTTATGAAAAGCTCACCACCGATCTGGAATTTTCAGGCACGGTCAAGAAAATTGAAGGCGATTTTACCACTGCGCTTGCAGGACGAAAAGCGACGATCAAAAAGATCCTCGCGCTCGGTCAGGACGATCTCGACAAGATGGACAAAAACACGCAAAGCCTGTTTTTCTTCTCGCAAGAGAGGCTCGAATTTCAATAGGCACATACTCGAAAACCGGCGACAATTCGCGATAGGTAACTTTGCAACTCGAAATTATGAGAAATCGGCAGTGATTTCACGCCGGTATTATGAGAAATTCCTGAATTTCACAGTGAAATAATTTATCGAATTTCGGTAAAATCTGCGGCGATTAGGTCGCCCGTGACATCAAATCTGACGGATCAAAAATAAACACTTCTTCAACCTGTTCGCCCAGAACAAAAGCGATCCGAAAGGCGAGCTCGAGCGAGGGGGCATATTTCTGCGCCTCGATCGAAATAATGGTCTGGCGCGTCGCCCCGACCCGGCGCGCGAGCTCTGACTGGGTCAGTTCGGTTCGCGCCAACCGGATACGCTTGATGTGGTTGGTGATGGAGGTTTTCTTACCGCCCATTATTCACCGCTCCGGTAAGCCAGAACCATGACGGCGTTTTTGATGATGTCCCCGATAAAGGCCGCAGCGAGCAGCGCAAATACCAGATGGGACGTATTGTTAAAATCAAAAACAGACACAAATGACACTCTATCGCTCGCCAGCGCCTCAACACTGTTTTGCAGGACGATATGGCCGACCAATATATTGAGAAAAATGGCCAGGAAATAAAATCCGTAGGATGAGCCTTTGCGCTCGATCGCGATGTCGCGCTCATCCTTGCCGCCTTCATCATCTTTACGCTTACGCAGCTCAAAAACCGAGGCAATGACTGCATGCAAAATGATCGTCACAATGATGATGCCTATAAAAAGCTCGGCCAGCCCTCCGGGGCTCATCGTATCAATTGAAAAGCCCGTCATCGTCGCTTTTATAAAATATATAAAGACAAAACTATCGACAAGCAGCGTCATCCAAGCCTTGCGCTGGGTCTCGCTCATATCTTCTATCAAAGTCATTTCTCTCTCCTATATGCGGATCAAACAACTTGACCCGATGTAAAGTATTTTTTACATATATAGGTGTGCAGATTTCGAATGTAAAGTATTTTTTACATTTTCCTCAAAACTAAACGCGAATAAGAGCTCATCAGAATTCAGAAATCGGCGGGAAAAGTCTGGCTACTTAAATAGAACTTGCAAATTTCCGTGGGACAAACCCCACAAACACTATAAATTCGGCATACAAACCTCTTTACAAATCAAATATCTAACCATAAAACGCGTCAAATTCTGAAATCGTGGGATTTATCCCGCAATGAATAGGGCAATATTATGGATATCAATGATCTGGTGACGCGGGCGGAAGCTCTGGCCGAGACGAGCGGGCAAAGCCTGTCAACGATCTCGCGCAAGGTTCTTAATGACGGCAAAGGCCTGGCGCGTCTTAAAGATGGCGGTCAGTGCACGATGAAGACCTTTGACACGGCCATGGCGACCCTCGCCCGGCTTGAAACCAAGCACGCAGTCGATAGCAGCCTGAACCTGACCCACCTGCAGCGCCTTGAGGCCGAGTCGATCCACATTATGCGCGAAGTCGCAGCTCAGTGCGAAAACCCGGTCATGCTTTACTCTGTCGGGAAAGACAGTTCGGTCATGTTGCACCTCGCGGAGAAAGCTTTCTTCCCGTCCCGCCCGCCTTTTCCGCTCATGCATGTCGACACGACCTGGAAGTTTAAAGAAATGATCGAATTTCGCGATCGCCGCGCCGCTGAAGTCGGCATGGATCTGATCGTCCACATCAATCAGGACGGCGTTGCCGATAATGTCGGGCCGTTCTCGCACGGATCAGCCGTTCATACCGATGTGATGAAAACGCAGGGCCTCAAACAAGCGCTGGACAAATACCGCTTTGACGCGGCCTTTGGCGGCGCGCGCCGCGATGAGGAAAAATCCCGCGCCAAGGAGCGTATCTTCTCGTTCCGCAATGAGAACCACCGCTGGGATGCCAAGAACCAGCGCCCTGAGCTTTGGAATATTTATAATACGCGCGTTCAAAAAGGACAGAGCATGCGGGTCTTTCCGATGTCCAACTGGACCGAGCTTGATATCTGGCAGTATATTTACAAAGAAAATATTCAGATTCCGGATCTGTACCTGTCCAAGAAACGCCCGGTTGTCGAGCGCGATGGCGTGCTGATCCTAGTCGATGATGACCGCCTGCCCCTGCGCGATGGTGAAGTCCCGATGGAAAAAATGGTCCGCTTTAGGACGCTGGGGTGCTATCCTTTGACCGGCGCGGTTGA
The DNA here is from genome assembly GCA_013002305.1 of Hellea sp. GTDB lineage: Bacteria > Pseudomonadota > Alphaproteobacteria > Caulobacterales > Maricaulaceae > JACOMS01. The sequence continues at coordinate 106,343 of JABDKG010000032.1, forward strand.
AAGTGAAGCTGCCACACTGCCCGACGTAATTCAGGAAATGCTCCTGACCACAACATCTGAGCGCCAAGGCCGCGTCATTGATTCAGACGCCGGCGCCTCGATGGAACAGAAAAAAGAAGAGGGGTATTTCTAATGTCACACTTAGATGATCTCATTTCCGAAGATATTATTGCTTATCTCGACGCTCAGGAAAATAAGAGCTTTCTGCGCTTCATTACCTGCGGCTCTGTTGACGACGGTAAGTCCACACTCATCGGCCGTCTGCTATATGACAGCAAACTGATATATGAAGATCAGCTCGCCGCGATTGAAAAGGACAGTAAAAAATCCGGCACTCAAGGCGATAAAGTTGATCTGGCCCTTCTGGTTGACGGGCTCGCCGCCGAGCGCGAACAGGGCATTACCATTGATGTTGCCTACCGGTTCTTCTCGACCGACAAACGTAAGTTCATCGTCGCCGACACGCCCGGCCACGAACAATATACGCGCAATATGGCGACCGGCGCCTCGACCGCTGACGTTGCCATCCTTCTGATCGATTGCCGTTACGGCGTTCAGGTTCAGACCCGCCGCCACGCCTTTATCGCCTCGCTGCTCGGCATTAAGCATGTCGTTTGCGCCATCAACAAGATGGACCTCGTCGATTTTGACCAGAAGGTCTACAACGATATCGAATATGAATTCCGCGAGTTCTCCAAAGACCTCGGCTTTTCAGATATCACTTGCATACCAATGTCCGCTCTGGACGGCGACAACGTCACGCGCGGCTCTGAGCGCGCTGAGTGGTATAGTGGTGATCATTTGCTGGGCTATCTTGAAAACCTCGACGTGGACAGCGCCGATCTGGATCGTCCGTTCCGATTGCCGGTTCAGTGGGTCAACCGCCCTAATCTCGACTTTCGGGGTTTCTCCGGCACAGTTGCCTCCGGCGTCATCAATGTCGGCGACGAGATCATGGTCGTGCCGTCTGGCAAGCGCTCCAAGGTCAAATCCATCGTCACTTATGACGGTGAACTGGACAAAGCCCGCGAGGATATGGCGATCACGCTCACGCTGACAGACGAGATTGATATTTCGCGCGGCGATGTGATCTGTAAAACAGACAGCCCGTGCGAGCAGGCCGATCAGTTCCAAGCGCATGTTCTGTGGATGACCGAAAAGGAACTTTTCCCGGGTCGCCAATATATCATCAAAACCGCCAATAAATCAGCGGCCGCCTCAATCACCAACATCAAGCACAGGGTCGATGTCAACGATCTGTCCGAAACGGCCGTCAAAACGCTCGGACTGAACGAGATCGGTGTTTGCACGATCCAGACGGGCGCGCCGTTCGCTTTTGATCCTTATCGGAAAAACCGCAATACCGGGAACTTTATCATCATAGACCGCGCCTCCAACGAAACTGTCGGCGTTGGCATGCTCGATTTTGCTCTGCGCCGCGCCAAAAATGTGCACTGGCAGGATCTTGACGTTTCCAAAAAAGTTCGCGCCGCTCAGAAACACCAAAAGCCGGTTATGCTCTGGTTCACCGGGCTCTCTGGCTCTGGAAAATCGACCATCGCCAACCTTGTAGAAAAGAGACTTCTGGATCTGGGCCGTCATACTTATACGCTGGACGGAGACAATGTCCGCCATGGCCTTAACAATGATCTTGGCTTTACCAAAGCCGACCGGATTGAAAACATTCGCCGGATTGCCGAGGTTGGCAAGCTGATGGTGGATGCGGGTCTTATCACTTTGACCTCGTTCATTTCTCCTTATGCTCAAGAACGGCGGATGGCCCGTGAGCTACAAGGCGAAGGCGAGTTCATCGAAATTTTTGTCGATACGCCGCTCGAGGTCGCGGAAGCGCGCGATGTCAAAGGACTTTATGCCAAGGCCCGCGCCGGAGAGATCAAAAATTTTACAGGCATTGATTCTGAATATCAGGAACCGGAAACGGCCGAAATTCGGATTAACACAGTCGATATGACGGCCGATGAAGCGGCCGAGACCATCGTCGCTTATCTGACAGAGCATGGCTATCTGGAAGGCGCCGCTTAAGCATGGCCGTATTTGATGTTTTTAACGGTGATGCGGACGGAGTAATCTCTCTCGTTCAGCTGCGCCGCGCCTGCCCGCGCCCGGAAGCGACGCTGGTCACAGGCCGCAAACGCGACATCAATCTGCTGGATCGGGTCAAAACCAAAAAAGGTGACCACGTCACGGTGCTGGACGTCTCCATGCGCTCCAATATGGATGATCTCAAGCGTATCCTTAAGAGCGGCGCGAGCGTCTTCTATGCCGATCATCACAATGCCGGCGATATGCCCGAGCACAAAAACCTACACGCGGCGATCGATACGTCGCCCGAGATTTGCACGGCCCTGATCATCGATGATTGTCTTGAAGGCGCCTACCGTGCATGGGCCGTGACCGCTGCCTTTGGGGATAATTTTCCCAAAATCGCCAAGGCCAAGGCAGCTGGTCTTGACCTGCCACTGGATCAGCTCGAGCGTCTCGGCATGCTGGTCAATTATAATGGTTACGGCGCTGGCGTAGAGGATCTACACTTCCACCCGGCTGATCTATATAAAGCGCTTGCGCCCTTTGATACGCCGATGGAATTTTTAAAAGGCGGCAAGCAGGTTTTTGACAAGCTCAATAATGGCTATGAAAGTGATCTCGCGACCGCGCAAAACTCCAAGGTTCTAGACGAGTCTCATAAAGGCCTGGTAATCGAACTTGCAGACGCCGCCAGTTCTCGGCGTATTTCCGGCATGTATGGTAATCAGCTCGCTCAGGAAAATCCAGACCGCGCTCATGCCGTCTTAACCCGCAATGGTGACAGCTATGTCGTCTCGGTCCGCGCGCCATTATCGAACCGGACAGGCGCCGATGAACTCTGTTTTAAATTTGAAACCGGCGGCGGCCGCTCCGCAGCAGCCGGGATCAACGTTCTGCCGGAACGCGACGTCGACCGCTTTATCGACGCCTTTATCGGGGCATTTTAGCTTTCCCAGCCAATCAACAACAGTCATGTTTGATATTGTAACGTAATTATGTTACATTCTCCTTATCGGGAGGTGCCAATGTCATTACGCAAACGAATCCGGAAAAGGGAGGATGGCGCGGTCGACATGACACCCATGCTCGACATAGTTTTCATCATGTTGATATTTTTCATTGTGACCGCGACGTTTTTGGATGAAAGCGGTCTCGACTTCACCCATCCCAAAAATGCAAATGCCGAACCGCCATGCATCGATTGCCCGGCGCCGATTAGCATTTATGTCGACGCTGATAATCTGGTCTCGGTTGATGGGATTGTTACCCCGGTCGAAAACGTCGCCGATGCCGTATCCGCGCAGCTCGCCCATAACCCGACAGCGCCTATCATTCTAACATCTCACGAAGGCGCACGGTTTGATCCTGTAGTTCGGATTAAGGACAAAATGGACGGAATGGGCCGCAAGACAATCCTGAAGATTTCTTACGCGCAATAAAAAACCGCCCTCGAAGGGGCGGCCTGATGATTTGATCTGTAAGTTTAAGCCTAACGGCGCGGCTTACGTTTTTTCGATGGGATAAGTCCCTCGATTTGAGCGCGCTTGCGGGCCAGCTTGCGGGCGCGGCGAATGGCTTCTGCCTTTTCGCGAACACGCTTTTCAGATGGCTTTTCATAATGTTTTCGCGCTTTCATTTCGCGCAACACGCCTTCGTTCTGAAGTTTTTTCTTCAGGGCCCGGAGTGCCTGGTCAACATTATTCTGGCGGACGTAAATCTCGATCATGTAAAATCAACTACTTTCTAGTTTGGTTTAATAAATAAAGGCCCCGTTTGGAGCCCAATTCACGAGGCGGCTTGTAGGCGCGTAGAGCGCAAAGGTAAAGCAAAAAGCGGCGTAAAACCGGTAAAATAGCCCGGTTTTGGCACTTTTTACGGCATTTCCGGCAAATTTCGATCGGGCAGGAAGCGAAAGTGGCCCTCAATATCATATTCAAACAGAATATCGTCTTCTCTGGGTCCCGCCCCGATATTATGGACAATCAGCGGAGTCCCTGCCGGTGACGTTTTATTGGTGACAATTCCAATATGAGGCGTGCCGCCGTTAAACAGGCGCCAAGAGACAATGTCGCCGGGCTGATAGTCCTGAGCGCTTTGGCTAATCGGTACGCTCGCCCCTTGTCGCTTAAGATAGGTCTCGAGGTTAGGCACGCGGCGATGATCAATGTTTTTATCGGCGCCGCTGTGGCCCCAGATTTGAGGATAGGCCGAAAAATTGGCTTTCATGTCCTCATGCACGGCTTTCTGAAAATCAAACCCGAGCGCGTTGCGATAGGTCCTGATAATCACATCAGTGCAAACGCCCGTGTGGCGCGGAACATCGCCGCCCGGATAAGCGAGATTCACATAGGATGACTGGTACATCACATTATGGGTGGTGCGCTCCTGCGCGGCCGTAACGATTTCCGCGGCCGATTTTGCGAACGCCTCGTGAGAGACAATCAACAAGATAAAACAAACTATCAGTAATCGCATAGGCCTTATTAGCGCCGCCGACTAAAATTGCCAAGTTTGCGACTCAGCGCTTACAACGCCTCGTAAAGCGCGTCGATAATCCGCAGTGATCGCGGGTCACCCATGAGCGAATTATCCTGCCTTGTCATCGCATAGCAAAAAGTCACACCGGCATCGGGATCAGCAAATACGCAGGATCCACCCCAGCCGCTATGCCCGACCGTATGCGGGTTAGGTCCGTAAAAGAAATTGGGATAATTACCCATCACTCCGGCAGCGATATTCAGATCGAACGGCAGGACCTGATCCTGTCCTTTTATGCGGATTTTGTTCAGATTTTTCAAAATATCTTCGGATAGAAACTTTTCACCTTCAATATTGCCATCAATAAATATCTGCATCAGCTGGGCCATGCCCTTGGCCGTGGCCTGGGTGTTCGATCCCGCAAGCTGGGCGCTAAGCCATTTGGCCAGACCCTTACTGCCCGGCGTCGACCATTTTTCCATAAAAGCCGCTTTGGACGCGGCGTTGATCTCGCCAAGATCAGCGAGGCGTCTTGGCTTTTGCATATCCACGCTGCGGTGATGTTCGGCTGCGGGAAGGCCTATCCAGACATCAATATTGTGCATGTCGCAAATATCCTGCCGCAATATCGTTCCAAGATGACGGCTATATTCATCGGTTCGCCGCGCAATCTCACCGGCGATAAACCCATGCACAATCGGCGCGTAGCCGCTCGCACTGGTTGGCGGAAAAATCGGCGCTTGCGCGGAAATTTCTGCTACGGTCTTTTCCCAGTCATACCAATCGGCCGGGGTCCAGTCCGGATTGGTGATCCCTGATATTCCGTGCTGGTGCGACATCGCTTGCGCGACCGTCAACTCAGCTTTTCCGTGTTGCGCAAATTCAGGCCAGAACGACGCGATCGGCTGATCATATCCAAGGCGATCTTCCTCTGCGAGATAGGCAATCAGAAGGGCCGCAACCGCTTTGCCGCAGGAGTAGACTGAAAACAAATGATCATCGTTGATCGGGACAGTTTTAGGCCGATCGGCCCAGCCGCCAAAAAACTCGGCAATGATGTCGCCATCGCGGATGACGCAGACCGAAGCGCCGTGCTCGTGGCCGTCCTCAAAATTGGCTTTGAACGCATCAACGAGCGCGCCTAACCCATCGTCGCATCGCAGTTCAAAAGGGACCGTCATATAATGTCCTCCACTATCAAACTTGGGGCCTTCCCCAAAAATTCGTAAAATTCAAATATCGGAAGTTCTGCCCTGTCCTTGGCATGACCGTACCGCATGAGACTAAAGACCGACGAAACCGAGAGCCGCAGCGCATCTCTGGCCGTCTTCCCGCGCAAAATATGTGCCGCAAACAAGCCGGTCAGCGTATCGCCGCCGCCGTGGGGAACTGTGTCAAATTTAGCATGTTCGACGAGATGCCGGCTTTTACCGTCGGATAATAGTGCGCCAATCTGGCGTTCCCGTTCGACCGACGTTACAACGGTCTTCTGTGTTCTGGATTGTAAGGCGGCCGACACGGAGTCAAATGTTTCAAGAGGCCGGTCCAGAATATAAGAAAGCTCCCATACATTGGGCGTGATGAAATCCGCGATCGGTATCAAGTCTGATTTTATGAGACCCGCGACCTGTTCCGATACATATAACCGGCCGTCATCGCCCATAACCGGGTCAACAAATGTCAGGCAGTCCGGATTATTGGATTTAAGCAAAGTGATAATATCCACGGCCATCCCAACCATATCCGGATGACCCATATATCCCGTAATCACAGCGTCAAATTGAAGATTTTGCGATTTTATACCTTGCCACATCCCGGCTAAAATTTCGAGCGGCGTAATTGCGCCGCCCGGGTCGCCCCAGCCCGGATGCCGGCCATAAAGAGTTGTTGGCAACATCACGGCTTCGATACCAAAGCTCCGCATAGCAAAGGCCGTTACGTTGGCCCCGACTGAGCTTGCGGCCACATAGGAGGATATGATTAATGCCCGTTTCATACCGGACCTATAAACGATTATTACTCGGCAGGTCGGGAAATTCGAAACAAATACTCCCCGTAGCCACTTTTCTCGAGCGGCGCAGCGAGGGCATGCAATTGCTCCCGGCTAATCCAGCCTTGATGGTAGGCGGCGGCTTCCGGACAGCAAATGCGGCGACCCTGGCGTTCTTCCATTACCGACACGAATTGAGCGGCCTGCAAAAGTGAGCGATGTGTCCCGGTATCGAGCCAGGACGTGCCTTCGCCAAGCATCGCGCATTGCAGCTCGTCCCTGTCGAGATAAATCTGGTTAAGCGCAGTGATTTCAAGCTCGCCCCGTGCAGACGGCGTGATGGTTTTCGCATAAGCGGGCGCATTTCCATCATACAGATAGAGACCCGTGACGGCGTAATTTGATTTCGGATCATCGGGCTTTTCTTCGATTGAGATGACCTTATTGTCAGCGTCAAATTCGGCCACGCCGTAATCCTTAGGATTATTAACATGATATCCAAAAACGGTTGCGCCTTCGGTTACATCCTTAGCAGCCTGTAGCGTTTGATCAAACTCTGAGCCAAAGAACAGATTGTCCCCTAGAATTAGAGCGCTGGGAGCGCCGTCCAGGAAATCTTCCGCTATTATGAGGGCTTGCGCAAGGCCGTCAGGGCTAGGCTGTACCGCCCAGGTGATCTCAATGCCCCAATCCTTGCCAGTACCCAGTAAGTTTTGAAAAGCAGCCTGATCTTCGGGCGTTGTTATGATCATGATTTCGCGCATGCCAGCGCCCATTAGGACGGACAAGGGATAATAGATCATCGGCTTATCATAAACCGGCATAAGCTGCTTGGAGACTGAAATTGTGCTCGGATAGAGGCGAGTTCCGCTTCCTCCAGCCAGAATAATACCTTTTCGGCTCATCAAAATACCCTGTCGTCTTTAAGTTAGGCCGCTATTATTCAAATTTGCTGAATAAACAACCCCACGGATGTAAATTGTCGCTAGCGTTAATTTCGTTACATAGTTATAAAGTCCCTGCGGAAAAAGCTTTAGGGCGCTAAGCGATGATCACTGATGGGAACAGCAAAACGTGGAAAACAGCCCCAAGCTTGTTCATAACCTTGCCACAGGAAAGTGGATTCTAAGACTAAACGGCGAGTTTTGGCAGATAGATTCGACGTCTGCTGCCCTTGAATTGGCGGGATTTCTGCAAGTCCATGTCGTCGATCAATCCGGTTCAGATTATTTGATTGTTGTCAAAGGCACGGCCGTGCTCGACGATGAAATGCCGGAAATTGGACGCTGCGCACTCATTTTGACGCCGTTGGTAAAAACTAAAAAACAAAAACGTGTCATCCTCGACCCTGAAATGGTCGATTTTGGCTTCGTCGAATGCCACTACGGAATTCATGATGACCAATGGGTCGCTACTGAAGCGGTTCTCAGTATTGAACATATTAAAACTTTGGGTCTCAAATTCTTTTTGCCGGATGTCGCCGATATGGACGGCAAAGAGCTAGCTATGTTTATTGGCGACAAGAAGATTAAAACAGCCAACCTAACACGCGGCGATACGACGGAAATTTGGGTCGACGTGCCAGAAAACGGGTCAATTCGGCAGCTATTGACGATCAAAAGTGCCTATAAAGAACCTAATTCTAAGGATGAGCGGGATTTGGGAATGATTTTTGTCGAGTACAACCCGAATTTGACCGAATGGATATCGGTCAAGGAATTGCTATGACGAACGATATTGAGAAAGCGCGCATTAATATGCTGCGGCATAATCTGCAGCGGCTTACAAAAATGCTCACGCGCAAGGCAGAAGCTCTTGAGCAATCCGAACAAGTGTTTGTGCCGCCTCCTAAATCCGAAAAAGACGAAACGGTCGTTCAAACTGAAGTCGCGCCGACCCAAAAAAAAGGTAGAGCGGCGGTTGTCTGCTGGGATTTAGGCCATAATCCTGTCGGCCGGGCTATGGTCATATATGATTTGCTGGCCAAAGACTGGGACGTTGAACTAATCGGCCCGCTCTGGAGCCAATTTGGCGGAAAAATTTGGGGGCCTATTGCCCAGTCCGGACGCCGTGTCCGGACACTGGTTTGCGACGATCTAACTGACTTTTATCCCGCGGCAATCGCTTTTGCCGAAACCAATGCCTATGATTTGGTTGTGGCCTGCAAACCCCGCGCGCCGTCACTGGCCCTTGCGGCGCTGATCAAGAAAAACAGCAATTGCCCGATGATTATGGACATTGATGATCTGGAATTATCCTTTGCCGATGAAGAAACGCCGATCGCTGAAAAAGACTTTGCCTCCGTTCGAACAGAGGCGCTGAGACTTCCATATCAATCGACTGCTATTCGATATTGTGAAGGATTAACGGGTGAGGCCGATAGTCTTATTGTTTCAAACATAGCGCTTCGCGAGCGCTATGGCGGCCACATGATCCGGCATGCCCGGGACGAGAGAACCTTTGATCCATCGTTTTATGATCGGAATTTGGCGCGTAAGAAACTGGACCTCAAGCCCAGCGAATTCGCACTTATGTTTGTCGGGACACCGCGCCCGCACAAAGGTATTTACACGGTCGCGGCCGCTCTCGACGAAATGAACGATAAGCGCTTTGTACTCAACATTGTCGGCGACATTAATTACCCCGATATGCGAAAGAAGCTGGAAGGCTATTCTAATGCCCGCATCAACTTTTTCCCCGATTGTAGCTTTGCGGACTTGCCGCTTTATCTCATGGCGGCCGACGCCGTTCCGTTAATGCAGGACTGGGAAAGCCTAATCACGCAATATCAAATTCCGGCAAAAATTTCTGATGCTACGGCTTTCGGCCTACCGGTTATCGCGACCGAAGTTCCCCCGCTCTACGATCTAGAGCAGCAAAATCTGATCACGGTCATTCATCCTGACTATCTTCCTGAAACTTTAAATGAACTTTACCAAGCGCGCAAAAGTAAATCTTACGGCGCCGAAAAACAGCGCATTCGCGCCGGGTTCGAAGATGAATTTGGTATGGGTATCAACCGGATTAGACTCGATAATGCCATTGCGAGAGCCATCAGAAACAACCAAGGCAGCTTGTCGCCCAAATTAGAAAAACTCCTTGATCATTTCCACCAGGCTTATTTGAATCTCAATCGGGACAAACCGGTGAAAGCAGCCGCCCCGAAAGCCGGTAAAACAGACATTGTGATGTTCTGGAAACAAAATGATAGCGGGTTATATGGGCGCCGTTCCGATATGATTATGAAACATCTGTTGGCGTCCAACAAAGTTGGCCGCATTTTACAATTCGATGCGCCAATAAATCTTCAGGAACTGTCAAAGCTGATCGAAAAAAGCGATGGCCCCTTGGCGCCTACCGGGTTAACCGCCCGAAACGCCGTTAAGAATAAATTAGGTCTCAATGATAGAAGTCGTCATTTTCTGCGGACCTTTATCTGGAGTGATATTTTTCGAAAATCATCCCTGATCGACGGCACATCAATGGATGTTTATCCGGCCTATATTCAGGATCAAATGGAAGCTTTGGGATTTAATCCCGACAACACAATTGCCTGGGTCTGCCCGGTTGTTCACGACTTTCCACAAGTCCAGAAACGTATAAATTTCAGTGGGATCGTTTGCGATATAATTGACGACCAAAGAGCTTTTGACCTTACCCAGTCAGAGCGCCGCAGGGTTGAAAAAAACTATGAAGACATACTGCCGTTAGCAGATCTTGTCATGACCAATTGCCAGCCCAATGTTGAAGCTTTCTCGCCTTTAACCGAAGAAATACATTTTGTTCCCAACGGCACTGAAATTCCCCCGGAGGGCTTGCCAATGCCGTCCGCCCTTGAAAATATCGCTCGCCCGATCGCGGGCTATGTCGGCAACCTTCAGGACCGGATTGATTGGGACCTACTCGAGGAAGCGGCCGAGCATGTCCCGGACGTTTCATTTGTTATCGCGGGCGGCGGCGCAAATCCCGAAAATATTGAACGCTTAGATAAACTCCCAAACGTCCATTTTATCGGGGTCGTCCCCTATGAGAAAGTCCAAGCCTATATCGCCCATTTCGATGTCTGTATCGTCCCGCACAAAGGTACGGACCTGACTCGGCGAATGAACCCGCTGAAAGTCTATAATTATTTTTCCGCCGCCAAGCCGATTGTGACGACCGAGGTTGAAAACATTGATGGCAATATGATCCCCTATATCCGGTTCGCCAAAAATGCCGGTGAGTTAGCGGTCTTTATCAAGGAAAGCCTTGAACATCCTATTGTGGTCAATGATCAATATAAGTCGATCTTGTCGGAGATTAGCTGGGAAAGCCGTATCGCGCACATTGCGTCAATTCTTGATGAGAAGTGGCCAACGATAAAAGAAAAACCAAAAAAGATGGGCGCTAAAACCGCAGACAAAAAAGCTGGCAAGAAAGCCTAAACATGCGCCGGGCTGTGTTTCACTTTCATCTGTTTAAAAATGCCGGATCATCCGTCGACCGGATATTGCGCGACAGTTTCCCGAATGCCTGGCAGGAAAAGGAATTCCGATTTACCAAAGATCATTGGCCTTACGAAGAAATTGAACAATGGATTGCTGAGACGAGCGATATCAAAGCCTACTCATCCCACACGGCCCGGCTTCCTTTGCCCCGTGTAAAAAACGTCGAATTGTTCCCGGTCATATTTGTCCGCCATCCTTTAATTCGGCTATATTCGGCCTACCAATATGAGCGGGCGCAGGACGCCGAAACGCCCGGAGCCAAAAAGGCGAAAGAAACCGATTTTAAGGCCTATCTTGAATGGCGCTTCACGCGCCCGCGCGATGCCAGTGCCAAAAATTTCCAATCCAACCGGTTATCCCATTTGTTCAGGCCAGAGCGCGGTCATCTAATCGAAAAAAGAGATTTGGAAAGCGCAGCGCTCAAAGCAATTGAAACTTTGCCTTTCATCGGATTTGTCGAAAAATTTGAAGATTCGATGAAATCGCTCAAGCGAATTCTATCCCGAAAGGGACTAGACCTCACAGCAACATTAGCGCGGGAAAATGTAGGTACGAGTTCCAAAAAACCGACAGCAGAGCGGATTGCCGACATTCAAACCATGATCGGCGACGAGGTATATGAGCAATTTTGCGCATTTAACTCGGTTGATTTAAAACTCTATGATCGAGTTGCGTCCTGGTACGCTTAACCAGCGCTGTCGGATTTGTAATTTGAATTCAGCGCTCCGCGCGCGTAAACGTATCCTATGTTTGATCGCCGAACAGTTTTGGGCGGAATAGCCGGTACCGCAATATTGCCCGGGATCATGGCCGAGGCGCTAGAGCCATTACCTTCCCCGTTCAGCTTAAAATCCGGCAAGCCCGTGCCCCCGATTGGAATGGGGACATGGATAACCTTCAGCGTTGATCCGGGCGGCCCGGAAATGCCGCAAAGACGCAAAGTGCTTGAAGCTTTTTACAAGGCCGGCGGCGGTATGATCGATAGCTCGCCAATGTATGGAAGATCAGAAGATGTAATCGGAAAATTACGCTCTGAGAAATTGGAGCAAAGCCAACTATTCTCCGCAACCAAAATCTGGACGCCCGCAGCCCATCACGGCGAAACGCAGCTCTCGGATTCGCATCGTCTGTGGCAAGAGCCGGTTTTGGATTTGGTCCATGTTCACAATCTGCTTGAATGGGAGACCCATTTAAAAATGCTGCGCACGGCAAGAGACGCCGGCAAAGTGCGCTATATCGGCCTGACAACTTCTCACGGCCGACGTCATGACAAAATGGAAGAACTGATCAAAACCGAACCTATTGATGCTGTCCAGTTCAGCTATAATATTCAAAACCGCGCCGCAGAAAACCGTCTCCTCCCGGCGTCAGCCGCAAAGGGTCTGGCGGTCATAATAAACCGCCCATTTATGACCTCGCGCCTATTTGACCTTGTTGCCGGATATGACGTTCCGGCTTGGGCGGCCGAGGAACTCGGCACGCAAAGCTGGGCAGAATATTTCCTCAAATTTGTAATCTCTCATCCGGCGGTTACCTGCGCTATTCCGGCGACGCGTAATCCGGCCCATATGGCCGAGAATATGCGTGCCGGGACCGGCCAATTGCCGGATAGGCGTCAGCGGCTGAAAATGATCGCCAGCTTCGAGGCGCTTTAACACAGACTGGCAACCAGAAGATCATGATCGCGCCAATTGGATAGATCGCGACCTGAAATATCTTCAACCCGCCTGATATGCGGCTCATACATTTCCAAAAGTTTCTTAATCTCATCGGGATCGGCCTTTGGGAGTTCAGCGCCGCCGGGCAGGCGTTTGATCAAATGTTCCTTGGTGTTGATCCGGTCGTTCAAATTAATCGCGGAGAAATACTCATCATCCGCATCCAGCTCCAGAAGGCGTAAAACCCAGCCCAGATAATCGCGCGGCGCGCGCTCCAGATCATCATATAGCACGACATGCATGCGCTCCCGCCCAAACAGGCTTTCAAAATGGTCCCAATGGCGGGCATACATACCCAGATCAACAATACCCATGGAAGGCGGGCAATCCAGCATACCTTTACGATCAGGATTGCGACCCATGCACATATTATGATGCCAGCCCGATACAGCGCGGCTGACCGGATCACGCAGAGAGAAAATGAGCTGGGCGCCCGGGTCTAAAAAACGGTGCATTTCGGTCGCGACATCAAAATCCCCCGGCGGCTCGCAATAAGGCGAATTTTCGATACGCTTCCAAAAATAATGCGGCGTTGCCTCGCCGACATAGCGCTCGCTCCCCGCTGACCTGAAATGTGCCAGATACTCGTCCGCCGTGACCTCACCGATCCGGTTAAAATAGTTGAGCTCCTTAACCGCGGGCATAAAAATATCTGGATGCTGGCGCAGCTGAGCGTGCAGCCAGCTGGTTCCGCTTTTCTGCGCGCCGGCAATAATGAGATTGGGTTTTCGGCTCATAGCTCAGCCATAGCGAAAATATGGTCTAAATCAATGTGAAGAATGGCCGTAATGTGATGTTGACTCAGGGGCCGCGATACCTAAAAAGCCATTAAATCTGGGGCAAAGGATTATTCATGGAATTTGAGTCGACAAAATTAGGCGGCGTCTTTCTGGTCAAACCCCCGAGGTTTGGCGATGATCGCGGATTCTTTTCCGAAACCTTCCGGCACAATCTGTTTACCGAAAAGACAGGCGCAAATGTCCAGTTTGTGCAAGATAATTTTTCCTATTCCAAGCATCGCGGCACAGTGCGGGGCCTGCATTATCAAGCGCCGCCCTTTGCTCAGGGCAAGCTGGTACGCTGTTCGCGCGGCGAGATCATGGATGTGGCCGTCGATACACGGCCCGGATCTTCAACTTACGGACAGCATGTCGGCGCGAAATTAACAGCGGATAATGGCCATCAGCTCTGGGTGCCCGCTGGCTTTCTACACGGCTTTGCCACGCTCACCGATGATTGCGAAGTCGCCTATAAAGTGACCAATTATTACTCGAAAGAGTGCGACGGTAACGTCCTTTGGAATGACCCCGCACTTGGCATAGACTGGGGCATTACAGACGCCGAAGCCGTCCTCTCGGACAAAGATAAAGTCGCGCCGCTGCTGGCGGACTGGACGAACCCTTTTTAAGGATATTGAAGATGAAAATTCTTGTTACAGGCGGCGCGGGATTTATCGGCTCAGCGGTTGTGCGTATGGCGATCGACCAGGGTCATGAAATTGTCAATCTCGACGTCTTGACCTATGCCGCCAATCTGAAAAATGTTGCCATGCTCGCGGATAATCCGCGCTACGCCTTCGAGCAGGTTGACATAAATGACGCCGCAGCGGTTAATGATGTGTTTGCAAAGCACAAGCCCGACGCCGTGATGCACCTTGCCGCCGAAAGTCACGTCGATCGCTCGATCGACGGACCGGGCGCATTTATCCAGACCAATGTCATTGGCACTTTTAATATGCTGCAAGCCGCGCGCGGTCACTGGGACGGGCTGACAGGCGATGCCAAGGACAATTTTCGCTTCCATCATGTCTCGACCGACGAAGTTTACGGCGATCTTCATCCCGGCGATCCGGCCTTTGAAGAAACCACGCCCTATGACCCGAGCTCGCCCTATTCTGCTTCCAAGGCAGCGTCCGATCATCTGGCCCGCGCTTGGCACCGGACTTACGGTTTCCCGATTGTCATCACGAATTGCTCAAATAATTACGGCCCTTATCAATTTCCGGAAAAGCTCATCCCGGTTGTCATTCTTAAGGCGCTGCACGAGCAGGACATTCCGGTTTACGGCACCGGCGAGAACATTCGCGACTGGCTCTATGTTGATGATCATGCCGATGCGCTTTTGACGGTCCTGCAAAAAGGTGCAATCGGAGAGACTTATAATATTGGCGGCAATAATGAGCGCACAAATCTCGAACTTGTTAAAACCATTTGCGCCATCATGGATGAGCGCAAGCTGCACAGCACGCCGTGCGAGAGCCTGATCACCTATGTGACAGACCGCCCGGGCCATGATTATCGTTACGCCATCAATGCAACGAAGATTGAAAATGAACTGAGCTGGACACCGGCCATTTCATGGAATGAGGGTTTTGAGAAAACCATCGACTGGTATCTTGATAATCGCGACTGGTGGACTCCGCTGATGAAAAAGAAAATCTTCGGCGAACGTCTCGGTACGCAGGCTTAACCTATGAACGCCCCCTCCGACTTCGGCCTATCCGCCTCAGCCACCTCCCCCGCTAAAGCGGTGGAGGGAGTTTTCCTCTCCACCCGGCTACGGGGGGAGATGCCAGAGCGAAGCGGCGGCAGAGGGGGGCAATCTTGAAGCATATCATCGTCATAGGCAAAACCGGGCAGCTGGCCCGCGCGCTCGCCGCCCGCGCCAAAGCTCATAATGTTAAAATAAAATCCTATAGCCGGCGCGATTGCGATTTCTCGGCTCCGGATGATGTTATCGTTAAGTTTGCTTATGACATTCCGGAATGTGACGGGATAATAATTGCCGCCGCCTACACTCAGGTCGATAAAGCTGAAGACGAGCGCGACATCGCGTTTCGGGTCAATTCCGCCATGCCCCGAATTATCGCCGAAGTTTGTGCCAGCCGCGAAATTCCGCTAATCCATATTTCGACCGATTATGTCTTTCCCGGAGATGGTGATCGTCCTCTTTTGCCAAGCGATACGACCATCCCTATCAACACTTATGGCGCCAGCAAACTGGCCGGCGAAAAGGCTGTTCTGTTCAGCGGCGCGCGCGCGGCGATCCTGCGCACCAGCTGGGTGTTTGACGGCACCGGCATAAACTTCATGACCACCATGCTCCGCCTTGCCAAAACCCGCGACACCTTAAACGTGGTTGCTGATCAAATCGGCCGCCCAACCTATGCCGGACATTTGGCCGATGCCAGCTTTGTTGCTCTAAACAAAATGATCGATGATCCGGACTTTGACGGCGGTATCTATCATGTCAGCGGTACAGGCCCTCCGATTAGCTGGGCCGACTTCGCCGACGCGATCTTTACCGTCGCCGTCGAGCAAATTCCGCATACGATGAAAGTTGGCCGAATACCGACATCAGATTACCCAACACCGGCTAAGCGCCCTTCTTATTCCGTCTTGGACACGACAGAATTTGAAACAACTTTCAATCACACGCTCCCTAACTGGCAAGACGGTTTGGCCGACGCCTATACGGAGGTTGAGGAATAACCTTAACTGACCGCGCCATGACGACTCCCCTTTCTATTTTGAAATCGACGTTTGGGTTTGATGCTTATCGGCCGGGCCAGGAAGGGGTGATTTCGGAAATAATGGCCGGGCGACATGTGCTGGCGGTGATGCCGACCGGGGCTGGGAAGTCCTTGTGTTATCAGGTTCCTGCGCTGTTAATGGACGGGTTGACGGTGGTCGTGTCGCCTTTGGTGGCGTTAATGGATAATCAGATCGCGGGGCTGCGGGCGAACGGAATTGCGGCCGCCTGTATTCATTCGGGCCAGCCCCGCGACGTTAATGTTGAGCAGTGGAGACGTGTGGCGTCCGGAGATAGTAAGATCCTCTATCTCTCACCGGAGCGGCTCATGACGCCGCGGATGATTTCAGCAATGACGAGCCTTTCGCCCGCTATGTTTGTCATCGACGAGGCGCATTGCGTGTCCAAATGGGGCCCGGCTTTTCGCCCGGAATATGCCCAGCTGACAGAGCTCCAACACGGGTTTCCGGACGCGGTGATTGCCGCCTTTACGGCCACGGCGGATGGAGCAACGCGGGAGGATATTGCGCGCGCGCTGTTTGGCGGAAAAGGCGAGATAATCGTTCAAGGCTTTGATCGTCCTAATCTGTCCCTTGCCGTCACGCCCAAGACCGATCGCAAGCTGCAACTCGCCCGTTTTATGGAAGACGTGCGTGGAACCTCCGGGATTGTATATGCTCTGTCACGTAAAAACTCCGAAGAATTTGCAGCCTATTTGCGCGCGGCCGGGCATAAGGCCCTGCCTTATCACGCAGGGCTCGACGCGGGCCTGCGCTACGACACGCAGGAACGGTTTATGGCCGAAGACGGTCTGGTGATCGTCGCAACAATTGCGTTCGGGATGGGGATCGACAAGCCGGATATCCGGTTTGTCTACCATACCAACCTGCCCGGTTCTCTCGAAGCTTACTATCAAGAGATCGGGCGCGCCGGACGAGACGGATCACCGGCTGCAA
>JABDKG010000043.1 GCA_013002305.1 Hellea sp.
ATCTTCGACGGGCGCGCCTTGGCGGTAGCGCCGGATCAGCCCGAAATTGCGCCAGCCCCGGCGCATAAATCCGTCGCGCTCATATTTGGCCGCCGAGCTCGTGATCGCGCCCTTGATGCGCCGCAGCCGCCTTCGCCCTCGCCCGGCAGTTATCGCTTCAATTATTTTAACATCCTCGAACAGGGGCAAATCCGGATAGCCGCCGACCGCCTCATAAAGCGCGCGCGAGATTAGAAGCCCCTGATCGCCATATGGCAAAGCCCAGGCCCGGCTGCGCAGCTGGGCGCAGGCCTCGATGATCCGCGCCCCGAGGCGCGAACTATCGAGCCGCAGCTTAAAATGACCGGCCTTGTCCGGATTGTTTTGGATATGATCATCGATTAGCGCGCGCCAGTTCTCCGGCAGTCGGCTATCAGCATGGAGAAAGAGCAGCCACTCGGCGTCCAGCGCCAGCCGAACGCCGCGCCGCAATTGCGCCCCGCGCGACGCCGTCCCGATCGCCAGATTAACGCCGAACCCCGCCGCCGCCTTTAGGCTCTCATCGTCTGAAAACCCGTCACTGACAATGATCCGTTCAACACCGCCGGAGAGCTGCGACAAAAGCCGCGCCAGCCCGCCTGCATTATTTAGATTGGGAATGATAACCGTGATCATAGGTCCAAACCTTACCCCGCATGCGCGGCCGAGCGAAGCGAAATCCGCCGTCCCGTTTCAACCCGGCGGTTGGATGGGCGCCCAAACATTGGAATGGCGGATTACGGACGATGTCCTAATCCGCCCTACGGGCTTGGGTTAATCCGGTGTATTTTATGCGCGCTTTTATCGCCGGACATCAAGGCTTTCATTGCCCATGGCGTAATAGACGTCATTAATACTGACGAGATTGAAATCACCCCGGATCGAATGTTTCAGCGCGCTCGCGGCGGCGGCGAATTCGATATTATCCTGACGCGCCATATCGGTTATCAGCCCGTGTAAAAGCCCAACCGCAAAGGCGTCTCCGCCGCCAATCCGGTCGACAATTCCGGCAACATTATAGGGCCGCGATTCCCAGCGGTCGGTACGGGTTACGAGCTCGGCGGATATACGGTGGTGGTCCATCGTTATGGTTTCGCGCGTGGTCGCGGCAAGCGCGCGCAGCTCCGGGAACTCTTTGAGCGCGATTTTAAAAGCCTCGGCGCGGTCTTTAATCGTCTGCCCCATAACCAGACTAATATCGCGTTCATTAATCAGGGCGAGCGTGGCATAGCTCAGAATTTCGCGAATGATCGCCGGACCGTCGCCCTTCCAGTTTTCCCACAGATAGGCTCTGTAATTCCCATCGAACGAGACCTTGACGCCCGCCGCTTTGGCCGCTTTGACCGCGCGCAACGCCGCCTTGGTTCCGTTCTCGCCTATGGCCGGCGTAATGCCCGACATGTGTAGCCAGGTCGCGCCCTTCAGGACGTCATCCCAGTCAATCGCATCCGCGCCAGCCAGCGCAAAGGCCGAATCTTTGCGATCATACTCGATACGCGAAGGCCGAACGGCGGCGCCGAAACTCATAAAATATAAACCCATGCGCCCCGGAACCGAAAGCACCGCACTTGTATCGACATTATATTTTCGCAGCTCCGCCAATGCAGCGCGGCCCAGTGCGTTGCTCGGCAATATTGTCGCCATAACGCTGTGATGTCCGAATTGCGCCAAAGACGCGGAAACATTGGCTTCGGCGCCGCCGACATGAACATTCAGCTTCCCGGTTTGCAGAAGCTGTTCGCCGTCCGGCGCAGCCAAACGCAATAGAACTTCCCCGAAACAGACTATTTTATGAGCCATATTCGCCCCTCAATCCATTGAAGCAGTCTATCCCGTTACCGCGGATTTTTCAATGGCTGCTGATGCGTCTATCCAACAAGTACCCCGGATCAAGTTTCTACCTTACCCCGTAGGGCGGATAGAGCGAAGCGAAATCCGCCGTCCCGTTTCAAATGGTTTTTTCCAAAAAATATCCTCGCCGTCAGAACGGCGCATTTCGAGCGCGATGCGCTTTCTATACGCCCTACGGGTTTAGGTTAATCCGTGGTACTTGGTTGGTACGGGGTTGGGTTAATCCGTGGTACTTGGTGACAGGCCGGTCGGCCGGTCGGTGGCGTCATAGTTGAAGTTAATCCCGCCAATGGATTTAACATTACCGCGGCTGTCATAGGTCAGGCCGCGCGTGCCGGTCTCGCCTGTATCGACGGACTGGGTGACGCGGTTAAAGTTATTATAGCTCATCGCTATATGGCGCGCGCCATCGATAGTAACGCTAATTTCTAGTTACGCTTATCCTTCAACAGCATAAAGGTAATAAATACCGATCCGACAGAAGCGATTAATATACTTATAAGATTTCGTCTAAAAAATATATCCCACTCCAACACTTTCCCAGCCTGATCGCAGGCTTGAAAACCGTCACAGAAGAAACGATATCCATTTATCATAGACCAAATAACTCCCATTGCAAAAGTAACGATAAACACAGTGCAATAAGTTTTAAAAATAGAACGCTTTGTCATATAGTTACGCCCTTACGGTTCTTCATCTATTATCTCAACAGCAGTCCCACCAGCAACTTCTCCCGATGCTGCACCAAGTGCGGCACCTCCGCTGGAGAGATGTCTACCAAGTACCCCGGATCAAAATTCAACCTTACCCCGTAGGGCGGATTAGCGATAGCGTAATCCGCCGTCCCGTTTCAAATGATTGCTTCCAGAAAAAATTCTCACCGTCAGGATGGCGCATTTCGGGCTTTGCCCTCTATACGCCCTACGGGTTTGGGTTAATCCGGTGTACTTGGTGGCGATTGACGAGGGTTTTCTCGAGGATATTACCAAGGGATTTATATTTGAATGTGCCGAGGCCGTCCCTGTCAAAACTTTTTCAAAGAATCATGCTTAATAAAATGATACTCTTTGGTCGCGGGTCCGCTGCATTTCAAAAGTGGGAAAAACTCTTTGGTCTTTTTTGAAACTAACGATTCTTCGAAATATTTTTTTCTAACATGCTCACTCGTGGGATCTAGGAACGATGAAATATAATACTCTATGTATTTTTGATCGTGCTCTCCGAGCATTCTCAATTCACCCGATCTAATACTTGCAGTAAATTCACTTTTCCAGATTGGATCACCCAACCTCATCCAACTGAGAAACCGAAATAAGTTTTCATACACCGTAGATTTTACAACAGAATCAATCGGGTTTGGATATAACTCTGAAATTTTTTCAAAGTTTTCATTTGAATAATAGGCAGCACTCTTCTTCAAGTTTTTCATTATTATAGGTTCGAGCAAATTATATAATAGGTTTTTAAACATAATTTTTGTTAGTCCCCATGATCTCCCAATGATCTTAAAAATCTTTTTATCCAATTATCGTTTTGTCTTGCCGCTGATTCCGTATGATCAATAATTCTTTGTATAAGTGGATCGCCTCCGGGATGAGGTGCTTCACCTGGTAAAGTGTTAGGGTCAGGATTTGGCCCACATAATTAGTCGTAAAAACAGAGCTTTAGCGTCGAAGTGGGCCACAAGGCACGCTTCGCTTTATCTTGTTAAACAACTAATCTGACCCATTTCCTCCCTTTCCCTTATCCTTCACGAACATAAATGTGATAAAGGCTGACATAGCTACCAACCATAACAAAGTTAAAAGCTCTCGCTTCCAAAACACATCCCAGCTTAAAACCTGACCAGTGTTATCACACGCTTGGAGGCCGTCACAAAAGTAACGATACCCATTGATGACTGACCAGATTGTGCCGGCAACGAACAGTATTAAAAATACTATGAGATAAACTTTAGCGATGTATCGTTTATTCATTTTGGCGCTACCTTTCCAGCCTGTCGTCTATGACTTCCATGGTAGTTCCGCTGGTTGCTTCCCCAATAGCGGCACCTAAAGCAGCTCCACCATTAGACAAGTTGCCCGCACCGCCAAAGCCAGAGGCACCCGTTAACGCACGACCCGCAAGGTTGCCCGCTCCAGCTCCAAGTGCTGCACCAGCTCCGGCTTGCGCACCTGCGGAGACAACTCCCAATCCATCAACTGTTCCTGTACCAAGTACCCCGGATAAAAATACAACCTTACCCCGTAGGGCGGATAGAGCGAAGCGAAATCCGCCGTCCCGTTTCAACCAAGAGGGCGCGACCCAAAACCGCAACAATTGCCCGGCGCATTTCGGGCTTTGCCCTCTATACGCCCTACGGGTTTGGATTAATCCGGTGTACTCGGTTGACCCCGCGCCGCATTTGCGCCCCGCGTCTCGCGGCCAGGCGCAAGCTCTCATCGCCGGAGAGGCCATCACTGACAATCACAGAAATATCCGCCCCTGCCAGCTGCGCCAAAAGCCGCGACAGCGCCGCCTCATTATTCAAATTAGGGATAATCACCGAAACCATAGGGCCCAACCCTACTCCGCGCGCGCAGTATGGCGAAGCGAAAAACGGTGGGTTGGTTTAATTGGGCGGTTTTGGACCAAAACCGCAATATCGGGCCAACGCTGCGCTCTGATTCGCCCTACGATAAGGCATTTATCCAGGGTAGTTTGTAAGTGAATGGATGATCCGCTATTACAAATATCTAACTTGTTTCGTCCTGATAGAACACGCAGAATACTTCTTCATTTTCTTCAACAATACATTTTACAATAAAATCCCGTTCTGGGAACTCAATGTTCAACTTGGCCCTCCACATTTTTTCCATAGAAAATCCTAAGTATTTTTGTTTTTGAAAATCCAATTCTTCAAATATGCTATCAATACATACTAGATTCATCCAAAAGTCTGGGCCCTTGTCGTGCGGTTCGGAAGCAATTGTACTTTCATACTTTTGTATAGAAAATTCATCACTTAAGAATACACGGTCTTTAAATAACAAAAATTCGGGCCAACAGACTTCAACAAAGGCCAATATAAAGTCGGGGTCTATGGACTGTGTTTTCTGAAGAATATGAACGTAATCGAACACTGAAAAATTTTTTCCAATGTTAGCGTCATTCCATTTTTCGAGATTTGAAAATGGTGGTAGATTTTTGATATTCAATTATTCACCTCCTGGGATTTCTTCTGGTAGCGGTTTTCGCACCGTCGCTTTCCCCGGAAAAGGCGTACCGTCTGGCGCGAAATTCAATTCGTTTTCTTTCACGTTTGGACGAGGTATGTCACCATGAGATTGTCCAGAGCCGCGATATTGTTTGTAGGTACCGTCTCCATTATGTGTTGTATACTGCCCATTTGGACCTGGCTTTTCGATTATTGTGTGAGGCGCACCTTTTGCTTCAGGCAGCGGGTCTGGACGACTACTTCTATTCTTACCAAGTACCCCGGATCAAAATTCAACCTTACCCCGTAGGGCGGATTAGCGATAGCGTAATCCGCCGTCCCGTTTCAACCGGATGGTTTCGGCCCAAACCCGCAACATCGGCTTGGTGCATTTCGGGCTTCGCCCTCTATACGCCCTACGGGGTTGGACTTAATCCGAGTACTTGGTTACCATCGACACAGCCGCTTCCATTCGCATCAGGTTCCCCATAATTGCGACCTATATCAAAATGAGGTATAGTGAGGCCTCAACTGCGAAGGGGCGAAACATGGTCGTAGGAGTGTCAAAAGGTTTTCTAAAGCTTTCCACGGCGATACTCGTAGCGACGAGCCTGGTAGCATGCCCTGATGGCGACCAAACCGAAAACGAGGAAAACCCGAACTCTCCGGAATTGACCGCCGCGCAGGCCGCTTGCCAATTGCCGGAACTGCCCGGTCTGGACCGCGCCGGGACAGTGCCCGATACTGCATATTTTGTGAATGGCCAAAAAGTTAAAAGGGGTCTATCGCTAACCGGTGATACCATCGTGGCCAACCATAAGGACATTTCCCCATATTACCTTATATTCAAAAGCGTAGACCCAAACGGTTTCGAAAAGGCGGGATATTCTCTGACTATTATTAGCGAGACCGACGATATTACCCTAGAATCCAGCGTGCCAATTAATGCCGGAACCCGTCAGATCGATAAAAACAGCACAAATGGCAAAGACGGAGGCCCAATCAAGTTTTTAGCGCCGCAGGGCTCGATTACAATTTCAGGAAACATCAACGGCAACAGGGGTAGTATTTTCGGCGGCGATGGCGGCGATATTATCTTTTGTGCCAGAGATAAAATCTCAATCGAGACGGGCGCTTTTATTGTTGCCGGTCACGGCGGAAGCTACGCCCAAGACGCGAAAAACGACATTACCGAAAAAAATCACACCCTTATCGGACGACGTGGCGGCCGCGGCGGTAATATTTATTTCATCGGTACCGGACCTGCCCCTGTCACTGTGACGATAAACGGACGGGTCACCGCGGGAAAAGGCGGAGCCGGCGAAGCCGCGGACATTACCGGTGGAATAGGCAATCGATCCATAACCGGACATGGCGGGACTGGCGGCGAAGGCGGGACCGCATATTTTGACAACGCGACCGCTACAATTGCAAAAGCCGAATATTTACGACCGGGCGACGGCGGCAATGGTGGCAACGCCAGCGTCTGGGGGTCGGACGGCGAAAGCGGACCCCCGCCTAGCGACGGCGGCAACGCGGTTGCCGAAGGCGGCTGGGGCGGAGCCGCCGGGAAAATACCGCTCAATGGATTTGGTGCTAAACACGGTAACGGCGGAAACGCTCGGGCTTACGCTGGACGCGGAGGTACGGATCCCGGCGGAACCATAACAGCGGCGTCCGGGTCAGCCTCGGCGTTTGGAGGCGGCAGCGGAACCGGCAAACGAACGAATACAAAACCGGTCGAAACGCCCCCTGACCCATCCGGAACCGGAGTTTCTGCGGCCCAAGACGGCGAACCGGGACCCGTACAAAAAACACCGTAGCGAGATCGCGCTCTCTGTCTGCCGTCCCGTTTCAATCAAAAGAACTCGGTCTAAAACCGCAATATCGGCCCGGCGCATTTCGGGCGCTCGCCCTCAATGACACCCCACGGGGGGTTAATGCACCATACTTAGTAACTATTTGACAAAGTCAGACATTAATATTGGTACCGATGTTAATATGACATGTGAATCAGCTTCGTTTTCGTTTTCACAATTGAGTGCTATAATAAGCGGCCTAAACCAATATTGATCTTCAAATAAATTTTGCTGATTATATAACCCGCTCAAATCTAACTTTAATCGCGCACGATCGCCGGGCGTAAAAATTATTGTTTCAACGTCTTCTGATAACACGATCCCAAGAGGCGGTCTTTCTAACCGTCGTCCATCTGTTCCAATTATGTCGGCGTCGTGACGACGACTAGATTTTCCGTCAATTGCGCTTTTATAAATGCAAATATTTTTCTCAGAGGAATTTTCAAAATTAAGATCGATAATTCCGAGTCCGTCATTGTATTTATTGATTTTCTCAACAATCAAAGATTCTATAAGCATTACGTTCTTTTTTGGAAATTCCGGGATATTTGAGTACTTCGAAGTTACGCATGCGACCTGACTAATTATCACGAACAAGAGAGCGATCCTATGCCTGGTCATCCGCAATTTCCTCCGAATACTAAACATTGATAATTATCATTGTTGTTCAATGCCATGGAGGGGTGTTTTTGTGCAAGATATCTTGCCCCGGATTGACCGTAAGCTTTTCTAATAACATTACCGTTTTGATCAATGAATATTCGATGGCTTGCGACACTAGCGGGCGTATTTGATGGAAGCAATAAATCACTCATACCGATATTGTGGCCAACTTCATGAGATATTGCATACGCATTGGCTTTTAAAGCTGCTGAGTTGTAACCTGGATGTACCGTAATTTGATCACCATTGAGCGTCGCTGTCATTGCGGCGTTTCCGTATGCTTGATCAGAAAATTTAATCGAGGACCCTTCACCTTCAACGCCAATTTGGTCATGTATCTTAACAATTGTATTTGAAACAGACACCAAATTTTCAATCGTTGCAGATCCACTACCAAACATCTCTTCAAATTTTTGTTTTGTTGAAACTTGAGCAGTAGAAAGTTGCTCACCACTCACCGACGCATCAATTAATTCATCAAGATCTTTCCATTCATTCATCAATTCGGTTCTTGCGTCGGATGCAGCTTGATGGATCGAAGCACACCGCTCATCTCCTTCGCATTTTAACATACCGGTCGGATCAGTCGCATTAATCGGATTGCCTCCGACATACCCATACCGGTTAAACATCAGGGGCTGTTCAACACTGAACTGTACCGGATCGTGACTCAAAAACCGCCCGATCACCGGATCATAATACCTCGCCTGCATATAAGTCAGGCCGGTGTCGGTGTCTTTAATATGGCCGGTGAAGCCGGCCTGGTTATCGTTAGCGGCGTTGTTGACGAGTGAGATGCCAAAGGGCGTATATTGCTCGGTCCAGAGGATAGCGCCAGTGTCATCCGTGCCCGCGACCGCGCTGCCGAGGTGATCATGGTGGAGGTAAGTCACTTCATCTGTGTAGTTCAGCCTCGTGCCGATAGATTTAACCCGCGCGACGGTTTTCCCGTCCATTTTGATATAATTGGTGACATGGTCATCCGCCGTGCCCGGGGCGAGCTGCACCACATAGGCCAGGCTGCCGGACGCATCATAAACATTATAGCGGGTTGTGCTCGTGCCATCGCCGTTGGCGATCACGGATTTAACCCGGCGGTTATGACCATCATAGCGGTAAGCCCCGCTCTCATCGCCTGACAGTCCGGTCGGACGGTCGGTGGCGTCATAATTCATGTCGATACCGCCAAGGGACGTTACATTGCCCCGGATCAAAATTCAACCTTACCCCGTAGGGCGGATTAGCGATAGCGAAATCCGCCGTCCCGTTTCAACCGGATCGTTGGGAATATAGCGTCGACATTGGAATAGCGCTTAATAGCGGCCGTCGAGGCGGCGTCTGGGCAGGTCGTACCGGCGCTCGAACTGGCGGACGCGGTAGCGCGCATCATCCATTTCGCGCTCCAGACGGCGGGCCTTATAGCGCAGCCGGTCGCGCTCTTTATCGGTCAGATTTAGCGTCCGGTCATTGAGGCGGGCGCGGACGTGATGGAGCGCTTCGGCCTTGTCATAATAGCGATCGACGAGCTGTTTATGCTCGCGTTTAATGGCGTAACGGGCGCGGCCCTCTTCATAACCCGGCGCATATTCGGCCGAAAGTTCGCCCGCGCAAACCTGATTATAGGCGCCGCCATTTTCGCCGCGTTCAAAGCCGCGCTGGAAAGTGCAATAGCTGACAACGCCGCGATCATAGCCGGCCCAGTAAGCGCGGTTGTCGACCGAGGCGCCATATTTGGTACATTTCTCGGCGACCTTTTCGAGGCGGCTCGAGGCCTTGCCATTGGCGCCGTCCTTATAGCCGACCGCTTCCCAATTGCCGGCCATGCACGTGTCCTCGGAGATGGTCGAGCAGGCGGACAGGCCAATCAGGGCCGCCGCTAAGCTTGTGAACATTAAGAGTTTTTTCTTGCGCCGATAAGTCATCATGGGGCCTTTTAGCGCAATCGGCTTGAATAGGGAATGACGCGGCCGTTCATTTTTGCGACAGGATTATCAGAGCGCCGGAGGCGAGCAGCGGTCATAAAAAAACCCGCTCACGGCCGAGCGGGTTTTAAATTTAACTGCCGGAGCGTCTATTTGATCTTGTCTTTGACAACATCTGTGACGGCGTCTTTCGCCATATCTTTGCCCGCATCAACGGCTTCATCGACGATCACGTCAGCCAGGCTCGTGCCTGTATCGGTGGTGGTGGTTGACGAGGCGTCGGTGACTTCCGGACGGATTGTGACCGGGTACATACAATATAGGCCGTCATTGAGCTCATCGCCCGGGCACTCGGTAACGCCGAGCTGATTGCCGTCATAAATTTCGTCCTGATAAGCTTCGTCGCGGATCGGGACCAGGCAATAATCGCTGCCCTTAACTTTGACCATTGTGCCGCCTTCCGAGGTGCATTCCCGGTCATTGGTGATGGCGCTGGCCGAAGCTGCGAAAAAGGCTGTCGCTGCGATTGATGTTGCAACGGCGCCCAGAATAAATTTAGCCATTTTATACTCCTACTAAATCTTTGAGCGGTCTATTAGCAGACCTTTATTGTCTTACAAAGCCTTCAACTGTAAAAACTGCAGGAATCAGGCCATTAATTGCTTATGTCTTTGAAAACACCAGATTTTACATTCGAAGCTCGATATTCAGGGCCCGTTTGCGGCGTCGATGAAGCGGGTCGCGGCCCTTTGGCCGGCCCTGTCGTGGCCGCTGCGGTCATCCTGGATCCAGCGAATCTGCCCTCTGGTCTCAATGACAGTAAGGTCCTATCGCACGGGGTCCGTGAACTGCTCATGAATGACATATTTGTAATGTCCAGCGTCGGCATTGGCATCGCTGAGCCGGAGGAAATTGACCGGGCCAATATACTCGGCGCGACCATGATCGCGATGCGCCGCGCGGTCGAAAATCTGCCGGTTAAGCCCGAGGCGGCTTTGATCGATGGCAATAAAGCGCCGCCGCTTTCCTGCCAGACCCGGACTCTGATCAAAGGCGATGCGCGCTGCCTCTCAATCGCCGCTGCGTCGATCGTTGCCAAGGTCACCCGCGACCGTCTCATGGTTGAGGCCGATCTGCGCTATCCCGGCTATGGTTTTGCCCGGCATAAGGGCTACGCCACTGAAATTCACCGCGCCCAGATAAAAGCCCTCGGTCCCTGCCCAATACACCGCCGCAGCTTTATGCCGATTAAGATGATGGTTTAAGCATCCATGCTGAGCGCCAGAACCCGGCTGACATAGGAAATATTTTCGCCGCTCTCGTCGGCCCATGCGTTAAACGCGGCTTGAACGTCGCGCTTGGCGGTTTTGGACGTCACCGGCTTGTCGATGATGCCGGCATGGATGAGCGCGGCTGTGACGTCCTGTGACAGAATAAAGGCCGGTACGCCGGAAAAGCGCAGCGCGTAACAGGCCGTATTGGCGCCGAGATGCGAGCCGTTTTTCTGCAGATAATCCAGAAGTCCGATAAAATCCTCGCTTGGCCAATCGCGGATAAATTTATCGGCGGAGCCGACTTTTGCCGCCATGTTCAAAATCATTTGCGCGTTTTTGGGCACGGTTTTGATTTTGACGGGATTGCGAACAATGCCCGTATCCGAGGTCAGGCGCTCCATATCATCAAGGTCAATCGCGGCACATTTTCGGGGATTAAATTTCCAGAACGCTGTCTCAAATCCGTCCCATTTGGCCTCAACCACTTTCCAGCTAAATCCGGCCTGAAATATCCGTTTGGTAAATTGCGCCAGCCAGCGATCATCGCTCATGTCGGCGAGATTGTAGCGGTAATGCGACAGACCTTCTTCGACTTTGGCAGCCAGCCCGTCTTCGCCGCCATGTCGTCCGGCGGCCCGATGTAAAATAGTCGCAAATTTTTCCATATCTTACTCTGTCAATCGATCAATCAATGCCAGCGCCTCCGGGCTGCTCCAATCGGCTGTGCCTTCAAGGCGGGCAATCTCCTGGCCGTTTCGATTATAAAGGATTGTCACCGGCAGTCCACGGGCGCCGAGTTTCGCCCCGAGGCTGAGGCTGCCATCATGCCAGTCGGTCAGGTTTTTAAGACCATATTTTTCAAAAAAGGGCGGGATATCTGACGCATCTTTATCGAGGCTTATGGTGATGATTTGAAAATCCGCATTGTTCGTCTGAGCGGCCAGACGATCCAATGACGGCATCTCTTGGACGCAGGGCGCGCACCAGGTCGCCCAGGCGTTCATCAGCACATATTGACCGCGAAGATCCGAGAGTTTCTGGCTCTGTCCATCGACCGTTTTGAAGCTCAAAACCGGCTGCGGCGGCGGGTTTTGCAGCACATAGAGCTTACTCAGGGACTTAACGGCGTAGCTTTGCAAGGCCTTTTGCTCGGAGCTCGATGTCGATTTTGAGGGCTGACAGGATTGCACTATCAAGGCAAATATGGCTATGAGGCCGATTGCGACCATTAGCTTGATCGCATTTGACAAAGACAGGAATTTCATAATGGGCTCCGATAACACAGCCGGTAAGAGCACTAAACAGAAAATGTGGGGCGGGCGCTTTTCCGCCGCACCGGGCGAGCTGATGCAGGCGATCAATGTCTCGATCGGTTTTGATCAGCGTCTGGCCGCGCAGGATATACGCGGCTCTCTGGCCCATGCCGCCATGCTGGCCAAAAACGGAATTATCTCCAAACAGGATCTCAAGGACATTCAAGAGGGCCTCGGCGAGATTAAGGCCGAGATTGCGGACGGGACTTTTCCCTTCTCCGATGAGCTCGAAGATATTCACCTCAATATTGAAGCAAGGCTCAAAGATAAGATCGGCGACGCGGCAGGGCGGCTGCATACGGGCCGCTCCCGCAATGATCAGGTCGCAACAGATTTCCGGTTATGGGTAAGAGATTATCTTGATCATTTTGACGCTCAGATCACCGACCTGATGACAGCGTTGCTGACCAAGGCCAGCGATCACACCGACACGATCATGCCGGGCTTCACCCATTTGCAAAACGCGCAGCCCGTGACCTTTGGCCATCATATGCTGGCCTATCTCGAGATGTTTGCGCGCGATCGGTCACGGATGAAGGATTGCCGCGGACGGATGAATGAAAGCCCGCTCGGCGCCGCCGCGCTTGCCGGAACTCCCTATCCGATTGACCGTAAAATGACCGCCAAAGAGCTCGGCTTTGACCGGCCAATGGCAAACTCACTCGACGCTGTATCCGCCCGTGATTTTGCGCTTGAGGCTTTATCGGTCGCGTCCATCTGCGCGACGCATCTTTCGCGCCTATCCGAAGAGATTGTGATCTGGACATCGGCGCAGTTTCAGTTCGTCAAACTGACCGACGCCTTTACGACCGGCAGCTCAATCATGCCGCAAAAGCGAAATCCTGACGCGGCCGAGCTGATCCGCGCTAAAACCGGCCGGATCATGGGCGCCCTAACCTCGCTGACCATCGTCATGAAAGGATTGCCGCTGGCCTATTCCAAGGACATGCAGGAAGATAAGGAACCGGTGTTTGACGCTTTTGACGCCTTGTCTCTCGGTCTTGCCGCTATGACGGGCATGGTCGCCGATATGGAGCCCAATGAAGAGCGCCTGCTCGAGTCGGCATCTGCGGCCTACTCGACAGCAACCGATCTCGCCGATTGGCTCGTCCGCAAACTGAATATGCCTTTTCGGGATGCCCACCACGTCACCGGCACGATCGTCGCGCTCGCGGAAAAGCAAAATAAAACGCTCGACGCCATGGCGCTCTATGATTTGCAAACGGTCGAGCCGCGCATCACCGACGATATTTATTCCGTCCTGACCCCGCTGGCCTCTGCCAGCTCGCGCACGTCCTATGGCGGCACCGCGCCCTCCGAAGTCGCCAAACAGGTCAAGCGCTGGAAAAAGGCACTGGGCTAGTTTTGGTCGAGATTTTCAAAGACTTTCTGCCGGACTTCCATTTCAAGGATATTGACCGGCTCTTCATGACCGAAATACTGCCGTGGTTCTTTCAGGACACAGTCGTCACCGGCCATAAACATTTCATGTTCTCCCATGTGTTTATGAATGACGGGAACGTCGTCAATCCGCGCCTGTTTGAGCCCGTTCGCGGCATGATCCCGGAGCTGTTAAAGAAGACGAAATTTATCGGCGTGACCCGCATTCGTGCCGTGCTCTACACGAACCAAGGCCGGGAAATTATACATCCGACCCATACAGATATCCCGCTCGATTCCGAGTTTTCCGACAAGTTTAAAACCGCCGTTTATCATGTGAATAGCTGCAACGGCAAAACCGTGATCGGGGATCAGGAAATAATCTCGCAGGCCAATCAGATGATCCTGTTTGATAATATTCCCCATTACGGGACAACCCAGACTGACACGGATATACGGGTGGTTTTGAATTTTAATCTGCGCATCGAGTAATAGTTGTTGCGAAACTATATGCGCTCAGCCATCAGGAGAAAAAGGGGAGTTCATGGCCAAGCGGCAGGTCAGTATTGGCACGAAAACAGCCTATGGCATGGGCAACAGCCTGCTTTCGGTCAAGAACATGCTGTTTCACTTTTTCTTCCTGTTTTATTTTTCAAATATTCTGGGCGTATCCGAAGGTCTGATACTGCTCGCCACCATGATCGCTTTGATGGTCGACGCTTTCACCGATCCGATTATGGGCCAGATAACCGATAATTATCGCTCGGATAGATGGGGTCGACGCCATAAATTCATGCTCTGGGGCATA
The DNA here is from genome assembly GCA_013002305.1 of Hellea sp. Classification (GTDB taxonomy): domain Bacteria; phylum Pseudomonadota; class Alphaproteobacteria; order Caulobacterales; family Maricaulaceae; genus JACOMS01. The sequence goes on from JABDKG010000043.1 coordinate 14,285, forward strand.
GTACCAACTGCCATGGCTTTGGCGCTTCTATTTATGCCGCCCGATGGCCTTGGGCAGGCGGGCCTGTTTGCCTGGATGCTGTTCTTCCTGCTCGCCGTACGACTTGGCCTGACGGTTTACGGTGTGCCCTATTATTCGCTCGGGGCGGAGCTATCGACCGATTATAATGAGCGCACCAATATTATTTCCGTCCGCGAGTTTTTTAATACGCTGTTTAATCTATCGGTTTTCTTTTTTGGTCTGGTTGTTTTCTTGCCGCAAACCGAAGCCTATGAAGACGGGATGATGAATGCTGCTGGCTATAAACCGTTCGCGATCACTTTTGCGATTGTCGGCGCATTGGGCGCGTTGATCGCCGTCTGGGGCACGCGCAAAAAAATCAAGGCTTTGAACAAAATCGATCACCCTGATCCGTCGCGCTGGCAAGAGACGTTTAAAGAAATGAGAAAGGCGGCGCAGCTGCCGTCATTCGTCTGGGCCAGCCTCGGCTACGGGGCGGCGTTAGTCCTGTACGGCATTGGCAGTGCGCTGAGCTTTTATATGGGAGTCTATCTCTGGCAATTTTCTCAGATTGAAAAGTTTCTCGTCGCTATGACCCCGCTCCTAACGCTGATCCCGGCCGTAATTCTCGCCTCGGTTTTAGCGGCCAAATATGACAAAAAACCTACGGCGTTGGTGTTTGGTGCGGTTTACTTGCTCTGTAACATCCTGCCTTACGGGCTCTATCTAATAGGAGCCTTGCCGGATATCGGGACGCAAGATGTGCTGATCTTAATCTGTGCCTTCAATGCGCTAGGCTTTATGGGTCTGACAGGGATGATCGTGATCGCCAATTCCATGCTCGCCGATGTCGCCGATGAGATGGAACTTAGCACGGGCCGGCGACAAGAAGGCATTCTCTATGCTGCTTTTTCCTTTGCCCAGAAAATGACTTTCGCGCTCGGGACGATGATCGCAATTATATCGCTTATGATCATAAACTTTCCGCAGCAAAAAGAGCGCAGCGATGTCGCGCAAAACCTGATTGACGGCCTGGCCTGGGTGTCGCTGGTCAATGCTTTGATATTCGGGCTTTTGGCGCTGCTCTGTTTTGCAAGATATCCACTTACGCGAGCCCGGCATAAGGTTATTCAAGAGGCTCTTTCGTCGTAACAACTGCCGCTCATCCCCGTGCAGACGGGGATCTGAACATTTACCAGAATTGACCAGACCTGAGCGATTGCCTGTCCACGCCCCACCCTGTTTAGTTCCCCGCCTTCGCGGGGATGAGCGGGGTAATGGGGGGTTACCCAATCCCGACACGTTTCAAAAATTTCAGGCTTTGAAATCCGCCATTTGCAAATTCTTCCTGCCCTGTCGGGTCAAGAATTTTATCCATGTTGGCCATGACGTTTTCCGCCGTGCATTCGCCGTCCGGCAAGGTCACACCAATAGTTTCGTAAACTTTAGTGGCGGCAAAGCCGCGGGCACCGGCGCACATGATCACCCGGTTTGGCGCATCATCACAAACCAGCGGGATCAGGCCAGCGGTGACCAGTTCCGGTGCAAGGGCATCGAGCGCCGCTTCCGGCATCAGCCCTTCGGTCATGCGCGTCGCCGCAACCGGCGAAAGCGCATTAACACGGATATCATATTTGGCGCCTTCGAGGCACAGCGTGTTCATCAGGCCGACAACGCCTGTTTTGGCCGCCCCGTAATTGGCCTGCCCGAAATTGCCGTAATTACCGGATGACGATGTCGTCACAACAATCCTCCCGAAATTACGCTCTTTCATATGGTTCCAGACCGCTTTGGTGCAGATCGCCGTGCCCATCAGGTGAACATCAACAACCAGACGAAAATCGGCAATTTCCATTTTGGAAAACGACTTGTCGCGCAATATGCCGGCATTATTGACCAGAATATCGATATGGCCCCATTTGGCGATCGCCGCATCGACCATGGCCTGAACTTCATCGGCATTGGTCACATTGGCGCCGTTAGCCATAGCTTCTCCGCCAGCGGCTTTGATCTCGGCGACGACCTGTTCGGCCATGGTTGAGGAACCGCCTTCGCCGTGAACGCTGCCGCCCAGATCATTGACCACGACTTTAACGCCGCGCCTAGCGAGCTCCAGCGCATGGGTCCGGCCGAGGCCGCCGCCCGCACCCGTGACAATCGCGACGCGATCTTTAAATTCTACTTTACTCATCTGAAATCCTTGTTTCCTTAGCGTGGAAATATGCACGAAGTTGCATATGAGAAAGACGCGCTATGCTCAAGCCGCAATTCGCCGCATCCAGCTTTTATCTACAACTTTTGCTCTAAACGATCAGCCAAACTTTCGAACCGTGCAAGCACGGCCTCTTCGCGAGACGGGCCGCCTGACGCGCCGCTGAACAGCAGCCCCATCAAATGATCAACAAAACCGTTTATATTATCGTCTTGGCGTACAAACATCATCGTCCGCGCCGAATAGTCCATTGCGCCAAAGAACATATCCCGCAGAACCCACAAAGGCGTATCCGGCGCAACCAGGCCCTGCCCGGCAGCATTCTTGGCGACCCGGTCAAACACGGCGACATAGGCCCGGTTAAGCTTGTAAAGCTCACTGCCTTCATAGCGGTCCATCTGCATGTCGATCAGCGGCAACATTTCCAGTACCCGCCAGTCCGCCATGACATTCGTCATGTGGTGGCGCGCCAGAAATTTGAGCTTCGTTCGCGCGCCTTCGCGCTTATCGACGCCGATTTGCGCTGTTTCTGTTAGCTTGCCGTAAAAATCCGCCAAAACCGCCCGTGCGAGGTCTTCCTTATTCTTGAAATAGAGATAGACCGTGCCGTCCGCGACCCCGGCCGCGCGCGCAATCCCCGCCATGGTTGTCTTACCGAAGCCCTTATCGTTGAAAATCCCGCGAGCCGCCTGAATAATGGCGATTTCCCGGTCTTCAACCCGCTCTCGTCTTGTCTTGGTTTTGGCCATCTATATCTTGACTCTAACTAAAACTGAATGATATTCATTAAAACTGAAGATTACTCATTTATAGGCTATAGTCAATGCGCAAAACCATCCACATCGGCGGCGCGAGCGGTTATTGGGGCGAAAGCGCGATGGCGACCCCGCAGCTTCTGGCTCATCCCAAACTTGATTATCTGGTCTACGATTATCTCGCCGAGATCACCATGTCGATCATGGCGCGAATGAAGGCCAAAGATCCCACTAAAGGTTATGCCACGGATTTTGTCGATTTTGTCATGAAACCGTTCTTGCCCATGATTGCGGCCAAAGGCGTCAAGGTCATCGCCAATGCCGGCGGCGTTAATCCCGAGAGCTGCGGTGCATTAGTCCGGGAACTCGTTAAGGAAAAGGGTCTCGATCTGAAGGTCGCGGTCATAACCGGCGACGACTTCATGAAAAACAAAGAGAAAATCGCCAAAGAAGGCCTGAAAGATATGTTTTCCGGCGCGCCCTTCCCTGAGGTCGACAAGATCATGAGCATTAACGCCTATCTCGGCGCCTTCCCGATTGCCAAAGCGCTGGACGCAGGGGCGGATATTGTCATCACCGGACGATGCGTCGATAGCGCCGTGACGCTCGGCGCCTGTATCCATGAATTTGGCTGGAAACCGCGCGATCTGGATCTGCTCGCCAGCGGGTCACTCGCCGGCCATATTCTGGAATGCGGCCCGCAAGCCACGGGCGGAAATTTCACCGACTGGCAGGACAGCGACGACATTGGCAATGTTGGCTATCCCATTTGTGAAATCTCGCAAGACGGGTCATTCGTTACAACAAAACCCGCGGGCACGGGAGGCATCGTCAATGTCGGGACGGTATCCGAGCAAATGCTCTACGAGATCGGTGATCCGCAAGAATATATACTGCCGGACGTGATCTGTGATTTTTCTGACGTCACGATTGAGCAAATAGCCGAGAACCGCGTCGAGGTTTCGCCCGCAAAAGGCTATGCCGCGCCCGCCAGCTATAAAACCTGCTTGACCTATATGGATGGCTTCCGCGCCGGGACCTATATGACGCTCTACGGCGAAAACGCAACGGCCAAAGCGGCCAAACTCGCCGACGCGGGATTTGACCGCGCGCAAAGAACCCTGCGCATGTTTAACCTCGGCGAGTTTACCGAAACCAGTATCGAAATATTGGGCGCGGGCAGTCAAAAGGGCGAGTATCGGGATAGCGATGAAGTCGTGCTCAAAATCGCAGCGAAACATCCGGACGCCAAAGGTGTTGGCATTTTCCTCAAAGAACTCGCCGGACTAGGCCTCGCGACGCCGCCCGGTCTGTCCGGCTTCACGGGTGCAGGACGCGCCCGCCCCTCACCGGTTGTCAGGCTTTTTTCCTATCTGACTCCCAAAGGAGATTTGACAGCTACCATCGATATTGATGGAAAGACACAGACTCACAAGGACGCTTTGCCGGGATCGGCATCCAAACCCGCTGACCATGAAGCACCCGCTTCGGTTTCAGACGCTTCCGTCGAAGTTCCGCTGATCAAACTCGCCTGGGGCCGATCCGGCGACAAAGGCAACAAAGCCAATATCGGCATCATTGCTCGCAAGCCTGAATATCTGCCTTACATCTGGGCAGGGCTTGCGGATAAAGTCATCTATGATGCCTACGACCACTTTATGGACAACCCTGACGCAATTGAAAAGTTCTTCCTGCCCGGCTCTCATTCCCTCAACATCTTGATCGACAATGTCCTTGGCGGCGGCGGCGCGGCGAGCCTTCGCAATGATGCACAGGCCAAAGGTTATGCGCAAATCTTGTTGGCCAAACCCATCAAGGTTTCTCAAGCGATTGCGGATGAAGTTTTATGATTAAGTCACCCCACTTGCCGCTCATCCTCGCGAACGCGGGGATCCATGGAGCTATTAGTTTCGGTTCTGTGATGGTTCCGAATTCTCAACCCAAACATCATGGTTCCCCGATCAGGTCGGGGATGAGCGGGATGGTTAAAGTGGAGTCTCAGTAATGCCTGTCTTCAAATCCAAGATTAACACCGCCTCCGACAGCTATGCCGAGAACCGCAAAGATATGCTGGCGCTGGTCGATAAACTGACCGAGCTTAACGCCCGCGCCCCTGCACTCTCGGCCAAAAAGAAAGACAAGTTTGATAAACGCGGGCAACTTTTGCCGCGCGAACGATTGGCACGGCTACTTGATCCCGGCATGCCCTATTTCGAGATCGGGAATATTGCCGGTTATCTTCAAGATACCAAAAAGGAAGAGCGCTCAATCCCCGGCAGCACCATCATGGCGGGCATCGGGTTTATCAAAGGCGTGCGTACAGTTATCGTCACCGATGATAGCGGGATTAAGGCCGGAGCTCTGACCACCGCAGGCGGTTACCGCTTAATGCGCGCTCAGGACATTGCACTCGAGCAAAACCTGCCCTTCGTCCATCTGGTCGAGAGCGCGGGCGGAGATTTGATGAATTATACCGTTGGCGGTTTCCTCGAAGGCGGACGGCTGTTCGCCAATCTCGCCAAATTATCCAAAGCTGGCATCCCAGTGCTTGCGGTTCTGCACGGCTCATCGACAGCGGGCGGGGCCTATATGCCGGGCCTGTCGGACTATGTTGTCGGCGTAAAAGGCCGCGGTAAAGCTTACTTAGCCGGCCCGCCTCTGCTTAAAGCCGCGACCGGCGAAATTGCGACGGATGAAGAACTGGGCGGAGCTGAAATGCATGCGACCGTCTCCGGCCTAGTCGAATATCTCGCCGAAAATGACGGCGAGGCCGTGCTGATGATGCGCGAAGTTGTGGATCGATTGGGATGGAATGAGAACTGCCCTGAACCCAAGAAAAAACTCTGGGCTGAACCGGTTTACGATATTGACGAAATCGCCGGCATCGTCCCGACCAGTTATAAAAAACCCTATGATGTGCGCGAGGTTGTTGCCCGCATCGTTGACGGCTCTGACTTCTCGGATTTCAAACCGGGTTACGGCGTTTCCACTGTTTGTCTGCAGGCGGAAATCTACGGGCAGAAATGCGGCCTCATCGGCAATAATGGCCCGATTGATCCGGACGGCGCGACCAAGGCGGCGCAGTTTATCCAGCTTATGGATCAGGCCGATACGCCGCTGATCTTCCTGCAAAACACTACGGGCTATATGGTCGGCAAGGCCTATGAACAGGCCGGCATGATCAAGCATGGATCAAAAATGATCCAGGCGGTCATCAATACCTCCGTCCCGCGCCTGACCCTGATGATTGGCGCGAGTTTCGGCGCTGGCAATTACGGCATGTGCGGCCGCGGCTATGATCCGGACTTTTGCGTTACATGGCCGAACGCCGCGACCGGCGTGATGGGCGGCGAACAGGCGGCGACGGTGATGGGAATCGTCGCAGAAGCCCAAGCGTCACGCGCCGGCGTCGAAATTGACCCGCAAGTCGCGGCCCAGCAAAAAGCCATGCTGACCCATATTTTCGATAGCCAGTCCGGCGCGTTTTACACTTCCGGCCATTGTCTTGATGACGGCATGATTGACCCGCGGGATAGCCGCAAGGTGCTCGGATTCTTGCTCGCGACAGTCTGGGAAGGTCGCAACCGCCGGGTCAAAGAAAACTCCTTCGGCATAGCGAGGATGTAATGCCCCAAACAGACCTAAAAAATTTCGAGAAAATAATCTGCGAACGTGATGGCGGCTGGATGACCATCTGGTTTAACTCGCCGGATAACCGCAATGCGCTCTCCAAACAGCTGACAACCGAATTTATGACAGCGCTTAAGACTATCAAGGATGACCGCACGATTCGCGGCGTCACACTCCGCGGCAAAGGCGGCGTGTTCTGTTCGGGCGGTGACCTCAAGGGATTTTTCAGCGAGCAATCCGGCGGCGATCCGCGTCCCGGCTTTATCAAAATGAACCGAGAAGCTGGCGACCTGTTCGATCTTGTTATGGGCCTGCCGCAAGTCGTGCTTGCCTATGTTCAGGGCGCAGCGATTGCGGGCGGGCTCGGCCTGATGTGCTGCGCCGATGTGATTATTGTCGACGAAGACGCCAAGTTCTCGCTGACAGAAACCATGATCGGGATCGCGCCGGCGCAAATCGCGCCAATTGTGGTAAGCCGCACAGGCCTGCCAATCGCGCGGCGGATCATGCTGACCGGCGCAAGGTTTCTTGGCAAAGACACGCCGGATTATAATCTTTCGGATTATGTCGTCGATGATGAAGCCGGCTATGACGAGATTTTGCTCGGCCTGAAGAAAGGCATTTATAAATGCGCGCCTGGCGCGGTTGGTATGACCAAGGAAATCCTGCTCGCCACCGCCCATCTGGATCGTGACGGCCAGAAAGATTTTGCCGCCGAGAAATTCGCTGATGCGATTACAAGTGATGAAGGCCGCGAAGGCATTGCCAGCTTTGTCCAGAAGCGAAAGCCGAGTTGGGCGGAAGATGTATAACCTATTTTCGCTCACCCCTCACCTCCGCTCATCCCGGCGAACGCCGGGATCCAGTCTGCCAAGATGGTTTGGCTGGGTGGACAGCCGGAAAACTGGGTCCCGTGTCAAGCACGGGATGAGCGGGAGTATATGGATATGAGGATGTTTAACCTATTTGCGCTCATCCCGCTGCAGAGCGGGATCCACGCCCTAATTGCGAGCATTCCAGTTTTGAAAATGTATTTGCCTAACCATCGCTTGGATCCCGCTCTGCAGCGGGATGAGCGGGTATAATTATGACCACCATAAAAACAATCCTGATTGCCAATCGCGGCGAGATTGCTTGCCGCGTTATGCGCACGGCCAAAAAAATGCGCATTCGCACGATTGCGGTTTACTCGAATGCTGACGCCAATGCTGTGCATACCAAAATGGCTGATGACGCTGTTCACATCGGCGCCTCGGCAGTCAATGAGAGCTATCTGGTTATCGACAAGATCATTGATGCGGCCAAACAAAGCGGCGCGGACGCGATCCATCCCGGTTATGGCTTCCTGTCCGAGAATGCGGATTTCGCCAAGGCCTGCGACAAGGCAGGTATCATCTTTATTGGGCCGAATACGCTGGCTATCGACGTCATGGGTGACAAGGCCAAATCCAAGCGCCGCATGATCAAGGCGGGCGTACCCTGCGTGCCCGGCTATCAGGGCGAGAAGCAAGACGACAAAACCCTGATCGCGGAAGCGGCCAAGATCGGTTTTCCAGTTATGGTCAAAGCAGCGGCAGGCGGCGGCGGGCGCGGCATGCGCTTTGTTGATGACGCGAAATCCCTGCCCGATGCCATCACCGATGCGCGCTCTGAAGCCCTCGGCGCTTTCGGATCGGATATTCTGATCATTGAAAAGGCCGTGCAGAAACCCCGCCATGTCGAGATACAGGTCTTTGCCGATAAATCCGGCAACACGATCCATCTCGGCGAGCGAGATTGCTCGGTTCAGCGCCGCCATCAAAAGGTCCTCGAAGAAGCGCCCTGCCCGGTCATGACCCTAGAGCTACGCGAGGCCATGGGCACAGCGGCTGTTAAGGCGGCCAAAGACATAGGCTATGTTGGCGCGGGCACGGTCGAATTTATGCTCGATAGCAGCGGCGCGTTTTACTTCCTTGAAATGAATACACGCCTGCAAGTCGAACATCCGGTCACGGAACTCGTGACAGGATTAGATCTGGTGGAACTGCAAATCCGCGTCGCGCAGGGTGAAGACCTACCGATTACGCAAGATGATATCGCCATAACCGGACACGCCATTGAAGCGCGTCTTTACGCCGAAGATCCGGCGAATGATTTCCTCCCCGCCACAGGTCGCGCCGAATTGTTCCTGCCGACTTGCGGTGACAGCATACGCGTCGATAGCGGCATTGAAACGGGCAGCGATATCTCGCCGTTCTATGACCCGATGATCGCCAAGATCATGGCATTTGGATCAACGCGTGAAGAAGCGCGGGCCAAACTCGTCAATGCGCTGAACGAAACCGCTATATTTGGCGTCAAAACCAACCGCTCTTTTTTGATTAACGCACTGGAAAAGGAAGCGTTTGCCAAAGGCGAAGCCACGACGGCCTTTATCTCCGAGAATTTTGATGAAGCTTCTTTGGCGGAAACGGAACTTAATTCGTCTAATGCCGCCGTCGCCGCTGTCTTGCAATATGAAGCGGCGCGCGATGCATCCCTGACCACGGCGCTCGATATGCCCTGCAATTTGCTCGGATGGTCAAGCGCGTCTCGGATCGCTACGCCCTATCAATTCGGCGATATGCGGGTCGAGGTCACGCCGAGGTCGGGGCAGGATTATGATATCGCAATTGGCGAGGAAACGCTGTCCGTCAAAGTCATCAATAGAACGAACAATGCGGCGGAGTTGTTAGTCAATGATAAGCGAAGCCCGGTGCATTACCTAGCGAAAGGCGCGCACATTCATTTATCATCAGACGGTCTCAATTTTGATCTCACCAATGACAATGAGATTTACAGCTCTATCGCCGATGAAGGCGGAGCTGGTATCATCACTGCGCCGATGCATGGGGCCGTGATTGATGTCTTTGTCAAAGAGGGCGAAACCGTCACAGCGGGTCAGCGCCTCGCCATTTTAGAAGCCATGAAAATGCAGCACGAAATCCTCGCGGATATTGACGGCGCGATCGCCAGCGTCAACATTGCCAAAGATACTCAGATTGCGGCGGATGCTCTGATGTTTGAGATAGAGGAAAGCGAATGACCCCAGAAGCCCTCGACTTCAAAGACGAATGTGATTCCATCGCCGCCCTGCTGGATGGACGCGATGAGGACGTCTTCGCCAAAGAGACCTTATTCAAAGGCTGGACAATCCACGATATAATCGGACATCTCCATCTCTGGAATATTGCCGCTGATCAAACTCTCAACGAGCCGGAAAAATTTGGTGAGTTCATTACGATGGCGATGACAGGCTTATTGCAGGGCGGATCACATCAGGCGCTGCAAGATCAATATTTCGGCGATATGAGCAGCCGCGAAATCTACGATGCCTGGAAAGACTATTACCCCGCTATGGCCGAGCGCTTTCATGCCGCCGATAGCGAAAAGCGCGTTAAATGGGCGGGGCCGGATATGTCGGTGAAGTCCTGTATCATTGCGCGGCAGATGGAGCACTGGGCCCATGCGCAAGCGATCTTCGACGTGCTCGGCGTTGACCGGGTCAATGGCGACCGTCTCAAAAACGTCGCCCATATCGGCGTCACCACCTATAGCTGGTCGTTTAAAGTCAACCGGATGGAACCGCTCTTGCCCAAACCCTATGTCCGCTTGACCGCGCCCTCCGGCGCGATCTGGGAATGGAATGAACCCCAAGCCGATAACCGCGTCGAAGGCCTCGCCGAAGAGTTCGCGCAAGTCGTCACCCAGTGCCGCAATATCGAGGACACGAACCTCGTCACAACCGGCACCAACGCCACAGAATGGTTGAAAATCGCTCAGACCTTTGCCGGCGGGAAAGAAACGCCTCCGCCTAAGGGAGCCCGGCGGAAGATATAGCAATTTAGCTGACACATCTGGCGCGACCCGTTAAAGTTATCTCTAAATAGTAGAATGGAACTCTCATGAAAGCTCTCCAGATCACGGAATTTGCGCCTTTTGCCGATCACAAAGTGGTTGAGGTTGACGCGCCGAAAATACGTAATGGTCATGTCCGTCTGTCGATCAAAGCAGCAGGTGTGAACTTCCCGGATATTCTGATGGTCCAAGGTCAGTATCAGGTCAAACCGCCCTTCCCGTTTATCGCGGGCGCGGAATGCGCGGGGGTGATTACCGAGATCGGCGAAGGCGTCAAACATCTCAAAGTCGGACAACGGGTGGCGGCCCTACCGGGGGTCGGCTGTTTCGCCGAAGAGGCGGTTGTGCCCGCCGAAATATGCGTGCCGATTTCGGACAAGATGTCATTTGAAGAAGCGGCCGGTTTTGTCATGGTCTACGCAACCTCATATCACGCGTTAAAAGACCGCTCCGATATCAAACCGGGCGAGACAATGCTCGTGCTCGGTGCCGCTGGAGGCGTTGGCCTGACAGCTGTCGAGCTTGGCAAGAAAATGGGTTTAAACGTGATTGCGGCAGCGAGCACTCAGGAGAAGCTCGACGTTTGCAAAGAATATGGCGCCGATCACGGTATTAATTACACCACCGAAGACCTCAAGGCCCGCGTCCGCGAAATAACCGGTAAAGGCGCGGATATCTGCTATGATCCGGTCGGCGATAAATTCGCCGAGCCGGCGCTGCGGTCTTTGGCCTGGGGCGGACGTTACCTCGTAATTGGATTTGCCGGTGGCGACATTCCTAAAGTCGCGTTTAACTGGATGCTCCTCAAAGAGCTCGACGTGCGCGGCATTCACTGGGGCGCCTGGATTCCGAAAAATCCCAAAGGCCATATGGAAAATATGATGGAGCTTATGGCGATGTATGAAAAAGGCGGGATTAGACCTAGGGTCAGCGGCGCGCACAGATTAGAGAATTTTGCCGACGCCATGACCGCCCTGTCGGAGCGCCGCGTGATGGGCAAAGTCGTTCTGACGATGAATTAAACACCACCTCCGCTCATCCCCGCGAAGGTGGGGAACCAGGTTTTCAGAAGTTTCCCCAGCCGTTCATCTGTCGCCGACTGGACCCCAGCCTGCGCGGGGGTGAGCGGAATTTTAAGTGCGGGATGACAGTATTATTTAATTCGGTTAGATAGGCTTTCAAAGGATCAAACATGCACAGCTTCCAAACCGTCTCAGACATACGCATAGAGCCCGGCGGGGCGGCGAAACTTGATCATTATGTTGAAGGGCTCTGCCCGAATAAACGCATTGCGATTGTCACGGATAAAGGCGTACGCGGGCTCGGCCTGCTGGACGCCGGTCTCGCCTCATTAGAAGAGGCCGGATATGAAGTTTTGGTTTTTGATGATGTGGTCGCCGATCCGCCGGAAGAAATTGTCGTCAAAGGGGCTGAGGCAGTAAAAACGTTTGGCGCCGGGCTTGTGATTGGATTTGGCGGCGGTAGTCCGATGGATACTGCCAAGGTTATCGCCCATCTGGCCGGATGCGATCAACCGCTCGAGACGATGTATGGCGTTGGCCTGGCCAAAGGTCCGACATTGCCGCTGCTTCTCATTCCGACCACATCCGGCACTGGCAGCGAGGTTACTAATGTCGCCATTATCACGACCGGAAAAACCGCCAAGAAAGGCGTTGTCGCGGACAGTCTCTATGCTGACCGGGTTTTGCTCGATGCCAATCTGACACTCGGCCTTCCCAAATCGATCACGGCCGCAACCGGTATCGATGCCATGGTTCACGCGATTGAGGCCTATACCTCCATCCGGCAAAAAAACCCGCTCTCTGATACGCTGGCTTTATCGGCGCTTCGAAAACTGCGCGGCGCCATTGTCCGCGCCGTTGAAGATGGCAGTGATGTCGAAGCGCGTAATGATATGCTGATCGGGGCCATGCTTGCCGGACAGGCTTTTTCCAACGCGCCCTGCGCCGCCGTCCACGCCATGGCCTATCCGCTTGGCGGGTTTTTCCATGTGCCGCACGGGCTGTCTAACTCGCTCGTCCTGACCGAAGTGATGAAATATAATCAGTCCAAGGCAGATCACTGGTACGGCGAGATTGCGCGCGATCTGGGCGTCGGCCAAACCGGATCGGATCTCATTGACGAGATGCTCCGGATTAAAGACGCGACCCATGTGCCTCAGCGTCTGGCCGATGTGAATATCAGCGAGAACGCCATTCCGATGATGGCCGAAGACGCGATGAATAAAACACGGCTTCTGATGAATAATCCGCGAGAAATGACCTATGATGCCATGGTCAAAATCTATGAGAATATTTTGTAATGCGCCCGGCTCCGGAACCCCGTAGCGCCTACAAGCATTTTCAGGCCATGCCGACGCGCTGGGCCGATAATGATGTTTACGGCCACGTCAATAATTCGGTCTATTATTTTTTCTTCGATACGCTGATCAATGAATGGCTGATCAATCAAGGGCTGCTGGAGATTGGCAAAAGCGAGACGGTCGGTTTAGTCGTCGGTACAAGCTGCAATTTCTTCGCGCCGATAACATTTCCGGATGTCATATATGGCGGTCTCCGCGTCGCCAAAATCGGTAGTAGCTCGGTGACCTATGAGATTGGGCTTTTCAAAAATGACGAGGCTGAGTGTGCTGCCAAAGGCCATTTCGTCCATGTCTATGTCAACGAGAAAACAAGACGGCCCGCGAAGTTATCGGATGACATGCGGCGCAAGCTGGAAGCATTGACCGGGTGAGCAGGAAGTGATTCAAAAACCGCAATGGGAGAGGTCCCCGCCTTCGCGGGGATGACAGCGCTTTTTAACCCGCACCTTAGCTGTCATCCCGCACTTGATGCGGGACCTCGCTAGTGAAAAATCAAATCACGCCTAATTAATCTAAAGCCCCATCTGCCGGACAGCTAGATCGCGCATGATTTCCTCGCTACCGCCGCCGATGGCGAGGACTTTGACCTCACGGTAAATACACTCGACGCGGCAGCCTCGGAGATATCCCGCACCGCCTAATATTTGCATGGCCTCGGAGGCGACAAATTCTAGCGCTTTGGTCGAGAAAAATTTGGCTTTGGACAGTTCGGCGATCGGGACTTCGCCCTGCTCCATATTCCAGCAGATCACATTCATATAGCTCTCGACCGCATCGATCTTGGCGGACATGTCAGCGATCTTGTGGCGGATCACCTGATGTTTGATGAGGGGTTTGCCGAAAGTCTCGCGTTCCTTTGCCCAGCTTATGCTATCCTCGAGCGCGGCCTTCATCATACCGAGGCACCAGGCGATGATGGTCAGGCGTTCATTGTTAAAATTTTGCATAATGGCGATGAAGCCATAATCTTCCTGGCCCATCATATTGGTGGCCGGAACGCGAACATCATCAAAATAAAGCGTGGCCTGATTAGAGGCCCACCAGCCCATTTTTTTCTTTAGGGCCGTGCGGGTGAAACCGGGCGTATCTTTTTCGACGAAAAACAGAGATATCCCGGTCAGGCCCGGCCCGCCGGTCCGCGCACCGACGACAAAATAATCCGACTCCATGCCGCCCGTGATGAATGTCTTGGAGCCGTTGATGACAAAGTGATTGCCATCGCGTTTGGCTGTTGTCTTAAGGCGCGCCACGTCAGAGCCGCCGCCCGGTTCAGTGATACACAGGCTTGAGCCCTTGCGGCCCTCGACAATATCTTTGAGAACTCTGTCCCTTATTTCCGGCGCGGCCATTTTCTGGATCGGGTCAAGCGAAATGCCGCGGCCGCCAATAGCGGCGGGCACGCCGCCAAAGCCGCATTTTCCCATTTCCTCAGACACTATCGCCCGCATAAACGGACAATCAAAGCCAAGCCCGCCATATTCCTCATCAATGCCAAAACCGAAAATGCCGAGAGCGCCAAGCTTTTCGTGCAGCTCCCAGGGTACAGAACCCGCTTCGTCCCACTCATGCGCAAAGGGTATAATCTCTTTTTCAACAAATGAACGAATAGATTCGCGAAATGCGGCACGTTCTTCAGTTTCAAATGGATATTTCATGAGGCATCCTCAGTAATAATGAATATGATTCAGTTACACGGATTTTAAGCCGCTCTCAAGCTTTATAATCCTTGCCCGCCCGTCAACGGGCTTTTATAGATCGGGAATGTCCGACACGCCAAAATCTATTCCTCGCATCTCTGGCCAAAACTTCGACCCTGATATTATCAAAGCCAGGCAGGATTTTATCACATCCGAGACCGGGACCGAAATTCCGCACTTGTCCGCGATGACGATTGATCCCGCGACGCTTAAAGGCAATATCGAGAACCCAATTGGCGCAGGTCAAATACCCATTGGCCTTGCCGGTCCACTGTTGGTCGACGGCGAATACGCCAAGGGTCATTTTTACGTCCCAATGGCGACGACCGAAGGGACGTTGGTTGCCAGCTATTCCCGCGGAATGAGGATTTTGTCTGCCATTGGCGGCGTTAAGACCACAATCGTTGAGCGCTATATGCAGCGCGCGCCCGTGTTTCATTGCCAAGACGCCCGTATGGCGCGCGAGCTCGGAAAGTGGATAGAGAGCAATTTTAGTACCATCAAGAAAGCCGCCGAAGCGACAACATCAATCGGCAAACTCTCCCATATTGAAGGTTATGGCGTATCGCGCATGTGGTTTACGCGGTTTAACTTCACCACAGGCGATGCCGCCGGACAGAATATGAGCGGAAAGGCTGCTCAGGCGGCCTGCCAATGGATAATGGACAATCTGCCGGCAGATCTGGGCAAAGTGACTTTCACCCTGTCCGGCGCAATCGACACGGATAAAAAACATTCGCACTTGAATACGCTGCACTCGCGCGGCGCGCGCGTGGTTGTTGAAGCCGTATTACCCCGGGATTTGATGCTATCGATTACGAGAGCCGACACGCGAGACATGTACCGGGCCCGTCAGATATCCATGCTTGGCGGCATGCTTGCCGGCACGACCAATAATGGCGTCCATGCCGCCAACGGCATTGCCGCTTTGTTTGTTGCGACCGGTCAAGACGAAGCCAATGTGGCCGAGAGTCAGGCCGGGCTGACCTATGTCGAGCTGCTGGACAATGATGACCTTTACTGGTCGCTCACCCTGCCCTCTATCATTGCGGCGACTTATGGCGGCGGTACCGGACTCGCAACCCAGCGCGAATGTCTCGAGATTATGGATTGCTACGGCACCGGCAAAGTCGAAAAGTTCATTGAAATACTGGCCGGAACCGTTCTTGCCGGAGAAATATCCCTTTCCGCCGCGGTCGTCGCCAATGAATGGGTCGAGAGCCATGACAGGCACGGCAGGAATAGGCCCTGAATCTCTGCCATTCGGTTGATCTCTGTCACCCCGCGCTGGATGCGGGATGACAGTTTTTTCCAGCCAATCACCACTTGACCAGGACGGCCTTACCGCCATGACGATGATAATAATGATTGCGGTGCGGATTGTAAAAGACGCGGACCTTGACAGGGCGATGTGCGTGTATTTGGGGCCTATATTGAGGCCCATGCCATTCCCACGCGCTGGGCGGGCAATAGGTCACCGCTTCGTCTCTGCGGGACTCGATACGATCGCGAATATCCTCGCGCACATCTCGCGGGCCCCGATCATAGGCCTCGTCAATGCGGGACTCGCGGCGATCGCGCCAATCTTCCACAAGATCCGGGCATTTAAGCGGGTTTAATTTCCAATATCCTGCCGGCGCTCTATGGGGATGCGCGTGACTGGTTCCGGCGCTGGCGCATCCTGCAAGGCTGACGATGATAGCCACTGAAATGAGTTTAAGTTTCATGATTTCCTCCTTGTGAACTCATGGCTCTCTCTAATTGTATAAACGCGGCAGCCGGGATTATCCGTCGTTGGGGCTTCCAGAAATTCAATGCCTATGGACTCTCGGGACCATTCGATTGCATGATGGCGCCGTACAAAAGGAAAATTCATGAAGAAACTGATTTTATCGGCGGCGGTGCTTGCGCTGACTGCCTGTCAAAGTGAGCCTGCTGAGCAGCATCCGGATGTGACCGTTTTCCCGGCGGCGAGCGTCGTTACCATGACCGGCGAAGGCGATGTCGCGACAGCGGTAGCGATCCGGCAGGATAAAATCGTTGGCGTTGGCAATCTGGAAAGCCTGACAGCTGAGTTTTCCGGATCATCGATTGATGAAAGCTTCAAAAATAAGAACATTTTGCCCGGCCTGATTGATCCGCATATGCACACCATGCTGGGCGGGCTGTTTTACGCTCAGCCATTTGCCCCGCCCTGGCCTATGGCAATGCCGGGTGGCATGACGAACGGATTTGATACGCCGGGGAAATTCCATGCGCGGCTGGCAGAGATTGTTGCCGCTGCGCCCACGGAACAAGAGGTAATTCTAGCCTATGGTTTTCACAATCTGGTTCAAGGTGATCTGGACCGCAAAATTCTTGATCGTATTTCTCCTGACAGGCCTTTGGTGGTTTGGCATTATTCGGGCCATGATTTTTACCTGAACTCCGCCGCGATAGAATTTGTCGGCGTAACACCCGCTCTGGCCGAGACCTATCACGGCGTAGATTTATATCCGGACGGCGAGTTGACCGGACGGATCTATGAAGATGCCGTCATGAATGTGTTTGACGGCATTGCGCCCCATGTCTTCCGGCCGCAAGATATTGCGCGAGGCCTGAACACTTATTTCGCGATCATGCGCAATTCCGGGATTACGACAACGGCTGACCTTGGTTACGGGATTTTCGGGCGTGAAAACGAGAACGCCACGATTGGCGCATTTTGGTCGATGGAGAAAAATGCGTTCCGGCTCTATCTCATTCCCGAACACCGGGCCTTCACGCGCGAGTTTGGCGACGACGCCCCGAAAGTTATCAGTGAGCTGGTGAGCGGCGATCGCCCTGCGCCGGCGCCGGTATTGCCGCGGGTGAAGTTCTTTACAGACGGCGCCTTTTATTCTCAGACCATGCGGCTATCTCCGCCCGGTTACCTGGCCGGTCAGTCACAAGGCTCCAAAGGGCTTTGGGTGACCGAGCCGGGCGAGCTTTACGCGATTATGCGGCCTTACCTTGAGGCGGGGCTCTCTGCGCATGTTCATTCTAATGGCGACGCCGCACAAACAGAAACTTTGAACGCTTTTCAAGAAGCCCGCGAAGCCGGACTAAATAATGATTTTGTTGTCGAACATGGCGGCCTATTTACAGACGCCCACACAACACAAGCCGCAGACAATGGCGTGATGCTCTCGGCCGCCAGTCACTATGTCCACTATATGGGCGAAGCGTATGAAGCGCCGCTCGGCAAGGACCGGGCCGATCGTATCAGCCCGCTTGGTGAGCTGTCACGGAAAGGCGGGATCGTTACAATTCATTCCGATGCGCCGCTCGCACCGCCTGACCCGTTGCTCGCGGCTTCGCGGCATATCACGCGCAAGACACTGAGCGGAAGTGCTTATGAACCGGAGCAATCGCTCACGCCTTACGACGCGATGGAAGCGATCACGCTGGATGCCGCCAGGGCGCTCGGCCTATCAAGTGAGCTCGGCACAATTGAAATCGGCAAGAAGGCTGACTTTACAATTGTCGATACCAACCCCCTCACGATCGACGCCGAAAATTGGGATAGCATCGCGATCTGGGGTGTTGTTCTGGGCGGTAAGAAACGCCCGCTGAATTAAAACGCCCTGGTCGCAGCCTGCACAACTTTTGCTATATTACGATCGCAAGATATTGCGTCGGGGCTCCTGTCCAACCGTAAACATTTTTATATCACTACTTCCGAGTGTTAGTAAGGTTTGATCAAAATTCAACGATAGGCAGAATTTTCAACTTTATTGCTTGGTCGTTGATTATCTAATAACACGTGAATTTATTTTGATTTCAGATACTTATGGATTCTCCAGTGGAAGTTTCATTGGTTATGAATGCGACATCGACCAACATCTTTGATATCTCAACGACATAAACCCTCACTTTAACCACGTTGCTTTATACAACCTCAACATTATCCCCGCATAAGTAGTATTGTGAAATGGAGGTCACTATGAACAATCTAACAAAAAAACTAAATGCCACTCTTTTAGCATCTGGTATGCTGCTAACGGCTATGTCCGGTTCCGCAAACGCCGCGAATAATGACGCGGATATCACATTTACGGGGGCGGTTCCTGATACGTGCTCTGTGGTTGTTACCCGCGGTGGTGTTATGACAATCAATGCCAATCAGAATATTCTTGACAGCACGGGAGCTTCTGGCGTTTCCGGTTTGGCTCAGGTCGCGACAAACAGCGCCGGGTCTACCATCGAGGTTCTATCGCCAGCCGCTTTTACATTGGCACCGGAAGATGGCGATCTGAATACTACATTTTCGACGATATATTCGCTGGATGGCGGAACGATTGTCGAGAACGTTCAGGGAACCGTCCTTACACCTTTGGGTGTTGGTGTTACAGATATGGTTGTTGATGCAACGGCAACAAAAAGCGCGGGGACTTTTAATGCTGGCGCTTACTCAATGTTAGTAACGGTCAGATGCGTCACACCATAAGACAAATATCTCATATCGCGGCGATTACTATCGGCGCGATTGCAATTCTGTGCCCTGCGTCCGCGCAGGCACAGTTATTGGCACCGATGAAAAAGGATGTGAGCTCCTTTTCGGAAAACTTTATCGTGAAAGTCATGATCAAAAACCCGTATAAAAGCCCACAGCGCAGTTACGTACAGGTTTATGACGAGAATTGGAACGAACTGGAAACGGCCGTCCTCTCTCGGAAATTCGCGATTTTAGGCTCAGGTCACGGACTTTCCGTTACGGCTATTGTGCCGTTTGACGGCGAACAAAAACGACGGATCTATATCTGTCATTCGATAGTGCCGACGACAAACGGCAAGGGCGCATCTTACAGGGGGGAAGTATGCGGAAAATATACCGCCACACGCTATTCGGTTTAGGACTATTGGGAATTTCGGTTTTGCCTGCACAGGCTCAAAACAATCCTGATCATATCCCTTATTACGTCCCATCGACGTCAAGCTCGTATAACCAACAAGGCTTTAACCTTCCGTCATCCCAACGGGTTACCGGACAAGACGTTATTCGCGCACCTGGCGGCCTCAGCTGCCAAACGGCAATTGCCAGTAACGGACCGACCCTTGATGTTGGAGTTATCGGAACCAATGATATTTACTCACGCGACTCAGCTGCATTTTATGGCCGTGTAACGGTTCCGCTCGGTAAAAAACCGAAACGTGTGGATTGTAGCCGTTTATACGATCTCGAGATAGAGCGGCTCAAAATGGAGCTGGCGCTGTTGCGCGCTGGCGGGATGGCCAATATGATGTATGATCAGGCCCCGCCGCCTATTCAGCAAATGCCAATAAGTCAAAATCCGGATGACGTCACATTATTGAAGCAGACCGAGCCCAGCCAACAGGCGATGGTTGTCGACCCTAAACCCGACGAACCTATTGCTACCAATACGGTCAAGGTTGCCGAGGTAAGCGAAGATTCAGAACCAGCTGGAGAATAAGGTCGTCAACGCGATTAAGGCCTGACAATTTCAAACCAGAAATCGGGCTCTTCCAGCAGGTCAAAAAAGTCTTTAATTGACTTTTTCTGAAGCAGGCTTCCCTCAACTGAAATCGCGCCCTCTTGCATAAGCTGCGCGGATGATTTTTGCTTGGTATTGAGCGCAACCAGACCTTCGCTGGAAATATTAAAGGTCGGCGCCTCGTCATCACTATGACCCATGCGGTGATGCAGAGTTCCGTTACTGAGGATCAAGAGCGCCTTCTCGCCGGTATCCGTGACGACAAAGTTGATCTTGCGGTTTTTCTTGGCAGCTTTCGGGCCGTTGACACGTACGGCCATCAAATCAAACATCAAATCAAGAGGCAGAGCCCGCACCATATCAACCGAACTTGTGTTGGGAGTCGGGAAATTTCCAACGCCGTTTCGAAGCTCCATAGCGCCGGTCAGATAAAAATTCCGCCACGATCCGCTCTCGGCCATGTAGCCCATTTGCGTATAAATATTTGCGAGCAGATCGGCGGCTTCCTGATTTCCGGGTTCAGCGAACATGACGTTACTTAAAGCCGACGCGGCAAAACGGTAATCGCCCGCATCATAGTCCTCGCGGGCTTTCGCGATGACATTGTCTGCGCCGCCCATATAGGCGACAAATTTCTCTCCTGCCTCAACCGGCCCTAACGGATTGAGATTGGCGGGATTGCCATCGAAATAACCAAAATAGAGCTGATATTGCGCCTTGGAATTATGACTGACTGTGCCGTAATAATCCCGATTGTAGAAAGATTTGGCGATCGCGTCCGGCAATTCAAGCGCCTCCGGTATTTCATGCATCGTGTATCCTTGATTGGCGAGATGCAAGGTTTGGTCATGGATATAGCGGTAAAGATCGCGCTGCCCTTCCCAGAACTCGGTGATATCTTCCGTGCCCCAGGTCGGCCAATGGTGCGAACCAAATGACACATCGGTTTTGTCTGCATACAGGTAAATTGCCTGATCAATATACTGGCTCCAGAGACGGCCATCGCGCACTTTCGCGCCGCGCGGTGTGTACATGTTATGAAGCGTCCGATTGATAATTTCGGCCTGACAGAAGGCTTTCCATTTTGGTAGGTAAAACATGAATTCGGCCGGCGCTTCAGCCCCAAGCGTGAGAATGAAGTTCATTTCCACGCCGTCAACAGTTTCCGTTTGTCCGGTTTGATCAACGATGATTGTCGGCCGGATCATTCCCGGAAGACCGGTCGAGACAGCCTGCCCTAATCCAACCCCGACTTGCCCGTCGGCCGCCCGGGGTAACATATTGCCAAACATATAGGTAACGCGGCGGCTCATCGCATTGCCGGCGAGTACATTCTCACTGACAGTTTCGCGCGTAAAACCGATCGGCGCAATTATCTCGGTGCCGTTGGCGACGTCCTCATCGCTCACAATCCCGCGCACGCCGCCATAGTGATCAATATGGGAATGGGTATAGACGACGGCCGTGATCGGACGCTCTCCGAGCTCCTGATTCACAAGATCCAGGGCGCGTTTTGCGGTTTCTTTGGTGATCAGCGGATCAATGACGATCCAGCCTGTGTCTCCCCTGATGAAGGTCACATTTGAGAGATCAAAACCGCGCACCTGATAGATGCCATCGACAACTTCGAACAGGCCGTGTTTGGCATTGAGCTGGCTTTGCCGCCATAGGCTTGGATTGACGCTGTCGGGCCCGTCGCCGTTTAGAAAATCATAGGCGCCGTAATCATAGGCAGGCGTTCCGTCTTCTGATGTAATCACGCCTTCGGGGAAGGTCGCGATAAAGCCGCGATCCGCCGCCTCGAAATCCGCGCGGTCGTCAAAATCAAGATATTTCTTAACGGCTTCATTGGCTTCGCGCGTCGCATCGGATACCTCAGCTGTCTCGTAAGCTAGCGGCGCCGTAACCGGCGTTTTGTCCGGCTGTATGTCGGCTTGGCAAGCCGAAAGAACCACGACCATTATGAGCAGAAAATATTTCATACAGCAGCCCAGTCCTCTTTGATCATATCCGCGCCTTTTTCGGCGATCATAATGGCCGGCGCATTGGTGTTACCGGAATTCACATTCGGCATGATTGAGGCGTCAATCACGCGCAGCCCTTTGAGGCCGTGAACGCGCAAGCGATCATCAACAACCGCCATATCATCATGACCCATTTTACACGTGCCAACCGGATGATATTGCGTATCGGCTCTGGCGCGTATATCCGCCTTAAGCGCTTCCGTGTCGGTTGTGCCGGCAATATAAAAAGGCTTGCCGCGGATCTCATCAAAAGCAGGGGCTTCTAAAATTTGCGTCATCATTTTGGCGCCACGGACCAGCGTATCCATATCGCGTTCATCTTTAAGAAACGCCGGATCAATGGCCGGCGGCGCGGACGGGTCAGCCGATTTCAGCCATAGACTACCGCGGCTTTTAGGCCGCAATACACAAACGTGACAGCTATAGCCATGTCCCCAATGCAGCTTTCGGCCATGATCATCAACGGCAGCTCTGACCATGACGAGCGAGATGTCCGGGGCCGGTTCGGATCGATCCGTATACAGAAAGCCGCCGCTTTCCGCG
The DNA here is from genome assembly GCA_013002305.1 of Hellea sp. GTDB lineage: Bacteria > Pseudomonadota > Alphaproteobacteria > Caulobacterales > Maricaulaceae > JACOMS01. The sequence goes on from JABDKG010000043.1 coordinate 36,879, forward strand.
AGATTGGAAGAGAGCATACCGGTGCGGTTCTTTCGATATTTGAAAATCTCGCCGAGCATCCTGAAGCTCCCCATTATGGATACCCCCAGATTATCTTTAACCTTGGCGTTATAGGAGATGATGTAATCAATATGGTCCTGCAGATTTTCGCCGACGCCGGGTAGGTCATGGACTTGCGCGATACCGTGGGGCTCGAGCTTATCGTTTGGCCCAATACCGGACAAAAGCATCAATTGCGGCGAGCCGAAGGCCCCGCCGGATAAAATCACTTCGCGCCGCGCCGTAATCGTCCGCGGCTTCTTTTTGACCTTACAATTAACGCCAACCGCCTTTCCGTCTTCGACAATGACTTTTTCAGCCATGGCATGGGTAATGACGGTCAGATTGTGCCGATCCATATGGTCATCCAAAAACGCCCGAGCCGTATTCCAGCGCTCGCCGTCTTTGTGTGTGACTTCATACATGCCAAGCCCCTCCTGCTGAGCACCATTAAAATCATCAGTTAACGGCATTTGGGTTTGACGACCGGCCTCAAGGAACACATCGCTGATCGAACCTGCGCTTCTCAGAGGCTGGACATGGAGAGGGCCATCCTGACCATGATATTCATTGGCACCGGCCGATCTATTTTCGCTTTTTTTGAAATAAGGCAGCACGTCTTTGAACGACCAGCCTTTATTTCCAAGCCGCGCCCATTCATCATAATCATATTTGTTGCCGCGAACATAAATCATGGCGTTAATGCTGGAGGATCCGCCCAGAACCTTGCCGCGAGGCTGATAACCTTGACGACCATTGAGGCCGGCTTGCGGTTCCGTTTCAAAGCGCCAGTTCCGCTTGCCCAGCACCATATTCCAAATCGTCACGCCGGGCGTAAAAACGCTCCAATGTTTGTGGGTTCCGCCCGCTTCTAAAAGGCAAACCGACACATTTGGGTCTTCAGACAAGCGTCCGGCCAAAACGCAGCCCGCACTTCCCGCACCAACAATGACGTAATCAAACTCGTCCGCCATTTTCGGTCTACATAATCTTCTTCATCATTTTCAGCATCTTCTCGGTCTTGGGGCCATAGGGCGGATGCAGCATTTTGCCTTGGCTAAACCGGCTTTGGGTGAACACGCCTTTGAGATGGGAAAATGTATTAAACCCGGCTTCGCCGTGATAGGCGCCCATACCTGAGGGACCAACGCCGCCAAACGGGATGTCTTCCTGAATGACATGCCAGGCCACATCATTGACTGAAACACCGCCGGAAATGCTTTCATTCAAAACACGGTTTTCTTTTTTCTTGTTTTTTCCGAACCAATAGAGCGCCAAAGGGCGTTCGCGTTTTTGGACATAATCGAGCGCGTCATCGAGGCTATCACTGGCGACAACCGGCAGGAGCGGGCCGAAGATTTCTTCCTGCATAATTTTCATATCCGGCGTCGTATCGGTTACAATCGTCAAAGGCACGCGGCGTTCTTTGGCAAGTTGCTGTTTGTCATCATCGCCGGCCGTGCGGATTTTCGCGCCTTTATTTTCCGCGTCTTCGAGCAGACCCTGGAGACGCGCATAATGGTTATCCGCAATGATTGAAGTATAGTCCGGATTGCCGGCGACTTTGGGATAGAACTTTTCGGCTTGCTGGATCATCGCCTCGGAGAAAGCGTTGATTTTTGCGCCCGGCATCAGAACATAATCCGGCGCAACGCAGGTTTGACCCGCATTTAAAAGCTTGCCATTGGCAATGCGTGCAACACTGGTATTCATGTCGGCGCTCTCGTCAATAATGGTTGGAGATTTGCCGCCAAGCTCAAGCGTGACTGGCGTCAGATTTTTAGCAGCAGCCTCGGCCACGATCCGTCCGACATTGGTCGAACCCGTAAACAGCAAATGATCGAAAGGCAGACTGGAAAATTCCTGGGCAACATCGACGCCGCCAACAGCGACATATACTTCATCTTCTGAGAAAATTCCGGCGAGCACGTCCTTTAACAGCTGCGATAATTTCGGTGTATATTCGCTGGGCTTGATCATGACCCGATTACCGGCACCCAGCGCGGCGATGAGCGGCATAATTGCAAGCTGTAGCGGGTAATTCCAAGGGCTGATAATACCAACGACGCCCAGCGGTTGCGGGACGATTTTATTGCTTCCGGGCTTGAACTGCATGGCCGTTGGGGCTCGGCGGGTCCGCATCCATTTCGGCGTGTGTTTGAGTGCGTGCGATATACCGCCCTGAATGACCATCACCTCGGCCAGTGTTGTTTCTACAAATGAACGATTGCCAAAATCCTCGGATATAACGCGCTGAAACTCGGTTTCATGGGTTTTGATCGCGTTGCCAAGCTTCTTAAGGTTGGCTTTTCGCGTAGCCCAGCCAATATTGGGCGCGCCATTAAAGGCCGATTTTTGTCTATCAAATATGTTCTGAAGATCGCTCATCACCATTCCCTCACTTATGCATGTTTTTGCATATTATGACGAGGATGAAGGCGCGGCGCAATGGCTAAAGACTATAGCGCAGTGAACAGCACGATACGGCCCCGTCAATCTTGGCGACTTCGCTGGTTGGGACCGTAAGGACATCAAAACCCATTGCGCCGAGCATCTTGGCTGTTTCAGGCGCCTCAGCGGACATAATGATCTTATCATTGACGCGAATAACATTAGCGCCTTGCGGCTCGTTTTCCGGCGATGTCACAACTTCAAAACCATCAAAACATCCTGACGCGGCCAAAGATGGCGTGGCTAATGCCGTGCGTTCATCGAGAAGGCTCGAATGGGTTTTAAAATGGAGGATGTCTTTCGGCGTGGTCACAGTCCGAAGCTCATAACCAAAGTCGTCGACGAGTTTAGCCAGATCATCTGCTCCGGCCTGCGAGGTCCGGTCCGATAGTCCCGCGAAAATCACATCATCAAAGGCCAGAATATCCCCGCCGTCAATGGGCCCGGTTAGGTCGGTTTGAATTATATTTTTGAAATATTGCGCGCCGTCTTCGACCAGTGCTTTTGGCTCCCCGGCCCGGCTTTCCGCGCCGGGATTGAGCAGGATGGCGACCCCGTCCAGAACAAGTGCCGCATCTTCGACGAAAACACTATCGGGAAAGTCTTCTTGGGCCGGCATAATATTGACGGTTACGCCCGCTGCATTCAACGCCTCAATGTAAATTTTATGTTGCCGTAAAAGCAGCTCCGGGTGCGGGTTTTCGGATAGGTCGAGTCGCAATCCATTTGTCACCGAGTTCGCCGGTTCGCGGCAAAGCGCATGGGTGAAGTGATATGATCGATAAACTGACATGTAATTTAAGCCCTTCTTAGCGAAATTCTTAGCCAAAGGTTAAGGATTTTTCGCGATAAGAAATTAATTATTTTGCCGAATAAATAGACTTGTTATGCGTAAATATATCCAGAGATTATTCCTCACGCTGTCCGTGGCACTTTGCACCGTCGGTAGCGCCTATGCGCATGGCGCGTGGCTGGACATTCCAACAATAAGATATTCAGCAGCGACCGAGGCACAGATTCAGGCCAATATCGACGCCGGTAACAGTCCCATCATGCCCGGCGATATCGTAGAGGTTATCTCCGAATTCGGCGTCATAACAGATGGAACATTATCGGGACCCAATGGATATTTTACCTTTTATATTCCGAACGGTACAACGGTCGTCGGAGCCTCCTATGTCGATGCCAGTGAATCGGACATCCCGGTTCGAACGGCCACCAGCGCAGTATCGGGGGAAGGTATATCCAAAGGATGGGGGCCCCGTGGCGAACAGAGCTTTGACGTTACCGCAAATGGCTGGAACCCGTCTCCACTGCCGACGCTTTGTACCGCTAACGGGCTGACCGCCGAAAACTGTAATGCGGGCCTGGCCTATATTTACGGGGATACGGGTATATTTTACTCAACCGATCCCGACACAGCCCTTTATACGGGAGACGGTACGGAGGTTGCCAACCTGACCAATGGTTACAGGATTAATCCGACAAATGGCGCCCCGTGGCCCTCAATAGGCGGTACGGGAGACGCGCGCATTCACAATAAATGGGACGCCGTTCAATCCAACGCATTTGGGTCGACATCTGCGTTGGCCAATCCCGGATTTTCAGCGCTTGAGAACACATCCATCGCAGACGGCAGGGGTACGACGCCATTCAGGACGGGTAGCGTTGTCGCCGGGCCGGATTCCGGCTCGCCTTTGGACCGTTACGGCACAGTCGGGCCTTGGAACCGTATTTCCTATAGCGGGTCTTGTTTGGCCGGACTGCCTTCGGACGGGCCCGCCAATAGTGCAGGCGCAATATATCCCGAGACCCCGACCGGCGCTAATTCTGTCGAGGTTTGTGTCCCCACTTCATCCGGCGTGTTACTCAGCGAATCCTCGCCGTTACCGAGCGGGACGACGGCTGTGCGATGGGCGACCGGCGGCGTTACGGCCGGCGAAACCCATTACATCAAAATACGATTATCGGTGTCTGATCCAACCTTGATCAAATCGTATAATGCCGAGGCCACCGGCGGCGACTCTACCGAGGGCGCGGCCAACGGAAACGACAATCCATGGCGATATTATGTCGGCGGAGCGGGGACTCCGGCTCCGGGATTTGCCAACAGAATGGCGATCTCTAAATCCATCGTTCAGGTCAATGGCAGCCCCTATACAGCGGGCGCGCCGATTCCGGTGGACGCGACGGTCCGATACCGCATCGGTTACGGTAATACGGGCCTTGCCGATCAGACCAATGTCGTGATCAGCGATATATTGCCGCCGGAAACCGTGTCGACGGCGAATTTTACTATCATTAGCGGTCCGGATATTCGTCCCGGCAGTAATCCCAGTGGTGGGACTTTTAACTTTCTGACGATCCCGACGCTCACGACGGGCGCGGGCGGCGGTATCGAATTCGATGTCGTAACAGATAGCATTGTCGATGACGTCGTGACAAATACAGCGGAAGTTGTCAGCAACGAGATTACCACACCGATCACGTCAAGTGCCAGTGCTGTGGTCATTTATGACGGCCCCGCCGATCAGAGCGATGCGCCCTTAACCGGAACCAATTATGACAATGCTGTTCACGCCATCGTATCAGGTGTGCAATTGGGCGCCGGGGTCACAGCAGAAAGCGCGCCTTATGACAGCCCGAATGCTGATGGCGATGTTGATGACGGGATAACTTTTCCAGCTTTAACCCATGGACTTTCAGCAACTTTATCGGCAGAGGTTTCCGGATCCGGCGGGTTTCTGCAGGGCTGGATCGACTGGAATGACGATGGAGACTGGGACGACTTCGATGAACAAATTGCCAGCGATTTGCAGGACGGGGACAGCGATGGTCAAATATCTATTCCGGTTTCAATTCCTTATTCCGGCACCTCGACTTCGACCATCGCCCGGTTTCGCTGGTCACAGACTGCGGCGCTGAATTCTACCCAGTTTGCGGACGCTGGAGAAGTTGAAGATTATCTCGTCAACATTACCTCGGACCCGAATGTAACACCAACCTGTCCGGCCGGATTCACCTACAGTATGACTTCCGGAAACGCGGCATCGGTGACAGATCATAGCGGCGCCAGCGATACTGGCAGAGCCCTGGGGGCGATTGCGGCAGCCGGTACATCTCCGGCGGACCCCATCTCGTCGCTGCTTAACAATACAGGAGAGTACCTAACGGTCGAGCTCGGGCACCTCATGCCCGACGGAGCACAATTGATTCTTTCTCTTGCCCGCGGGGCCGGCGCGAACGGCGATAATGCGCTCGCGGAAATTTTTGTGTCCGCCGACAATGTCAACTATACGTCCATGGGCACGTATGGCGCCGGCGGCGATTTTCCGTCGGCCGTTCAGGACACGACCGAGCAGATCGCCTTTTCCGTCCCGAATACCGGCGCCAAATTTGTCCGTTTCGACAATCTCAACGCGGACGAAATTCTGATCGACGGAGCCGAATATTCTGACGCCTGTATTCCAGATGGTATTGAAGACCATTCCGATGCCCCGCTGACGGGTACGAATTATGGCAATGCCATTCACACTTATGACGCACAATATTATATGGGCTATGGTGTGTCGCCCGAAAATGCGCCTTACGATTCGCCTAATGCAGACGGCGATGTTGATGACGGTGTAACCCTGCCGCCTCTGCAGCAGGATCAGGTTTCGTTTATACCGGTTGACGTCACCGGTGTTGCCGGAAAATTGCAGGCCTGGGCCGACTGGAACGGTGATGGCGACTGGGACGACGCCGGCGAACAGCTTATCGTAGATTATGAAGATCTCGATAATGACGGCACTATAAATGTGCCGATCACAGTCCCCGAAAATGCTTCAACATTCCAAACCTTCATGCGCTATCGCTGGTCAACCACAGGCGGGGCGGATACAACAGAGACCGTCAATGAAGGCGAAGTCGAAGATTACGCAATCACATTTTCGCCGGCCGGCACAACCGGTGCCCTATCCTGCCCGGCCTCTTATGTGGCAGCGGCGGGGTCCGGCAATGCGACGACTGTATTGACCGATCCGGGTAATGGCAATCTCGCAACCGGACCGATCGCAGGACAGGGCACCGATGCCGATGGCGTCTCGACAATTATCGAAGACGGGACGACGGCGCTCACACTACAATTGGGGGATATTGTGCCTGGGGGCGCATTGCTGACGATCTCGATTGCCGTCAAAGAAGGCGATGCCATCAGCGAAATCGAGACCTCTTATCAGGGCTCGACCTACACATCGGTTGCCTATTATACGAGCGATGTTAAAGACGACCTCAACCACCTTTACATTGTCGTTCCGTCAGGTGGTATGGACCATATCCGCTTCACCGGGATTGACAAGAAAACCTGGATCGACGGAGTCGAATATTCGGATATTTGCCAGTCTAGCCCGCCGCCCGATCTGAGCGCGGCCAAGACGATTACAGTGTTTGATCCCGCCAATGAGGGGCTCTATGCTCTGCCCGGTAATGATGTGATTTACACGATTACAGTGACCAATTCAGGTGCCGGAACGACGGATGATGACAGCTTCTTCCTGGTCGATTTAATCCCGGCCGAAGTCTCGATTTGGGTCGGCGACATTGATGATGGCGGACCGGACACTTATCCTGGAACGGATCCGGTGGGCTTCCAGCAATCGACCGGCGCGGGTCTGACCTTTAATTATTCAACCGATGTCGGCTTTAGTACGGACACGGCAGCACCGAGCGACTTCACGGAGTGTAGTCCTCTGGCCGCGGATGATGCCTACCATCCCGAAATCACCCATATCTGTTTTGCGCCCAAGGGCAAGCTCAATGCTGGGACGCCCGATCCGAATTTCTCGGTCAGCTTCCGCTCGCAGATCAAGTAGCCGCGCGCCGGAACCGAAGCCTATTTGATCTCAGCGCCGCGGCCCTATAGGCTCGGGACATGACCCAGAGAAATCGCCCCCAAAACTACCCGGCCATTGCGCCTTATATTTTCGCCAATGACGCGCTCGGCCTTATCCGCTTTATCACCAGCGGGCTTGGCGCGCGCGAGATCGGGCGTAGCCATATGCCGGACGGAACCATCGCCAATTGCCAGCTCCGGATTGATGACGCCGTTATCATGGTGACCGAAGCGCGCGGGACTTACCGGGCCACACGCGGTGCCTATTACCTCTATGTCGACGATGTCGATAAGGTGATGAAACGGGCGATTGAAGCCGGCGCGATTCTGAATTTTGAAGCCATGGACATGCCCTATGGCGACCGTCAGGGCGGGGTTAAAGACCCCGAAGGAAATCTGTGGTGGATCTCGAAACGACTCTCCGATGAACCCTATTTTTGAATATACTGTCATCCGGGCTTGACCCGGGACCTCGCCAGTTTGAGCGGATATCAAATCGTCGATTCAAAAACCGCAAAGTGAGAGGTCCCGCATCACGTACGGGATGACAACAACATTTTTTTCCGCCCCAACCACTCCGCTCATCCCGATGAAAATCGGGATCCAGTCTGCGGCCCCGTTGGAAAACAGGATGAGTGGGTTGGTGGGAATGAGTTAGATTTATATTCCAGCCGTCCGCATCACGTGCGGGATAACGAGAATATTTTCTTAAACCCGGTTTTGATCCGCGCGAATACGCCTTTGGGTTTTCTAAGCTCGGCGCGGGCCTGTTTATATTCCAGATTTTGGAGCGGTTCCATCAATGCAAAATGCTCGGCACAAAACCAGTGCGCGCCGGGCGGGTGGCCGACCATGCGCCTGTCTTTCATGCGCTGTTTTTTCGCCGCCTGCTCCGGCGTGAGTTTGAAATAAATCAGCCTAAACTTTTCGTCTGGATCAGAATGGTGGTCCTTGCGGCACAGATCGCAACTGGGCGGCATCATAGCGAGCGCCCTTAAACGTGCTGATCAATCAAGACCGGATTGCCGTCCGGGTCGAGCATGGTGATGCTGGCCGGACCGGAGCCATCCGGATCGCAAGTCGTGGTCAGCTCTATCCCCGCATCTTGCAGTTTTTTCTGAATGGCGCGGACATCCTCAAAGTCCTCCAGCGGCTGAGCTTTCTTATCCCACCCCGGATTAAAGGTCAGAATATTATCCTCGAACATGTCCTGAAACAGGCCGATGGTCGCATCACCATTGGTCAGGATTGCATAGCCATGCTCGGCCATGCTGTGAAAAGTGCTAAAGCCGAGCGCCTCATAAAATTCCATGGATTTATGAAGGTCTTTGACGGCCAGGCTAACTGAAAATGCGCCGAGTTTCATGATGTTCTCCCTTTTGATTGGGACAATATATCACTTTAATTGATCAAGGTCACACTCAAATCATTCCGCTCATTCCTGCGGAGGCAGGAACCCAGTTAGAGTAAATTCTTTGCAGATTGAAATGCCTTTTCAACTTCACCCTATCACCCCAACTGGATCCCCGCCTTCGCGGGGATGAGCGGAATTTTGGGTTCAGCTAAGCCTCCGCCGCCTCACCCGCAGACAATAGCTCGACAAATTTCTCCGCATTGATGGTGACATCGTCCGGACCGATCTGATCGAACGGATCCTCAAGGTGGATCTGAATATTATCCAATCCCACAAGAATAACCGCAAATAAAAGCGGCATGACATAGGCCAGCGCCGGATGATAACTGCCCGCTTCATGGGCAAAATAAGGGCCATACAGGATCGGCAGCAGGATAATAAAAAAGTCGCTAAAGGCCCGTAAAGAGCGCGGCGTGCGGTACTGATAGACATGTTTAGCGTGCTCGAACGACACCACCATTTTTGAAATATACTGGTTGCAGCGCGAGCACTCCCCGCTCGGCAGACCGTCGGCGCGCAGGCGTTTGACAAATTCCGAGAGCTGGGAAAAGGCGCCGTAAACCCGGGTTTCATTGGTGAACATTTCATATTGGTTGCCTTTGAACAAAGCGCGGATAGATTCGAACAGCTCCTCGAGCACCGCCTTGGCATGGGCTTCGCGCGCCTCTGATCGCTCCGGTAACCAATCGCGCGCCGCAAAGTATATCGCCCGGCCATGGGCTTTGATCGTGCCGTAATCATCGAGCGTCACTTCGCGCCGTTTATAAGCATGACCGATCGAAAATACGATCGGGAAAATTACCGCGGTCGAGATGATCGTCAGCGGAAAATCACCCTTGATCTCATAGCGCAGACACAGCCAGGTCGCGAGCATTGCAATCGCCGCCAGAACAAATGTTTTCCAATTTATGATCAGACCCAGATAGGATAATTTCTTCAGCATTCCCGCTCTCCGATTTTGACAAAATCTGTAAGCAAAAAACCTTGGCGAGGCGTTAATGACGGGTCATATTTTCATGGCCCGGCCAAACCGACGATCTCCGCTCATCCCAAACATTTCGTTCGTTCACCCATCCGGGTCGGCAAAGCAGGCCGGGGAGGATGGAAATTGGGTTAAATAATGAAACCAACCCGTCCCCTAATTTCCGCTCATTCCTGCGAAGGCAGGAAACCAGTTAAAGTAAATCTGATTCCAGTTGAATTGCCATTCCAACTTCACCCAACCACTTCAACTGGATCCCAGCCTTCGCTGGGATGAGCGGAAGTATTTGTAGTTGACTCCCGTCCCCATTTCGAAAACACTCACACCCGATGTTTGGGGTGTTTATGCATAAGGAGGATTCGATCTATGATGATCTTCCGCATGAGCGTTACCAATTCCCAAAACAATATCTGCGCCGCGCAAAAGAATTTGAAGGTGGCTGGGTGCTGTATTATCAACCCGGCAGCAAAGCGCGGGTTTATTTCGCCTATGCCAAGGTCGAAAAAATTATCCCCGACCCGACCGCGCCGGATATGTATCTCGCGCTGATCGCGCCCAATAGCTATGAAGATTTTGATCGCCCCGTTCCGTTTAAACTCGGCGGCGAGCTGATGGAGAAAAGCCTCGCTAACGCAGAGGGAAATTTCGCCGGACGCGCGGTCTGGGCCGTGCGCCCGATCCCGGCGGACGACTTTAACCGCATCTTTGATTGCGGCATGGCCGAAACTGATTTCCTGTTGCCCCGCACGGATGAAGAGGCAGACGTAGCCGAAGATCAAGTCCAGTTTGAGTTCGATCAGGAACGCCAACGCGAATCCATCATGATCAACAAGGCTTTTCGCGACCGGCGCTTTCGCCGCAAAGTCCTGCGCGCCTATGATGAGCGCTGCGCTTTTACCGGGCTCAAGCTGATCAATGGCGGCGGGCGAGCCGAGGTGCAGGCGGCCCATATCAAACCGGTCGCCGCCAACGGCCCCGATAGCGTGCGCAACGGCATCGCGCTCTCGGGCACCCTCCACTGGATGTTCGACCGCGGTCTGCTCAGCCTGCAAGACGATCTGGAGATCATGGTCTCCCGCCATATCAATGACCGAAACAGTATCGACAATTTAATCCGAAAATCCGGCTACGCCGCCAAGCCCGAACACCCCGGGCATGAGCCGCATCCGGCGTTTTTAGAATGGCATCGGGATGAGGTTTTTAAGGTTTGATAATCCAAGAGCCAGCTTCGAATTATACAAATTCCGTCATCTCGGCATTTCTAAAATCTCGGCTTCGCCGACTATGCCGCCATCCCATAGATAGAATTTACCTGCCTTTTTAAATTCCGGAACTGCTACTTCCGGAACTAAGAATACATAGCCAAGCTCACGGATGTCGCCCGGTGACATCCATCGATCACCCAATTGCGGGAAACCGCTAAATCCTGACAGGGTCGTGTCGGGTCTAGAAAAGCAAGGACAACCATAACCGGGGGCCATAGACCTTGATTTTCCGCCTTGTTCAGTTGGATATAGTGTCAACCGAACCCACAAGTCCGGGTTCTTGGAATTTATGACATCGCCTCGACTCAGCCAAATTCCCGCATCAGGTCCTTCATTTTATCCGCCCCCGGATTGAGCTCTTCATACGGATAGGTATTCAGGCCCCGGCCCGGTAATTTCTTGCGCGTGGCGAAATCCTGCGTCGTTTCGTCGATATAAAGCAGCCCGGTCAAAATCTCATCCGTCTGCTGACTCTCGAGCACTTTACTAAACGCGCTGGCGCGGTCTGTCGGGTCGTAGCCGGAATCCAGTTTTCGTAGGTTGATCAGGCCGCCGTCGTGGAGCTCGATCGGCATGGTTTTGCCGTCGTCATAGCTGGCACGGATTTCTGCGCTGGGCGGGACGTAGTCGGCATGCACGGCCTTGTGGTAATATTTATAGGTGTGCTCGTAGGATTTGGTGCTGCCCTTATGGTCGTTAAAGCTGACGCAGGGGGAGATCACATCGATCAGGGCGAAGCCTTTATGTTTGAGGCCGGCCTTGATCAGGGGGACGAGCTGTTCCTTGTCGCCGGAGAATGAGCGCGCCACAAAGGTCGCCCCGACAGAGAGGGCGAGCGCGCACGGGTCTATGGGGGCAAGATTGTTGACCTCGCCTTTTTTGGCGGTGGAGCCTAGATCGGCGGCAGCGGAGAACTGCCCTTTGGTGAGGCCGTACACCCCGTTATTTTCCAGCATATAGAGCATGTTGATATTGCGGCGCATGGCGTGGACGAGCTGCCCCGCGCCGATCGAGAGGCTGTCGCCATCGCCGGAGACGCCGATATAGGTGAAGTGCGGATTGGCGGCCATGGCGCCGGTCGCGACCGAGGGCATGCGGCCGTGGACGGTGTTATTACCGTGGGCCTCTTTCATGAAATAGGAGGTGGTTTTGGAGGAGCAGCCAATGCCGGAGACTTTGACGGCTTTGTGCGGCCCGATCGAGAGCTCGAAAAAGGCCCGGGCCATGGCGGCGGTGACGCTATCATGGCCGCAGCCCGCGCACAGCGTCGACATCACCCCGTCATAATCCGCCCGGATCAGGCCGATGTCGTTCTTTTTCTCATTCTTGAGATGGATTTTGGGTTTGGTGAAGGATGGCATTTAGGTTCGCTTTTTGATTTTTGAGTGACGCGGATCGTTGCACTGATCTATAATCGGCAAATCGATTACGTTATTATCTGGATGGTCGGTTTGATTGGTAAAACTCAGATCGCCTTCTTTGGTTTTGGAATTTGCGACAAAATCTGATTCTGAAGGATTTGTTACTAGATCAATGATTTTGATTTTCGGGTCGGCGCAGAATTCTTCTGCCTCCGCGAGCGCTAAATTATCACGATCGTGCAAAGAAGCCTCAAAAATATCGAGAGTTTCTTCACTCGAAAAAATACTATGCGAGCCTGTAAAAGTATGTTTAGCGGGATCGACATAGGTTTGTCGGGGCCTCACCAATTTTACAATAAATTGTCGTATCGCCAGAAACATATCTACGCCGTCTGCCTTTGGTTATTTTGGGCGGTGATCTCGCCCATGACGAATTTATAGGAGAGCGGCTCTCCGGCGTAATATTTGACGGAGACGAGCTTGTTCTTGGTGACATTGGTTTCGTTGACCAGGAGGGTCATGAGCTGGGCGTCGCGGTTTTGCTCGACGACGTAAATGGTGTCGTGCTCGGCCATGAAGTCTTCGACCGCATCTGCAAATGGGAAAGCCCGGACGCGCAGGTAATCAAGGTGTATCCCTTCGGCCGCGAGGCGTTCCTGCGCTTCGATCACGGCCGGATCGGAACTGCCGATTGCGATGATGCCAGCGGAGGGCTTTTTACCCCCGAACTTGGATGCCTTGCGCAGGACCGGCTGCGGGCAGGCATGGCGGGAGTTTTGCCATTTGACGATCAGGCGGTCGACGACCTCTTTATATTCGTCGGAGTCTTCCGTGTATTTGCCCCATTTATTATGGCCGGAGCCGCGGTTGAAATAAGCGCCTTTGGTTGGGTGGGTGCCGGGCAGTGTGCGGTACGGAATGCCGTCGCCGTCCACATCGAGAAATCTGAAAAACTCGAAGCCTTCGTCGAGCTGCTGACGGGTCACGATCTTGCCGCGATCGGGCACGTAACTGTCATCCCATGTCAGCTCATCAATCATCCAGTCATTCATGCCGATATCCAGATCCGAGAGCACAAACACAGGCGTCTGGAAACGCTCGGCCAGATCCAGCGCATTGACCGCCATCTCGAAACATTCTTTGGGATCGGCCGGATAGAGCACGATATGTTTGGTGTCGCCGTGGCTGCAATAGGCCGTAGTCATAATATCGCATTGCTGGGTCCGGGTCGGCATGCCTGTACTTGGCCCGACGCGCTGCACATCGAAAAACACCGCCGGGGTTTCGGAGTAATAACCAAAGCCGATAAACTCATTCATCAGGCTGATACCCGCGCCGGAAGTCGGGGTGAATGCCCGCGCGCCCATCCAGCCCGCACCGAGCGCCTGGCCCGCGGCGGCCAGTTCGTCTTCGGCCTGTATGATCGCGAATTTATGCTCGCCGGTTTCCTCATCGATCCGCAGCTTGTGGCAATATTTGACAAAGCTATCCATCAGACTGGTCGACGGCGTAATCGGGTACCACGCGCCCACCGTCGCGCCGCCGTAAACACAGCCAAGCCCGGCGGCCGTATTGCCGTCTATCATGACCTTGCCCTTTGTTTTGTTCATTTTTTCAAGCGTAAAGGGCAGCGGGTGATCGATGTTTTCTTTGACGTAATTCAGGCCCAGTTCCAGCGCCTGCATATTGGACGGGATCAGTTTTTGTTTGGAGGCGAACATGTCTTCGACCATGGCTTTGACCACATGCATATCCATATTGATCAGCGCCGCGACCGCCCCGACATAGGCCATGTTCTTCATCAGAATGCGCGATCGCGCGACCTGAAATGTCTCATTGACCATTTGCGACAGCGGCACGCCGATCACGGTGATATCATCGCGCTGCAACATGTGCGGGCGCGGCCATGTACTATCGTAAATCAGATAGCCACCGGGCGTGACGCAGGCGAGGTCTTTGGCATAGGTCTCGGCGTTCATCGCGATCATGAGGTGGATATCACCGGAGCGGCCCATATAGCCATCGCCATTGACACGGATTTCATACCAGGTCGGCAGGCCCTGGATATTGGACGGGAAAACGTTCTTGCCGATACAGGGAATGCCCATGCGGAAAATCGCCTTCATCAAAAGCCCATTGGCAGACGCCGAGCCCGTGCCGTTGACATTGCCGACTCTGATGACAAAGTCGTTTAGTGCTGGTCCACTCATATTGGCTCTCCCCAGAACCGTCGCAGGCAAAAATATGCTAGGAGAGGTGCGAAAAGCGTGCCGGACGCACGGTTGAGCGCATCGACGACGCAGATTGAAGTCTGAGACGTGTTCACTCGGCAGCCTCGAAAATTTTGTCTAGCGCGTTCTGATCATCGGCATGCGGAATAGTGATAATCCCCTCCTGCATATCCCAGGCGGCGGTCGGACAGCGCTCGGCGCACAGGCCGCAATGGAGGCAGACATCCTCATCCTTGATCATGACCCGGCCTGTATAAGGCAGGTCCTCCGAGACATATAGAGCTTGGTCCGGATTGGTTGCGTTGACCGCATCGCGCAGCACCGGTTCCTCGGCATTAGGCACAATCGACAGGCACTCGACCGGGCAAATGTCGATACAGGCATCACACTCGGTGCATTTTGGCGCGTCAAACACGGTCTGGACATCACAGTTCAGACAGCGCTGCACTTCGGTCGCAATTTTCTCCGGGCTAAAGCCGAGCTCGACTTCGGTGCCCAGATTAGAAAAGCGTTCTGTCAGGGCGACATGGTCCATCTCGCGGCGCTCGCTATCGTCAAAGGCGTTGGAGTATCGCCATTCAAACATGCCCATTTTGGTTGGCTCAAGTTTGAGCTGATCCGGGCGGCGCTGTGTCAGGCTCTCGCCGTGGCAATATTTATGGATCGAGATCGCGGCCTCGTGGCCATGGCGCACGGCCCAGATAATGTTGAGCGGGCCAAAGGCAGCATCGCCGCCAAAGAACACGCCTTTCTGGCTGCTCTCAAATGTGACCTTATCGACAACCGGCACGTCCCATTTGTCAAATTCGATCCCGGCGTCTTTTTCGATCCACGGAAAAGCATTGTTCTGCCCGATAGCGAGGATGACATCGGTGCAGGCAATGGTCTTTTCACCCGTCACGCGGCTATCGGTGATCTTGCCGTTTTCATCGACATCATATTCCATCAGCTCAAACACCATGCCCGTCAGCTTGCCATTTTCATGGACAAAAGCTTTGGGTGAATGGTTGACCAGAATATCGACATTTTCTTCTTCCGCGTCTTCAAGCTCCCACGGCGAGGCTTTGAAAAAGGCGCGCGGCTTGCGGGCCATGACTTTGACGCTGTCCGCGCCGAGACGAAGGCTCGTCCGGCAGCAATCCATCGCCGTATTGCCGACCCCGATGATCAGGACTTCTTTGCCGATCTTATCGATATGCTCAAAAGCCACGCTCTCGAGCCACTCAATCCCAATATGGATATTCGCGTCGGCTTCTTCCCGGCCCGGCAAAGACAGGTTCTTGCCCTTGGGCGCGCCCGTGCCGACAAAAACGGCGTCATAGTCTTCCTTGAGCAATTCCTTCATCGAATTGACCGGCGTGCCAAGCTTAAGGTCCACCCCCATATCGAGAATATATCCGATCTCTTCCATCAGCACATTTTCGGGCAGACGAAAGGCCGGAATATTGGTGCGCATCAAGCCGCCCGGCTTGTCGAACTTTTCGAATATTGTGCACTCATAGCCCATTGGGGCGAGATCATTGGCGACGGTGAAGGACGCTGGCCCTGCCCCGATCAGCGCAATTTTCTTGCCATTGGTCTTGGCCGGCTTTTTCGGCAGACGGTCCGTGATGTCATCCCGGTGATCCGCGGCGACGCGCTTGAGCCGGCAAATTGCTACCGGTTCTTCTTCGACCCGTGTCCGCCGACAGGCGGGCTCACAGGGCCGATCACAAACGCGGCCCAAAACCCCCGGAAAGACATTGCTCTCGCGGTTGAGCATATAAGCATCGGAATAGCGCCCTTGCGCGATCAATCGGATATAAGCGGGAACCGGCGTATGGGCGGGACAGGCCCACTGACAGTCGACAACTTTATGAAAATAGTCCGGATCGGACGTGTCGGTCGGTTTCATCGAATTCCCTCAAACAACCTCTAATTCGTTAACGAGGGATTCGAGGAGATTCAAGCCAAAATGTCGCAGATATTTAAATCCCGACCCCCCTCCGACTCTCAAGCGCGGCGAGAGACCCACCTCCCCCGCCCAAGCGGTGGAGGGAAATGTGATGCAGCTTCTCCCTCCACCGCGTAGCGGGGGAGGTGGCCGGAGCGCAGCGTAGGTCGGAGGGGGCTGCCTAGTTTACCATGATGTGCCCCGTAGGGTCGAAAACGCCGGGTTAACAAGGTCGCTTGGTGGGGACCCCGAGAAGGCGCTTATCTGCGATCTGGCGGGGGACCTCCATCGGGACGGGGTGGACGGCCACCGGGCGGGGGACCGCGCCTGACATTGGCCGACGCATCACAAACTTCGCCGTCTTCCATTGCACATCCGGTTTGGGCCGTATGGCACGGCAGAATGGCATTCGCGCCGGGCGCATTGACATGGTAATGATAGCCTAGATCCTGAATATATGGGCACGGCACATATCGAGATCCCGGGGTTCCTGACCATCAGGATTGAAGCGGCTATGCAGGGCTTAGCCGTCCATCGCGATCCCTATTCGCGGCGCGTGATTTTCATTGACGCGGGTCCCCGTTAAGCAATCGGTGACCGCATGGATGTGATAGCCGACATTTGGATTGATGTGCCCGCCGCAATCGTCAAAAGCGGCAATTGTATAGGCCGCGAGAATGGCATCAATTGGCGCCGCCGCATCCAGCCTTGCGCCATTGAGCGCAAGACCAACGCCGCCATGGTCGACACGCGGCGCAATTTGTGCGGCGGCCTGCGGCACAACGGGAATGACATAGGTCGTTGATTGGCCGTCCGGGAGATAGGACATATCGCACTCGACGCAGTGGTTCTGATATTCAGGCGCAACATCGGGGCGCGCGGCCGCTTCGCAGGATAGTTTTGTGTCCGTCACATTGATCTTCCCGGTTACGGGGTCATAAAGCTGCCAATTATCATCGCCGTAAAATGTCGAGAGGTTTTTAATAAAAGCACCGTCCGCATCATACATTTTCCCGTCGTTCAACCAAAGCCCGGATTGTTCCGGACCATCGTCTATATGTCTCGGGCAAAACGGGCCTATGTCCAGCGATGCCGGCTTTGGCTTCATTGTCAGGGACACGCATTTTGTCTTGGCTCCGCCGGACAAGGTACAATCGACAAGCTCCGGGCCGCCGATGAGAGATGCGCGGTCAATTTCCTCAGCCCAGGCCGGTAGGTCGGTCGCCGATGCGCCGGGTTGAACCGGATCACTTTGGCAAGCGCCAAGCCATGCCGCCGCGCCCAGTATGAGGAGGTAATGTTTTTTCTGCATAATCAAATCCTGAAAATTTAAGCAAACCTAACGAAGGTCAGCTAGAATGAAACATCTATCTTGGCGGTGGGCCATTTCGCCTGCTGCCCCCTTCGCCGCCCCGCTGACCCCGCTCGCTTTGACCGGATTTCCGGTCGCGACCGCGCGGCGCTTCAAAAGCGATCAACATTTCACTACGCTCAACCCGGCCATCCTGATTTTTATCCATTGACGCAAATTCTTGGCGTAATCGATCGGAAAACTCTTCGCTCGTAACGACACCATTAATATTGGCATCAAAGCTTAGAAAAGTCGGAAACGCATCTGTGGAGCCCAGCGATTTCCGGCTCCAATCGGAAAAATAAGCGGCACTTGGATTTGATCCAAAAGCCGACCATTCGGATGGTATGCCTATGGTAAGTTCGTCTTCGGAAAAGACCGTATCGCGATTGGTATCCATCGCGACAAATATCAACCCAACGGGCTTTACAAAGACGCCGGAGGATTGCGCCGCACCGCGCGCCTGTTGATCCGGCGGCGGACCTCGCCGCTCCGGGGTTGAGGAACAGGCGGCTGTGACCAGGACAAGCGGCAAGACGAGGGATAATTTTGAAAATTTCATGGAGGTTGCTTTCGTAAAAAAATTTAAGCCTCATTGCGAGACCAACCATTACCGAAGCGTGTAGTGCCGATTACAATGGGTTAAGCTTGGGGAATGTGTCGCAGATTTTGAAATCCCGACCCCCCCTCCGACTCTCACGCGCCGCGTGAGACCCACCTCCCCCGCCCAGGCGGGAGAGGGAAAAAGGATGCTGCCTCCCTCCACCGCGCAGCGGGGGAGGTGGCCGAGGCGTTAAGCCGAGGTCGGAGGGGGCTACCAACTTGGCAACTAAGTAATCTTATAAAAACCGATCCATCTGCTCGTGGAAATGCACGATGGCGGGTTCGAAATGGCCGAAGGTAAAATGCGTATTGGCGCCGGAGGCTAGACTTTGCTGGGCGGCCTGAACCACGGCGATGTCTTCGGTTTGGCCGGTCTGGCTGACAAATTCCTGATCTTTTTGGGCGTTGGCGAGCGCTTCTTTCTTATCGATTTGGCCCTTCGAATGAGTCATCGAGTAGGTCGTGAACCGTGTTCGGGTTTCGTCGATCGGCTCGAGAATGCCCAGATTTGAGTGATGGGTCAGCTGGGCGATAATGACATTGGGAAAGAGCTGGTAAAGATAGGTCAGGCTTCCGGTGGCGTCGCGTTTCGCGGGCGGAATATCCGCCAGTTTTTCGATCCGGCGAAACGGATAGGTCACCCGCGAATGGGCGCCGCACATTTCAATCACATTGAGATTGTCAAAGCCAAAGGGATAGAAGGTTTTGCCGTGAGCGGGCTTGATATGATAGCCCTCAATAAAGCTCTCCAGAAACAGTTTCCAGTTAGACTCAACAACGAATTCGCCCTGCGCGAAAACATCCTGATCCTTGGTGAAAAACTGCGGGAGATCGGCGAGCAAAGATTTCGGATCATCCAGACCCGGCTCCTGCACCACATAAATCAGGCCGCCGGTTTCAATGACTTCAACTTCTTTCAATCCCAGCTTGGATTTATCCAGATCCGGAAACCCGTCTTCATGGGTAATCCCGAGTAGCGTCCCATCGAGCCCGTAGGACCAGCCATGATAGGGACAAACAAAGGCGCCGGCGCAGCCTTTGCCGCTCGCGACCTGCGTGCCGCGGTGGCGGCAGGCATTTTTAAATCCGCGCGCTAGGCCGTCCTTGCCGCGTACAATGATAAAGGGCGTGCCGGCGGCCGTATAGGTGATGTAATCCCCATGTTTTGTTAGCGCCGCGCTCGGGCAAATTGGGGTCGGAAAACGGCGGAATAATTGCCGTTCCTTTTCAAGCCTATCCGGGGAAATATAGTTCTCGACCGGCTCCCGGCGGACGGTTGCACCCCGATCCGTCGTCCCGTTTTTGATATGGGAAAGCACGCGGTCAATAACATCGGTATCGGACATAAAGGCAGGCATAATTGTCTTTAACGGATAAGACGAGTTCGGGAAAGGCGATACTCAATCAATATTATCTGCCGCTCATACCGATGAAAATCGGTATCCAGTTTTACGGGTTCAACACATTTCAATAATTCGTATGTGCCCGTGCCGGGCCGCAGACTGGACCCCGTTTTCCAACGGGGTGAGCGGGGTTGGGGGATATTACAAACTTCCGCTCATACCGATGAAAATCGGTATCCAGTTTTACGGGTTCAACAGGTTCTAATATTCCCCACAAACCCATCCAGAGCCGCAGACTGGACCCCTTTTTCCAACGCGGTGAGCGGGGTTGAAGGGTTACACATCCACAACCGGTTCAAACCCGCCATAGGTCATACGTTTGCCGTCAAATGGCATCTTGCCAATCCCGGCAGCTTCTATGTCGGGCACCATGGCCTCGTAAGCAACATTGCGGATCTGTTTGGACGGCCACTCGATCCAGGAAAATACGACGGCTTCGCCTTCTTCGAGCTTTACCGCCAATGGCATGGACGTCACTTCGCCGTCCGGCACCTCTTCTGCCCAAGTCTCGACCACGCGTAGCGCCCCATATTTTTTGAACAGCTCCGCGCTTTTTTGGGCGAAATCTATGAACTCTTCTTTGCGGGCTTCCGATACCGCATAAACAAATCCGTCAATATACATGGTGCTCTCCTTGAGCTGAAAGTCTATCACGGGCCGAGCCTAAAAGGAAATGGGCCTTCCCCCTACAAATTTCGCTCACTCCGCTACAGAGCGAGGTCCAAGCTCTGACGATTTTCAATACATATTTGAAACTTGATATTGTCCGAAATCTGGGCGTGGATCCCGCCCTTCGGCGGGATGAGCGGAGTGAGAGGGCCGCGGCAGAATTGTTTTCTTATTGCTGCAGACTATCCAAAAGCCGAACAAGCTGTACAAATTCAGCGCGGTAGCCATGTTCGTCCTCGCCTTTGGCGCCGTTTGCGAGCTTGATGGCGTCTTTATAGCTAAAGTCAGCAAGCTGAGTATCGCCGCGCAGCTTTTGCCCGACAATCGCAACGGCTGTAGCAAAGCGCATGTCGTCGCCGGCCCGTTTCAGACTGCGCTCTTGGGCCTCACCAATCGGGAAGGTCTGGAGCGTACTGGTGTCAGAGTTCGGCAATTTGTGCCGAATTTTAACAAAGGCAAACTCGTCCGATCCGGTGTCAGTTGTCCGGGCATCCGCACTGACATAGCGCAGATCATCAATCGTGACGGCCTTGGATCCGACCGGGGTCATTTCATAGATCGCGGTGACCGTGTGGCCGGAATTAATCTCGCCGGCATCGACTTTGTCATTGTTGAAGTCTTCGCGTTTCAGGGCGCGGGTTTCATAGCCGATCAGGCGGTATTCCGCGATTGTCGCCGGGTTAAATTCGACCTGGATTTTTACGTCTTTAGCGATGGTGAACAGCGCGCCACCGGACTCGTCGGCCAGCACTTTATTGGCCTCGGACAGACTATCAATATAGGCGGCAACGCCATTGCCGTTTTGCGCCAAAGTCTGCATTAGCTCATCATTATAATTGCCGTTCCCAAACCCGAGCACTGACAGGAAAATGCCCGACTCGCGCTTTTTTTCGATAAAGCGTTTCATCTCTTCGTTGGAAGAAAAGCCGACATTAAAGTCGCCATCGGTCGCCAGGATAACCCGGTTGACGCCGTCAGCATCAAAGCTCTCGGCGGCCTTTTGATAGGCCAGCTCAAGCCCGGCGGCCCCGGCGGTTGACCCGCCTGCGGACAGCCGGTTTAGGGCTTCATTGATTTTGTTTTTGTCGCTGGCCGGGGTCGGCTCAAGCACGGTTCCGGCACTGCCGGCATAGGTCACAATCGAGACCGTATCATCATCATCGAGCGTCCCGAGCAGCAGTTTGAAACTATTGATCAGCAGCGGCAGCTTATTGGCCTGGTTCATAGACCCGGACGTATCGATCAGGAAAACGATATTGCTGCTCTGTCGTTCGCTGGCCGGCGGGACGTAACCTTTTATGCCGATATGCATCAGCTTGGTGTCCGCGTTCCAAGGCGACGGCGTCACCGTGACATTGGCTTTAAACGGTTCATCAGCAGACTTTGGCGCTTCGTAATCATAAGGGAAATAATTGATCATTTCTTCAACGCGAATGGCGCTGGGCTGCGGTATCTGGCCGCGATTGATCGAAGATCGCAAGAAAGAATAGGACGCCGTATCAACATCGATGGAAAACGTCGAGACCGGTGTATCCTTGGCGGATGTCACCGGGTTGGGCTTAAAATCCTCGAACCTGTCGCGGTTTTTATAAACTGGCGGAATTGTAACGAGCTCGGTTGTCGCGTCCTGGACGACAATTGTTTCGGTAATGGTTTTATAACTTCCGTCTTTGTCCAAAATCCGGCGCGTCTCGGTTTTAGTCACTGCTGGAATAGATCGTTCAACCGATTGAGCAGGCTTAGCCAAAACCCGATCATCATTTCTGGTTTCGCCGGATTCTTGCTCGGCGGGCACATTTCCAAACGCTCGAGCGGCAGATTGACTTTGTTCAGTTCGGAATTTTTGCTCTCTGGACCTGTTCATAGCCGGAGCTTCAGCATCATTTTTGCCGATATCGGCCATCAGCCCATCGACAGATTGCGGCGCGCCGGGTTTGACGGGTACGGGCGTTGGACGCTGCATTGCGGGCGCGCTTTCCTGGCGCTTGGTAGACTTTATTGTGATATCGTCTTTTGACTTCGCGTCAGCCACTTCGCTTTGAACCTCAGCTGAAACCGAAGAATATCCTTCTGAAGAAGTTTGATCCGGGAGCTGATATGGCGTATTTGAGAACACGACCAGCCCGACCATCAGGGCCGCTGTCGCGCCGCCCATGAACATCGCTGTTTTCTGATTAAAGGCCATTATATTTTTAAATTTCGACATAAGACTGCTCCCTGAAGTCTGCACATGCTTGGTGTATGTGCTTTGACCTGTTGGACGCGGCTCAGCCGCAATTCCTTGGAAATCGTTCGAAATTTTTTGCTCGGCTGGGTCTAATGCAGTGTCTTTCTGAGCGGCAAATTCCGTGTCGAAAGCTGCCATCGCGGCGTCCATGCCGCGCTTGCGAGCGGCTTCCGAGGGCTTGATATTTTGCATTTCTGCCGCCAGTTTATTCAGTTCTTCGTCGCTCATGCCAAGGCCTCCTTTCCGATACCGCCATCTTTTGAGGCTAATGTTTTTAGCCGTTTTCTAATCTCGCTCATGCGCCAGGCCACAGTCCCTTCGGCGACCCCCAGACAGTCGGCGGCCTGGGCAAAATTCATCTCTTCCCCCAAAGTTAAAGCGGCCGTTTCGCGCAAATCATCCGACAAGGTTTCGAGCGCCGCGTGCAGCCATGTCAGACGGTTTTGCCGCTCAAGGCTCTCGGCTCGCGCCATGGCTTCGACCTCGACATAGGTTTCGACCGTTCGGGCCCGCGACGCGCTGCGGCGCAGCGAGTCTTTGGCCGCGTTCAGCGTAATCCGGTAAAGCCAGCTTGTCAGCTTGGCATCGCCGCGCCATTTTTTGAGCTTCTTTGGCAGGGCTGCCCAGATCTCTTGGGTGACGTCCTCAGCCTCGCTTTGATTGTGCACGACGCTGTAAACTATGCGAAACACCCGATCATAATGCCGGCCAAGCAAGATCTTGAAGGCCGCCGCATCCCCTGAAGCGGCCTTTGATGCAAGGCTCTCATCATCGTCATTTTTGCTCATTTCACCTGTTAGACGTACCCAAAACCCTAATCCTTGGAAATAATTTAATTTTTTTTACGCACCTTAAATACCTTGCATCAATTGCGTCCTTTATTTGCGCTGCAAATTATCTAGAGTTTGATCTATGAAGATTTTGATCGCAGGCGCAGGGATTGGCGGGCTTACGGCAGCGCTGTGTTGCACGCGGCGCGGTATGGACGTGCAGGTTTTTGAAAAAGCGCCTGAACTTTCCGAGGTCGGCGCGGGCATTCAAATTTCGCCCAATGCGATGCGCGTGTTTCAAAAGCTGGGTCTGGACAAGGCCATTATAGCCAAAGGCTTTGTTCCGGGAAAACTCGAAGCGCGCATGGGACAAAGCGGACGGGTTTTGTTTGCTATCGGCGCCCAATCCTACGGCGCGCCCTATGTTCATATTCACCGCGCCGATTTAATCGAAATTTTGAGCGCTGCCCTGCCAAAAGACGTCATCCGTTTGGGAAAAACTGTAACAGGCTATGAGCAATCCAATGACGACGCCTCTTTAACGTTTGCAGACGGTACAAATGTCAGCGGTGATTATCTGATTGGCGCGGATGGTATCCATTCCATTATCAGGGCGCAGATGATCGGCCCGAGCCAGCCGCGCTTTACCGGCAATCTGGCTTGGCGGGCGATCGTGCCGACCGAGCGCCTCGGCGACCTAACGCCCGATCCCAATGCCACGGTCTGGATGAGTGATAAGAGCCATGTCGTGACCTACCGGCTGCGCGGCGGCGCGCTGACCAATTTCGTCGGAATTGTCGAGCGCGATGACTGGCAGCAAGAAAGCTGGACCGAGCGCGGTGATCTTTCGGACCTCAAATCAGATTTTAAAAACTGGCACCCGATCATCGAGAATGTGATCCAGAATATTGACCCGGATGATCTGTTTAAATGGGCGCTGTTTGACCGCGGGCCCCTGCCACGCTGGACGGCGGGCCGTGTCACCATGCTCGGCGACGCTGTTCATCCCATGCTGCCTTTCATGGCACAGGGCGCGGCGATGGCAATAGAAGATGGCTATGTGCTGGCGGACTGCCTGGCGCGCGGCAAGCTCGATGAATATCACCGGCTTCGGCTCGCCCGGACGTCGCGGATACAAGCCCAAAGCCGCGCCAATATGACAACTTTCCACCGCAGCCGCGGGCTCGGCAGGCTCTCCTATGTCCCAATGTGGCTAGCCGGTCGCATTGCGCCGCCTCTGGTAAGCCGGCGCTTTAACTGGATATACGGATTTGACGCGACCAAACAGATTTAATGGAATTCCCGGCGCACTTCCGGCTCTCTTGCGCGGATGAGCTAGCGGCCGAGTGCGGCCAGATACCAGTTCAGGAAACTTTGCTGGAAATGCTCCATTTGCGAGAGAGGTCCCGGCTTGTAATAGCGCGAATTCACGCCCGCCTGATTTCGCCGGATAATGGTTTTATCGGCCTCTGTGGTCACATCCCAAAGCCAGGTTAGCGGCTCCAGATCATAATCCTGTCCGGCCCGGGCGCTGTCTCTGACGAACCAATAAATATCGCAGACGCAGCGATCTATGGCTGTTGGCCGAAAACGATAGCCAACCATGTGGTCATCATAAATGAGGAAATACATAAACGGTCCCAACATGAGTTCGGAGGCGCCGCCTGTATAGGCCTCTATGCGGCCCAAAAACGGCGCTAACGGCGTGCCATCTTTCGATCCTGTCTGGCACCCTTCAAGCAGTGGATTGCGGCCATATTGAAACCCTTCTGCGCCGGGCTCTGCTAAATCAAAATATCCGTTTTTCTCCGACATGATGCCGCCGCTTGGCATGGTCTTTTCATATTCTGATTTCAGCGCCTTAAACCGCGGCAAGTCGCGGGCCATGGCATGGATTTGCGCGAATTCTTTATGGGCCGGCGCGCAGTGATAACATTCCTGATAATTCTCCACGGCCAGTTTCCAGTTCGCCTCAATTTCGTAGGATTTCATCTCGGCCAGTTGAAGGTTTTCTGTCTCAAATATAGGCAAAATGTCCCCCAGCGCATTTTTCATAGGCGCAAGAGACAGCGGCGCATCGGCCAGTGAAATCAGCAAAAACCCATGAATATTTTCAACCTGTACCGCGCGCAAACTATAGGCTGTTTTATCAAAGCCCGCTTCCATTTGCCCGGCCGCGATAAGATTTCCCCGCAGGTCATATGCCCAAGCGTGATAGGGACAAGTGAAGCTTTTGGCGTGACCGCTTTTTTCCAAACAAATCCGCGAGCCCCGGTGACGACAGACATTCATATGGGCGGAAAATTCAGTCGCTTCGGTACGCGTGACAATGATGGATTCCGTATCAAACTCTACCAGAATATAATTGCCAATATTAGGTATTTGCGACACATGGCCAGCAAAAAGCCAGTGCCGGCCAAACAGGGTCTGCATCTCGGCTTCATAAATATCCGGGTCTTTGTAAAACCCGCGAAGGAGCGCGTGACCTTTTGGCTGGGCCTTTACCAAAGCCTTGATTTTTGTTGCACTGTACCCGTCCTGCATAAATTCGGTTTAAGCACTCTCTAGCAATTTTTTCTATAGCATTCCTGTGTTGGGCCTTACCCAAACCAAATACGGGGATTTTGTAGGATTAATGAAAATCCCGCGAGGGAAATAGTTTCTTGGCCTGCTCTCTGGGATGCCGGGCACCGCTGCTGGCATAATATTTGGTTATGGTGCCGGGCTGATGTTTAGGCTCGGGGTGTTTGGGCACCGGCGGGCGGGCGGATTTATCGGTCATGGGTTTGCTCGAGAGCGGTATCGGGTTTTTGGCTTCGTCAGCATTATTACGGGTCGGCTCTATTGTGTCGCCGTAAATATCCGGATCGGCCAGCGTATCGAGCAGATAAGACAGATCCTCAATCCGGTTTGCGATCAAATGGGTGACAATGCCTTCGCGCTGCAGCCGCCCCGTTACCTTGATCAGACGTCCGCCCATAACGATCTTGCGGTGGGTTTCAAACGTGTTCGGCCAGACCACCACATTGGCGACCCCGCCCTCATCCTCAAGGGTCAGAAAGATCACCCCGCTGGCCGTGCCCGGACGTTGGCGTGTGATCACCAGTCCCGAGACACTGATCCAGCTGCCATCAGGCCTATCCCGCAAGCTCTCGCTCTTGGCGCGTTTTCCGATCGCGTCCGACAAAAGCGCCACTGGATGTTCGCGCAGGCTCAGCCGGGTGGAGACATAATCGGCAAACACATGTTCAGACAGGCTCATCTCGGGCAGGTTCGCCGGCAGCTCATCATGGCCCTCGCCTCTTTGTTCAAACAGGGGCAGCGGCTTTTCACCGCCAAGGCCTTTGACGGCCCAGAGCGCGTCACGGCGGGACAGACCATAGCTGTTAAACGCATCGGCCTCGGCCAGCTTGGACAGGGCCCGGCGGCCAAGGCCGGCCCGCCGCCAGATCGCGTCAACCGACCGGTAGCCATTGCCTCGGGCCGCGCCCATCCACAAACCATCTTCTTCCTTGAAACCCTTAATCTGGCGAAAGCCGAGACGCACGGCCAGCAGGCCATTGCCGATCGGTTCGAGCACATTATCCCAATAGGATCTCTCGGCGCAGATCGGCAGCACCTTAACCTTGTGCTCGCGCGCGTCGCGGACAATTTGCGCCGGGGCGTAAAATCCCATGGGCTGCGAGTTGAGCAGGGCGGCGCAAAACACTTCCGGATGATGGCATTTCATCCAGGAAGACGCATAGACCAAAAGCGCGAAACTGGCGGCGTGGCTTTCGGGAAACCCATAGCCGGAAAAGCCTTCGAGTTGACGAAACACCGCATCGGCGAATTTGTGATCATAGCCATTATCCAGACAGCCCTGAATAAAGCGGTCTTTAAAGCGCGCCACCGTGCCGTCGCCGCGAAACGTCCCGAGCGCGCGGCGCAGCTGATCGGCTTCGGACGGGCTGAAACCGGCGGCGACAGACGCGATCTGCATGGCCTGTTCCTGAAACAGTGGAATGCCAAGCGTCTTACCCAAAACCGGCTCAAGATCCTTAGACGGAAACACCACCGCTTCTTCGCCGCGGCGGCGTTTAATATAAGGGTGAACCATATCGCCCTGGATCGGCCCCGGACGAATGATCGCCACCTCAATCACAAGATCATAAAAGCAGCGCGGGCGCATGCGCGGCAGAAAATTCATCTGGGCCCGGCTCTCGACCTGGAACACGCCGACCGTGTCGGCCACGCACAGCATGTCATATACGGCCGGGTCTTCTTGCGGCAGAGTGGCGAGCGCATAATCGACCCCCTTCCAGCTGCGCAGCATATCAAACCCCTTACGCAGACAGGTTAACATGCCGAGCGCCAGCACATCGATTTTGAGCATGCCGAGCACATCAATATCATCCTTGTCCCATTCGATAATGGTGCGGTCGGCCATGGCGGCATTTTCAACCGGGCAAAGCTCATCAAGACGCCCGCGCGTAATGACAAAACCGCCGACATGCTGGGACAGGTGACGCGGAAAACCCATAATCTCATGGGTCAGCTCAAAGGTCTGTCTGAGGCGCGGATCCATCAGGTCGAGCCCGGCGGCGGTGACCCGCTCCGCATCGATCTGTTTACTCGACCAGCCCCAGACCTGGGACGAGATGGCGGTGATGACATCTTCGGACAGGCCCATCGCCTTGCCAACCTCGCGCACCGCCCCGCGCGAGCGAAAATGCGACACGGTCGAGCAGATCCCGGCCCGGTGGCGACCATATTTTTCATAAATATGCTGGATCACTTCTTCGCGCCGCTCATGCTCGAAATCGACATCAATATCCGGCGGCTCGTTGCGCACTTCCGAGATAAAACGCTCAAACACCATCGAGATCGTCTCGGGCGAGGCCTCGGTGATCCCGAGCGCGTAGCAGACCACGGAATTGGCGGCGCTGCCCCGGCCCTGACAGAGAATATTTTTCGAGCGCGCAAATTTCACCACATCATAGACGGTCAAAAAATAGCGCGCATAATCAAGCTCGGCGATGACCCGCAGCTCCTTCTCGATCATGGCCTGCACCCGCAGCGGCACCCCGTCCGGATAACGCCATTTCAGCCCGGCCTTGGTCAGCTGGATCAGGCGCTGCTGCGGTTCTAATCCATCGGTGACCTCATCGGGATATTCATATTTCAGCTCATCAAGGGAGAAAGTGCAGAGCCGCGCGATCTCCATCGTCGCGGCGAGCGCTTTGGGGTAATCCCCGAACAGGCGCCGCATTTCAAACTCGCTCTTGAGCCGTCTTTCACTATTGGGAAGCGCCAGCCGCCCGAGATTGTCGATCGTGCTATGCTCGCGAATGCAGGAGAGCACATCTGCCAGACGCCGCCGCGATCCTTTATGCATGAGTATATCGCCCAGAGCGACCAGCGGCAGATCATAATTTTTCGCCAGCTTGGCCCGAGCCGCAAAATAGCTCCCGTCGCGCCCGTCATAAGCCGGAGCCATGCCGAGATAGAGCTCGCTCTTATGCTCACGGATCAAGCGCCTGATCTGCCCCTTAAGCTGACCAAGAATGATCAGCACCGAGCCTTCCGACCATTCGGCCACGTCCTTGAGATAAAGCTCGCAATGGCCTTTAGTGGTGCGGCGCTTGCCAATGGTCAAAAGGCGGCAGA
Source organism: Hellea sp. (assembly GCA_013002305.1). Classification (GTDB taxonomy): domain Bacteria; phylum Pseudomonadota; class Alphaproteobacteria; order Caulobacterales; family Maricaulaceae; genus JACOMS01. Next base: position 66,100 of record JABDKG010000043.1, read on the forward strand.
TCCGGGCATAGGCTTCGCGGGTCTTGGGCAGCGCCACAATATCCGGCCCGTCCTGAAGACAAAGCCGCACCCCGACGATGAATTTCAGCCCGAGCTCTTTGGCCGCTGCGTGGGCGCGAACGATGCCCGCAAATGTATTCGTATCCGTCACCGCCACAGCGGACAGGCCAAGCTCGGCGGCCCGCACCATATATTCATGCGGATGCGACGCCCCGGTTAAGAAGGTGAAATTGGTGGTGACGGAGAGTTCAGCGAAGCTCACACAAAACACCCCGCGACGAACCAGTCGGGATGATCGCTGCCCGGGTGGGTCATGAGCCAGAGCTGCTCGCCTGTGTCAGTGCGGGCCTGCCAGTAATCGCGCTGGCGCCTGTCGCCCGCCATCCACCAGGGCGGGGCGAGGCGTTCGGGGCCGTTGGAGCCAAGATTGTCAAAGGCCCGGCCGCGCCATTCAAACCGTTTGGGCGGGCGGCCCGGCGTGAGGGTGCGGATACGCTCCGGGCGCGGAAATAATCGCAAAGGCCGCGGCCTCGGCGGGTTCTCCCAGATCGCGCGCTCGGGCTGAACCGCCTCGACGGTGGTGAACTCGCCCTCGGGGATATGCTGATCGCGCGGCAAAAATTTGCGCACCCGATCAAAGCCGAGCCGGTTGCCGAGCGTCGAGATCAGCTGACCGAAATCTTCTTCCTTTTGCTGGGCCTCGCCGCCAAGAATGCGCTGACGCGGTTTGAGCGGTTCAAGGTGGCGCGCGATCAGGCGAAACCGGTCCGCGCCATATTCAATTTTGAGATCATCCATCGGTCTTGTGAATTGCTGCAGCACCGCATCGACCGCCTGACAGGGCCGGGCAAATCCGGCGGACAACACATGCGGCCCCGTATCGACACAGGTCACGGTCAGATCAAAATGGCGCGCACCGATCTGATCTTTTTCAAGCCGCGTGCAGACTGAGCCTGCGAGCCGGCGCAGCACTTCGGTCAAATCGGTCAGCCGTCCGATCGGGTCCGGCAAGGTCATGCGCGCGGCATAGACCGGGTCGGCGGCTTCGGGCGAAACCGGGTCGGGCGTATAGCCAAGCGCCTTGGAGAGCTGCTGGGTCAGTTCAAGCCCATATCGCCGCGCCAGATCGGAAGTTTTGCGTCTTTGGATGTCGCCGATTTTCGACAGCCCGGTCCGGCGCAAATCAGTCTCGGTCGCGGCTTTGATATTTAAGGCTTTCAGAGGCAGCTCGGCGATGGCCTCGGAGGTTGCGCCGGGCAGTGCCAGCGATATGTCCCGGCCGCTGAAGCGCGCGAGCGCCCACGCCGCACGTTTGGTGTCGGCCATGCCAATGCGGGTCGTGACGTTCAGGGCGGTTAATTCGCTCTGGGCGAAGTTTGCCATTGCCGCCTCCCCGCCAAACAAATGGGCGCAGCCGCTAATATCCAGAAACAGGCCGTCAGGCGCATCGAGCGCGGCCCAGGGCGAAAGCCGGTCCGACCAGCGCCAGAGCGCGCGCAGCAATAAAGTCTGCGCTTCCAAATCCGCCGGCTCTGTCAAAAGTTCCGGACAGATCGCGCGGGCATCGGCAAGGCTCTGGCCCACGCGGGCGCCGGCCTGCCGCGCCGCCTCGGTGACATGGGTCAGGCGCGGCGCATTTTTGATGACCTGTGTGATCGCCAAAGCGCCGGCGAGCCGCCCGTCCCCGCGCCGGGCCAACCGGTCAAGCGGAAGACGCGGAAACCATATGGACATAACCCGTCTCACTGCCTCTCTCCTTCCACTTGACCTGCCAGCTGCCCCGCTGGCCGGCCTTGTTTTTTAAAAGCTGCCAATGCCATAGTCCGCCCTCATTGTTTGGATTGGAGGCGGGCTCGCAGTGCCAGCGTGTCTGCGCCGCCGAGGATTGCGCGCCGCGCTCGATCAGGATCAGTCCGAGCGTGCGCCCGGCCTCGGCGGCCAGTTGCAGACGGCGGCTCTCACGCAAAGAAGGCCCCTGGGTCAGCTCGGCCACGACCATATCCGTCCCCCGGCTTCGCAGCGCCTGTTCGGTCGCCCAGAGAATTTCCTTACGCGAAATACAGGCGGTCGTGACCAGACGGGCCGGGTCAAAAAATCCGTTCATGGCCAGCGGGCACAAAGAGGCGATCCGCCCCTGCCGCCCGGTCCAGATAATCGGTCCGCTTCCGGCCGCCAGCACGGACAGGATAAACCCGTCCGCCGCCCGGCCCATCACCTCATGCACGCGCGAGCGCGCTAAAGTCATGCCGGGGAAGAGCGGGATGTTACGGGATGGATGGATGGCTTTAGTTATGGATTTGGCAGGCGTCTCCCTGCCCTCCGGCATAAGCTCGGCAGCGCTGATGAGCGACAAATGTTTTGGCCCGCGCGCCGCCGCGCCGGGACTTATCCCCGACTCGATGACGCCCGGTTCTTGAACCCGGATTGACATAATGTTCTATTTTTGTTCTTATTATAGAGAGAGTCAAGAAATTAGGAATTTTTTCCTGTATTAAATATTCAGCTCATGAGGTAAACGCGACAACCAAACACATGCGGGGAAATATGCGCAAACTACTCATCGGATTAGGGCTGCTGATCGGAATGCTCCTGATCTTCTGGGCCGCTATCGGCCCAGACTGGCGGCGGCTGATCAAGAACGCAACGACGAGCAAGGATGTTTTGTTCTGGAGCCAATCGGAGCGCCATGCCGGATTTCGGATGATGGATCGTTTGCCGTTTCTCATCAAGGCCAATACAATAGCGCCCGGCGATGAAGTCAGCGCCCTGCCCGCCGGCGAGCCGTTGCCGGCTGATATTCAAGCCCTGATCAACAGTCATATGGAAACCACCCGTGTTGCTTCTCTGGTAATCTTGCAGGACGGCAAGCTGCGCCATGAACAATATGGCCTTGAGTTTGGCCCTAAAGGACGATGGACCAGCTTTAGCGTCGCCAAATCTTTTACCTCCACTCTGGTCGGCGCGGCCATCAAAGACAGCCACATCAGCAGTCTGGATGACAAGGTCTCGGAATATATTTCCGGCCTCAAAGGCTCAGCCTATGATGATGTCACCATCGAGCAGCTCTTGACCATGTCATCGGGCGTTCAGTGGAATGAAGATTATAGCGATCCGGAATCGGACGTCGCATTGTTTAACGCGCAGGAGCCGGAGAACGGCGAGTCGTCTCTGGTAAGCTATATGCGTAAGCTTCCGCGTTCCCATCCGCCGGGCGAAGTGTGGAATTATTCGACCGGCGAAACCAATCTGATCGGCGTGCTCGTCCGCGAAGCGACCGGCAAGACACTGGCGGAATATTTGTCAGAAAAAATCTGGGTGCCTAACGGCATGGAAGCCAAAGCAACCTGGCTGCTCTCCCCCGACGGAGAAGAAATTAGCGGTTGCTGTATTCAGGCAACGACCCGGGATTTTGCCCGCTTCGGTCAGTTCATTTTGGACGGCGCCATGATCAATGGCGAGTCGATCCTGCCAAAGGGCTGGATTGAGCAAGCCACCTTTGCCCATAAGCAAACCCAGCGCGGCGGACACGGCTATGGTTATCAATGGTGGACCAACCCGGATGGCTCCTATGAGGCGTCCGGTATTTTCGGGCAGGGCATATTTGTTGACCCGTCCCGCAATCTGGTGATCGCGTCCAACTCCAACTGGACCAGCGCTATTGGCAGCAAAGATAATGAATATGCGGCGCGCTCAGTGTTTTATCAGGCTGTGCAGGCAGCGCTGGATTAAAACCGAAGGGCTATTTACAAACGCCACTAGCCAGAAAATTGTCTATCCGATCAAGGATCACTAATCCTGTTTTACATCAACGCCCTGTTTGACAGCTTTTTCAATTTTTACTGCGCAATCGAAATCCTCGAGCGGATTGCACTCGAGAGCTAGAAAGCTGGCTTCATATCCAGGCGCGAGTTCTCCGATGGCGCGGTCCGGGAAGATAGAGAGCCGCGGCGTGTCAATCCAAAGCCGAAGAATGACGTCGTCACTGAAGACATCGATAGACCTTAAAGTCTCGACTTCGCTGTAGGCGTGCTCGAAATAAGTATCAGATCCAATCGCAATCGGCGCGCCTGCATTGTAAAGTTTTTGCAGATTATCGCGTTGCCGGTCTGTCACTATTTTATAATCGTCGTCCGAATATTTACGACGGGCACTCACTGTGGTCGTGGTGACGGTTACAAATTTCTGTTTTGCCATCTTTTCTGCCAACGCTTCCGGAATAGCAGATAAGGTCTTATCCTTGGCATAATTGATATTGTAAGCCGGCAGATGAGCGGCTTCATCGGCGCCTGCATCTACCGCCAATGAAAGATCATTGACAGTTTCTATATGCACCGTTGTCCGGATATCCTCGGCTTTGGCGCGGCGGACGATTTCGCGAAATATGTCTTCCGGTAATCCGCCGCTTTTCTCCGTATCGTGTTGTAGCAAATATAATTTTAAAAAGTCCGGGTCGTTGGCTAAAATCGCATCCCATTTTTCATCCAGCTTTTCCATTGTTTCGACATCAAAAAAAGCGTTTCCATCAAAATCTTCTTCATCAATATTTTCATACTGGCCGTAGGATTTCAGCATTTTGTAAAGAGGCTCGGGGTGACCTTCGTCTTTTGACAATCCACCATAGGAAAACGCAACATCCATCGTTTCGGGCCGCGCCCATAGCGGCAAACCTGAACGCGTCGTACTAAAAACGCTGTTCGGGTTTTTGTAATAAAAAATTCCCAAATTCATGTAGACTTTAGCGAAACCTGCCGTTCCATCTCCATCTACCGAATGATTGTGGGCTTCACCATAGGGCGGCACAATATGGCGGCCTTCCAGATCAATGGTCTGATAATCATTCGGCGCACCGGCCGTGAAAATACCATTATCGGAATATTTGACGCCCTCGGTGAAACTAATATCGCCGTCTTTTGCGGCGTACCATAATCCATTGATATATTTGAACGCGCCAGCGTCCGGGTTTATCCGGGCGGTAAGGTGATCCGGTGCAGGCGCGGAACTATCCACGGGATCAACATCGCCGCCGCATCCGGCCAGAACTATAGCGAGTAATGCCGTGATCAATTTTTGCATGAGGTCCCCCGTAAAATCTTAGAGGGAATTAGCATGATTGAGCGGCCATCTAAAGATAAAAGTCGAACCGCGTTTATCAATCCGGTAAAACGTCAAAAGACAGGGTCAGGCGCGGCGCTTTGCTTTTATATTTTTCGGTGCCGTGCCACATATAGGACGGGAATATAACCAGACGTCCGGCCTTGGCCTGCACCCAATGTTCGGGCTTCAACGACTTGCCGTCTTTGTCAGGAGCCTTGAAGGGGGGTTCGCCGAACTTCATTGCCCCGGCCTTGACCGTTTTGCCCTGTTTGCGAGCCGGGCCCGTGACAAAAAACGTTGCGCTGATCCATCCTTGAGCGTGGATATGGTTTGCATGAAAACCTTCGCCTTCCTGGCGAACCGACCAGGCTCGTGCGATCCGGAATTTTTTACCATTTCGCGCTGTTAAAGGATGGTCTTTGGCGTCGCCAATATGAGTGAGATAATCCTGCACAGATTTTGACATTAATTTGAGAAGATCTTGGACAGTCTTGTCGGCTTCAAAAATCAGATTGTGAGTAATCTGCCGACCCGCATGTTTGGACGGCGACAGAATAGCATCGGATTTATGATGCAGCGCTTCGAGCGCGTTTTGCAGATCCCCCAGAAAATCTTTCTTGGAATCATAGTGCGGAGGCGCGTCGATCTCATAGACTTTGACGAGGCGTTCATAATCATAGAGCGGCGCATAGGGTTCGCCGATCTGGCGCGCTGCTGTAATATGATCGGCCAGCCATGCCTGGTTTTGAGAGTCGAATTGCCGGGCTTGCTGAATCATTTGCAGCGCTTCCTTGCCTTGCCCTTTCATCAGCAAGGCCTGGACCGAGGCCTTGAGCAGACCGGCATTCATACCGCCTTTTTCCTGTATGACTTTGATGATCTCAAGCGCACCCTCAGCATCGCCCTTGGCAAGTTTCATATTGGCCTTTACCCCTGCTATCAACGGGTGAGGCTCTTTTGTTTTTATCGCTGATAATATTTTAGCCGCCTTCTTTTCATCGCCGAGCTCAAGCAGGATTTGGGCGCTGCTACCGGCGAGAATGATATTGTCCGGGTTCTCCATTAGAAGCGCATCGACAATCTTCTGGGCTTCTTTCATGCCGTCGACGCTATAGGTCAGATTGACCAGATTACCCAAGGCGACAATGGCTGTCGGCGCGTGGCTCATGGCGATTTTGAAACATTCCCGCGCGCCTTCATAGCGTTCGGATTGCCATAATATCTGTCCGCGATTGAGCATCAGATCCGGCTCAGGCGGCAATTGATCAAGCTGTTCAAGTGCGGCTTCATATTGCAGGCTGGCCTGGAGCGCGAAGGCGCGGCCGCGCAACAGCGCCGGGTGGCCTTCCAGCAATCGCAACCCGTCTTCGAAAACAGCCAATGCCTCGAGCGGATCATTCTGCGCCATATAGACCTCACCGAGGTTGACGATAGCCGTAATATAGGTCGGCGCAATTTCAACGGCCCTCTTAAAGGCGGCCTTGGCCGCGCTGCGCTGACCGATCATGATCAGAAGGCTACCGAGCGAGACATGGGCTTCCGCGCTTTGCGGATCAATCTCAACAGCTTTGCTTATCGCTTGATGTGAACCTTTGAAATTTCCGCTCGCACGCAGTACCAATGACAAAAGCCCCAGCGCCTGCGCGTTGTCTGGTTCAGCCGCCAAAACACCCATAATTTTGCTATGGGCGGCTTTAAGATCTTGGCTGGCAAAATCCTGATGAGCTAATTTGAGCTGTTCGCGAATATCCATAGAAATGCTTTTAGAGGCAAAGGCCGTACATGCAATAGCTATGGGAAATCTTTGCCTCCGTGATATAAAGGCCTATGTTTTCCTGGTTTAAAACCAAAGGGCGCGGGCTATCCGACGCTGAAAAAGCCGCCATTCCCGAGCCAATTGCCCGGGGGATAGACCTCGACAAAATACAAATCATTCCGCGAAAGTGGACAATCCTCACCCCAAAAAATATTACAGTGACCCGTGGATATAAAATATTCTTTCCGACCGATACTGGGCCAAGCGAAAATGTCTATCACCTCGCCCATATTGTTCACGAGGTCGTCCATGTCTGGCAGTATATTCATAAAAAAGTTGGGCTCTATTCTCTGCGCTGGCTGAACCGCCAATATCATTATAAACTCGGCCCGGAGGATCGTTTTAAAAAATTTGGGCTGGAACAACAGGCGGCATTATTCGAAGATCACTTCCGGCAGCGCAACGGCTTAACCGCGCGCTGGGCAATTAATGATCCTGACCTAGAGTTACTTGCTCACACAGTTATGAATTGCGACCACAATCACGAGCTGGCCTAAGCTAATCACCGAAAAACGATTACCTGAGCGGTGGTTAACCCAAGCAGAATTAAAGCAAGAATTATGTCCTGCCGGGTCAAGCCTTCGAAAGCCGTGCTTTTCCACAGCAAACTATCCTTCACATCCGGCGCCGCGCGATTCAGGCTGATCACTGACAGGGTCAAAAGACTGATCAGGGTGATCGGAAGGGGCACATGTAGATAGTGAATATCGATGATGCTCAAAGACTGGCAGATACCCATCGTAACGGCAGCGCCGCCGCCAATTAGAAACGACCAAAAAGCGCCGCTTGCGGTTGCGCGCGGCCAGAATATTCCGGCAAGATATACCACAACGATCGGCGCAACCGCGTAGGACAAAAGCCCCTGAATATATTCAAACAGATTTGCAAAACGGCCGATTTGGGGCGCCCATATGGCGGAGAGCGCGATAATGATAATGGTGACGCCGCGTCCCGCCCAGACCAATGACCTGGGTGACAGGTGAGGCTTCTTCGGGCTGATAAAGTCCATTGTAATAATGGTTGAAGCGGCGTGCAGGGTGGCTTCCGTATTGCTCATAAGCGCTGCGAAGAACCCGCCCAGAACTAATCCTAATATGCCAGACGGTAATAGGGATCGCATGAGCTCGGGATAGGCTAGGTCGTAATCAGAAAGACCCGGCAATAAAAGAAACGCCGCAACGCCCGGCAGAACAATTAAAAACAAGACGGATAGCTTCAACATACCGGCCAGGATAAGACCCCGGCGCGCATCTTTAACGCTCCGGGCGGACAATACCCATTGGGCCATATTAGGATTAGTGAGCCAGAAATAGGCCGAGAGAATTGGCAAACCTATCAACAGCCCTGTCCACGGCACAAACTTCGCATCTGCGGGTCGGATCAATGTTAAATATTCTTCCGGCGCGGTAGCTTTGATCTCGGCCCAGCCACCAGCGCCCATAAGCGAAAAATAAGCGATCAAAACGGCAGCGAAGAATATGACAAAAGACTGGATGATCCCGGTACGCGAAATAGCCCAAAGACCGCCAACCAGCGAGTAAATCGCCGTCAATCCCATGACGATCAAAATAATAATTGCCAGAGGTAATCCAGGAATAAATGATTTTAAAAGTATGCCTCCGGCATAGAGCGATGCTGCCATATCGACAAACACGATCAGAAAAATCACGAAGATCGAATAGATAGTTTTAATCCGCGCATCATATCTTTGGTCCAGATAATCCGCGATTGTATAGACTTGCGAGCGCCGGATGACT
>JABDKG010000058.1 GCA_013002305.1 Hellea sp.
GACGCGCCGGTATCTGGCGGCGTTGGCGGAGCAGCAGCCGGGACATTGACATTTATGTGCGGCGGCAAAAAATCCGCCTTTGATCGCGCTAAACCGCTTCTCGATATTATGGGCAAGAACGTTTTTCATGCCGGAGCAGCCGGCAACGGGCAGGTTGCCAAGATCTGTAATAATATGCTGCTTGGGATTCACATGATAGGGACCTGTGAGGCATTTAATCTTGCTGAAAAACTCGGCCTTGACGCCCAGACCTTTTACGACATTTCTAGCACGGCTAGCGGTCAAAATTGGTCGATGACGAGCTATTGTCCCGCCCCTGGACCGCTTCCATCGGCGCCCTCGAATAATGACTACAGGCCGGGGTTTGCCGCTGCGATGATGCTCAAGGATTTGCGCTTGGCCCAGGAAGCGGCGACCACCGCGCGCGCAGCGACTCCGCTCGGCACTCAAGCCGAAGCGCTCTACACTTTGATGGAATCAATGGGCAAAGATGATCTGGATTTTTCCGGAATTATGAAACTGATCAACGGATCAATTTAACCGGCATCGGGATTTAATTTATCCATAGTTTTGGTCTCGAAATCTTCAGCATCGTGGCGTTCCAACAGCTGCGAACTCGGATCGCCCCAAGCGCGGTTGACCATGCGACCCCTTTGTGCAGCGGGGCGCTTGGCGATTTGTTCCGCCCATCTGACCACGTGTGTATAGTCTTTCACTTGCAGGAATTCTTCGGATTCATATAGGACGCCGCGAACCAAAGCGCCGTACCAGGGCCAAATAGCCATATCAGCGACCGAATATTCATCGCCGGCGAAATATTCGTTTTTCGCGAGATGTTGGTCCAGCACATCCAGTTGACGTTTGACTTCCATCGAGAAGCGATCAATCGCATATTCAAACTTTTCCGGCGCGTAGGCGTAGAAATGTCCAAAACCGCCGCCAAGATAGGGCGCGCTGCCCATTTGCCAAAACAACCAGTTCATTGTCTCGGTTCTAGCCTTGTGTCCCGTCGGAAGAAATTCACCGAATTTTTCCGCCAAGTAAAGCAGGATTGAACCGGATTCAAATACACGCGTCGCCGGATCAGTATTGTGATCCATCAAAGCCGGGATTTTTGAATTAGGGTTGACGGCGACAAAGCCGCTGGTGAACTGCGCCCCTTCCTGAATATTGATGAGCCAAGCATCATATTCCGCATCTGAGTGGCCTTTAGCGAGTAGTTCTTCAAACATCATTGTAACCTTAACGCCGTTTGGGGTCGCTAAAGAATATAGCTGAAATGGATGTTTTCCGATTGGAAGGTCTTTTTCCTCACGAGCCCCGGCAGTAGGGCGATTGATGGTGGCAAATTTACCGCCATTATCTTTGTCCCAGGTCCAGATTTTCGGAGGTGTATATTTGGCCATTTTGATCTCTTCTTTGTTTAAAGCGCAAAGTAAAGACAAAGGCAGGGATTGCAAGCTATCAGCAGATCAAAATCAATTGAGATGGGCGTTAGAGCTTCCGGGCATACCAGACAACGCGCCCTAAAATATTCGTTTCAACGGCCGGAACTTCGTATGTTCCGTGGTTGGGATTATCTGAAATAAGCTTCAGGAGAGGCGGTTCACTGGCTGGAATGCGCTCGACGCGTTTAACCACAAGCGCATCGCTGTCATGGATAGCAAATATCCCTCCGCTGGCTGAGTTTTTGTCGTTTTGATTTATCATAATCCGGTCGCCGGACTCAAGCGTAGGGCTCATACTATCACCGTCCACTTCTATGGTTATGAGATCTGCGCTGGAAAGTTGCATCTGCTCGAGATATTTGCGCGGCAAAGCGAGGTATTCATTTGTATTTTCATCATTAATTATGCCGCCGCCGCCCATGCCGGCCCTGAACGAAAATTGCGGTATACGAATTGATCCTGGCTGATTTTGCGTTGTTTCTGAGCCGCTCAGGGCCTGCAAAATTATTCGCATGTCCTTTTCGCGCAATTCCCGCGGTGAGCCTTTCCAGATATATTGATGAAGGTAGGCATGGTTTTTCCCGAGCAGGCGGGACAATCCAGCCAAATCATAGGATGGGTGGCTATCAACCATCGCCAAAAGTCTTTGACGGGCTTTGTTTAGTTGTGAGCGATCCAAGTCGCACCTCTCATTCAGCCGGCATTCTTATCAATAGGAAAATTATCCGTCAATAGGAAAAATCCTATTGACAGTCATAGGAATATAAACCTATAAACTGGAAAACACCCATAAGCGGCCAAAATGAGTCGCAAGGTGTTTTGGGATAAATGTAGCGATTGTGGCTCTGCCGCAACTCAATTGGGGTTTCTGGGCGGGTGTTCAGGCCATTTTATGAGCCAGTTTGGCTGAATTTCAGGAGAAGGATATGGGACATCATCCCGGATCCGCAGCATGGCGTGCCATGAGCGGAAACGATAAGGCTGCGCGGTTCAAACTTACGGACAAGCAGTGTGAATTTATTAACAATAATGCCGGCGTCTCACGCCAAACCTTAAGAGATGTGTGCGGTATGCTAAATGCCGAATTTGGCTTGAATTTGTCTTATGAGGCATTCGTGGAAGCTCGGGCGACGGCGATAGAAGACGGGCGCTGCCGGACCACATATCTCCGAAATTACTTTAAGAGTGAAAATTCCTCCGAGCGTCAGCTGCGTCAACAACGGGCGCTTTTACGACCGAGGCTCAGCGGTGGGTGTCAGTATCTATCAGACTCAAATATTGTGGCTTGCGGAAAGCCGACGTCGGGCCGGTTTTGCGAAACCCATGTCCGCCAGGGCCACCGGATCGAGGCTTCTAATCTTCGCGGGCAAGACTATATCGACTCGACGCTTGGGAAATATGGCTAAGGGAAAACCTAGGGCAGGGGCCCAGTCCAGATCCCCGCTCGAAGTCGCGGCGCGAGACAGTATCCCGGATGCGTCGCGCCAGAACCAATCCTACAAACTCGTCCGCTTTGCAGAGAAAGATTTTGAGGGCGGGATCAGTCTCAACAATATGCGGCTTGAACGGCTTGCCTGTGTCAAAGCGCTCGAGGGATTAGCGCGCAAGCACCCGAAGCGAAAGATACCGGTTTTGCAAGCCTATCAACTGATGGCGGCCAATGCTTATCATGCCGATCTGGAGGCGCTGCAAGGACATCAGAGCAGCACGTTTCGAGAGCGTGTCGATAGTTTAACCCGGAAAGAGGGCGGTCTGATACATAGATTAGATAAGTTTAATAAAATCAATTATATAAAGCATCAGCTTAATGACGAACAGGCGGCCGTTCTCGCTATCATTCTGCAAAAAATGCCGGACAAAAGCCTAGCGGAAATCTGGCCCAATCGTACGCAAAGAAACAGGGCCAGAAATCTTATTCAATCGGCACTGCATGAGTTGGCGTTGATTTACGGCCTGGTCAAATATTAGGCGCCGTAAAAGTCGCGAATAATGTCCCAGCCCTGCTGCGGCGTGTCGACAAATTCGAACAATTCGAGGTCTTTGTGCGAAACCGTTCCGGCGTCGGCAAGCGCTTCGAAATTAATAATTGGCTCCCAGAACTCTTTGCCGAATATCAGGATCGGCATCGGCTTGACCCGCTGGGTTTGTATCAGAGTGATAACCTCGAAAAACTCGTCCAGAGTTCCGAACCCGCCCGGGAAAATACAGACCGCCTTGGCGCGCAAAAGGAAGTGCATTTTCCGGATCGCAAAATAGTGAAACTGAAATGACAGAGACGGGGTCACATAGGGATTAGGCAGGGCTTCAAACGGCAAGACGATGTTAAGCGCAATCGAGCGGCCATCGACCTCGTCGGCGCCGCGATTGGCCGCTTCCATTATGCCCGGGCCGCCGCCGGAACATATCACCCATTCCTTGCCGCCGGTTGCTTTGGAAGCTTCCGTGACGATTTGGGCAAATTCGCGCGCCTGCTCATAATATTTGGCGTTTTTCTGAAGGGCGGCCTGCGTCGCATCATTATAATCGCGCTCGGACTTTTTGCCGGGCTCGGGAATACGCGCCGATCCAAACACAACGACAGTCGAGTCTATACCTTGCTCATCCAGCAGCATATGCGGTTTGAGTAGTTCCAATTGCAGGCGTACCGGTCGTAATTCCTCACGCGTCAGGAAATCTTCATCGTTAAAAGCCAGCCGGTAAGCCGGATGTTCGGTTTGCGGGGTTTTGGGCTGGCGCTCGAGCCGTTCAATATCTTCTTCGGAGGTTCTGAAATGGGCGCCGGTGCGCCGATCGCTTACGCGTTTATCTGTCATGCTTTTCTCTTATCTAATTGCGTTCAAACCTGCGCACAAAACCATAAACGAAAGGTGAAATCAAAGATTAAAGGCGGTTCCGAACAACCAGGCCGCATTCTTCAGCGGAAGGCGCTGATATTTTGCATAATTTATTGCCGCTTGCTGGCGCGCAATCTCGTCTATCAGTTTGATTGGCTAGGGTGTCAGTGTCAGGATTATCGCAGCCACTAAACCTAATATCGTCAGCGCGACGAATATCCGGTAAGTTTGCTTTGGGTTTGTCATTCGGGTCCACTCTTGCCACATTTCGGGCTAAAGTAAAACCAACGCGGCTCGACTATTGAAGGGACATTGTCTGATGAGAGCAGGGAGATTAGCTTGCGGAATAGCGATTTCCGCGGTCCTCGTGAGTAAATTAAACCGATCACTGGACTGTATGAGTAAATAGGAAAAAAATCCTAAATTCTTATTGTAAGTTTACATGAGGCGGCCTATAAATGGTCATCGTCAGAAATTCGTTGATAATTCTCGATTTCCCCTTTTACACATATTTAGACTATGCCCCATGGCGAGACGCCTTACCCTAAATCCAAAGATGCGCAGCGCCGCCTGTTTGACCGGATAATCCGGGCCGGGCGGGACGGTAAAAGCCACTCCCAGATCGCCGAGATGATCGGCATCGGGCGCGACACGCTGCAAAACTGGATTGTCGAACAGCCGGATCTGTCGCGCGTCATGACGCTGGCCGATGATTACGCTCTGGCCTGGTGGGAATCGCTGGGACAAAGGCAGGCGGAAACCAAAGAGGGTAATAGTTCGGTGTTCATGTTCATCATGAAAAACCGGTTTGACATGGATTATGGCAAGGACACCGGGTTCGCTCTGTCTCCGGATTCCGGAGATCATGAACTTGCTGCCCTAAGCCCGGAGACTCGCAATGCCCTCAGGGCGCTCCTCAGAGACGCAGCTGCAAGAGATCATCGAACGGAACCGGACCAAGGCCCTGCAGACCCTGGACCGGCTGGCCTATGAGCAAAACCAGCTTGAGTTCACGCAAAAATTCTTTCAGGTCCGCGAAGGCAATGCCTTTATTTGCGCGCCTTATCATGCGGTCATCGCGGGCGCGTTAAACGACGTTTTTGCGGGCAAAATCACCCGCCTTCTGATCAATATTCCGCCGGGATATACCAAGACCCAGATGTGCGTGATTGATTTTGTCGCGCGCGGTCTGGCGCTTAATCCCAAGGCGCGCTTTATTCATGCGAGCTATTCGGAAAGTCTGGTCAGCGACAATTCCATGGCTATCAAAGACACGGTCCTGAGCCCGGAATATCAGGCGCTTTGGAATATCGCCCTGCGCCCCGATGCCAGAGCTAAAGGTCTGTGGAAGACACGGCAGGGCGGCGGATTTCTGGCCCGTCCCGCCGGCGGCGCTATTACCGGATTTCGCGCGGGCCGCATGGAGGCGGGCTTTACCGGCGCGCTGATCATTGATGATCCGCTCAAGCCTGATGATGCCGAGCGGCTGCTGGCCCGTTCCAACGTCAACCGGCGCTGGGATACGACGTTTAAGTCCCGTCTGGCGCGCGAGGATATTCCCGTGATCGTGATCATGCAGCGGCTGCACCGCGATGATCTCAGCGGCTATTTGCTGCGCGGCGGCAGCGGCGATATCTGGGACCATCTCTGTCTGCCGGTCCTGATCGAACGGGGCGGGCAAAAACGTTACAGCCATGGCCGGGCGCTGGAACACGGTCTGGAAGCGGGGCCGCTCTGGCCAGGCAAGCACGGGCCGGATCATATTCATAAGCTCAGGCTCGATAGTTATACATTCGCGGCCCAATATATGCAGCGTCCGTCTGTGCGCGGCGGCGCTCTATTCAAGAAAAGCTGGCTGCATGACTATAAAATTCATCCGGATCTGGAATATCGGATGATCTTCGCCGATACGGCGCAAAAAACCGGGCAGGAACATGATTATTCGGTCTTTCAATGCTGGGGCAAAGAGCATGCCGGCAACAAATTATATTTGCTCGATCAGATCCGGGGACGCTGGGAAGAGCCGGACCTGATAGAGGTCGCGCTAAAATTCTGGGACAAACATGCCAGTATCGGCCAGCCGGTTCGGATGGGCCAGCTCCGGGCCATGGCGATTGAAGATAAAGTCTCCGGCACGTCGCTGATCCAGCACCTCAATCGCCACCGCGTTCCGGTTCGGGCGATCCCGCGACACCGTGATAAAATCACCCGCGCCCGGAATGTCGCGCCGACGATGAATAACGGTATCGTCCATGTCCCGAAAAAAGCCGACTGGTACGGCGAATATGAGGTCGAGCTCCTGTCATTCCCCAAGGGCGTCCACGATGATCAAGTCGACCCCACAATTGACGCCATCACGGAAATGAGCAGTCGAGGCATGAGCATGACAGATTTGTATAGGAATAAAAACGCCAAATCGTGAGCTTTCATCCGGAAATAGTAAAAGAAACACTATGAAAATAACAGACCAACTCGTCAAATTGGCGAGCGGGGTAGGGAATCCTGCCTTCGACAAAACTGCCGGCGCGGAGCTCGCATTTCAAACCCTAAGCCCGGAACAGGCCGTCAATCTTTACCGTTCATCCTGGATGGCGCGGGCGATTGTCGACGAGCCGGCCCACGATATGACGCGGGCCTGGCGTAGCTGGCAGGAGGACGAGACGGCGATAGAACTCATTTCGGACGCAGAGCGGTCCTTGCGCCTGCGCGGAAAGGTTCACAATGCCGTACAGCTGGCACGGTTAACGGGGCAGGCGGCGATCTATGTCGGGACCGGTAGCAATGCCGCGTCGCCGCTTACCGGTAATCTGGCCCAAGGCGCGATGGACTATTTGCATGTGTTCAAGGGCTCAGAACTGGTCGGCGCCGATCCGGTGACCGATCTTGCCAGTGCAAATTTTGGCGGTTTTTCTCATTATGACTATGATCCCGGCAGGATAATTGGCGCGCATCATGGCCGGAGCGGACATAAAATCCGTATCCACAGTTCCCGCCTGATCTGGTTTCGCGGCGCGACCGAGCCTGACCATTTATTTGGCGGGCAAAGCGTGCTGCAGCACTGCCACCAGCCGATTATCGACGCCGAAGTCATTCTGGCGCACGCGCAGGCTCTGGTCGGAGAGGCCAAGCTGGATGTCATTAAGGTCCGCGATCTGGCCAGTACCCTGTCGACAGCCGACGGGATTGAGAGCCTGCAGAAACGCTACACGGAGGGGCTCGCGCTTAAATCCATATTGGGCGTGACATTGATCGATAGTTCTTCGGAGGAGTGGGATCGCAAACAGGTCAATTTCGCCTATTTGCCCGAGCTCATTCAGCAACGGCTCGAACTTGTTGCCGCTGCGGCGCGCATGCCCGTGACCAAACTTCTCGGACAGAGCCCGGGAGGTATGAATGCGACAGGGGAAAGCGATCTTCGCAATTATTATGATATGATTTCAGGCCGTCAGGAGACCGGGCTACGAAGCGCGCTTGAGCGCCTTGATCAGCTCCTGCTCGCCCATGCCGGCGTGTCGGTACCTGCCCATAATTATGTCTGGAATCCGCTTTATCAACTCGATGAGGTTCAAGCAGCCGAGGCCGCGCTTAAACGCGCGCAAGCGGCGGCGCTTTAGCTGCGTTTTTTAACCCGCAAAATTATTATCCAGGCGGCCGCCGCGAAAGCGAGAAACAAAGTCGCCCAATTTAATATTCGTAGGGAAACGGCTTCATGCCCCCGGCCTTCAATAAAAAGCTGATGGGCCTGCTTCATGACATGAAAATTATAATATAGTCCGGCCGCCACCGCGACCAGGAACACCATGAGCAGCATCATGCGCCGCCGCTCAAACAGACGCCGTCCAATCAGGATGACCGCAACAAGGATCACGGCCCACTTTAAAAACATCAGCCAGGTTTCCGGATGACTGAAATACCAAATCAAATGTTGAAAATAGGCCGGGTCTCCGCCCTGCGAGGCATCAAAAAAATCAGACTGCATCGAAAAACCATATCGGCTTGGGGGTGAGGGTCAAGAGCCAGTCGTGCGCGCGAATGTCGGCGAAGCGCCCTGGATGTGGGACAGAGCGCTTCTCAGATACGACCATTGCCCCGGGGGGCGCTGAGATATGGACCATCGGCCCGGTATCCCGGCCGATCTGTCGAAGGTCTTGCCCATGAATCCGAAAGCCAAAGGCCGCCGGATTCCCAATTGACAAACCCTTCATAGCCAGCCCCCAAGAGGGGCCATA
>JABDKG010000088.1 GCA_013002305.1 Hellea sp.
CGGCACATAACAGGGTCTATTCTGCGTATCGATGGCGGCTTTACCGCTTAGGAGGCGAAATGGGGCATAGTACCAATCCGAAACTTGAAAAAGTATATGCCGCTAAGACGGATAAAGACCGGCGCGACGCCTATAATGATTGGGCCGAGACCTATGATCAGGATGTAACAGAGTTTGGCATCCAACTTCCTTACGTTGGGGCCTGTGTGTTCGCTAAGCATGTTCCTTTGAATAATGCGGCGGT
The DNA here is from genome assembly GCA_013002305.1 of Hellea sp. Lineage (GTDB taxonomy): Bacteria > Pseudomonadota > Alphaproteobacteria > Caulobacterales > Maricaulaceae > JACOMS01. The sequence continues at coordinate 245 of JABDKG010000088.1, forward strand.
TCTAGATGCGGCCTGCGGAACGGGTATGCATACTTTGGCGCTCAAAATGATGGGTTATGACGGGTTTCACGGCATTGATATTTCCGATGGCATGCTGGCAATCGCGGCCGAACGCGGCGTTTATACGAGCCTTCAGCAAATGGCCCTGGGCAATCCGCTCGATTTTCCCGATGATCATTTTCCAGTGACTTACGCGATCGGCGCCCTTGCGCCCGGCAATGCACCGCCCGAGAGTCTCGACGAATTCATTCGTGTGACTAAGCAGGGTGGCCTCGTGATTTGGTCAACCCATGGTCATATTAATGTACGGACACAGCCTTACCATGACAAACGCCATGCTCTGAGCTCTGCAGGACAGTGGACATTATTATTTGAAACAGAGCCCTTTGTTTCAATGCCCAGCGGTGATCCGAATATCAAACATGCGGTCTATGTTTATAGTGTTTGCTGACTGCTTCACTATTAGGTCTGCTTCTAGTCTAATTATTCCTGAAAATTGACGTAGACTTATCCCGCACGTTTATGACAAGAAACGTCAAAACAAAATTTAGGGGAATAAATGTCTGACGAACAAATTGTCGCTGGCCCGGTCATTGCCGTAGAAAATTCAGGGTTTTTCAAAGGCCTGAATAAATATGTCTCGATCATTTCGATCGCGATTGCCGGACTGTTTCTTTTGTGGGTGGCGGTTGCTAAGGATGTCACGTTGAATCCGGGCACGGATGACGAAAAAATTGTCAATCAGGCTGCCCATATTTTGGGAAAAATCCAAGGCGGATTTAACAATAATTTCGGCGGCTGGTACCTATATGTTTCCGCCTTTTATTTAATTATTTGCCTCTCCCTTGCTGTTTGGCCAAAAGCGGCCCGCATAAAGCTCGGCGGACCGGATGAGAAACCGGAGTTTTCAAGGTTTTCCTGGTTTTCGATGATGTTTGGTGCCGGGCTTGGAGTTGGCATGCTCACCTATGCGGTCGGAGAACCGATTTATCACTTCATGGACAATCCGGATGTCATTAAAGGGACCGCGCAAGGAATAAGTGAGAGCAATGTCCGGCCTGCATTCAAGTGGACCTTATTGCATTACGGCCTTACGGCATGGGGTATTTATGGCCTTGTTGGGCTTGGGCTTGCCTATTTTGCATATAATCGAAAAATGCCTTTGACGATCAGGTCAGGCCTAACCCCTTTATTTGGTAAATCCCTATCTGGACCCTTGGGGCATGCCGTTGATATAACAGCCATAATCGCGACAATTACAGGTGTCGGATATACAATTGCACTGGGCGTCAAGCAGTTTGCGTTTGGTCTTCACAACGTCACCGGTGCCGACTGGATTGTGCCGAAAGGCGGCTCGGATCCGACAAATCTCGCGGTCCTTATGTGCCTAGCAATTATCGCCGTTGCCTCAACGCTTTCGGCGATATCCGGTGTCGGCAAAGGGATTAAATGGTTGTCCAATATCAATATGGGATTGTCGCTCTTTTTGCTCTTATTTTTCGCTGTGTTCGGCATAGGCTCCGGGGCTTTATTATTTGCGTTCAAACATTATTTCATCGCGATTTGGGATTACGTTATCGCGCTTCCGTCAATGAGCTTGACGGTCTATAGCGACGGGGCATCTACTGTTGCCAGTGACGGCACAACAGAGTGCCTCGATAAGATGTGCGAGTTAACCGCGTGGCAGGGTCCGTGGACAATTCTCTATTGGGCGTGGTGGATAGCGTTTGCCCCATTTGTTGGTCTGTTTCTGGCGCGCGTTTCGCGGGGAAGGTCCATCCGGGAATTTGTTTTAGGGGCCATGTTTGCGCCGGCTCTGATGTGTCTGGTCTGGTTTGCGCTGGCGGGCGGCAGCGCAATATTCGCGGAGCTTAATCAAGGCGCAGATGGCGCCATTCTGAATGCCAATCTCTCGGATATGTTGTTTGAAACCATCAATACAATCCTGAGCAGTGGTTCGATTGGCGCCCTGCTGATGTCTGCGATTGTTGTGATATTGTTGATTACCTATCTGGTCACGTCGGCTGACTCAGCGATTTTGGTGATAACGACGATTGCATCAGGCGGAAGATCAACACGCCGACTGCTCAAGCACATTATTTTCTGGGGCGGGTTATTGGCGCTTGTAGTAGGAACCTTGCTGGTCGCCGGGGGATTGAACGCACTTCGAGCGGCGATGCTTATTGGCGCTTTACCTTTTTCAGTCGTCGTTGCCCTAATGGGGATTTCCCTTGTGAAGGACCTGATTCAACGCAAACCGACTCAATAAAGCAGTGCGCATACTTGGATAAATCGTATTGTGTGACTTATTTGTCGCGATTGCAGAAAAAACCGCAATCGGCGATACTATAAGGGATATTGATATTGGGCATGTTGGGTCACAAAAAACGTAATAATTACAGTAAAATAGCAAGTCTTTGAAGGCAATCATTCGCGATGGTCTATTTGAATTTGAACATAAGCATTCTTTCTGGGTCTTTATATATGCCCATCAAAGTGGAATAAGAATTCCAACTTAATCCGGCGGGAGATCAACTCTCGCCTTTTTGCAATAAAGGGGAACTTAAATGCAAAGAAATCGTTTATTGACCTATTCGGCATTGGGCACTTTAGCTCTGGCGATAGCTCTACCAGCACATGCGCAGCTCGAAGATGAAATCTTCGTGACAGCGACCAAACGGACCCAAAGCGCTGCTGATATTCCGATTGCCGTTTCCGCTTTAGGTGAAGATACGCTTGAAGAATTACGCGTCGACGTCTTCACCGATTACCTCGTTCAGCTCCCTGGCGTGACTTCAGGTGGTGCGGGCCCCGGTAACAATACGATTTATATTCGCGGCCTTGCGTCGACAACGCCAGCAACATCGATCGCGGGTGTAGCAGGCCTGGCGCCAAACGTAGCGTTCTATCTTGATGAACAGCCTCTGGTTCAGCCTGGACGTAACCTCGATGTTTACGCAGCCGACCTTGAACGCGTCGAAGTTCTTTCAGGACCACAAGGTACGCTATTTGGTGCCAGTTCACAGGCCGGTACCGTCCGGATGATTACGAATAAGCCTAGGATCGGCGTTGAAGAAGCCGGGTTTACGCTTGGAACATCTTACACCAAAGGCGGCGATGCTAGCTTTAAGGGTGAAGCGGTCTACAATGTTCCAGTAGGCGATGATTTGGCTTTACGGGCCGTTATCTATGCTGACCGCCAAGGCGGCTGGACAGACGCCGTTGCCGGAACGCTCAACATGCGCGCTTCGGCTCGCTATCGTTCTGCGAATGCAACGCGCGATAATGGCACGCTTGTTGGTGCCCGTGCCGGTTTTGACGCCGGAGCTGATACCTCGGCGCTAAACGCAATCGATGCTATTGCGATTGAAGAGAAAAATCAGAACGATGCCCAATATTTCGGTTTTCGCGTTTCTGCATTAAAGGAGATCAACGAGAACTGGTCTTTGCAAGTTGGTTACGCCCATCAGGAACTCGAGACAGACGGTATTT
>JABDKG010000007.1 GCA_013002305.1 Hellea sp.
CTTCCAGCGTATCGGCTTTGTAGATAATCTCATGGAATGACTGAGGCCATTTACTGTCCGGGAAGACCGATCCCGGATAGAGCGGACCAACGGCGTAGCGCTTACGAACGCGGCCATCAAACACGACCCAGCTATCATTGGGGTGAGCCTGCATTTGCTTGCCAACCGCGTCATAAGATGCGCCTTCATTGAGGAAACGCTCGCCCTTACCATTGACGATATAGACGCCCGGCAGGGCACGCTCGGCAAACATAACCATAGATCGGTCGGACCCGGGTACGCGCACAGATGGCCCCCACCATGCTCCGTCCATCAATGTCAAGTTGGCGCCGACGTCTTCAGCCGCCCGGTGGGCGTCGCCCATATTGGTTCCCGGCGTCGCTGACCAAGCAATATCTGTCGGCCCCGGTAGATATTTTTCGCGCATTTCAGAGTTACTCTCAAAGCCGCCGGCCGCAAGGATTACGCCGCGTTTTGCGTTCACTCTGACGTCTACGCCGTCTTTCTCGACAATAGCGCCGGTTACGCGGCCATCCGTTTCGATCAAGGACTTCATACCGGCATTGAGCCAGGATTTTATCCCGCGTTTTTTCATCGTTTTGAGACAGCGTCCCACGAGTGCATTACCTGCCGTTAGGCGTCGGTGTTTTTTGGTCCTCATCCGCATCGGTATATCAAGGCGATACAAGATCATTTGCTTCATTATGATAAACTGCCAGCCCTTGGCCCGGGTGATCAGACGGGAGGCTTCCGGGATGGTAATCGTAAAGCCGCCAAAAATCGTTTGCGGATGCGGTCCGCGAAGCTTCATGAATGTTTTGCCAAGTTTACCAGCATTAAATGGCACTGGATCAAGCGTCCGCCATCCATCTTTGCCGCCCGGCTTATCCGGAAAATAATCAGCATAAGGTGTTGCGATATATTTGACATCGGACTTGTCTTCCGTGGATTTGAGCATTTTCGGCGCATTATCGACGAATGCGGCCATGCGTTCTTCGGTGACATCATCACCGATACATTCTTTCATGTAGGTCAAGGCCGCATCGCGCGTGTCGCTTTCGCCGTGCTTTTCCATGAGGTGGTTGCAAGGGATCCAAATACCGCCGCCAGATGTTGCAGAAGTTCCGCCATATTCGCCGGACTTTTCAACGACCAAAACATCGCCGCCATATTCATGGGCTGTGATCGCCGCCGTTAGGCCGCCCGCGCCTGATCCAATGACGAGCACATCAACTTCATGATTTTCCATTCCCAAACCTTTTTTATATTTTCGAACTCTAGCTAGCGCGGACCCGTGGCGTCAATGCGGGCGCGTCCGAACATTGTCCCGTAAAACATCCGGCCTTTTTCATCGATCGCTGGTCCCGAAAACTCACTATTATATTTTTGGCCGCCGATTATGTAGTGGAAGGTCGGCTCTCCTGTCAGCCAATCAACGGCCTCGAGCGTCCATAAATTGTCGCGCGCGCCGATAAAATAGACTTGCCCGGAACCAGTGCTAACCCAAGGCACCCCATTGGGTGAACTGATCGTTTCATTTGCCCAAGCTTCCTCAAGGCGGCGCTCTTTTTCGTTCCAGTTAAATTTCTGAATTCCGTAAGGCTGATATTTAGGATTATTGCCAAATGGTCCGATCGTCAGGCCGCGACCAACCCCTTCTTTGGGCAGATAAAAAGGCGTATTGCGTGGCGTATTATTCACCACGAATACGCCGTAACCCGCAACAATATTGGATTGCTCCGACTGTATCTCCTGAACTTTAAGCTCACCCATGGTGACGGGCGCCTGACCGGCAATCCGGCGAGATGGTGCGCCTTCCAGCTGCTTCCAATTTTCCGGAATGTCGTCGCGCCAAAACAAGGTGACATTCATCCGGTAATCCCCATCAGTGATGACGACAAAACGATCTTCTTCTCCAAATCCCATCAGGCTAGGCGTTGCGCCGCTACCTTCACCCCAGCCATTTCTGTATTGCGCTGTCCAAGCACCGTCAGCTTCGTCCGTTGAAAGTTGATTGCCGTCCCAAATTATTTTGTGCATGTGATTTCGCGACACCACATAAATTCCGCCGTCTTCATCAACAGCATTAGCATTGCGGACCCAGCCATAACCGGTTCCGTGGGTGGAAATGTCCTCGTCGTCCCGATGCTTCATCGCAATAGATCGATATTGTGAAAGATCCATGGAAACCGCCACCATTATTCCGTCCTCCGTCGGAAATACAATCCAGCCATCATAGGTCATATTGATCCCGACACTCGCCCCCGCTTCACCTTCGGGCATTTGGAACCGGGCTTTCTCGACGATTTTGGAGTTTGGATCACCCTCAATGGCGTCGCCATATGCCACGATTGAACCATCTTTATTGGCAAAATAGAACCAGCCATTGGAGCCGACCATGGCATAAATACCGGACAGACTTTTGAGCGGCTTGAGCGCTTTCATCGCTGTGAAGAACGCGGTTCCGCTATTATTCTTATCCAGCTTGCGCGTAATTTTATTCGCCCATTTTTCCGTATATTTATCGGCTACGTCAGACGGGATATGATCAATAATTTTGTAGGTCTCTTCGTCGAGCTTGTAGATGCCGTTGACACCATTGGCCCAGAGTACGCGCTTGCCATTGTCATATTCGCCCGACGTATAAATCCCGAAATAGCCCGGTCCGAGAAATCTATAAGTGATTTCTTCTTCTGCCAATTGGCGGGTTTTATCCATTGGTCCGGGGGTCGGTGTTGAATCCTGCTGCGCCGGATCACCGTGCGGCAAGGGATTGACTCCGTCAGCCAAAAAGGGGTTTTTGGACTGAAAATTCATATCGAGCCGCGCTGAACTTGGGTCTTTCATGTGCGGCGCTACAGGCAGGTCCAAATCAGGACGCGGCGGCGGCGGGCCAAAATCAACTGTTTTTACCACTGTAAACATTGCCAGAGCAAAAATTATCAGGCTTAAAATCAGGAAAAAACGGCGCACAAACTCTCCCCTTTTGTGAGTTTACGCATATTTCCGAACGGCGTTCGGAAAGTCAAGTGAAATTGAAAATAAGGTACCCTTACTCGCTGATTTCATTCTCATATAATTCAGGTAAAAACCCGGCTAGGATACCCATTTCCTGTAACGCGTGATCCTTAAGGTCAATCGCGTTTTGCTGACGAATCGCGACCTTACGCGCCAGATAAGTGTTTCCGATTATGCCCTCAATCGAGCCAACAGTTTGATTTCTGTCGCGCTTCTGCACCTGCCCCATCCAGAAGCGGCTGAGCATCACCGCACCCGCATCATTATTGCGGATGATATGACACATTTTGGCAACATTTACGGGTTTCTCTAGCAACCCGACCCGAGCGCAAACGGCCACATCATCAGTTTTCAATTTGATGTCGCCGAGGATTTCTTCATGCGGTACAAACTGAATCCTCAACTTCATGAGCTCATCACCAATATATTCATGAACAAGGTGACTCGCGCCGACATATTCGCCCGGCACTTTGTTTTCCCAATCCATCCAGACATGAGCCCCAGGGTACCAGCGCTGATAGTGTTCTGTTGTTTGCATATAATCCGCAAACCACCAGCGTACCATTTTCGCATCGACGCCGGGCATAGGCGTAAACGCGGAGACTTCATACGTCCCGTTACTTTGGCGGTGAACGCCGTTTTGGAAATTGGAAATTTCTGCATCAGATAGATATTTACCACTCGGACCACCGCTAAAAGGTGGCAGTCCGAAGATCGCAACGATGAGGGCGAGAAATGCGACAACCGCAATGATTCGTTTTTTCATGGAATTATTCCGGCAAAATCCTCACGCCGCCCATATCCGCGCTCGCGGCGTATCCCGCATAGGCGCGCAAAGCGGTTGTGATATTGCGTGTTCGTTTCTCTGTCGGCTTATAACCATGCCCGGCCTCAAGCGCTGTACGCCGCGCCGCCAAATCCGTATCTGAAACATCCAGCTCGATCGAGCGGTTTGGAATATCAATTTTGATCGTATCGCCCTCTTCGACAAGTGCCAACCCGCCGCCGGCCGCCGCTTCGGGCGAACAATGTCCAATGGATAGGCCTGACGTGCCGCCAGAGAAACGTCCATCTGTGATTAGAGCGCAGTGAGTATCAAGCTGCATGCCTTTAAGCATTGACGTGGGCGTGAGCATTTCCTGCATGCCGGGTCCGCCTTTGGGACCTTCATACCGGATAACGACGACGTCGCCTTTTTCAATCTGGCGCGAGCCAATGGCTTTAATCGCGGTGTCTTGACTATCAAACACGCGGGCGCGGCCTTCGAAGGTCAACATATGTTCTTTGACGGCGCCTGTTTTGACGATGCAGCCTTTTTCGGCGAGATTGCCAAATAGGACGGCAAGACCGCCTTCTTGGCTGTGGGCATGATCCAAATCGCGCAGACAGCCGCCAGCGCGGTCCATATCAAGTTCGCCTTTAGTATCGTGGGAATAGGCCTGCGCGCCGGTAATACCTGATGCGTCAGCGCTGTAATAATCTTTCACGGCCTGGTCCTCAGTTTGCATAATGTCCCATTCAGATAATACATCGCCCATATTACCTGTCATGGCCGCAAGATGATTGACGGAAGAATCTAGGAGCCCTGCCCGATCAAGCTCGCCCAAAATCGCGATTACGCCGCCGGCGCGGTGTACGTCTTCCATGAAATAATCATTGGTCGCGGGAGCAACTTTGCAAAGATACGGCACACGGCGCGAAAGCTTGTCGATATCTTCCATCGTAAAATCCACACCCGCTTCATAGGCTATCGCGAGCAGATGCAGGATTGTATTGGTCGAGCCGCCCATGGCGATATCCATGGTCATAGCGTTCATGAATGCATGGCGTGTCGCAATCGCCCGCGGCAGGACTTTCTCATTCCCGCCTTCGTAGTGATCTTTGGTCATGGCGACGATTTGCTTCGCCGCACGCACAAACAGGTCTTTGCGGCCCATATGGGTTGCCAGAAGCGAGCCGTTGCCCGGCAAAGCGAGGCCCAATGCCTCAGCAAGACAATTCATGGAATTGGCGGTAAACATGCCGGAACACGATCCGCAGGTCGGACAGGCATTGCCTTCAACTTCAAGCTCTTTGGCGCCGAGGTGGCCCGGATTGGTCATCGTCACAAAAGCATCGGTCAAATCGAGGCGGTGGGTCGTGCCGTCTACTTTGACGCGCCCGGCTTCCATTGGTCCGCCGGATACAAAAATTGTCGGGATATTGAGCCGCATTGCCGCAATCATCATACCAGGCGTGATTTTATCACAATTGGAAATACAGATCATGGCATCGGCGCAGTGAGCGTTGACCATATATTCGATGGAGTCAGCGATCAGTTCCCGGCTCGGCAATGAATAAAGCATACCGTCATGGCCCATGGCGATCCCGTCATCGACAGCGATGGTATTGAACTCACGGGCTATACCGCCCGCTTCCCAAATCGCTTCGGAAACCAATCGGCCAACGCCGTTGAGATGCACATGGCCGGGCACGAATTCCGTAAAGCTATTCGCTACCGCGATCAGCGGCTTGCCAAAGTCAGAGTTTTTCACCCCGCCAGCCTGAAACAAAGCGCGCGCGGCGGCCGCCAGATTACCTTTAGTGACAGTGTCGGAACGATAGGCCATTTTATCTCTCTTGGTCTTAAAAA
>JABDKG010000016.1 GCA_013002305.1 Hellea sp.
TTAATGCCGCCGGATTAATGCATTGGGCACAAACAACGCTGGTTTAAATTTTGTCTGTTTCCAGATAACCGTTATTTTTTAAATAGGTAACAATTTGTTGCGCGGCTTCAGCCGGACTTTGGTCGACAGTATTCAAGGTGATCTCAGGGTTCAAAGGTTCCTGATACTCTGAATCGATGCCGGTAAAGTTTTTTATCTTGCCAGCCCGCGCCTTGGCATAAAGGCCTTTAACATCACGGGCTTCCGCGACCTCTAATGGCGTATTCACATAGATCTCGATAAATTCACCTTCGTCCATCAAGGAGCGGGCGATCTGGCGTTCGGCCCGGAAAGGGGAAATAAACGCGACCAATGCAATCAACCCGGCACGCGTCATCAACTTGGCCGTTTCCGAGACACGCCGAATATTCTCAACCCGGTCGGCATTGGTGAATCCAAGGTCTTTGCTCAAGCCATGACGGACATTATCACCATCCAGAATATACGTGTGGCGTCCCATGTCATAAAGTATTTTTTCAACCAGGTTAGCGATAGTCGATTTGCCGGAGCCTGATAAACCCGTGAACCACAACACGGCCGGTTTCTGGTGTTTGAGTGCAGCGCGTTGAGTTTTGTCAAGCTCGAGGTCTTGCCAAACCACATTGTCTGCTCGTCGCAAGGAAATGTCGAGTAAACCCATGCCGACCGTGGCATGACTCAAACGGTCTATCAAAATAAAACTGCCGGTGTGACGGTTGTGCTTATACGCATCAAAAGCGATGGGTGCGGATAAGGAAATATTGCACACTCCGACTTCATTCAATTCCAGGGTTGCCCCCGGCTCAAGCGATAAATCATTCACATTCACTTTGTGTTTTAGGCGGGTTACGCTGGCCAGAACAGTTTTGTTATTGGTTTTAAGTAAATACTGGCGACCCGGGTACAGTTCTTTTTCCGTCATCCATAGGATGTGCGCCATAAACTGGTCGGATTGCTCGGCCGGGTGATCTTTGCTGCAGATAATGTCGCCACGCGAAACATCAATCTCGTCATGCAGGGTCAACGTAACTGCCTGATCTTCAATCGCTGAATCGGGTTTGCCATCAAAGGTCACAATCTCTTTAACGCTTGAGCGCTTGCCTGAAGGCAATACAATGACCTCGTCGCCTATGCTTATCACGCCCGAGGCGATGGTGCCGGAAAAGCCACGGAAATTCAGATTGGGTCGGTTGACCCATTGCACCGGTAGTCTGAAAGGCGCTCCTTTGGTGTCATTATCAACATCAACGGTTTCCAAGTATCCCAATAATGCGGGACCGGAATACCATGCACTTCGTTCAGAGCGGGTCGTGACATTATCACCATCCAAAGCCGACATCGGAATGCAAGTGATATCGATAAAACCGAGGTCTTTGGAAAATTCACGAAAATCTTTTTCGATCTCCTTATAAACCTGTTCGGAAAAATCCATCAAGTCCATTTTATTAATCGCACAGACCACATGTTTGATGCCAAGTAAGGAGGCAATATAGGCGTGTCGACGGGTTTGTACTTGAACGCCGTGTCGGGCATCAATCAATAATATCGCCACGTCCGCCGTCGAAGCACCCGTAGCCATATTGCGGGTGTATTGTTCGTGTCCGGGTGTATCGGCCACAATGAATTTGCGTTTATCGGTGGAGAAAAATCGATACGCCACATCAATGGTTATGCCTTGTTCACGTTCTGCCGCTAGACCATCCACCAATAAAGCCAGATCGATGTTATCGCCCTGGGTCCCGGACTTCTTGCTGTCAGATTCAATACTGGCAAGCTGATCTTCATAGATGAGTTTGGAATCGTAGAGCAGGCGCCCGATCAAGGTGGACTTGCCATCATCCACTGAGCCGCAAGTGATAAAACGTAAAAAACTTTTATTTTCCTGGGCGCTTAGATAGGCGTGTATGTCTTTGGCAATGAGTTCGTCATGATGGGCCATTAGAAATACCCCTCTTCTTTTTTCTTTTCCATAGACGCGCCGGCATCGGAATCAATGACCCTGCCTTGGCGTTCCGAGGTTGTGGTGAGGAGCATTTCCTGAATAACTTCAGGTAATGTTGTAGCTTCAGATTCTACTGCCCCAGTGAGCGGATAACAGCCCAAAGTACGGAAACGAACCATTTTGTCCATGATGACTTCGTCTTTACCGATAGGCATACGACCGTCGTCCACCAAAATAAGGACTCCGTCTTTCTCGACAACCGGGCGTTTGGCGGCAAGATATAAACTCGGAATTTCAATGTTTTCTTTGTAAATATATTGCCAGATATCCAACTCGGTCCAGTTAGACATCGGGAACACGCGCATGCTCTCGCCCTTATGTACGCGGGTATTGAATATGTTCCACAATTCAGGACGTTGATTTTTGGCATCCCAGCGATGCTGTTCTGTTCGGAATGAGAAAATGCGTTCTTTGGCCCGAGATTTTTCTTCGTCGCGGCGTGCGCCACCAAAGGCTGCATCGAATTTGTATTTGTCCAGTGCCTGCTTCAGACCCTGGGTTTTCATGATATCGGTATGTATCGCCGAGCCATGGGTAAAGGGCCCGACATTATCGCGCTTGCCTTCCGGGTTAATATGCACGATCAAGTCCATGCCTACTTCTTTGGCACGCCGATCCCGAAATTCGATCATTTCGCTGAATTTCCACATAGTATCCACATGCATCAGTGGAAATGGTGGTGCCGATGGATAAAAGGCTTTTTGCGCCAGATGCAGCATGACTGAACTGTCTTTACCGACAGAATAGAGCATGACCGGGTTTTCACATTCCGCGGCAACTTCGCGTATTATGTGAATGCTTTCTGCTTCCAGTCGTTCAAGATGGGTTAGGTGGCTCATTGAGTGTCCGTTACTAATAAAAATTTGTGATCTGACGCAAATTGGCCAAATTGAATAAGACGCGAATTATACAGATTTTGCCCAAACTTCTCTTATTAGACGCCGTAGTGAGCCATTCAGAAACCATTGATTTTAAATAACCAGACTATAGGCTTAATCCTACTTCTAATGAGGGTTTAAAATTTCAGGTCAAAAATCGTTATAATTCCCAGCCAAATACTGGATTAACACTACATCTATAACTAAAGAATAGATTTTCTTGTTACGATCCATTCGCACAATTAAATTACGGATACTTACGTGAATACTCCCGGTTATAAATTTCGACAATTAGTGGCCAATCAAGCCCCCTTGCAAGTCGTTGGTGCCATCACCGCTTTTGCTGCACGCATGGCCCAAAATGTGGGTCATAAGGCCATTTATCTGTCCGGAGGTGGGGTAGCCGCAAATTCTCTGGGGATGCCCGATCTCGGGATAAGCAATCTGGAAGACGTATTGATCGATATACGTCGTATCACCGACGTATGTGATTTGCCTCTACTAGTGGACGCCGACACCGGTTTTGGTGGCGCGTTCAATATTGCCCGTACCGTGCGCGCCATGACCAAGGCCGGAGCGGCCGGTTGTCATATTGAAGACCAGGTCGCACAAAAACGCTGTGGCCATCGTCCGGGCAAAGCCATTGTGTCAACACAGGAAATGGTGGATCGCATCAAAGCCGCCGTTGATGCCCGCACGGACGAGAGTTTTGTGATCATGGCGCGCACCGACGCGATCGCCTCGGAAGGTCTGGATTCAGCAATTGAACGTGCCCAAGCGTATATTGATGCTGGCGCTGATATGTTGTTTCCTGAGGCAATTTATGAATTGGACATGTACAAACAATTCCGTTCTGCCGTGGATGTTCCCATACTCGCCAATATCACCGAATTTGGTAAAACGCCCTTGTTCAGTACCCCCGAGCTGGGCGATGTGGGTGTGGATATCGTATTGTATTGTTGCGGGGCATACCGCGCCATGAACAAAGGCGCCATCAGTGTGTACGAATCCATTTTGAATAATGGTCACCAACGAGACGTCATCGACATCATGCAAACTCGCGATGAACTGTACGACCATTTGGGTTATCACGAGTACGAACAAAAACTCGATGAATTATTCAGTCAGGAAAAAAATTAATAGTTTTTAATAAGGTTTATCAATATGACTAACACAAAAAAGAATACCGGCGCTGGCTTACGTGGACAGTCCGCAGGCGAAACGGCCATTTGCACGGTCGGGCATGAGGGCAAAGCCCTTAAATATCGGGGTTACGACGTAGAGGATCTGGCCGAGAACGCGAGTTTTGCCGAAGTCGCTTACATGATCCTGAAAGGCGAATTGCCGAGTAAGGCTGAGCTTGAAGCCTATCAAAACAAACTCAAATCTTTACGCGGCTTGCCACAAGCGCTTAAAGAAGTGCTGGAAAGAATCCCGGCAGATGCCCATCCCATGGACGTGATGCGTACCGGGGTTTCGTTCTTGGGCAATGTGGAACCTGAGGGCGATTTTTCCAGACAACAGGAAATTGCTGATCGCTTGCTGGCCGTATTGCCATCCATCGTGACCTACTGGTATCGCTATTCACACGATGGAGTGCGTATTGAAACCGCAACCGATGACGACTCCATTGGCGGGCATTTTTTACATATGCTGAAAGGCGAAAAGCCCAATGACTTGCACGCGCGGGTAATGGATGTCTCGTTAATACTGTACGCCGAACACGAATTCAATGCTTCAACATTCACCGCACGTGTGTGCGCCTCAACTTTATCGGATATGCATTCCTGTATCACCGGTGCGATCGGCTCTTTACGCGGCCCATTACACGGTGGCGCCAATGAAGCGGCCATGGAAATGATCGAGAAATACACTTCAGCGGATGAGGCCGTGCAAGACATATTGGCCATGTTATCGCGAAAAGAGAAGATCATGGGTTTCGGACATGCGGTCTATCGCCTGCGTGACCCGCGTAATGACATTATTAAAACCTGGTCCGAAAAACTCGCCAAAGACGTAGGTGACAAAGTCTTGTATGCAGTTTCTGAAGCCGTGGAAAAAACCATGTGGGATGAAAAGAAAATGTTTGCCAATGCCGATTTTTTCCATGCCTCGGCCTATCACTTCATGGGCATACCCACTAAATTGTTTACCCCGATCTTTGTGATGTCGCGCGTGACCGGTTGGGCGGCGCACGTGATGGAACAACGCGACAACAATCGCATCATACGTCCTGGTGCCGATTATGTTGGGCCGGAGCCAAGAAAATACGTCTCAATCAATAAGCGTTAATCGATAAGCGCTGATAGATCGGCGATAACTGACCAACGTTAATCAACCACGAAAAGTATACATTCGTCATCCCGCGGTTCGGCCGCGGAATTTGTTTCGCGAGGTTACACTTCGGGAAAATATTTACTAAAACTTACAAACAAATGAAAGAGAAAAATTATGTCCAGTTTTGATATTCGTTCCGCCAAACGTCCCGATCCCGATAAAGTCTTAAGCGACATCGCCGACTATGTATTGGATTATGAGGTCGCATCGGAAGAGGCCTATCGCACCGCTCGTTATTGTTTGATGGATACTCTGGCCTGCGGTTTTCAGGCCTTGGATTATCCGGCTTGCACCAAGTTGCTGGGTCCGGTGGTCCCGGGTGCGACCATGTCAGGTGGCGCACGGGTTCCGGGAACTTCTTACGAACTCGATCCGGTATTTGCGGCCTTTAACATTGGCGCCATGATCCGCTGGCTGGATTTTAACGACACCTGGCTGGCGGCCGAGTGGGGGCATCCGTCGGATAATCTGGGCGGAATTTTGGCCGTGGCCGATTATTTGTCGCGAAAAGCGGTGGCCGAAGGCCGTGATCCACTGACGGTAAAAGACGTGCTCACGGCGATGATCAAAGCGCATGAGATCCAGGGCGTTTTGGCCTTGGAGAATTCCTATAACCGCGTTGGGCTTGATCATGTCTTGCTGGTGCGGGTTGCGACCACGGCGGTAGTCACGGGTATTCTGGGTGGCACGCGTGAACAGATCATCAATGCCGTCTCGCACGCCTGGATCGACGGTTGCGCTTTACGTACCTATCGTCATGCGCCGAACACGGGTTCGCGCAAATCCTGGGCGGCAGGCGATGCCACCTCGCGCGGGGTGCGTTTGGCCCTGATCGCAATGACCGGTGAAATGGGATACCCGTCGGCGCTGTCGGCCAAAACCTGGGGTTATTACGACGTGCTGTTCAAGGGTAATGCATTCAAGTTCCAGCGCCCTTACGGTTCGTATGTGATGGAAAACATCCTGTTCAAGATCTCGTTCCCGGCCGAATTCCACGCCCAGACGGCGGTGGAATGCGCCA
>JABDKG010000033.1 GCA_013002305.1 Hellea sp.
TAACCAGCCGGAACGGCGTGTGCCCTTCGGTCGCCGCCATCAACAAGGGTGGCCCCGAAAGATGGGTATTTGTCTTGGGCCCGGCCCAGACAGCCGATAGCGGCATGATATGCGCGAGGTTTAAGGATGAGACCAAAGGCAGTCGCACATTGGCATATGGATTGCCCGGTAGGCTTCCGAGCCAGGCATCAACGGCACCGACGCTTTCGTGGATGGTGACAAAGCCTCGGCTATTGATAATGCGCTCAATGGCCCGAAGCCTGTTCTCGGCTATCTTCGGATCGACGTGTGAGACGACTATCGACGTGGTCATATAACCATAACCCACATAGTCACCGCCCAGATCCTGCAAGGCAGCATCTGCGTCGAGCGCCTTATTATCAGCGTCCGTATCGACCAAGGCTGTGCTTTCGTTAAAGAGCGACTCTTTGAGAAGCGAAGCAATCGACTTGCGCTTGGCAAACCATTGACGGCGCTGCTTGGTGATCAGTTTGGCGGCATCACTTTTACCCAGAGGCAAATAGCGCGTCATCCAGCGATAGGAAAATCCGAGCGCGTTAAGCTCATCGAGAATGCCGGGCGTGGTTTCCGCGGGAAAGCCTTTGACGGTCAGCACATGAAGGGTTTCTTCGCCAAGTCGCGGCGTAAGGCCGCCAACAAGATCACAATCGCCAATCAGCGCGTCGATATAGGCGGGCGTGTCCGGCACATTAATCGTCTGCCGGTCTGTCGAAATCGTGCTGTGCAGATAGGACAACGTATCGCCGTCATCCAAGAACCGCGCTTCAGGCATGATCCTTTCGAGCATATCCAGCACGCGGCCTGTTTCGGACACAAACCGTGACAGATGATCGGAGGCCGCCTCTTCACTGTCATCCTCCGGTGTCTCGATGACAAACTTTGCAGCTCGCGAAGTTTTGTCGGCTGGCGGCATGAAAGCCAAGGTCAGAAAATAGCGGCTTTCATGATAGTGTCCGGTTTCGTCGAATGCTGCCTTGCGTTCCTGATCGACAATCCAGCATGCCTCATTATGGAAATGGGCCTCGGGATACTGACCTGCTGGCATACGCGCGGCTTCGGCGTAGACCGCCCAGGCGCTACCCAAACGGCGCAACGTATTGTTCAGTCTTGCGCAGACGGCGACCAGTTCTTCTTCCGTCGAGCTGCCAAGATCAGGCCCTCTAAACTCCAGAGTTCGCTGGAACGAGCCGTCTTTATTCAAGACCACACCCGGCGCAATGATCGCCGCCCATGGCAGATAGTCAGCAAGCGCCTTCGGGCGATTTTGATATTCAGACAGGTTCAGCATTGTAGATATCCTTTGTGGCGGATGTGACGGATCAGAACTTCGAGGAATTGTTCATCACGCCTGGCCATGAACACGGCGAGCGCATGGGCGGTCAGCCAATAGCCGATACCCACTGGCCATAGCTGCAAGCCCAGCCCGAGCGCGGCGGCAATCGTGCCGTTGACGATGGTTACATTTCGCGGTGCGCCGCCGAGTAGTATCGGTTCGGTCAGGGACCGGCGTACCGGGATGGCGAAACCTTTGATATGGTCGTGTACCCCCATTAAATGAGCGCGCCGCCGGAGAAGGAAAAGAACGACAGGAAGAAGCTGGTCGCGGTAAAGGCAATCGTCAGACCGAACACGATCTGGATTAGTTTACGAACACCGCCGCCCGTATCGCCAAAGGCCAGAGCCAGTCCCGTCATGATAATAACGATCGTTCCGAATATCTTTGCGACCGGCCCTTCAATGGATTGGAGTATCTGGGTCAGCGGCGCTTCCCAGGGCATGTTGGAGCCGGCTGCAAATGCAGGCTCGGACATGAGTAAGCCAAGTCCGACGGCAAGGGCCGCGCCGAGGTAATATCTCTGTTTGGGTAAAATGGTTTGCATGATCTAAGTCTCCTTTTTGATGAGTTTGAGATGTGAGGGGGAACAGGCTTCAGCCATGGATTCGAGCTGATAGTTCAGCCCATCAAAGCCGGTCAGCCGTGCGATGGTTTCAACGCGCCGGGATGATCCTTTACCGGATATAAAGACCAGGACATCAATCGCGTCGGTTATCAGTCCCGGCGGCACGGTCGGAATGGCTTCGAGAATTAATTGTTCCATGCGTGAGAGCCCGGCCATGGCACTATTGGCGTGTACGGTCGCAATTCCGCCGGGATGACCCGTATTCCACGCCTTTAAAAGATCGAGCGCTTCTGCGCCCCGTACTTCACCGATGATAATACGGTCGGGCCGAAGACGCAGGGATGACCGAACGAGCGCCGCCATATTGATGTTTTCAGAAGTGCGAAGTGCGACCACGTCTGGGGCCGCGCATTTAAGTTCGCGCGTATCTTCCAAAATGAGGATGCGATCATTGAGCGTTGCGATTTCTGAAAGAAGTGCATTTGCCAGTGTCGTCTTACCGCTACCCGTCCCGCCAATGATCAGGATATTGAGCTTGGCATGCACGGCTTTTCGGACGGCTTTTGCCTGCTCATCGCTGAGTACACCGTCCCCAACATAATCGGATAGCCCTAATTCCTTTGCACTTGCCTTTCGAATGGAAAAACTTGGCGCGGTTGTAATCGGAGGCAACAGACCTTCAAAACGTTCACCGCCCGGCAGCTCCGCGCTCACCAAAGGTCGGTCTCGATCAACCCCTTCGCCTTTGAAACTGGCGACCAACCTTATGATCCGCTCCGCGTCTTCAGGCGAGATTTTCTGCCCCGTATTAGACCTACCGAGATCATGGCAGTCCGTCCAAAGGTGGCCATCCGGATTGAGCATGATTTCGGTGACGGACGAATTTGATAAAGCATCCGAGACTTGCTTGCCAAAAGCCGAGGCCAGCATATCCAGTGTGCGCGTTTGAGAAATGGGATGACGAAGGCTCATTCGAAGGCCTCCGATTGATCCGTTGATTTAAGCGCGGCAAGGTCTTCTTCGCTGACATAGTCAGAGTCAGTTACCATCACATCTTCAAGCGCGTTTTTAATCGTCCGCCCACCTGAGGACATGACATCCCCAAGGCGCAGTAAAAACTCGTTATAGAGAAGCTCGCCCTTAGTCGCTTTTACGTCCGCCTCACTCGAGGGGATATCAGGCATCATCGTAAGGAAGTACTGGATGAATAACGAAAAGCCTCCTGACATAACGGCAAGGTCACGCTCAAACCGGTGCGAGGCACGGGACATGTGATCGAGGCGGGATAAGAGCGCCGCATCACGGGCATCTTCCACTTCCCCGCAATATGCATGACCGGCTTGTCGCAAAATGTTTGCGGCCTGACATGAGCCAATCGAAAATCGTCGAACAAGCGCTTATGGCATATTTTTGCGGGGAAGTGGAAGATGCCCGTGATGCGGCGCTCTTATCCCGCCTCGATCACATGTCCCGTGCCTCGCATCGCTTTGAGCGTGA